>NZ_OY762947.1:2775500-3400000 GCF_963666695.1 uncultured Desulfobacter sp.
GGGATCTTGGATGAATGGAAAAATTTCTAACTTTTTTGAATTACAAATTAATTTAAATAAAGAAAATTTTATTTATGTTGACACAAATTGAGATAGCGCTTCTAATGTTACAAATACGAAATATGTTTATATCCAAATATGTAATTTTTTATTGAAAACGCAAACAACCACCAAAGTTTAAAAAAAGACCTTTTAAAATAAACAAGAAAATTCTGTCTCCCAATGCCTTCCGCAGCTGCGACCACATGGGTTGCCTCTCCGTGCCGAGACGTAAGAACATATTGCAGGTTGAATCGGGTTGATAATGAAAAAATTGCAGGCGGGTTTCACAGAAAATTGCCCATCAGGATAAACGGTGCCCAGTAAAAGGGATGGGCAAATGGTGCCCCGGGCGGCGGGGTGAATCCGCCCCCGTCGCCGTCCGCTTCCCTGATGCCCCGATGCTCAGGCCCCATGCCCTCCGCGTCGTGGGTGCCGGAGATGAATATGGACTGAACCTCCCGGAGCGCTTCGGCCTTGCTCAGCCGAAGCTCATTTCTCATCTGATAAAAGAGCGACATAAAAACTCCCGTACTCGCATCGGCCACGGGCCAGAGTGTGGCCAGAATAGCCCCGGCGCCACGCTTCTGAGCAAGGGTGGCAAAGCTCTCGATTTCCCTCCCCTGGGCATCTTCGCCGCCGACGGCGGTATCACAGGCGGAAAGCGTCAGAAGCTCGATAAACTTGAACGGGTATCGCCGGCTTTCCAGGTCCGCCAGGGTGAGCCGGTTGCCGTCCCCGAGAAGGACAAACGAGTCTTTCACGATCCCGGGACGGAACGAGAAATGACTGGCGAGATGGATGATCGGGTACCCCTGCCCCAGTATCTCAGACAGGCTTTCGGCGGTAAAATTGCGGTTGAGGAGGATCCTGCCCGGCAGAACCCCCCTCGGGTCGTCGTTGTCGTCTTCCCTGACGATGAGGTCGAGCTCTTCCTCGACCGCCGGCAGGCGGCTGAAGCCCTCGGCCGCGTGACTCATCCCCAGCCCCGCAATACGCAGATCCCGAGGCTCCGTTTCACCAGGGAGCGTCTTGGCGGCCGGGGTAAAGAGGGCGAGGTTATAATTCTCCGTCAGGTAATGCTCTCCGTCGAACAGTGCTGCAAACGGCAGGTAGCGCAGTGTGCCGTCCAGGGAGATCATCAGGGTTTCAGCATCGAGCGCAATCAGATCTTCCTCAATGGGCGCAATCAACAAATCATATAGCGCCCGGGCCTGGGGCCGGGGATCAAGGTCGGCCCGAACCAGCCGCTGCTTGAAATCGAAGACCCGTTGGTTGAGCTCGGCCTCGTCGATCGGGACCCGATAAGGAATCTGTACTGCCGGCGCTGTAATGAGGATACTGATATTGTCTTCCAGTACCAGAAAGGTCACGACGACCGTGCGCGCGTCCAATTCTCCCAGGTCTCCCTGCAGGGACGCTAAACTATCAAGGTCTTTTTTGCCGAATTCGACTTTATTGTCGTAGTCCGATTCGAGCTCCAACAGATAGGCTTCAAAGGCCTGTTGAACTTCATCGGCCGTGTCATACAATTGGAACAGGCGTTGGCGTCCGACTTCGCTGAGTCCATCCCTGCGCTGCTGGGTCTCAAGCAGCTCGATCTCGTAGCCGAGCCTACCCAACTCACCGTCAAAAGCGGCAATCTCTTCGGTCCAGTGTTGCTCGGTAATCGTCGTCACGACGTCGTCTACCGATGCCTCCCCCGCGCTGCGGGTGTCGAGATAATGCCAGTACTCCTCTTCCTTGAGCAGGGACACGACCTGCTGGGCCTCGGACAGCCGCCCCTCTTGGATAAGAAGGTCGGCGACATGCCGGTAGACCTGCACCTTGTCGGAGAGGTAGGACTGGCGCAGCGACTTCTCAAGGGAGTCCAGACGGGAACGGGTCTCCTGGATCGACCGCAGGGCTTGCTTGCCGTAGAGGATCGCCAGATCAGGCTTAGACAATGATTGGTAGACGTAGCTCAACCCGTCGTAGGCCCGCCACGTCAGCTCGGGCCGGCCGGCGCGGTTGTTGAAAAAAATCGCCTTCATATAATGGGATTTTGCCTTGGTATACGCCCCCCGCCGGCTGTAGAGCAGCGCCAGGTTCTGATGGGAGGCGCTCTGTCCGGCGTCATCGCCGATGGCGGCCTTGATTTTAAGCGATCGCTCGAGATGCTCCTCAGCCGCATCAAGTTTTCCCAGATGCCAATAGATCTCGCCGATGTTATTGAGGGTCCCGGCCTCCCCGGCGGAATCGGAGAGATCCTGTTTAATCTTGAGGGCGCGCTGATAATACCGGAGGGCCTTGCGGGGCTGATTCAGTTTGCGGTAGATGGTTCCGATGTTGTTGAGATGGTTGGCCTCCCGCTGCCGGTCCCCAATATTCCCGGCAACCTTGAGGGCTGCCTTACAATGCGCCATCGCCGGGGTGAGCTGGTTAAGTTTCGCGTAGGTGATGCAGATATTCCCCAGGACCTTGCCCTCTCCTGCCCGGTCCCCTATCTTCCGCCTCAGAACGAGGGATGCCTGGTGGCGGGCCAGGGCTTTGGGGTACTCCGCTTGGTCATCGAACAGGGTCCCCAGATTGTTGAGGCTCCGTGCCTCACTCGTCTCATCCCCATGGGCGCGGGCGAGGGCGAGGGCATCCTCATAATATTTCAATGCCGCTTCAAGCTGCCCCTGGTCCTGGAGGAGCGCGGCAATATTTCTAAGGCTCTCGCTTTCGAGGTGCGAATCTTCCAGGCGGCGAGCAATCGCAAGGGCGCGGTCGAAATAGGGCCTCGCTGCGGCATAGCGGGCCGTTCGGCGGTAGGCCAGGCCTTTCTGCATCAGGGCCCTGCAGCGCGTCGCCGGGTCGCCGCCCTCCCCCAGGAGTTCGAGCGCCGCCGATGCTTGGTCCAGGGCCGCGGCGTAGCGCCCCACACCCTCACTGGCCAGGGAGAGGTCAACCAAAAACCTGGCGGCATCGGCGGAACGCCGCCCCTGCCGGGCCGCATCCAGACCCTTCTGCCAGGCCGCCGCAGCGTCAAGGTACCGCCCCTCATTGTAGGCGCTATGCCCACGGCGACCGTAGAGTTCGATGGCGTCCTCCACTGAGGCCGGCGGCAACCAGCAGCAGCCGGCCATGAAGAGCAGGGCGGCCACCATCGTCGCAATCATGCGCACACCAAGGCGTCCAAAACGCCGAAGACCGTGACGAAGGTGTGAATCCGGACGGTTCATCATCATTCAGTGCCTCTCGATATCAATACCGTCGTCAGTTAATATATGGGCGGCTGAAGCGTCAGGTTCAACACGGTTCCCTGATCCACTTTCCTGCCGGCGGGGGGGTCTTGACCTGAGACCCAGTAATTTTCAGCGGCACTCCGGGGACTGTAGCGCAGCCCCAGCCCCAGCCGCTCCAAAATTCTCCTGGCGTCGGCCAGGGATCTGCTTCTCAAGTTGGGGACGGAGACCTTTGGAATGATGACTGCCGGGACCGTGACCGCCGGAAACGTGACAGTCGGCCTGTCTGCCCTGACATCCACACGGACCATCGTACCCGCTCTCACTTTAGTGCCGACCCTGGGAGATTGCCGGTATACCCGATATCCGCTGTCGGCATTGGGCGGATTGACGCTGAGCCCCAGCCCCAGACGATCCAGGATTTTCCTGGCGTCGGCCAGGGATCTGCTGCTCAGGTTGGGGACGGTGATATTCGGGGACGTGACGGTCGGCCTGTCCGACCGGACATCCACACGGACCACCGTACCCGTCCTCACTTTAGTGCCGGCCCCGGGAGATTGCCGGTACACCCGATACCCGCTGCCGGCATTGGAAGGATTGACGCGGAGCCCCAGCCCCAGGCGATCCAGCATTCGCCTCACTTCACCGATCTGCCGTTTCCTCAGGTCCGGAACAGAAATCAGAGATTCTTCTCTCCATTGTCTAAAATTTTTTCGCCAGTGAATGATCGACTCGGCTTCATTGCGCGAAACCCTGCGGGGAGGGCTGATCCAGTTACGCGACAGGCGCACCTGGTGATAGCTCGGCACGAACACGACGTCCCCCGGGTCGGCATGCCGCCAGACCGACGCCTCTCCCTCGATGGCGGTAAAGACGGTTTCCCTGTCGCCACGGGCTTCAACGTGGTAGGTCGCCTTCCGCCCACGGGTCTCCATAACCCCCTGATCCGTCATCACCAGGTGACCACACTGCTCGGTCAGACCAAAAATCCGCCCGTGCCGGAAGTCGCGGACTTCGAGGCCGCAGTCTTCCTCCCTGGATGGGAAAAAGTCGATGACGGCAGCGCTAGCCGGACCGGTGCTGACATGGGCGCCGTTTTGGATATTGACATCCCTGACGATCCTTCTGCCATTGAGCCGAATCTCATTGCCGGCCACCTTAAGCCGGCCGACGGCCCCGGGTTGATACCGGAGAAAAAAGCGGGGATCGGTATTCTGATCCATCTCGACAACCCCCGACGGCGGCCCACCACGCCCGCCGTTCTGGGGTGAAGTCGGAATACAACCAATGATCAGCAACAGCGCCATCAGGAAAAAGGTCGCGCCGGTCCTTATCATAAATGACAGCATGTTATGGTTTAAAATCGCTATCAAGTCGTGTGACCTTTACCATAAAGCTCGATCCTGGACAGAACCTCCGGATTGGGCTTGGGCAGGCCTGCAATTTTCCACGCCGTAATAGGATCGGGGAACTGATGGTATTGGCAGGACTTTTCCTGCCCCACATTTTTGCAGACCGCCCTGATGATGGGGAAGGCCTCAAACCGATCATAATAATCCCGGAGAAATTTAAGAATGTCCATCCGTTCCCGGCTCAGGGGACACTCATCGGATACGCCTTCCTTCTCCGCAATGGCACAGGCGATCTTTTCGGTCCAGACGGAAGGATCCACCAGATATCCGTCCGCATCCAATTTTAATTCTTCTTGGCCCAATGAACTCATGGTTGGCCTCCTTATTTTAAAATGATTGAAAACTTAAAAATGGCAACGCAGATGACGCCGCATAAAGATAAAACAAGACATTTCGGACACATGCCAAATATTAGATTAAGAAGACTTTATACGTCAAAAAAAAGCATTGGCGAATTCAATAGCAATGCGAATCACCATTGCAATTAACGAGTTGACCTTGCCCGGCCGGATTTATGAATTCCTACTCTTAACCATCCAGATGGCCGCCAGCGCCGACTGAGCGTCCAAATCATCACTCGCCAAGGGACATAACTAAAGCTTTATGTGAACTGTAGGACAAGAACTTGCTTTTTGTCAACCAAAATATGAAAAATAAACAGACCCTGAAAATATGGCCGAGCGGGTAGTCGCGGGGAAAAGGGACGTACCAAAATTGAGGCAGAAGGACAGTCCACATTAGAACTTGCCAAAGCAAACTTGAAACATATAGATTCTAAGTTAATTTGCCCAACTTCGGCGTTGGAAAAAATTTTTAATCATCAAAATATATTGTATATTCATTTGGTTAAAAATTTTTTCCGCCTTGAATTTGAACAACTTCCCTAAAAACTTGATTATCGCGTTACAGTACGTAGTCCTCTGCAATTTCGCCGTCTTCCATGGCATCTAAAATGGTGTCAATGGCTTCTTCGTTCTCTACGTGCCCATACCAGATATTATCCGGGTAAATCACCATGATAGGTCCGTCGTCACACTGTTTCAGACAGCAGGTGGAGGAGACCAGCACCTCCTCAAGGCCTCTGTCAATCACTTCATTTTCAATATAGGCCAAAAAATCGCCAGCCCCTTTTCTGTGGCATTTGCCCTTGGGTTCTCCACTTGGACGGAAACTTGAGCATACGAGGATGTGTTTTTCAGGTTTGTTCATTTTTTTTCTCCTTTATTATCCTTTTAAATGTTCGGCTTGATTCTATTGTCGGCCATTTTTCGTAGGGGCAATCCCTCTGTGGTTGCCCTCGTTAGGGCAGGCACGGTGGCCTGCCCCTACAGCGGCCGAGGTTAGAACCAATCCCATATTTTTGTATTTTACATACAGCCGGTGCCGGTCCCCCTGCACTCCCCACAGGCGGTCTGTGCCCGGACAATCAGATGATTTAACGATTCTCCTTTTTTCAAGGCCACGAGTACAAGATCAATCATGCCGTTGACCTCATGGATGGTAAATCCCATGGTCTCCAGGATTTTTTTAGGCGTCTCCCCGACACCGGACACCAGAATGGTGTGGCAATCTTTAATGGTCCGGGCAAGATTCTGCCATCTGACATCCCCGCCGCCGGGTTTCGGCAACGTCCGTGTTTCCACAAATTCCGGGGTGTCCTGGGTTAAGTCATAAACGTGTAATTCCGTGGCCTCACCTAAGTGCTGGTTGATTAACGCACCTTCCCGGGTAGCCAGGGCCACATAGGGTCTTGGGGCCGACGCATTGAACGCATACGTATCGTCATCGTCACCAGGCGTTTCATGGCAATACTTGGGCGCAGTGGATAACGGGATCGGGGCGGTGGCGTGGTATGTCAGCCGGTCCATAAGTTTCTGATTCAATGGATCGTCGAGCAGGCCACGGCATCGGCCCGGCAGCGTTTGCAATGGGTCATCTGGGGGACAAACACCTTGGCGGCCTTTCGGATTTCCTTGACCACATCTTTGCCCGGCTCTGCCATGTTTTCAAAATGTGCGCCCTTGGTGGGGAAATAGGGCATGCAGTTGAAGATATCCACACCCATCTCACCCATTTTTTTGGCCACGTCCGTCATATGGTGCTCATTGATACCGGGCAACAGAATGGAATTGACCTTGACCATGATATTGCGAGCCTTCAGGCCTTCGACGGCGGCAAGCTGGCGTTCTAAAAGTAATTTTGCACCCTGGACCGGGCCCACGGAGCGTTTGCCGTCCCGGACCCAGGAATATATTTTTGCGCCGATGTCAGGGTCCACTGCGTTGATGGTGATGCTCACATGGGTGGTATTGACGGCTTTGAGTTCATCCAGGTAGGGATGAATGTTCAAGCCGTTGGTGGCCACGCACAAGAGCATCTCCGGGTAGGCGGCGCGCACCTTGGTCAGGGTTTCCATGGTTTTATCGCCATTGGCAAAGGGATCGCCCGGACCTGCAATGCCCACCACAGCGGTATTGGGTTTGGCCGCCACCACATCGGCCAGGTAGGCCATGGCCTGGTCCGGGCTCAGAATGGAGGAGGTGACCCCGGGACGGCTTTCATTGACACAATCAAACTTTCGGTTGCAAAAATTGCACTGGATATTACAGGCCGGCGCAACCGGAAGGTGGACTCGACCGAAATCCTTGCAGGACTTTTTATTAAAACAGGGGTGGTTATCTAAGTTCATTTTAATTTTCCTTACAAATTTAGGGGTTGATTCTATTGTCGGGCCTTTTTCGTAGGGGCAATCCCTCTGTGGTTGCCCTCGTTAGGGCAGGCACGGTGGCCTGCCCCTACAGCGGCCGACGTTAGAACCAATCCACAAATTCACATATATGAATATCCGATTTTGGATTCGGTCTGTTTTGCCGTAAGAATTGTATTAACGATAGTGTCAAACAATTGCAGGGCGCCTTTGTAGCCGACGTGCAGGATGCGCGCGCCCCCTACCCGATCGTGGATGGGAAATCCCACCCGGACCAAGGGGATGTTCAGCCGTCTTGCCATGGCGTATCCCTTGGAATTGCCGATGATAAGTTCAGGTTTCTGATCGTCGGGCATGGCTGCGGCAGTCTCTTCCATGCAGGTGAAGTCCATGTCATTCTGGATGATAACCTGGTCAATGAGGGTGTCGGGCAGGGTCTGTTCCAGGGCTTGTTTAAATGTTTTGCTTTTGCCGCCGGATGCGCAGAGCACGGGAATGATACCGACCTCGGCCAGGAATCCGGCCATGGCGACCACAAAATCCTCTTCGCCGTAGATCAGGGCCCGTTTTTTCGATACATATTTATTGCCGTCCACATAGGCATCCACCAGCCGCCATTTCTCTTTTCGGTACCGTTCCGGCACAGGCCGGCCCGAAATCCGGGACAGGGTATCCAGAAAGTGATCCGTGGCCTTGACCCCGATGGGGATGGGCAGCCGTGTGCAGGGGATCCCAAAGCGTTTGTGTAAGATATCGCCCGCGGTTTCCAGGCCCATTTCAGCCGTCAGCGCCAGCACGGCACCGAACTCCATACTGTTGACCGCCACATTCATCTTTTCAATGGCCGAAATGGGGGTGCCGCCTTTCTGGATGGCCTGGTATTCCTGCCATGACGGGCCTTCCAGGCGTTCGGAATAATCGGGCAGAATGGTGACCGGGGTATGAAACTCCTCAAAAATATCTTTTAAATGCCGCAGATCTTCGTTGGAGAGCATGCCGGGAAACAGGTTGATTTTTTTCATCTTCTTGGGCCGGTAAACGATGCGTTTCCCCTTCGGGTTGAACCGGTCCACCACCGCCGCCACGGCGCCATGGAAGCCGTCCACGTGGGTGCCGGTATATGAGGGTGTGGAGACATGGACCAGGGCCGCGCCCTGGATGGTATTGTCCATGCTGTTTAATATGAGCTGGACATCATCCCCAATGGTTTCGGACAGGCAGGTGGTGGCGATACCGATCATGGACGGGGCATACTGGCGGGCCACATTTTCAATGGCCAGTTTCAGGTTGGCCCCGCCGCCGAATACGGCCGTTTCCTCGGTGAAGTTGGATGAGGCAATATCCACGGGCTCCTTGAAATGGGAGATCAGGTAACGCCGCATATAAGTGGAGCATCCCTGGGAGCCGTGCAGCAGGGGCACACAGCCCTCAATGCCCTGGAACACCAGGGTGGCCCCTAACGGCGTGCACATTTTACATGCATTCTGGGTCGCGGTGTATGATGGTGTCTCTTTGTGTTTTCTCAGGCTCATATCGCACCTTCCTTTCCGGCCGGTTTCTGCCGTCGGGGAACCAGATCCCATACCGGGCTTGTCACGGTTCCGTGGACTTCTTTGGCAAAATTGACCATGCCTTCAAATCCCACCAGGGGAATTTTGCGTTCATGGTTATGGTCGCAGAACCCAATGCCCATCTTATAGGCAATGGGGCGTTCCTTGACGCCGCCGATAAACAGGTCGGCATCCTTTTCAACGGAATACTTGGCCAGCTCCAGCGGGTTTGAGTCGTCTAAAATGACGGTGCCCTCGTTACACATCTGCCTGAGCACCTCATAATCTTCCTGGGTGCCGGTCTGGGAGCCGGCCAGAACCACTTCCATGCCCAGGGTTTTTAATGCCTTGATCAGGGAGAAGGCCTTGAACGCGCCGCCCACGTATATGGCCGCTTTTTTGCCCTCAAGGTCTTTTTTCATGGTTTCCAGACGGGGGATAATGGCCTGGACTTCCTTTTTGATCATGGCCTGGGTTTTTTTAAGAATGTCGGGGGTTTTATCAAAAAATACCGCCACCTGGTACAGAGCGTCCGAGGTATCTTCAATGCCGAAATAAGAGACCCGTATAAATGGAATGCCGTACTCTTCCTGCATCTGCTTGGCCAGGTGGGTAACCGACCCTGAACACTGGACCACGTTCAGGGCGGCATTGCGTGCCTGCATCACTTCGTCCACCCGGCCGTCGCCGGTGATCACGGAGACCACCTTTACCCCCATGGCTTCATAATATTTTTTGATCATCCAGGTCTCTCCGCCAATATTGAATTCGCCCAGGATATTGATGGAGTCGGGGATGGTCACCCGGGGGGCGTTGTTTCGTTCGATGAGACTGAACAAGGCGTCGCAGGCCGCCTTGTATCCGTCCTTTTTGGTGCCTTTAAATCCTTCGGAGTGGACCGCAATGACAGGGATGCGGGTCTCTTCTTCGACCTGGCGGCAGACCGCGTCCACGTCATCACCAATAATGCCCACAATACAGGTACAATAGATAAAGGCGGCTTTGGGTGAATATTTGTCAATCAGTTCCAGCAATGCCCGTTTCAGCTTTTTTTCTCCGCCATAGATAATATCGGTCTCTGACAGGTCCGTTGAAAAACTCATCCGGTGCAGCTCCGGGCCCGAAGACTGGGCCCCTCTGATGTCCCAGGTATAGGAGGCGCACCCGATGGGGCCGTGAATCAAATGCAAGGCGTCGGCGATGGGGTAAAGCACCACCCTGGAGCCGCAGAATACACAGGCCCGCTGGCTGACCGCGCCGGCCAGACTCTTGGTTTCACATTCTATCTTAAAGGGCCGGCTGCCCTTCTGGTAGATCTGTTTTTCCCGCTGTTTGAGTACCGATATGGAGGTCATGTTATTTCTCCTTTACTGCGTTAAATTACTCTACCAGTTCAAAACGTTCTTCGGGTGCATCCCGGTCCGTGCGGTCCATCAGGGCGCCCAGAATCTTTTCCAGGAAATGCAGCCCGCCTTTGTATCCCACGGAAGGAAAGTAGGAGTGGCCGATCCGGTCCAGGATGGGGAACCCGTGGCGTACAAACGGGATGTCCTCGTCCCGGGCAATATATTTGCCGTAGGTGTTGCAGATGAGCAGGTCCACGGGTTCGTTCTTGATCAACTGATGCAGATAGAACAGGTCGCCGGGGCCCTTGACGTTGATGTCGTCGCCGAACTTGGCCGTGACTTCCTTGATCCGTTTGGTAAAGGCCTTGCCCGGGGTACCGGTAACAATATGAACCGGTTTCATGCCCATGGTGACCAAAAATTCGGTCATGGGGATGAGCTGGTCCGGATCACCGGCGATGGCCACTTTTTTGCCGTACAGGTGGGGCTGCATGTCTGAGATCACATCCAACAACTGACCCCGCTCCTGGGTAACGGTATCGGGTACGGATACGCCGGCCACCGTACGCAGGGCATCCACAAACCGGTCCGTGGCCAACAGGCCGATGGGCAGATCCTGCACCTGGCAGGGCACCTTACACTGGGCGTCAAGGGCTCTGACCGCATCGGCCGAGGCCCAGGCGCCCAGCCCGATGGAGCCGATGCTGTCGCCGGTGCTCTTGAGCTCGTCAATGGAAACGCCGCCCTTGGGGTACATATTGAATTTGCCGGTCAAGGGGCCGTTCACAATGCCCGAGGTGTCCGGAAAAAGGATGGACTCAATACCCAGCATCCCGGCAATCCGCTTCATTTCCGCCATGTCCGAAGGCTCCACAAATCCGGGCACAATGTTAACTTTTCCGTTGGATTTGCCGGTCTTTTCAGCCAGCTGGACGGCCATGGCTTTCACCATGTTGGAAAAGCCGGTGACATGGGAGCCGACATAGGACGGCGTCGGGGTATGGATGACATACTTGCCTTCGGGGATGGTGCCGTCTGTTTTGGCTTTTTTGACAATCTGATTCACATCGTCGCCGATGGTTTCCGACAGACAGGTGGTATGCACCGCAACAATGTCCGGGTCATAGGTGGTAAATATGGTTAACAGGGCCTGGAGCAGGTTGGCCTGGCCGCCGAATACCGACGCCCCTTCCGTAAAGGAGGAGGTGGCGGCCATGATGGGTTCACGGTAATGACGGGTCAAGGTGGACCGGTGATAGGCGCAGCATCCCTGGGACCCATGGCTGTGAGGCAAGCAGCCATGGATACCCAGACCTGCGTACATGGCCCCGATGGGCTGGCAGGTTTTCGCCGGATTAACCGCCAGGGCTTTTCTTTCTTTAATCTCTGTGGGTGTATGTCGAAGCAGCATAAGTTTCTCCGTTTCTCGTTTCTTGTTTCTTGTCTCTTGATTCTTGTTTCTTGCTTATTCCCAATTATAGTTGGCGGACAATTCAGGGTCCTTCTGCCAGGGCGCTTCCAGGTATTGCCAGATATTGGCGTTGAGCATGCGGTCGATTTCCTCAAAAAAGTTGATCGCGCCTTCAAATGATGCGTAGGGCCCACCCGTGTCATAGGAGTGGAGCTGCTTCATGGGAATACCGTGCTTCTGAACGGCGTATTTTTCCTTGATACCGGCACAGAAAATGTCCGGCTTGTACATGGCGATCAGGGTTTCTGTTTCGTGCTGGCTGATGTCATCGATAATCAGGGACCCCTTTTCCATTTCAGGGATCATGCCCTCATACTCTTTAAACGGGAATCCCTTTTCTTCCAGCGCTTTCATCGCTTCTTCGGTTTTTCTGGGGTTGTACCGGGTTGCATCCGGTTCGATTTCCAGCTCTTCAATGTTTCTGGAGTCGGCATCAATTTTAATGTCCGGAATGACATGGCGTCCTTCATAGTCATCCCTGTGGGCAAACTCGTATCCGGCGGAAAGCACGGTCATGCCGATGTCCCGGAACAGTTCCTGGTAATGGTGGGCCCGGGAGCCGCCCACAAACATCATGGCGGTTTTGCCCTCGCACCGGGGTTTGATCTCCTTGATTTTGGCGTCAACCGGCGCCATTTCCTCGGCTATTACCGCTTCCACCCGGTCGATGAGTTCCTGGTCTTCAAAATACGCGGCGATTTTGCGCAGGCTGCTCGCGGTTGAATTTGGTCCCAGGAAACTGACTTTTATCCAGGGAATGCCGTATTTGGTCTCGAGCATGTCCGCCACGTAGTTAATGGATCTGTGGCACATGACCGCATTGAGGTCGGCGGTGTGGCAGTTGGCAAACTGATCCATGGTGGAGTTACCTGAAAATGTGGACACCAGGTCGATGCCGCATTTATTGAGCAGTTCTTCAATGACGAACCCGTCGCCGCCGATGTTGTATTCACCCAGCAGGTTGATTTTGAATTTCGCGTCCATGACCGAGTCATCCAGGCCCACGACATGGGTAAAAATAGCGTTGTTGGCAATGTGATGGCCGGCGGACTGACTTACGCCCTTATAGCCTTCACAGGAGAATCCAAAAATGTTGATGCCCAGCTTTTCCTTCATCTCCGTGCCACGGCATGGATATCGTCGCCGATCAGCCCCACCGGACAGGTGGAGAAGATGGAGATGGACTTGGGTTTAAAAATGTCATAGGCTTCCTGGATGGCCGCTTTCAGTTTCTTTTCCCCGCCGAACACAATATCCTCGTCCTGCATGTCCGTGGAAAAGCAGTAGGGCATATAATTGTCGGATTCTTCCGTTGGGGGACGAGTCTGGTTGCGCCGGGTCAGCCAGGAGTAAAATCCGCAGCCGATGGGGCCGTGGGTTAAATTGATGATGTCCCGGGTCGGGCCCATAATAACGCCTTTGCAGCCGGCATAACAGCAGCCCCGCTGGGTGATGATGCCCGGGACGGTCCTGACATTGGCGCCGACTTTAACGCCCTCTTTGTCATCGCTTGAAACCGGCGTGATCTGCTTGCCGCGTTTCCGGGCCACTTTCGGCGGATACTTTGCCAGTATTTCTTTTTTTATCTCTTCCGGATTAACGGTGTCGGTTCGTTCGCCTGTCATATGTCTATACCCCTATCTTTGCTCTCATGTTGTTTTGCTTAAAATTCGTCCAGAACGGCATTGCCGTGTTCAGATGTCCTCACGGAGATGGCGTCTTCGGTGGGTTGGACCCAAATTTTCCCGTCTCCGGGCTTTCCGGTTTGGTTGGCGTCTATAATCGTGTCTACGGTTTTTTGGACCAGTTTGTCCGGCACGACCACAAACAGGGCCCGTTTGGGGCGTAGGCGGCTCCCCTCGCCCAACTGGGCAATGGCCTCTTCATGCCCCTCTTCCGCCCCTTTGAGAAGATCCATGCTCACCAGGCCTTTGCCCCGTCCCAGACACTCAAAGGCGGTCATGGAAGACACCCCCGCGTCAATCAGCGCCTTTTTGGTCGCATTGATCTTGTTCATGCGGACAACGGCCATGATCTCTTTCATGATGCCTCCTCCAGCGCTTCATCCAGGTCGATGTCTTTTTTGCCTGAACTGATGGTATACGACTCAATGACCGGAGAAATGAAAATCTTGCCGTCGCCAAAGGCGCCTTTCTCACCGGTCTTGGCGGTTTCTAAAATGGTTTTAAGAACAAAATCACGATCTTTTTCATCAATAATCGATATCAGCATCTCCTTGGGAATTTCGTCATAGGTGATTTCACCGATTTTGATCCCCCGCTGCTTGCCGCGTCCGGCCACACTCATCCGGGTAACCGCCGGATATCCGGATTCCATGAGGGCGGACATGACGGCGTTAACTTTTTCAGGGCGGACGATGGCTTTAATCATTACTTTCATTTAACTGTTCCTTATCATGCTTAGGTGTTTGGTTACGCCGCGATCCCGTATTCAATGAGCAGGGACTCCAGTTCTTCAATCTCAAGGGGGGTGGGGATGACAAACATCTCATTCTCATCCATTTTTCTGGCCAGGGCCCGGTATTCATCGGCCTGGGGGTGATCCGGTGCAAAATCGATAACCGTTTTTCTGTTGATTTCCGCCTGCTGAACCATGTTATGCCGGGGAACAAAGTGGATCATCTGGGTGCCCAGTCTCTTGGCCAGCTGTTCGATCATTTCCAGTTCGTTATCGACCTGACGGGAGTTGCAGATCAGGCCGCCGAGACGCACGCCGCCGGACTGGGCAAATTTTACGATACCCTTGCAGATGTTGTTGGCCGCGTACATGGCCATCATCTCGCCGGAAACAACAATATAGATCTCCTGGGCCTTGCCTTCACGGATGGGCATGGCAAATCCGCCGCAGACCACGTCGCCCAGAACATCATAAAATACATAATCCAGGTTCTGCTCTTCGTCATAGGCGCCCAGCTGCTCCAGCAGGTTGATGGAGGTGATGATGCCTCGACCCGCGCAGCCGACACCGGGTTCGGGTCCGCCGGATTCCGTACACAGGACCCCACCGTATCCGGCTTTTCTGACATCTTCGAGCTCCACATCTTCACCCTCTTCTCTCAGGGTGTCCAGAACGGTTTTCTGGGCCAACCCGTCGAGCATGAGCCGTGTGGAGTCGGACTTGGGGTCACACCCCACGATCATGATTTTTTTGCCGGCCTCCACCAGTCCCGCTACCGTGTTCTGGGTTGTTGTGGATTTGCCGATGCCGCCTTTTCCGTAGATTGCTACTTTTCTCATGATTTTTTTAGCTCCTTAATTAAGCTTTAGTTGTGTTTTAGTTTGACAGGCTAAAAACCTGTCCGTTGTCGTAATGCCTATAATTGCAACGGGCGTTCCACAGCGACGTTGGATGACCAACAAAAATGCTAACGTGCTTGAATTACATCTTGTTTTAAATAAAAAAAAATTATTATTCGTGTTGAAATGATGTGAGGAGGGATTTTATATTACATATTTGTGGTTTATTTCGATTCAAATATGTAATATACTTTTAGCGAATAGATTATTATTCAATAAACTTAATTTTGAGGACGTTAAAATTTTATTTTTATTTATTCTTAATAAGAAGGGGCGAGATGCCAGTCAACGTAACCGGTTTAATCAACCCCACACAAAGACACCAAAAATGTAATTTTTTATTTTAAATCACTTTTTACCGACATAGACACGAAGCATATCTTTCCATTTAGGCCTAAGATCAGAATTAAATATCCCACCGCACCGGATTTTAAGTCGTAATCAAGGCAAGCCAATGCAGATAGATTGTTTCTAATGTCTATTGATGTAGCGCTGAGGATGACTTAACCTGGGAGCGCGGGCGTCCCGCCTGCATTTGTATAATGCAGGCGGGACGCCCGCGCTCCCGGATACAGCAAAATGGGCATGTTATCTAAGATCGATTCCTTAAGAGCCTATTTAAAAGACAAGCAGATAGACTTTTTTAAGTTTTTGGGCTCGGTTCTATTGTAGGCCATTTTTCGTAGAGGCAATCCCTCTGTGGTTGCCCTCGTTAGGGCAGGCACGGTGGCCTGCCCTACAGCGGCCGACGTTAGAACCAATCCCCCAATTTTAATCAAGGGGTTTGACCAGACAGACCAATGAGGTTTGTTTCCACGCTTTTTCAATATAAAAATCAAGATCGTCCCGATTGTCTTTGTCTGCAAGCAGGGATATGGATTTGATTCCCTTATTTACAGCCCAGTCTTCGATAGCAGACAGCAAAAGGGTTGCGATCTCTTTCTTTTTGTATTCACGAGCCACAACCAAATCACCAACCACGGCACTGACATTACCCCGGAGTGTTGAAATCCGGGTCTGGGCCGTGCACATTCCGACAATTGCGTCATTCACCCACGCCACCTTCACGGCTCTGTGCTTTCCGCAGCCGTCCAGCATCAATCGAAGCCCCCTGGCCTGGACCTCTGAATTAAATTCAGAATCCTGCTCCATCGCAAAAAGTTGAGCCACCAGAGGCAACATCTGATCAATATCCACAGGGCGAGCATCTTTAATGACAATATTCATAGCCTTTTTCCTTAAAATATCTTCTTAAACGCCGATGCCTTTATTGCCGCCACCACCATTGTACCTTCCTTGATCCCCAGCTCATGTACCGATTCGGGAACGATCTGGGCAATCAGGTGTTCAGTACCACAGGCAAGCTCCACACGCACACGATTGCCGCTACTATATATATCCGTCACAGTACATTCCAGAAGGTTCCTGGCACTTGTTGCCTCCGGATGCCGCTTGAAAAGAAGAATGTCCCGTGAGTCCAGCTCAAAAAGATTGTCGCCACCTTCTGCCGGTTCAGTGAGAATAATATTGGTATCCCCCCACTCACAACGAAACAGCCCCTTATAGGATGAAGTACAACCAAGATTAAGCAGGTTGATATAACTTTCAAGACCACGGTTCCACGATTTTTTCACCAGTTCTTCAGCCGAACCGTGCTGTTGAATCTGCCCCCTTTCGATCACCAGAACCTCATCGGTCATCATCCGCATTTCCAGCACCGAATGGCTGATAAAAATCATGGGAATACCGTAACTGTTAAAGACATTTTTCAAATATGGAATAATTTGAAATTTATGCCCCTCGTCCAAAGCCGAAAGCGGCTCATCCATCAGGATCAGCCGAGGATTCGACAGAACCGTTCTTGCCAGGGCGATACGCTGCCGTTCCCCGCCCGACAGGGTGGAAACATCCCGTGACAAAAGCTGCGTAACACCGAGAACCTCAAAAAGGCCCGCAGGATCAATCTTTCTATTTTCCGGTTTAACCCGCTTAAATCCATAGAAGATATTCCTTTTAACGCTCATATGGGGGAAAAGATGGGCGTGCTGAAACACAACACCGACGTTGCGCTGATCCGGTTTGAGATTAATCTTTTCCTTTGAATCAAAAAGAACGGTAGTACCCAACCGGATATAACCGCTGTCCGGCAACTCCAGGCCGGACAGCAAATTCATAATCGTTGATTTTCCGCTCCCTGACGGACCGAAAACCCCCATCCTTGGTGAGGACAGACTGAATTCAACATCAAGGGTAAAATCCTTGAAACTTTTTTTTAACTCGACGTCTAACCGCACTGTTACCCTCTCTTGAACTTTCGGTTTATTCCTTCACTAACGAGAAGGATGGCAAAAGACAGGCTGATGGAGACCAGACAAAGCGTCAGCGCCATCCGGTCGCCACCCGGAACAGAGGTATATTCGTAAATAGCCAGGGGTATTGTCTGTGTCACCCCCGGGATATTGCCGGCAAGAATAACAGTTGCGCCGAACTCACCAAGGTTTCGGGCAAACATCAACGACATCCCGGACAGAATCGCCCGGCCGCTCAACGGCAGGACAATAGTAAAAAAACTGTCCCACCATCCCGCACCAAGGGTTCGTGACACTGAAATATAAGATTGATCCACCGCTTCCATACCGATACGAATTGAACGGACCATCAAAGGAAATCCGACCACCGCGGAGGCAATGACCGCACCGGTAAGTGAAAAAACCACCTGGATACCAAAAAGGTTCAAAAACTTCCCGATGATACCGTTGGACCCGAAGGACAGCAACAACAGATATCCGACCACAACCGGCGGCAAAACCAAAGGCAGACTGATAAGCCCTTCGATCACTGCCTTGCCTCTAGTTTTACCAAAGGCGAGAAAATAGCCACAAGCAATCCCAAAGGGTGTGGCAATCAGGGTTGCCGAACAGGCAACCTTCAGGGAAAGCCCGACAGCAGAAAGATCCTGGGGCGACAGTCCCAATATTGTAATTTCATTTAGCATAATTTGTATCAGGGCAATGTAAAACCAAGGCGAATCATTACCGGATGAGCCGCTTCAGAAACGATATAGTCATAGAAAAGCTTGGCATCGGTATTTCCATCGCTTTCCTTTGTCATGGCAACCGGATAGGTTACCTGACTATAAAGGTCAAAAGGCACTTCAAACAAAATTTCGGCACTGGTGGCGAGCATCGCATCCGTTTTGTAAACAAACGCGCCATCGGTCTCCCCCCGGTCGGCATAGATCAATGCCTGGCGAACGTCCTTTGCCATGATAAGTTGCCCGTTCTTGAACATTTCATCATATATCCCTTCTTTATCCATCGCCTGCTTGGCATACTGACCGGCCGGCACACTGCCGGGGCTACCTAATGCAACACGCCTCAATTTCTGTAAATCGCCCATGGAATGAGCATCCGTGCTTGACTTACCCACAAAAACCAACAAATTATGGGCAAATATTCTTTTTGTTTCTGCCTTAATTTTTCCCTTTTCAATCAAATGCGTCATCCACTTTGGATTAGCAGATATATATATATCCGCAGGCGCCCCCTGTTCAATTTGTTTTGCCAAGGCGCCTGATGAGGCAAAATTAGGGATAATTTTCACATCAGGATGCTGCTTATCAAACGTTATTATCAAATCATTGCACAGATTGCTCATGCTCTTTGCCACTGAAACACGAACCTGCCCGGCCTGTACCTGGGTGCTGAATACCAGCAAAACAAAAAAAACAAAAATGTATAATCCCTGCACGCTTCTCATATCAATTCCTCCTATATTAGTGTTGACTCACGTCAGCAATGCCTGGTTCGCTTTTTTGTACATACCTATTTTAGACAAAAAATTGAGCCACAAACCACAAAAAAACAAAAAAGTCATAAAAACATAACAAAATTATCTATTTTTAGACATACACTTTTTATACCAAACTATCGGTTTCCAATAAAAAAATAAAAATGAGTTTTTTATACGTGGGTGCCCTATCTTTCACTCGATGAGAGGATTTTAAATATTGTCTGAACGAAAGCCCTGAATAAAAAATTAAAATTATTGAATTTCAATAGTTTTTTTCACTTTTGAGGACAGGATTAGAAACCTTTTTCATAAAAACGCACCCTTTAAAAATCCATATCATATTAAGCTTGGTCTATTATTTGCATATAAATTTCACATGTAAAAAGATGGGACACACCCTTTTTAACTGTCCGAAAAACCGAACCGGACACCACTAAATTTTAATTAATTAATGGAGAAAAACAATGTCAAAAGAAAACGTTCTGGCCTTTTTGGATAAAGGTGCAGATGATCGTAAATTCCGTGTAAAGTACGATAACTGTTTTTCAATGGAAAAATTTGCAGCTATGGCAAAAGAAGACGGCTTTGAATTTACTGTAGAAGATCTGCAGGCAGTATTGAAAGCGAATGGGGACTCTTTCGATTCATACGGCAACCCACCCAAAAAAGGAATTTGGGTATAAAAATGAACGGTGCTGTTGAGTGGCAGCACCGTTTTTAAATCCCCCTTGATTGTTTGTTGATAAACATCAACATTAACACTCCGAGTTTTCAACGGCAAATTTGCCTCCCCCTGTAGAAAAAACATTTCAGGGTATGGTTTTGGACAACCGAAACACGTATTCCACAAACTATTCCCATCCTTTCCACAATAAATCCACATAGTGTAATAGTATATTCAAACATTGAATAAGAGATACGGTATGGATAAATTAGAAAGGAAAACAGATCATGTCCAAACAGAAAATATCCGCCTCTTGGAGTATATTGACCTGCCTTGGGGCCTGCGCCATTTTCTTTTCTCCCGCCTGTGCAAACAAAAACACGGCCCCGGTCCAGAGCCTGTGGCCTGTGGCCGCCATCACGGCAGACGGGCATGATGAAGACTGGCCTGAAACGCCGCCTATGTACTCTGATACGGAGAACCGACTGTCCATACGAGCGATGAACAACAACCAGGTTCTCTATGTGGCGGCATCCGTGGGCAGCCGGCCCGCGCAGGCAAGCATTTTCCGAGGCGGCGTCAGCCTCTCACTGATCCCGGAACAAGATTCCGAACATCCCTTTACTATCCAGGTTAAGGGAAAGGGACGGTCCCAAAGGCCTGACCCGAACCGGGAAAAGAAAGAGAATAAAACCGACGGCCTTAGGGCGATGCCGAAATTTGCCATGGCCGACACACTAACACTTACCTATCCTTATGGATCAAATCCTATGGATATGAGCCTTGAAGAGGCGAAAAAGGCGGGACTTACCATCGCACTCAAGGAAAATGCCGGCCGCATGGTCATTGAGGCGGCAATCCGGTTCGATGCCATCTCCTCTTTGAAAGAACTTGCTCCGGACAGCCGGATCGCTTTGGTACTTACCTGTGGCCGGGGCCGCAAAGATAAATCCTCTGACAACAGGGATTCAGGTATGAGAGGCGGAGGCGGTAGAATGGGCGGAGGTGGCGGCGGCCGTGGTGGCGGTGGTTCTGGCGGCGGTGACAAGGGCATGAAAGAGACAACCTCAGCCCTTGAGGCACGGCTGAATCTTATCCTGGCCGGTGGGCCGGCTTAGAGGGGGGCCTGCTCAAAACCCATCCTGTTGACATGCCATTCTAAATGACACTGTTCAGTGTCTCCGGAATTTGTGAATTATGGGGAAACCTTACTTAGGAATGAGACCGAAATAACTTGACCTGGGAGCGCGGGCGTCCCGCCTGCATTTTTACTGCAGGCGGGACGCCTGCGCTCCCGGATATATCAAAATGGGCAAGTTACTTAAAATCCGTTCCTTAACTATTTTAAAGGATAAACTTTAGCGTTTCAGGCGAGGATTATAATATTTATCCTTGGTACTGAATTTATAATAGTGTATTATTACACAACTGTCTTAGCTAACAGAAACGGGCTCGATAAACATGAGCAGCAACCTCGACAAAGATACATATAACGAAGGTGTGGTGATTTCCGTAAGGGGCGGTATCGTTGACTTATATTTCAACGACATCCTGCCGCCGTTGAATACCCTGCTGTGGGCCGGTGAGGGCGAAACCGTTCCCATTGAAATTGTGGCCCACATGGATACCCGTCGCGCCAAGGGTATTGCCCTGACCGCCACCGCCGGCATCGGCCGGGGAGACATTGCAAAAACCGACGGCCGGTCCCTTAATGCTCCTGTGGGCAAAAGCCTTCTGGGCCGGATGTTCAACGTTTTCGGAGAACCCATCGACGGGGAAGCCCCCCCTGAAGCCGTTACTTACCGTCCCATTCATCAGTCCCCCATCGCCCTTTCCAACCGGGTCACCAGTCAGGAAATTTTTTTAACCGGCATCAAGGCCATTGATCTTCTGGTGCCCCTGGAACGGGGCGGGAAGGCCGGATTGTTCGGCGGTGCCGGTGTGGGAAAAACCGTGGTGATCACCGAGCTGATCCACAACATGGTGGGCAAGCACAAAGGCATGAGCATTTTTTGCGGCATCGGCGAACGATGCCGGGAAGGGGAAGACCTTTATCGGGAAATGGCCCAGGCCGGCGTACTTAAAAACACCGTGATGGTTTTCGGGCAGATGAACGAGCCCCCCGGTGCCCGATTCCGGGTGGGACACGTCGCTTTGACCATGGCGGAATACTTCCGGGACGATCAGGAACAGGACGTGCTCCTGCTGATCGACAATATTTTCCGGTTTATCCAGGCCGGGTCCGAACTATCCGGGCTTTTGGGGCGGTTGCCCTCCCGAATGGGATACCAGCCCACCATGGGCACCGAACTGGCCGCATTAGAGGAGCGCATCGCCAGCACCCATCAAGCGGCCATTACCTCTATTCAGGCCGTTTATGTACCGGCGGATGATTTGACGGACCCGTCCGCCGTACACACGTTTTCCCATTTGTCCGCGTCCATTGTCCTGTCCCGGAAAAGGGCCGGAGAAGGCTTTTATCCGGCCATTGATCCCCTGCAATCCCGGTCCGCCATGCTCCAACCAAGGATTGTGGGACAAAAGCATTATGACGTGGCCCGGGAAGTACGAAAGACCCTGGCCGGATATGAGGAGCTAAAGGACATCATCGCCATGCTGGGAATAGAGGAACTGGCCTCGGAAGACCGCAAAACCGTATTTCGAGCCAGACGATTGGAACGCTTTTTAACACAGCCGTTTTTCACCACCCGGCAGTTTACGGGCATTGAAGGGCAATTTGTAACGCTGGAAGACACGATTGCCGGTTGTGAACGGATTTTAAACGACGAATTTTCCGATCTCCCGGAAAGTGCGCTGTATATGATCGGAGCGCTTGGGACAATGAAAAAATAAAAAATGCAACTCACCATCTATGAACCGTCGGATATTTTTCTTGATGTGGCCGTCACCAAAATTGTGGGCGAAGGACCGGCCGGCAGTTTCGGCATTCTTCCCCGGCATATTGATTTTGTAACGGCTCTGGTCCCCGGCATCCTTGCCTATGAGACCGATACCGGAGAAGAAAACTTCCTGGCGGTCAAAGGCGGTATTCTGGTAAAGCAAAAAGACCATGTCAGGGTGGTCACCCTCATGGCAGTCAAGGGAAAGCTGGGTGAGCTCAAGCAGGCCTTGAAACAAATGATAACGGTAGTGGACGAACAGGAGAAAAAAGCCCGTACTGCGGTTGCCAAACTGGAAGCCAATATCATTCGTCGATTCATGGAGCTGGGAAAAAATGACTGATACTACCGATAAAAAAGAAAAAAAATTTTCAGAGGCCGTTGACGTTCGGGAAAAACGCAAACTCCGGGCCAGAAAAAAAAAAGAACACGCCCTGTGGTTCGGTCTGGGCACATTCGGCATAGTGGGATGGTCCGTGGCCATCCCAATGGTGGTGTGTATTTTTATCGGTATCTGGTTGGATTCCCGGTATCCCGGACAATACGCCTGGACCCTGATGCTCCTGGCAATCGGCCTGATTCTGGGCTGTTTAAACGCCTGGACCTGGATCAGCCGGGAAAGGAATAATATCAAAAAGGAACGGGAAAACCATGAACATTGATTTTTTATCCGTATGCGTCGCACTGGTCATGGGTACCGCCCTGGGATTGTTTTATTTTGGCGGCCTGTGGTGGACGTTAAAAGACATTCATCAACGGTCTCGTCCATTTTTTTTTCTGGGATTAAGTTACCTGCTCCGTACCGGTTTCTGCCTGGTGGGGTTTTGGCTGGTACTAAAGCGAGGCATTTTTGCCTTGATCATCTCCTTGATCGCGTTTGCCCTGGTCCGGTTTTTCCTGACCCGGAAAATCGGTTCGATAAATCCCAATCTTGAAAAAGGAAGCCGGGATAATGCCCATCAGTCCGGATAACATCATCTACTGGCAGTGGGGCTTTATTTCCGTTAACGCCACCCTGGTATTTACATGGCTGACCATGGCGTTGCTGGTCCTTGGATCAGGGTGGGTCACCCGCAAGCTCACATCGGATGTTCATGTCTCCCGTTGGCAAAGTGCATTGGAGATCGTTGTGTCCGTCATCCAGCAGCAGTTAAAGGACGTCACACCTTACCAACCTAAAGGGCTCCTCCCTTTTTTGGGAAGTCTCTTTCTGTTTATCGCCTTGTCCAATATCCTCGCTGTTGTTCCGGGTTTTTTACCGCCCACAGGCTCCCTTTCCACCACAATCGCCCTGGCTGCTTGTGTATTCTTTGCCGTACCGATTTACGGTATTTCACGGATGGGGGGCGGCCCTTATCTTATGAACTATTTTCGGCCATCGGTCTTCATGATGCCCTTTAACATTATCGGAGAGCTCTCCCGCACACTGGCCCTGGCGGTACGTTTGTTCGGGAATGTCATGAGCAGCAACATAATCGGGGCCATTCTGTTGATAATCGCCCCATTGATTTTCCCGGTGATCATGAACCTTTTCGGACTCCTCACAGGTCTGGTACAGGCTTACATTTTTACCATATTGGCGGCTGTCTATATCGGCGCTGCCATGGAAATTCAGACAACGTCAACAACCAATTCAAAGGAGAAAATCTATGAGTGATTTGGCTTTAGTGGCAATAATTTCCATTGTTTCAGCCGGCTTGTGCATGACCATTGGTTCCATTGCCCCGGCCCTGGGCGAAGCCAAGGCCCTTTCCCAGGCCCTGGCCGCCATTGCCCAGCAACCCGATGAAACCAACGCCATCACCCGGACCGTTTTTGTGGGCATGGCCATGGTGGAATCTACGGCCATCTATTGTTTGGTGGTGGCCATGATTTTAATTTTTGCCAACCCCTTCTGGAATTACTTTATTGCACAAGCCGGAGGATAATCCATGCTGATAGACGGTTTCACAACAATAGCCCAGGTTATTAATTTTTTGCTCCTGGTTTACCTGCTGCACCGATTTCTCTATGCCCCCATCATCCGGGTTATGGATGAGCGGGAAAAGAAAATCGCCCAAACCCTGGCCCAAGCCAAACTGGCGGAAGAAACAGCTAAACAAAATGCCCTTGAACTGGAAAAAGAAAAACAATTGTTTTTCACCACCAAAGAAAAACGGATGGCCGAGGTCCGGCATGACATTGAGATGTGGCGGGACAAACAGATGGCTGCTGTAAAAGATGAAATCGAAAACCTGCGGCAGGCATCCATCAATAAATTGGAAAGTGACCAGCAAACGTTTTTGAACGCATTAAAAACGCAAGTGACCCGACAGGTTATCAGTATCAGCGAAAAAGCCATGAAAGACCTGGCAGAACAGCGTCTTGAAAACCGAATCATTTTTGTGTTCCTCGAAAAGGTCAAAGCCCTGGAGCAGAAAATTGAAATGAAAAACTATACCGGTGAGGTCCGTGTCACCAGCGGATTTGACGTGGCTCCTGAAATGACCACCATACTATCTGAGAAATTTTCAGAATGGTTTCCCAAATCCCAATCCGTAGTGTTTCACCGATCTGAGGCGCTGGGTCTGGGCATTGAAGTCACCGTTGGAGACCACAAAACCGTATGGAACCTAAACAACTATCTAAAAAATCTGGAAAATGACATCCGCTCCCATCTGAAAGCGGATTTTCGGCAGGCGGCATGAAAGATTTTGACATCACCGACATATTGAACGAAGTTTCCCAGGCTGTGGACAAAAGTCTTGGTGCCTTTAGCCCCTTACCTGAAACGGAAGAAATTGGGCGGGTGCAGTCTGTGGCTGAAGGCGTTGTCTGGGCCACGGGAATGACCAGGGTCAAATATGAAGAACAGGTTTCTTTTGAAAACGGCGACACCGGCATAGTCATAGATATCCTGCCGGACCGCGTGGGGATTGCCTTGTTCGGCACCCATAAGTCACCTAACGCCGGGGAAGAAATTACCCGCAGTCACGCAGTGTTGGAAATACCGGTTGGGGATGCATTTATCGGTCGCATCATCAATCCCCTGGGAGAACCTTTGGACGGAATGGGGCCTGTTTCTGCAGACGACCAGTGCCAGGTATTTAAAGAGGCCCCCAAAATTTTGGACCGTCAACCGGTGGACACCCCCTTGCAGACCGGCCTTAAAGTGGTGGATGCCCTGATTCCCATCGGACGAGGCCAGCGGGAATTGATTTTGGGAGACCGCCAGACGGGCAAAACCGCCATTGCCGTCGACACGATCATCAACCAAAAAGACAAAAACGTCATTTGTGTCTACTGTGCCATCGGCCAGAGAAGCGCCGGTGTCGCCAAGGTCATTGCCGATTTAAAAGAAAAAGGGGCGTTGACCTACACGCTGGTGGTGGTGGTGGAAGGCAACGACCCGCCGGGATTGCAGTATCTCGCCCCTTATGCCGCCACCACCCTGGCGGAATATTTTATGGAAAACGGACAGGATGTCCTCATCGTTTATGACGATTTGACCCGGCACGCCTTGGCCTACCGTCAATTGTCTCTTTTGCTGCGTCGTCCTCCCGGCCGGGAAGCGTTTCCGGGGGATATTTTTTATATCCATGCCCAGCTGCTGGAACGGGCCACCCATTTGAAAGCCGATCTTGGAGGCGGCAGCCTTACGGCCCTGCCCATTGCCGAAACCGAGGCCCAAAACATCTCCGCTTATATCCCGACAAATTTAATCTCCATCACCGACGGGCAGCTCTATTTGTCTCCGGATCTGTTCCAAAAAGGGGTTCTGCCGGCAGTGGATGTGGGAAAATCCGTTTCCCGGGTGGGGGGCAAAGCCCAGGTACCGGCCTACCAAACCGTTTCCGGAGATTTAAAGCTGTCCTACACCCAGTTTCAGGAACTGGAATCCTTTGCCCGGTTCGGTACAAGGCTGGATGAAAACACGCGAAAAACTCTGGCACACGGGGCCCGTGTGCGGGAAGCACTGAAACAGGACCAGTTTTCACCTCTTTCCACCCCTCTTCAGATCGCAATATTGTATGCCGTAACCAAAGGTCATTTGGAAAATATTCAACTGGACCATATGGCGGCAGCGGAAACTGCGATCTTGGATAAAATAAAAAGCTCGGGCATTGAGTCCGATGCCGGGTTTTTGACAGCGGATGCCAAAACCCCCCTGTGGAAAGAAATCGAAATGATCATTACGGAAGCAATAACGGAATTTAGGAACAGATCTTAGGACTATGCAGACCCTGGAATTACGGACTCATTCTTTAAAATCAAAAGACAGGCCATATTGCCATGCAGACCCTGGACAAAAAAATAAAGACCACAGAAGACCTTCTCTCCGTGGTTAAAACCATGAAAAGCCTGGCTGCGGTGAATATCCGGCAATATGAAAAGGCTGTTACCGCCATTGACGCTTACCGGGAGGTGGTGGACAATGGATGGCGGGCCTTTTTCAGAAACAGCCGGGTGGACCTGGGAAAGCCCGTAAATCAAAAAGCGGTTTTCATCGTGATCGGCTCCGACCAGGGCATGTGCGGCCCGTTCAATGAATCTCTGGTTTCCTTTGCTCTGGAAAACAGCCGTCATTTAAATGATACCGGCCATGACATTCGCTTATGGTCGTCCGGTGAGAGAATTTTTGCAGGACTGGAAGAATCCGGGTCACATCCCGATGAAGATTTCCCGGCACCAGGCAACCTCAGCCAGGTCATTGCCATGGTTCAGGACATGGTTAAAAAATTAGAATTATGGCAGTCCAGGGAGAAAATTTCATATTTTTATCTGTGTCACAACATTTTGGAAAACGCCGGTTCATATACCCCGCAGCTGTATTCATTCATGCCTTTGGACAATACATGGACCGAAGCCATCAAAGCCACCCCCTGGCCGGAAAAATGTATCCCCATGCTGGGGCTTTCCGAACCCGACCTTTTTCGGCATTTATTTCGACAGCACCTTTTTATTTCGCTTTACCGGGCTTTGGCCCATTCCATGGCTGCGGAAAATTCGGCCCGGCTGATGGCCATGCAGGCCGCAGAAAAAAACATTATGGAAATGACGTCGGATTTAAAAAAATCATTCCGGGAACAACGCCAGATGAATATCACCACGGAACTTCTGGATATCATTTCCGGCTTTGAAGCGTTAACCCCGAACGGCATATAAGTGCCAAAGACATAGTATTACCTGACCGAAAACCCGTGTTTGGACGGAAAAGTTATCCATATGCAAGGCGCAGAAAAATTTGCAACCGGAGCATACTTGTAGCGGCTCGGAATAATTCAGGCCGAGCTCTGTTTATACATTTCGGGCTTGATACTATTGTCGGCCATTTTTCGTAGGGGCAATCCCTCTGTGGTCGCCCTCGGTAGGGCAGGCACGGTGGCCTGCAACTACAGCGGCCGACGTTAGAACCAACCCCTACGTTTATATAAATCATGTCTCACAAATTTCACCGAACTATGAGTGAATAAGACCATATTCTTTAATATACTTATTATTTAATCCGGACTTTTCAAAGGACAAAAAAAATGGAAAAGAATTGGATCGAAAAAAATATAGCTGATCTTAAAGTTACCCCAAACCTGATCGACTATGAAAAAGAGAAAAAATCTTTTGAATGGGAAAAAATTGGCGAACAATTTGAAGGACTGCCCTGCGGAGGGCTCAATATCGCCCATGAAGCGATAGACCGCCATGCCAACTCAAAACTGGCAAATAAAACCGCTTTGGTCTGGCTTGGCCAAAACAGCCAAAAGCAAGAGTTCAGCTTTGCTAAAATGAAAAAAGAGACGGCTAAATTCGCCAATGTCCTAAGATCTCTCGGACTTGCAAAGGGCGAAAGAATATTTACCCTCTCGCCAAGAGTACCCGAGCTCTACATTGCAGCAATAGGAATTTTAAAAAACCGAAATGTGATCTGCCCTCTTTTTTCACAATTCGGACCCGGGCCTATTTTACAGCGGATGCTCCGCGGTGATGCAAAAGCACTTCTGACCACAAAGAAGCTCTTTGAAAAAAAGATAGTTCCTATTATAGACCAGCTTCCCGATCTTCAATATATATTATTAATAGATGAGCAATATGACCAAAGTGAAATAATTCTTTCACTGCCTCGCCTTTTAAAAGAGGCTTCCGATGAGTTTGAGATCGAGCCCACCGATCCCGAGGATATGTCTATACTTCATTTTACCAGCGGAACCACAGGAATGCCAAAAGGAGTAGTTCATGTTCACAAGGCGCTTTATACGCACTGGATGAGTGGAAAATATGTATTGGACCTACATGTAGATGATGTTTTCTGGTGCACGGCTGATCCGGGCTGGGTGACCGGAACTTCATACGGCATCATTGCCCCGTGGCTGCATGGGGTAACGAATATTGTCGATGAAGCAGAGTTCAATGCCAAACGATGGTATAGTATTTTACAAGATCAAAAAGTTACCGTATGGTACACTGCTCCAACTGCGATCCGGCGTCTGATGAGGATCGAATCCGAACCGACGCTTGAATACGATCTTTCAAAGCTGCGCCTGATTCAAAGCGTAGGCGAACCGTTAAATCCGGAAGCCGTACTGTGGGGCGTGGAAAAACTTAAAATGCCGATTCATGATAACTGGTGGCAGACCGAAACAGGCGGTATCATGATCTCAAACCTGATATCACAAAAAGTTAAACCAGGATCAATGGGCAGGCCTCTTCCGGGCATTGAAGCGTCGATAATAAACGTAGAAGATGACGGCAGTGTAACGGAAATAATTGAACCCGGAGTCGAGGGCGATCTGGCCTTAAAACCGGGATGGCCCTCAATGTTCAGGGCATACCTTCATAATGAAGAAAAATACAACAAATGCTTTAAAGGCGGCCGCTATATCTCAGGCGACCTGGCCTATAAAGATGAGGATGGCTACTTCTGGTTTGTCGGGCGTGCCGATGATATCATAAAAACTTCAGGGCATATGGTAGGACCTTTTGAAGTAGAAAGTGCATTGATGGAACACCCCGCAGTTGCGGAAGCCGGAGTTATCGGAAAACCCGATCCCATAATCGGCCAACTGGTTAAGGCTTTTGTTTCTCTGAAAGCCGGGGTTGAAGCAAACGAAGATCTCAAACGCGAATTGATAGGCTTTGGGCGTAAAAAACTTGGCGCGGCCGTTGCACCCAAAGAGATCGAGTTTAAGGGAAATCTGCCAAAAACACGCAGTGGCAAAATCATGCGCAGGCTGCTCAAGGCAAGAGAGCTTGGATTGGCCGAGGGGGACACCTCGACCTTAGAACAATAACCCTCATTTATAGGAGATTGTTATGGATATAGAATTAGCCAAAAAATTTTATTCTCAAATGCTTTTGATAAGACGCTTTGAAGAAAAATGTATCGAGCTCTACAGCAGCCAAAAGATCAGGGGCTTTTTGCATCTATATATCGGGGAAGAAGCTATTGCCGTGGGCGTAATGCATGCGTTGTCTGCCGAAGATGCCGTGATCTCCACTTACAGGGAACACGGGCATGCATTGGCACGGGGAATATCAGCTAAAAGCATAATGGCTGAAATGTACGGAAAAGTAGAGGGCTGTGCCGGAGGACGCGGCGGCTCTATGCATCTTTTTGATGCAAAGGCCAGGTTTTACGGCGGCAATGCCATTGTAGGCGGAGGCCTGCCTCTAGCAGTTGGTATGGCACTTGCGGATAAAATGATGAAACGCGACCGGGTAACGGTCTGCCTCTTTGGAGACGGTGCCGTAGCAGAGGGTGAATTCCACGAATCTCTAAATCTGGCATCATTGTGGCAGTTACCGGTTCTTTTCATATGCGAAAACAACTATTACGCGATGGGTACCGCTTTGGAATTCTCCGAGTCGGAAGTCAATCTTTCCAAAAAAGCGGCAAGCTACCGTATAAATTCTTTTCAGGTTGACGGGATGGATGTGAAACAGGTCGCCGAGTCTGCAAAAAATGCCGTTGAAGATATCAAATCAGGCAAAGGCCCCGTGTTTCTTGAATGCCTGACATACCGTTTTAGACCACATTCAATGTTTGATGGAGAACTTTACCGTAAAAAAACAGAAGTCAATGAGTGGAAAGATAAAGGGCCGCTGGTAACTTTTAAGAAAAACCTTGAAGATAGAGGGCTATGGTCAAAGATCAAAGCGCAAGAGATAGAAGATGAGATCACAAAGACCATTGATGAAGCCGTAACGTTTGCAGAAAATGGCACACTGGAACCAATCAGCGATCTTGAAAAATTTGTCTATTCACCGGAGGAAGTACAATGAAAAAGGATAACCAGACCACTTACCGAGAAGCTGTACGCGAAGGCATCAGAAATGCGATGCAAAAAGATGATAGAGTCTTTTTAATGGGAGAAGATGTAGGCCGTTACGGCGGATGTTTTGCCGTCAGCAAAGGCCTTTTAGAAGAGTTCGGCAAAGAGCGTATTATTGATACTCCCCTGTGCGAATCGGCATTTACGGGCGCGGGTATCGGTGCGGCAATGAACGGGATGAGGCCGATCGTAGAGATTATGACGGTAAATTTCAGCCTATTGGCCATAGATCAAATCATGAACAACGCCGCAACACTGCTGCATATGTCAGGCGGGCAGTTCAACGTTCCTTTGGTTATCCGTATGTCAACAGGCGGCGGAAAGCAGCTTGCAGCCCAGCACTCTCACTCTTTGGAAGGCTGGTATGCGCATATCCCGGGACTTAAAGTCCTAACGCCTGCAACGGTACAAGATGCCTACAGTATGATAGAATCGGCACTTAACGATCCTGACCCGGTACTTATCTTTGAGAACTCCCTGCTTTATAACTCGCAGGGAACTCTTGATACAAATGCCAAGCCTCTGCCCATCAAAAAAGCAGTTGTCAAACGCCCGGGCAAAGACCTGACGATCCTTGCATACGGGATCAATCTTTTCAAAGCATTGGATGCCGCACAGATATTGGAAAAAGAAGATATCGATGCCGAAGTGATAGACCTTCGCTCTTTGCGCCCCCTTGATGATGAAACGATCATGAATTCCGTAAAGAAGACACACCGTGTAATGATAGTCGATGAAGGATGGAAATCAGGCAGCATTTCTGCCGAGATCATGGCGCGTATCAACGAGCAGGCTTTTTTTGAACTTGATGCACCGATGGGAAGGGTCTGTAGCGCTGAAGTTCCATTTCCTTATGCCAAACATTTAGAAGATGCCGCACTGCCCCAACCTATAAAAATAGCTGCCATGGCAAGGCAGATCATGGAGGAAGCATGAGCGAATTTCTAATGCCCAGCCTTGGCGCAGATATGGAATCCGGCATATTAGTACAGTGGAAGGTCGAGGTCGGCGATAGAGTGACGAAAGGCCAAGTGATCGCCGAAATAGAGACAAGCAAGGCTGTCATTGAGATCGAGGTTTTCCAAGACGGTATCATTGAAAAGATTTTGGTTGAACCTGGCACCGAGTGCAGCGTAGGCACGCCTCTTGCGTTAATACGATCAGTAAGCTCAGACGAAGAAAATATAACAGTATCGTCAGTAACGGCCGCGCAAGAGCAGACTGAAGAAATTCCTTTAGAAAAAACCAAGCCGGACAGATATAAAGAGACTACACAACCTCCTACACAACCTCAGCGTATCAAAGCCTCACCTGCTGCACGTAGAAAAGCACGTGAGCTTGGTCTTGATCTGGCTGATCTTGCCAAAACAAGTGACGGAGAAATACACTTAAGCCAGATAGAATCAGCTGCCAAAACCGAATTTAAAACGCCCTCAGCAGATAAAATGCGCCAAGCTATAGCATCTGCGATGAGCCTTTCCAATGCCGAGATTCCACACTATTACCTTTCTGCTTCGGTAAATATGAGCCCTGCCCTGTCTTGGCTGGAAGAGATAAATAAAAATCTTACTATCAAGGAACGTATTTTACCTGCAGCTATGGTTATCCGTGCAGTCGTGCTGGCACTTAAAGAGGTACCGGAACTAAACGGGTACTGGCAAGAGGGTCATCATCAAGTTTGCAAAGAAATTCACCCCGGTATAGCCATTGCGCTTCGTAAAAAAGGACTGATCACGCCGGCTTTACTAGGTGCAAAAGATATGAATTTGAGCCGGACCATGCAGGCACTGGATGATCTTATCATGCGCACAAGAGCCGGCAAATTACGCGGAGCAGAACTGACACAGCAGAGCATTACGATCACAAATCTGGGTGATCTTGGTGTGGAAAATGTCTATGGCGTCATCTATCCGCCTCAGGTTGCGCTGATAGGCTTGGGTAAAATTATCGATACGCCTTGGGCGCAGGAGAACAAAGTTACTGTACAAAAGGTCATGAAGGCTACGTTAGCCGGTGATCATAGAGCTACGGACGGCCGTACGGGGGCACTTTTCCTTGATAAATTCAACCGCATTTTACAAAATCCCAAGGAGCTGCTATGAACAAAGAACAGATCAAAACATCCATAATCAAGCAGATACTAATAATCGCTCCCGATCTTGAATATGATGATATCCCATCGGATGAAAATCTGCAAAACGCTTTAGAGATCGACTCGTATGATTTTCTACACCTTCTTACTGCGTTATATGAACAACTTGGGGTCGAGGTTCCCGAAGCGGACTATGGAAAGGTTGATACACTAAACCGTATGGTAGAGTACTTTGCCAAGCGGATAATATTGAATTAAGCTATGATTTAACCGAGGGGTCGGTTTTTTAAAAAGCGGGAGAATATGCAGATGGGTGATTTTGCATTCAAACACTAAGCAATTGGGGTCAACGCGTTGACCCCAATTAATGTATATTTGGGATTAGTTCTAACGTCGGCCGCTGTAGGGGCAGGCCAACGTGCCTGCCCTGACGAGGGCAACCACAGAGGGATTGCCCCTACGAAAAATGGCCTACAATAGAATCAAGCCCGTATGTTTCTACGCCAGTGGTGTATTGGGTATCAACTCCCATACACCGCAGGGACAGGCTCCTTTGCAGAATCCGCATCCAATGCATTTGGATTCATCCACCACATATTCAAAGCCGGTTGCCTTTTCCTGCCGGCTAATGGCCCCTTCAGGGCAAACTGCCACGCAGATGCCGCAATCCTTGCAGTTTCCGCAGGACGCACAGTCCTCACTGCACGCTTCTAAGGTATTGGCATCATGTCTGGGGTTATAATAGGTCAGGTTTACACGCTGGGTATCAATCATGGGATCAAGGCTACCCAAATCCGGTGCCTGACCTTTGAGCAGCTGATCAATGGCTATGGCTGTCCGTCGGCCTGCGCCGATGGCATTGGTGATAAGTCCCGGCCCAACGGCATCCCCGATGGCAAAGACCTTTTCATCCGAGGACCGGCCGGTTTCGTCCACCTTGACAAACCCTCTTTCAAGCTCAATCCCCTCACCAATGAAGGACAGATCAGGCACGTCTCCGATGGAGATCACCACCGTATTAGCCGGCAGTAATTCGCCACTCTCAAGTTTGACTCCTTGGGAATTAATTTCTTTGGTGAATACCGGCCAACGGAATTGAGCACCGCATTTCTCGGCATCCTCTCTTTCCTTGCCGAATGCAGCCGGTTTCTGAACATCAATAAGGGTTATATCAACAGCACCTAAGCGGTGAGCTTCGGTGGCCACATCACAGCCCACATTACCGGCACCGATGATCACGATTTTTTTGCCTGGTTTTATCTTATTTGCCTTGGCCTTTTCAAGAAAATCATTGGCAAAAAGAGCCCGCTCGGCACCTTTGATCGGAAGAGATCTGGGTTTATTGCCCCCGGCTGCCACCACAACATAGTCATGGCTCTTTTTTATCTCTTTGAACTTTTCCGCATCAACTTTTTCTCCCAGTCTTATATCCTTTATATAAGACTTTATCCGGTCTATTTCGGCATTCAGGGTGTCGGCAGGGATTCTTGATTCTGGAATCAGAGCGGAAATTTTTCCGGCAATGTTCTGTCCAGCTTCAAATACCGTAGCGGTATGGCCCTTCATGGTGAGTTGCCAGGCCGCGGAAAGACCACCCGGGCCCCCGCCAATGACGGCGACTTTCTTACCGGATTCTTTGGCCGGCTTTGGCGGTTTGATATTCTGGGCAGCCTGGCCCAGAAGGCGAACATTAATGGGAGCCATGTATGACAGGTTCCGGGTGCAGGACGCCATACACGGACTGGGGCACAGGTGACCACACACGGTCGCCGGAAACGGGGAATACTCAAGCCCCATGGATATAGCTTCGTCAATGTTATCGGTCCGGATCATGGCCCAACGCTGCTGGACCGGAATTCCGGTGGGACAGGCTGCCTGGCAGGGCGATATATATTTACCGTGCTCCCAGACCGGAATATATCTTCTGTACTCACCCTTGGTAATAACCGGCACAGTGCCTTTTTCCGTTTCCTGTAGATCTCCGATCAGACCACCGCGGCCAAGCTCCATATCCCAGACCTGTTCCCTGAACCATGACATGGATTTCCGCTCCGGCCCTTCGCTCTTTTCCTGAGGGTTTTTGGCTTCAAACAGCCGCCAGTCTCTCCGCACACCCAGTTCATTAATCAGTTTGGGCTGTTGAATTTTTTTAAGAAAGGTTTTAAGGCCCTGGCTCAGCCATTCCCATTCCTGATCATCAATGTCAACTTCCTTGGCATCCTTGTCGGAATAAGTTTTGGCATCACCACGAAAAAAGACCTTACCGCCCACCATGCCCACCAGAGGTCTGTAACCCAGAACCTGCTCCGGATTAGCAGCGTTCAAACCGCAGATAACGGCAATGCCGCCTGCCATGAACTCACCGAAGTAATCCCCTGCCGTCCCCAGTACCCACAATTCGGGCGGCTCAAATCTGGGGTTGCGCTTCGTCATGGTCATACCCCGGGCACCAATGGCACCACCCACATAAACCTTTCCCTGGGCGGCCCCATTCATGGCCCCGTTGGAGGCAGATCCATGCACAATGATTTCAGCACCGGCATTGAGCCAGCCAATATCATCCGAGGCCGGACCCATGATCTCTATTTTTGTATTAGGTGTGCCAAGGGAGCCTGTGCGCTGGCCGGAATGCCCAATAATACGGATATCCAACTTGTCAGGGTATGACTCCCAGAGTCGTCCGCCAATGCCGTGCTGGCCAAAGGCCTGAATTTCCAGCTTTCGGTTGCCCCGCTTGACATGCTGGTGAATCGTATCTTCAAGTACCCGCGAGGAGATCCGTTTTTCGTCTCTTTTACCTGCTATAAAAATGTAGTCGCTTTTCATTATATCCCGTCCTCCTTTACACCACGTACTTGATACTGAGGCGGTCAGCAATATTCTTATCATCAATCCCCAGCGCATCGGACATGCCGATGGGAAGGGAGGTGGAACGCCCCAGGGGTGCTACGATTTTTTTGAGTTGCGTGTCAAAGGAAACATAAATGTCCACTATGCGCTGGGCCACATCTTCCGGGTCAAGGCGGCGGTAAAGCCTGGGATCCTGGGACGTGATGCCCTTGGGGCAAATACCAAGGTTGCATACGTTACACCGGTCTTCTTCGGTACCTACGCAACCGGCTGCGGCCTGCATCACATATTTTCCGATCTGAACCCCGGATGCTCCCAACATGATCAAGGCTGCTGCATTGGCGGCAATGTTGCCGTTTTTACCAATCCCCCCCCCGGCAAAGATGGGGACTTCATTTTGTTTGCCGATGGCTGTCAGATTCAGGTAGTTGTCCCGGACACAGCTGGCGATTGGGTGCCCCATGTGATCCATGGAAACAGCGTATGCAGCGCCTGTGCCCCCATCTTCGCCGTCAATGGCGAGCCCTGCCGCATATTCGTTACGTGTCAGGTTATTCATCACCGCAAGGGAGGTGGACGAGGCGGAAATTTTTGGATATACCGGCACCCTGAACCCCCATGCCATGGACATGGACAGAATCATCTTAGCCACGGACTCTTCAATGGAGTACTGGGTCTGATGGGTCGGGGGACTGGGCAGGCTGACGCCCTGGGGCACGCCCCGGATGGCGGCAATCAGCTTATTGACTTTATGCCACATCAAAAGACCGCCGTCACCGGGTTTTGCACCCTGACCATATTTGATCTCAATGGCGCAGGGATCTTCCTTCATATGCGGGATGGCGTGAATAATCTCATCCCAGCCAAAATAACCGGAAGCAATCTGCAGGATTACATATTTTAAAAAACGGGAACGCAGCAACCGCGGCGGACAACCACCTTCACCGGTACAAATGCGAACGGGCATGCCCATCTCTTCGTTCAGGTAGGCAACCCCCATCTGCAAGCCTTCCCACATGGTCGGGGACAGTGCGCCAAAGGACATACCACCGATGATCAAAGGATAAATCTCCCTGACCGGTGGAATCCAGCCCTTTTCCCGCAGTTGTTTCATATTTTCCCGAGGAGGAAGTACCCGGCCAAGAAGGGTGCGCATCTCAAATTCATGGCGGCCGGCATCCAGGGCCGGGTCCGTGAGCATGGAAATTCTGGTAAACTTGATTCTGTCAAGTATGGACCCCGAATCGTTACGTCTGCCGCCCCTGCGCCTGGGAATGCCATGCTGGTTGATGTGGAATTTCATCCTGTCCAGGCCCGGATTTTTCCTGGGCCGGATGGCATCATTGGGACAGACCATGGTACACATGGCGCAACCGATGCAGGCGTTTTCAACCCGGGTGTCCTGCCGAATGCCATAAAAGGTGTCATACGAATTACTGTTTTCGACACGTTGGTTCACAGATGTTTTTATTGCCCGCTTCTGGAACGGATGAAGGGCAATGGCATGGACCGGGCACACAGCCGTGCATTGGCCGCACAGGGTACACCGATCATTATTATATTCGATCTGCCAAGGCAGATCATTCAAACTTAAAGAGGAAGGTTCAAGGCTTCTGTTTGACGACATATATTTACCTCCTGGCGCTCAGGGCTGACAGTGACTGTATCAAGATGCATGGGTTGAAAGTCCGTGGTTTTATCCCGGTCAGGGATGACGGCGTCCAGTCCGCAGATCTCGGATGAAAAAGCAAACATACCCGGCTTGCCTCCCACCACACCGGGGCGCAATTTCTTGCGGTCCTGAACCATGAACATGGAGTGATCCGGCAGGGTGCCGATGACCATATTAGGGCCGTCAATAATTAAGGGACGACAGGTCTTTTTCAAATGATCCAGAAATTCAAAATTGGGATGCTTTTCAAGGGCATCACGCTGAAGCGGCGTGATCACATGTTTATAACCGTCAATACCTAAACCCAGTTCTTCCATGGAAAAGTGAAGGATGTGTGCAAACACCTCGGAATCGGATTGATATCCTGTATAACCGGGGATATCCCTTGAGGAAAGAAAATCCTTGATGGGGATAAACGCCGTATTTTCACCATTGGTCATGGTGCAGTAACCTTTGATAAAAAACGGATGGCAGGCATACAGGTTGATGGCGTAATTTGTGTTTTGCCGCCCCTGGGCCATGATAATCCGTGCTTCAAGTTCTTTCCTGTCAAGGCCCAGATATTCTCCCAGCTTCATGGGATCCCCGATCTCCTTGATCATGATGGTGTCCGGCCAGAAGGAAAATACGATCATGTCATTTTTCTCTTCACCCATCTCCCGTATCTTAAGCCGTACATCCAGAAGTCTTGTGGCCAGCTCCTCCTGGGACAGGTCATCCCAGCCGTCCGGCAGTTCATAGGCCCTGATCAAATAAATCTGTCGTCTGGGAATACCTTCGACCGTGTATTTAGGTGGTTTCAAAGAGACTTTATGCTTGGTCATAAAGCCAAGGTCCATCATAAAAAGGTCCAGACGGCGGATGCCTTCTTCAGTAAAGATTCCCGACAGGATCGGGGCATCTTTCATATCTTCAAAGGTGCCACCAAGGTCTTGGAGCAAAAGCCCAACGCCGGAGCCGTCATGCCCTTCCTTCATTACGTCAAGGGCTTTGATGGCCAGCATGGGCGACTGAGGCTCCTTGCTAGTAAGTGCAAACAGACGACACATATTTTTCAACTCCTTATGGTCTTTATCTTTAAGCAGTCAAAAGACTGCGGGTCAAAATTTCAAAACCCAAATATTAAAAGCACTTAATAAGACTGTCAATCTTTATTTTCCTAACAGGGATGATTGTGGCTGGGCAGGTGACATGTAGTAATACCCCTGACATCAAATAAATATGTGAAAAATTAGATTTTATCCATAGGACCACGTTTATATTCCATGAAATACAAATATGCAAAAATTTTGCCGTTGGTAAAATACAAACATGCAAAAATTTTATTATTGTGCATTTTTTTTGCATGACATTAGGGCCAAGAATGGTTGATTATTTTTTAAAAAAAGCCTTGATCATTCTTTGGTCTAAACTGTAGGGGCGGATTCCATGTCTGCCCTGTTCGGGGCGGATATGGAATCCGCCCCTACCCAATACTGGACTAAATAATGATCAAGGCCCCCAAAATCGTCACCGGCTGAAAAATAAAAACAGATACGATGTTTTCATTTACATTAAAATTAACCCATAATATTGTCTTAGGTGAGCACAAATTGATAAACACAAATTCTGTCCGGCAAACCGCTGGCTAACAACTGGAACCGCCAATAACGAAATAAGGAATTTACGCGTGATTACAGCCAATGAAAATTACAACAAACTTAATGCCTCATATTTATTTGCAGACATCGCCAAACGGGTTCAAGTATACCAGGACAACAATCCCGACAAGGAGGTGATCCGCCTTGGCATCGGTGATGTTACCCTGCCGCTGCCCCCTGCGGTTGTTCAAGGATTTAAAACAGGCGTAGATGAAATGGCCAATGATGCCACATTCAGAGGATATGGTCCTGAGCAGGGATATCTATTTTTAAGGCAGGCCATTGCCGCCGGTGATTTCCAGTCCAAAGGAGCGGATATTGATGCGGATGAAATTTTTGTATCCGACGGCGCCAAATGCGATACGGGCAATTTCCAGGAGCTGTTTTCCAACGATATTACCATTGCCATTCCGGACCCGGTGTATCCAGTGTACTTAGATACCAATGTCATGGCCGGAAGAACCGGTGAGTTCAAGGACGGGCGTTACCAGGGCATTGTTTACATGGATTGCCTGAAAGAAAACGGGTTTATGCCTGATCTGCCCGACTCGCCCGTGGATCTGATCTATCTTTGTTTCCCCAACAATCCTACAGGGTCCACTGCCACCAAGGATCAGCTTGCCGCCTGGGTAGACTATGCCCGGGACAATAAAGCCCTGATTCTGTTTGATGCCGCCTATGAAGCCTTTATCCGGGATGAGGATCTTCCCAGAAGCATTTATGAAATCCCCGGAGCCAAAGAGGTGGCCGTGGAATTCAGAAGCCTTTCCAAGACAGCCGGTTTCACAGGTACCCGCTGCGGATTTACGGTGGTGCCCAAGGCATGCATGATCTATACGGCCGACGGCTCCAAGGTCTCCTTGCATGACATGTGGAACCGTCGGCAGTCCACCAAATTCAACGGCGTCTCTTATCCGGTGCAAAAGGCAGCCGAGGCGGTCTACAGCCCTGAGGGACAGGCCCAGATTAAAGCAAATATCGACTATTACCTGGCCAATGCCGGGGTGATTCGCCAGACCATGACAGATCTTGGATTTGACCATGTGGGGGGTGATAATTCGCCATACATCTGGATCGACGGCAATGGTCGGGATTCCTGGGAGTTTTTTGACCTGCTGCTGGACAAGGCAGGCGTGGTCTGTACCCCCGGGGGGGGCTTTGGCCGGTGTGGCGCGCAATCCATAAGAATTTCTGCGTTTAACAGCCCTGAAAATGTAGCCAAGGCCATGGCGCGTTTAAAAGACGTTTTAAAATGACCGGTTTTTTCAAGGTAAAATCCTTAGACGAGGTTCTGGGGATGACACAGCTTTTTTCCCCTGTGGGCATAGAGGAGGTGTACACCCGTGATGCCTTTTCAAGGGTCCTTGCAAAGGATCTGATTTCCGGAGAAAATTTACCCGGATTCAGGCGCTCCTGTATGGATGGATATGCGGTGAATGCCGCGTCTACCTTTGGGGCATCGGAATCCGGGCCTGCATGGCTGAACCTTAAAGGCGCCATTGCCATGGGGGATATTCCGGACTTTGAACTGTCACCGGGGGAAGCCGCCCGGATCTCCACCGGCGGCATGCTGCCTGCCGGTGCAGACGCGGTTGTCATGGTGGAGCACACCGAGGCTGTGGACGAACAGTCCATTGAAATCTATAAATCCGTGGCCCCGCTGCAGCATGTTATGGATGAAACCGAGGATTTTGCAACGGGGCAGACCGTAATCGAAAAAGGCCGCCTGATGCGGCCCCAGGAAATCGGTCTGGCTGCGGGGTTGGGGCACACCCGAATCCAGGCATATCAGGTGCCCAGGGTGGGAATCATCTCCACCGGGGATGAAGTGATTCCTGTGGAGAAAACACCTGAACCCGGCATGGTACGCGATATTAATTCCTATTCTTTGTCTGCCCTGGTGACCCAGGCAGGCGGAGAGCCTGTGCGGTACGGCATCGTAAGAGATGATCCCAAGGCGTTGAAATCAATGTGTAAAAAAGCGTTGGCCCACACGGACATGGTGCTGCTTTCAGGCGGTTCTTCCGTGGGCACAAGGGATTATACGGTTGAGGTGCTGTCAGCCCTGCCGGATACGGACATTCTGGTCCACGGTATTTCCGTAAGCCCGGGCAAACCCACCATCCTGGCGAAATCCGGCCACATCCCTGTATGGGGGCTGCCCGGCCAGGTGGTTTCAGCCATGGTGGTATTCCAAGTGGTGGTGACAGCCTTTCTCCACCGGCTAAGGGGCTTGTCCCGGCCGGTTGTCCCAGTAAAAATATCGGCCCGTTTGTCCCGGAACCTGGCATCTTCCCAAGGCAGGCGGGATTTTGTGCGGGTGATTCTGGAACAGGAAGATCATGACCTTGTGGCTCGCCCCATTCTTGGCAAGTCAGGGTTGATCCGGACCATGGTCCAGGCTGACGGGCTGCTTGAAATCGGTGAGCATGTGGAAGGCCTGGAAAAAGGCAGCATGGTGGATATTATTCTTTTAAAATAGAAAGGGCCGTATGAAAACTAAACGCAATGTTTATTTGAATATGGTGGGAATACAGCAGGCTAAGGATTGTCTGTTTGAAAATTTCGGTCACCTGGAAACAGGTGTACAGACCCTGGATGTGGTGCAGGCCCGAAACAGGGTTTTGGCGGCACCTGCTGTGGCAGCCATCTCTTCGCCCAATTTTCATGCTGCCGCCATGGATGGTGTGGCGGTGTATGCCAAATCCACCTTTGGGGCAAATGATGAGGCCCCAACGTCTTTGACTATTGGAGAAACCGCTTTCTGGGTGAATACCGGACATATGCTCCCCGAGGGCACCAATGCCGTCATCATGATTGAAAACCTCAATATCCTGGATGAAAGCACCATTGAAATTGAGGCACCCGCGTTTCCCTGGCAGCATGTCCGCAAAATGGGTGAAGATATCGTGGCCACCCAGCTGCTGTTTCCCAGGGACCACAAAATCAATGCGTATGCCATGGGCGCACTTTTGTCCGGCGGAGTGTTCAAGGTGTCGGTGAGAAAAAGGCCCAGGGTTTTAATTATTCCAACGGGATCGGAACTTAAACGCTGGCAGGATGTGGCCCCTGAAACCATGGAATCCGGTGATGTGGTGGAATCCAACGCCACTGTATTGACTGCCCTGTGCGCCGACCACGGAGCAGATGCCACGATCAATCCCATGCTTGAAGATGATCTTAAAACCATTCAGACTGCCGTGTCTAATGGGGTAGACCAGGGATATGACATGGTCATGATTCTGGGCGGATCCTCTGCCGGGTCTAAGGATTATTCAAAACCGGCAATTGAAAATTTAGGCCGGATTTACGTCCACGGAGTAACTATGATGCCGGGTAAGCCCTTGATGTTCGGTGGGATTGGGGATACCCCGGTTTTCGGAATTCCCGGCTACCCGGTCTCCGCCATTGTTGCCTTTGAAATGTTTGCAGGGCCTCTATTGCTGGCCATGCAGCATCTGCCCCCTTTAAAACAAGAGGTCGTGGAGGTCACTCCGGTCAGGAAAGTAGCGTCAAAACTTGGCCAGGAGGAATTTTTAAGGGTAAAAATCGGTTCCGTGGACGGCCGACTCATGTCTTCGCAGCTACCCCGGGGGTCAGGCAATATCACCACCCTGACCGAAGCCGACGGCATCATACGAATTCCCCAGCATGTGGAGGGCATCCAGGCCGGTGAAAAAGTGAAGGCACACCTGCTTCGCTCCCTGGAATCCATTGAAAATACGGTGGTGATCACAGGTTCCCATGACAATACCCTTGACCTCCTGGCAGATCAAATCCGGCTTGAACATCCGGGTATGGGAATCTCCTCCAGCCATGTGGGAAGTATGGGCGGCCTGATGGCCATAAAAAAAGGGGGCTGCCACATGGCCGGATGCCATCTTCTGGACCCCGATGACGGCACCTACAATATTTCATACATTAAAAAGTACCTGCCTGATGTGCCTGTGCGCCTGGTCAATCTCGTGATGCGCCAGCAGGGACTGATTCTGCCCAAAGGCAACCCGGACAAGGTACAAGGACTTTCTGATATTGTTGAAAAAAAATTAGCTTTTATTAATCGCCAGCCAGGCTCCGGCACCCGGATTTTATTTGATTTCAGCTTAAAGGAAAATGGTCTGTCTGCGGCAGATGTCCCAGGTTATGAAAATGAGGAATACACCCACATGTCTGTGGCTGTGGCCGTATTATCAGGCCGGGCCGGGGCCGGACTTGGCATCAAGGCTGCGGCCCTGGCCCTGAAGTTGGATTTTCTGCCTGTTGTCACTGAATCCTACGACCTGGTCATCCCTGAAATTTATTATCATCTGCCAAAAATCCAGGCCCTTCTTTGTGCGATTCAGTCTGCTGGATTTAAACAGCGGGTCATGGCGTTAGGGGGGTACGGGGTAGAAAGAACCGGAGAAGAATTGTTTCGGTCTGTTTAAGGCCTTGGAAAGAGTAAGGTAAACCTCCAATACTCTTTATTGCGTGCTCGTGCTCGTGAACGTAAACGTAGTTATGAATTTTTATTCCGTTTACGTTTACGTTCACGAGCACGAAAATAATAATCTAACCAGGTTATAATTTCTTTTTAACTCTTACCTGGTAAATAGTTTCCTGTATTTTTCTTAAATTCTTTTGTCATGGAGGCAAATACAGAAAATGACACAGGTTTCGCAACTATCTACAAACGAATATTGTAATTTGGAAAACGAGCCCTACATGAGTGAAGGGCAGCTCGCCTATTTTAAGGACAAACTGATGCAGCGAAAAAATAAACTGCGCAACAAAATTTCTAAATCCATAAAAAAAATTAAAACCCTTGAAGCAACCCAGGCCGATCTCCTTGACCGGAGCAACGCATATATGGATCTGGCGCTGGAGGTAAAAAGTTTTGAGCGTCATTCAGATATGGTCGTACAGGTGGATCGTGCGTTAGCGCGTATTGACGACGGCAGTTTCGGATATTGTGAACTGACCGGCGATGAGATCGGATTGCGGCGACTGGAAGCGATTCCTTTTGCCACCATGTCCATCAAGGCGCTGGAAGAATTTGAAGCCCACCAGAAAAATATATTTGTATCAAAACACGAAGTTCCATTTAGGCACTATATATAATCTTAATTTTTACCAAACAAAAAAATCCCTGCCGAACCAATGTCCGGCAGGGATTTCTTTGTTTATTTAACTACTGTACTGCGTTTAAATGCTGAATTTAGGTTTAGTAGGGATTAATTTCAACCCTTCTGTTCAGGGAGCGGCCATAGTCTGTGCTGTTCAGGGCAACCGGTTTGTCAAAACCAAAGCCTGTGGCGGCCAGACGGTCGCGGGCAATACCTTTGTCTTCCAGGTATTTGGCAACGGCATTCGCACGTCTCTGGGACAGGTCCATGTTGTATTCCTTAGTACCTATATTATCAGTGTGGCCCTGGATTTCAGCACTCATTGCAGGATTTTTTTCCAAAATTGCAGCAATGGCATCAAGCCGTTCAAACGCTCCAGGTTTGATTTCGTCTTTGTCAAAATCAAACAATATATGATCAAGAATCCAACAGCCAACTGCATTAACTTTTGCACCTGCCGGCGTTCCGGGGCACTGGTCATCCGGATCAAGTACGCCGTCACCGTCGCTATCCATGGGAGCAGCGACGACAGGGGCAGGGGCAGGGGGGGCATCTTCTAAAAGTATCTTTTCAACAAAAGCGGCCATTGCACCGGCATCCATAAGCTCATCGGCATTTATCAAATCTGCGCAACCGCCAATACTTGCAATCTCAGAAAGGAATGCAGTCCCTTCTTCAGCATTGGCCACCTGGATGGGGTAAAAGCAGATGGCATCGCCATACTGTTCTTTAACGGCCTGAGCCTGTGCTGTGTCGGGCCCCATGTCCAAGCCGTCGGAAATGATAATAACTGCAGTTTTTCCGGGAAGACTTTCAAGATCAGTCCCCATGGCGGCCATGGCTGAACCAAAAGCGCTGTAGCCGCCGGCTTCTGAAATGGCACCGAGTTTTTCAGCCAGGGCAGCAGAGTTATACCTCTCCATGCCGTAAAACAGTTCGGTTTCATTTTTGGATATGGAATCTGCATGCCCAAAGGTTCTTAAACCCGCAGTCTGTCCGAGTTCAGGAATGGTCATGTTCATACGTTCTGCAATCGCTTTGCCAATCATAAATTTGGGGTTACCCATAAAGTCCTCGTCCATGGAACTGGAGGCATCCAGAATAATAACAAAGTTATCTACTTTGGACTGATACATGGACGCATCAAACTGTTTAGCGGAAAACGAGGGAAGTCCGGCAGGTTCCTTAGCCGCACAACCGAACAGGAAAAGGACCGCAGTAATGGCCAAAAGGGCTTTCATGAAACTTTTCTTTTTCATCTGATCTCCTTTTTTTCAAAATTAGTATTAACTTCTTGTAAAATTGATGAGTGCCGTACAAAGAATTTAGAATATTCTACAAAAGAAAATAAACGAAATCAACTGTTCTTTTACATATTCGTTCAAATGGGGACGCTTTTGAAACCTTGCAATTTGAGGCAAACAATTATATATGTCCCAAGCTTGGTCCATAACGTTCAAATTTTCACTACAACATTCAAGTCTGGATAAAATTATGGAGATCTATCAGGGTATAATATTAGGTATCCTTCAGGGGCTTACAGAGTTCCTGCCGGTAAGCAGTTCCGGCCATCTGGTCCTGGGCCAGATCTATTTCAATATTACTGAATATGGCCTTGTTTTTGACGCATCAGTACATTTGGGAACCCTGGGCGCGGTGTTTATTGTATATTTTAAAGATATCCTGGATATTTTAAAAAGCCTGGTATACTACGCCCGAACCCGGAATGCGTCAGGGCATGAAAGGAATTTGACCCTGGCTGCCGCCATTATTATCGGCTCAGTGCCCACGGCAATTATCGGATTGGTTTTGAAACAGTATGAGCACATTTTATTTACCTCATCTTTACTGGTGGGTGCCATGCTTATGGTAACAGGATGCCTTTTGTGGATGTCCAGACATTGCTATAGGATTAAAAAAGGAGAACACTTAACTCCTTTAAAGGCGGTTATCATCGGCATTTCCCAGGGTTTTGCCGTTATTCCCGGCATTTCCCGGTCCGGCACCACCATTGCCGTTGGACTTTTCACTGGTTTGGACAGAATGACATCTGCCCGGTTCTCATTTCTTTTATCCATCCCTGCGATTCTCGGCGCCCAGGTAATCAGCTTAAAAGACATGATGGAATCCCAAAGCTACATTGACCCTGCTACCATTTGTGGTACAATCGCTTCATTCATCGTTGGGCTGGCAGCATTAAAACTCTTATTGAGACTGGTGAATATCGGAAAGTTTCATCTGTTTGCACCCTATTGCTGGTTGGCTGGAATTCTGGCACTTTTTTCAAATTTTCTATAGAGGAGGTAACTATGCATCCTGGAATATTCAGGGAATATGACATCCGCGGTATTGCAGGGGAAGAAATTTCCGAACAGGACGCCAATGCCGTGGGAAAGGCATATGGATCACTGCTTATGGGACAGGGCCGCAAAAAAGTATCTGTTGGCCGGGACTGTCGCATCACGTCTGAAGCCTATTCAAAGGCATTTATAGACGGGGTGTTAACCGCTGGATGTGATGTCGTGGACATCGGTGTCTGCCCTACCCCGGTTCTCTATTTTTCCATTCACCAACTCAACCTTGAAGGCGGGACCATGATTACGGCCAGCCACAATCCGCCGGAATACAACGGATTCAAGCTGATGAGCGGGCTGGATTCCATTCACAGCCACGGATTGCAGGATATCCGCAAAATCATCGAAGACAAGGCCTATACCCAGGGCCAGGGCACCGTAACCCAAGCTGATGTAATTTCTCCATACATTGCCATGATCCAGGAAAACATCACACTGAAAAATACGATCCGGGTCGGCATTGATGCGGGCAACGGCACCGGTGGTATAACTGCCTTACCCGTGCTGCAGGGACTGGGCTGCGAAGTCCATGATATTTACTGCGACCCGGACGGCACCTTTCCCAACCATGAGGCCGATCCCACCCAGAAAAAAAACATGACGGATCTCATTGCCCTGGTGAAAAAAAACAACCTTGACCTTGGCATCGGCTATGACGGGGATGCCGACCGCATCGGTGTGGTGGACAAGTACGGCAACCTCATTTACGGGGACCAGCTCATGATTATTTATGCCAAAGAAATTTTGTCCCGCCATCCCGGTGCCACCTTTATCTCCGAGGTCAAGTGCTCCATGGTTATGTATGATCAAATCGCAAAGATGGGCGGCAATCCAATCATGTGGCGCACAGGCCACTCCCTGATCAAAAAGAAAATGAAGGAAGAGGATGCGGCTCTGGCTGGAGAAATGAGCGGGCACATGTTTTTCAAGGACCGTTACTACGGATATGACGATGCCCTGTATGCGTCCTGCCGGCTTCTGGAAATTATGGACAACACCGGCCTTGGTGTGGATGAATTAATTAAAGACCTGCCCAAAACCTTTACCACGCCTGAAATTCGTGTGGATTGTCCTGATGATGTAAAATTCAGGGTTGTGGAAAAGATCGTTGAATTATATAAGTCCCGGCAGAAGGTTATTGACATTGACGGGATGCGGGCCATCTATGAGGACGGATGGGGCCTTGTACGGGCCTCCAATACCCAGCCGGCACTGGTGCTTCGCTTTGAGGCCCTGACCGAGTCCCGTCTGGAAGAAATTAGAACCGAAATTGAAACAGATTTGAAAAAAATCATTGAGGACACGTAATTAAGATTTATGCAACTTTCCCAGCCCCAGCAGGACGCTGTTGATCATACCGGCTCCCCGGCCCTCGTGGTTGCGGGAGCCGGTTCCGGTAAAACAAGAACGCTGACCGCTAAATTTTCCCACCTCATTGCCACGGGCCATGCCCCGGAACGCATTCTGGCCATCACCTTCACCAATAAGGCAGCCCAGGAAATGAAGACCCGGCTTATGGAAATGACCGGTCTTCACCAGATGCGCTTTGAATGGGTGAGAACCTATCATTCCGCCTGTCTGATGATCTTGAAACAGCATTGTCGGATCATGGGATATACCCCGCCTTTACAGGTATTCAGCGTATACCAGCAGGACAAGCTGGTAAAAGAGCTGTGCGTAAAAAACAATATTGACAAAAAATACGCACGCCGGATTCTTTCATCCATTTCCCGGGCCAAAAACGACGGAAATCCTGCCAAATATTTTGATCGCAAACCAGGATTTCTCAACATTCGAATGGCCGATATTTTTGACCAGTTTGAAGAACGCCTGGCCCAGATGAACTGTGTTGATTTTGACAATATCCTGCTCAAGACCCGGGACCTGCTCCGGGACAATGAAGATGTCCGAAATTTTTACCGGAATCTTTTTTCCTATATCCTGGTGGATGAGTACCAGGACACCAACAACCTGCAGGAGGAACTGACCTCGCTTCTGTTAGGCGAGCACCGCAACCTGTTCTGTGTTGGGGATGACTGGCAGGCCGTATATGGATTCCGGGGTTCCAACGTAAACCATTTTTTACGGTTTGCACAAAAATATGAAGATGCAAAAATTTTCAGGCTGGAGGAAAATTACAGGTCTGCCGACGAAATTGTCCAGGCAGCCAATGATCTCATTGACTACAACCCCGACAAAATGGAAAAACGCTGTTTCTCACAGAAAAGAGGCGGGGTGCTGGAGATCTATGAATTCATGTCCGATGCCCATGAAGCCGAATGGGCTGCCAGGCGTATCCTGAATCTTAATAAACAGGGGCAGGGCATTCCCTTTGACAGGATGGCCGTGGTCTACCGGACCAAATTCTGCTCCCTGCCCTTTGAAAAGACGTTCCGGGCCTTCCGCATACCTTACCGTCTCATGGGCTCCCAGGGATTTTTTGAACGCATGGAAGTGCTGGACATCAACTCCTATTTAAGTGCCTCTTATTTCCCCAATGATGATCTCTCCTTTGAGCGGATTATCAATACGCCCAAGCGGGGGATCGGGCCGGCCATGATTAAGAAGCTGGCCGACCTGCGTACCCAGGGCGGCAGTCTTCAGGGCGCCGCCCGGATCATGGTCCGGGACCGGCTTGTGACCAAAAAGGTCCATGAAAATATGTCTGAAGCCCTGGATATCCTGGACACCATCCATGACATGGCCCCGGCCATGGCCATGGAGACCGTGATTGACCGCACCGGGTATATAGACTTCCTGAAAAACAAAACAAAAAGCGATGGGGAATTCATTTCCAAAAAAGAGAATATTGAACAGTTGATCCACACGGCCCGCACCAAGGACACCATGTTGGAATACCTGGAAGAAGCCGCCCTGATCCGGGAGGACAAAGACGAGGACGACCAGGATGAAAACGGGGTCGGCCTGCTCACCATTCATTCGGCCAAGGGGCTGGAGTTTGACGTGGTGTTCATCGCCGGGTGTGAAGAGGGGCTGTTTCCCCACTGGCGCTCAATTGACGAGGGGGATACAGCGCTATCCGAGGAACGAAGGCTCATGTATGTTGCCATGACCCGGGCCGAGCGGTTTTTGTACCTAAGCCACGTCAACTACCGCAAAGGCGATTTTGCCACCCCCAGCCGGTTCATTGATCAGGTCCGGGAATGCCTGGATTAGGACATAAGGCGCTGACTTTTTAACATGGATTTTTTTTTGGGCCTACGCGAACCCGTATCCCAGGCTGCTGCACGGATTCTGCACCGTGGGTGCCGGGCCATCCCTTCGGACCACAAAAAGGTGTTTGTCACCCTTTTTTTTATTATTTTTATTACGGTTAGCGGGGTGGGCATTGTGGTCCCCCTGCTGCCCATCTATGCCCATGATCTTGGGGCCGCAGGCATTTACGTGGCCATGATCTTCGGGGCCTTTTCCATTTCCCGGGCGTTTTTTCTGCCCTGGTTTGGCAGCCTTTCGGATAAAAAGGGGCGTAAACCCTTTATCCTGGCAGGACTTTTGACTTACATGATGGTGGCCATTGCCTTTGTCCAGACCGCCAACGTAGAAGGACTTATCGCCATCCGTTTTATCCAGGGCGCAGGCTCTGCCATGATCATGCCCGTGGTCCAGGCCTATGTGGGGGAAATCTGTCATGACGGCACCGAAGGATATGCCATGGGGCTGTTCAGCCTATCCATGTTTTTAAGTCTGTCGTTGGGGCCGGTGATGGGGGGGGTGATACAGCAGACCTGGTCTTTAAACGCGGCATTCTACTGTATGTCCGTACTGTCTGCTTTAGGTGCAGTCTTCTGTCTTATCTTTCTGCCGCCTTTGTCCCAAGAGCAGATCCACATCAATAAACGATCCCCTGCCTCCCTGGCCGTGGTAATCCGGGACCGGGAACTGGCCGGCCTGGTGGTTTTCAGGTATGCCTATACGGCCTGCATCGGCATTGTCTGGTGTTTCATGCCCCTGTATGCCGGCAAGACCTTTGGCCTGGCCGGTGGAAAAATCGGATTGCTTGTAAGCGCCGGGGTGTTTGTATCCGGTGCCTTGCAAGTGCCTATGGGCTATGCTGCGGACCGGTGGAACAGAAAAATCATGGTGGTTGTCGGCGGCATGTTGTCGGCCGCAGGTATTTTATACCCGTTCTGGGCCACTTCATTTATAGATCTGTTTGCAGGCGTCTCTATCTTCGGGCTGGGCGGGGGAATTTCCATGCCGGCCCTGACAGCCCTTGCCGTGGTTAAGGGCGAGCAGAGGCAGGCCCATGGATCCGTGATGGCCATTTTAACTTCCGCCCACTCCCTTGGCATGTTCACCGGTTCGGTCATGGCCGGCCTGGCCATGGATTTTTACAGCCTTTCCTATGCGTTTCCCTGCGGAAGCATTGTCATGGCATCAGGTGTTCTTCTATTTCCTGTCTTGTATCGCCGCTGATAGCCTGCCTGCCGTAACCGAATCAATTGATTGCTCGTGCTCGTGCTCGTGCTCGTGCTCGTGCTCGTGCTCGTGCTCGTGCAAAAATAATTTGGAGCAAGATTAAGAGCAAGAGCAAAATTAAGAGTACAACTAAGTATCAATATTCCGGCCCCTACCCCGGCCATTGGATATGCAGGGGCCGGGTTGCGGCAATGAGCCAGATCCCGCAGTCTTCAGTCACCGGTTCATCCTGGGCTGGATTAATTTTTATGCTACCGTCCGGCAACTGAAGCGCAAAGCTTAAAAATTTATATTTTTCCATTAAAAAAAAATGGAGCGACCACCATGTCATGTCCTGTTTGATCCGGGAGGTTCTTACATAATAAATTTCTTCGCCTTCGTCATTTTTCAACAGAATCTGAAGAGGCAGGTGGACCTTGTCCTGCATGGCCTGGACCATCATCTCCACGGTCATCTGCATAACAGTTTCAAACTCCCCGGGCACCGATGAAAAGGTTGGAAGGCTTTGGGTGGATAAACACCTTACCGTAATTTCACAAATTTCGTTTTTCATATTCAGGGCATTGATCAGGGCAAAAAGGGAGAGTTCATCAGTGCCTGTATGGATGATAATTCGCTCTGCATTCGCCGCCCCTGCGCGGGTCATGGCCGGAATCGTATCAAGCCGCCCTTTGACAAAATAGGTGTGGGGCTGTTCCGGGAACGGGTGCCGGGGCTGGTTGGCCAGGACCACGATATCCTTGTCCTGGTATGTTTCATCTGCCCGAATCTGTTCCACAAGATATTCAGTTTCCTTGGTATGGCCCACAAGCAGAATATGGCCTGAGCCTTTATACGGCGTTTCCCCGTGCATGTTTCTGTCTCTCCTTTCGATCAAAACTGAGGCAATATGGGTAATAAAGGCCGCCCCAAGACCAATCCCCATGAACATGGGAAGAGCTGCGGCAATGACTTTCCCCCATGATGAGGTGGGGTATATGTCCCCGTACCCCACCGTGGTTGAGGTGACGATGCTCCACCACAGGGCTTGGCCCGGATGGCTCAGGGCGCTGTTGGCTGGTTCTGCAATGCAGATGAGTCCGGTGGAGGCAATCAAAAGTATCATATATGCAAAAACAAGGGTCACCCCCCGGCTCTGGTAACCGGCGCGAAGCAAGGCTTGAATCCAATGAATCATTAAATATCTTTACCTTTGTGTATTGGTTTATTTCTCCTGCCATACCGGCGGACGCTTTTCAAAAAAAGCCGCCACCCCTTCCTTAGCATCACTGGTATCGCATAATCTGGCAAAAGCTTCGTTCATGTAAGCGAACTGGGCTTCATAGGGCATATCCCGGGACGCATAAAACGCTGACTTGGCGATTTTTACAGCCAACGGACTCTTTTTTGCCAAATCCCGGGCCCAGGCAAGGGCTACCTCATCCAAATCATCCCGGGAGACCACCCGGTTGATAAGCCCTAATTCCAATGCCTGGTCTGCCTTGATCAAATCCCCGTAAAGCAGCAGTTCCAGTGCCTTTTTTTGTCCAACACAGCGGGCCACCGGAATCACCGGTCCCACGCAGTTTAAGCCCACATTGATTGCGGTCAGCCCCATTTTTACGTTATCGGCGGCAATGGCCAGATCCGATGCCGCCACAAGCCCCATGCCGTTGGCTGCCGCTGCGCCGTGAACCTGGGTCATCACCGGTGTTTGGATTTTAGATATCAGCACCAGCGGGGCTTCCATTTTCTCAATCCATTCACGATATTGATTCGTTGTTTTGCCTTTGAGCTCATTGACATCAATACCTGCACAAAATGCCCGGCCTGCGCCTTTGATAAGAATGACCCTGACATCAGGGTCTGCGTCAAATCCTTTAAGTGCATCATACAGTTCTTCCGCCATCTGACTGGAAAAGGTATTCATCGCCTCGGGGCGGTTCAGGGTCACACCGGCCACATGGCCATCAAGGGTTTCTGCAATGATGGTTTCGTATACCATAACGAGCCTCCTTTAGTATTTTTTAACGAATTCCCGGCTATAAAAACGCCATAATGCCAACAGGTTATTTGGTACATTATAATAATTGTAATGTCCGTGCAACCGACTATTGAGCTCTTTAATATATAAAGGGTATCCCTTTCAAACCGTTTACTAGTCAAAACCTAATCCCCCAAAAACCCTAATAGTATATTTTGTAATAACTATCGAGGTAACATGGCAAAACTGTTGGGCGAAGATAGAACCAAGCTCTATATGACATTTTTTCTGCGGCCCGGATCCAACGAAGAAAGGAGGAAATGCAACTACTTTATTTAAACAAAGATCTTCAAAAACACCAAATGCAACTTGACAATACCCAACTTGTTAAAATTAGATAAAAGGAGATAAGTAATGCAATCCAAAAAGGCAGCACTATCAATCGTTGTAAGTGTAACATTGTTACTTATTGCGACAGTCGCATCTGCAAAACCGAAATATGTATTTTTCTTCCTGGGGGACGGGATGTCCGCCACCCAAATTCAGACCACCGAAGCTTTTCTCACTACTGTTAACGCCGATTCGAGCATCCAGGACATTGCTGCACGGGAAGCTTCCGAGTTGCTTAAGCCTGAAAACCGTCTGAATATGAGCAAAATGTCTGTTACCGGTATGCAGACCACTTATGATGCTCACGCTCTCATGACCGATTCCGCCTCTTCTGCTACGGCTTTTGCCTGCGGTCTTAAAACCGTTAGCGGCACCATTGGAATGGACGACGCTAAGACCATCAGCTACAAAAGCATTGCCCAGTTGGCCCATGAAGCCGGCATGAATGTTGGTATCCTTTCAAGTGTATCCCTTGACCATGCCACTCCGGCGGCCTATTATGCCAGCGTTGCCAGTCGTGGCAGTTATGATCTTATTGACATTCAGCTTGGCGAAAGCGGTTACGAATTTTTCGGTGGCGGTGGATTAAAAGTTGCTGCACCTGACGGTTACACCGTACTGAATACTCACGATGACATTGTCGCTCTTAAAGAAAACCCCATGGAAAAGGTAATCTGTATCAATCCCTGGCTGCAGGATTCCGCGGCCATGCCTTATGATATTGACAGGCTCAACAGTGACAATGACAATCTTTCTCTGGCAGAAATGACCGAAGTTGCCATTGAAAATTTATATGGTTTGGAAAGAAATAAAAAGCATAGAAAGCATGGAAAAAACGGAAAAGAAGGGTTCTTCATCATGGTAGAAGGTGGAAAAATCGACTGGGCCTGCCATGCCAATGACGCAGTTGCAACCATTGGTGATATGCTGGATTTTGATAAAGCCGTCGGTAAAGCACTGGATTTTTATCAGGAACATCCTATGGAGACACTGATTGTTGTGACCGGCGACCATGAAACCGGCGGCCTGACCATCGGTCATGCAACAACCGCCTATAAAGCATATTACGACAAGCTGTTGAACCAGACCAACAGCTTTCAATATTTCGGAGAGAACCAGTGGCCTGCGCATAAAGATGCCAATAACGGCGTATGCGGCTCCCATATCGGTGTGGATAATCTGGCAGGAAATACGGATATGCTGAGCTTGATGGAAGATGTTTTCGGTCTGGATTATGATGATCTTAATGAATATCAGAAAGAAAAACTCGAAGATGCCTATGACAAATCATTGTGTGGCAGCAACGACAATTCCGATTCCGAGAATAAATACCTTTATGGCGGTTATAATCCGATTATCGTAACCATCACCCATATCCTGAACGAAAATGCGAGCATCGGCTGGACTTCTTATTCTCATACCGGCGTTCCGGTTCCTGTTTTTGCAGAGGGCAAAGGCGCCAAGGCTTTCGCTAATTTCTATGATAATACCGATATTGCCAAAAAACTGGCTGAGGTTATGGGTGTTGGAACGCTTCCTGCTGTAAAATAACCATCCTCACCAATTATTGAGACAACATGATTATTGAGTGGTGCTGTTGTTTTTTCAGCACCACTTTTTATTAATTTTTTTTTGAAGTATTAGGATAATGTTTAAATTTAATCGGGACTGGCTTTTTTCACTCGTGATTGCATGTAGTTGTATAGGGCTTGCATTTGTGGATCTTGCAAAAATTCCACAGGCTCATCGCGGAATTCACGCACGGGCCCTTGTTATTGATGTGGACAACAGCAATATCCGCCGGAATCTTATCGTCAAGACAGAAGAACAGATTCTCACCGTCCGGTTGTTGAATGGTCCCCACAAAGACCGTGAGATGACCATTGTCAACATGCTCACGGGAAAAATGGAATTTGACGAATTTTATGTGGCGGGCGCAATGATTCTTGTAGAATATAATGCTGTCGATGGAAAACTTCGAAATGGTGTGGCAAGAGGATATTACCGCCTGCGCATGCAGCTTTTTCTCATTGGGCTTTTCGCTTTGCTGCTGTTGGTTGTAGCCGGAGGTACGGGACTAAAGGCGGTTCTTTCTTTTATTTTTGCGGCCATGGTACTTTGGAAAATATTTTTCCCTCTGATTTTAAAGGGCTTCCCTCCACTCCCGACTGGTCTGGGCATCGTTGCATTGCTAACGGCCGTAATCACCTTTTCCGTAGGAGGCCTTGATCGGCGAGGTATTTCGACCTATCTGGGTTCAATGCTCGGTGTGCTCCTCACATGCGCTTTGGCCGTTTGGTTTACCAAAAGTTTTGCTCTTCACGGCGCTGTCCGGCCATTTGCAGAGACTTTGCTCTATTCGGGATATTATTCTCTTCGTCTCACGGACATTTTTATTGCCAGCGTATTTATCGCCTCATCAGGAGCGGTAATGGATCTATCCATGGATATTGCCGCCACTATGGATGAAATCAAACAAAAACACCCTGACATTGGTGTTCTTGAACACATTCGTTCCGGATTGCGTGTGGGGAGAGCCGTTATCGGCACGATGACCACCACGCTTCTTTTAGCCTATACCAGTAGCCAGGTGACTATGTTCCTGTTATTTATGGCCAAAGGGCTTCCGGTAGAAAACATTCTGAATGCCCCATTTGTAGCCGCGGAAATACTAAACATTTTGGTAGGCAGCTTTGGGCTTGTCACTGTTGCTCCTTTTACCGCTTTGGTTGCCGGTTTTTTGTATCATAATAAATAAAACAAAATCACTCGGGCCTGAAACGCTTTGTTCACTCAAAACAGATTGAAAAAATTCCAACATTGGTCTTATTTTCAACACAGCAGATGAATAATGGAGGCGCCCAGCAACACAATAAACGTATGCTTTTGATATCTTTCAAACCATGATATGCGAATCAGACGGGTGCCGATCTGTCCGCCCACGATGACCCCGCTGCAGGTTGCAAATAACAGATAGCATATATTCGTACCATGCGGCCAGTACGCATACCCTCGCCAGACACTGATGCAGGTCAGAACAAGGTAAAACAGAGTGGTCACAAACATGATGAGCAGACCGGTGGCCACGGCCCGGGAGATCGGCATTTTGAGCTTAAGTGCCATATGGGGAATAAGCCAGTCAGAATTGCCGATGCTTAACAGCCCTGTAAAAAATGACGACAAAATCACCACTGGATAGCTTCCGGCATTAATAGTGGGCGCAGGAATAGCAGATGACCTGACAATAACAGGAATCGGGTTTCTGAGGGACTGGATGGTTCGTATCAAAAGATAAGCGGCAATGAGAACAAAAATATACAGCAGAAGTTGTTCATATCCCCTCATGTAAAAACTGGATAAAAACCCCAGGGTCACACCAGCCAATGCCATGGGAATAAAGGCGACGGCTGTTTTTACATCTACCATGCCGTTAAAAAGATAGGTCAGCGAGCCGGTCCCTTTGCCGGCTATCTGGGTAAATATTGAAATGGCAACAGCTTCGGAAGGCCTGATTTCCAGAAAGGTCAAAACCGGTATCCAGAGAATACCGGCGCCTAAGCCGGTGAACATCACCATGGCGCCGACACCAATAGCCAAAAAATGAACAAAAATAAATTTGGGAACGCTCAATGGAATACTTGTATTTAAAAAAAAGGACAGAAAAAAAACATATACTGCGTCTAGCAGCATCCAGAATCCAAGGTGTTTAGGCGACGTGAACAGCAGGGGCCACATTTTCATCAGTCAGTCATCCTTATAAGTGCCACAAGCCGTTTTTCGCCTTTTATGTTTAAATATTTGTGTTGCATTCCATACATAACAATTTCCATACAGGCTATACAATGGAAACCGGCAGAAAAATAAAAAATTTAGCGCCCTGCCCGAGCCTGGATTCAACGCTCATCTCACCGTTATGATTTTCCACGATGATAAAATAAGAGACACTGAGACCTAAACCAGTGCCTAAGCCGACGGATTTGGTAGTATAAAAAGGTTCAAAAATCCGTTTCTGTTCATGCTCATCCATGCCTGGGCCATTATCCTTGATTTCTATGCAGACCTTACCCCTGGACCGGTCCAGACTTGTGCGAATGGTAAATGTAGGATTTTCAACGCCGGCAGCCTGCATGGCCTGAGCCCCGTTTCTGAAAATATTTAATAAGACCTGTTGAATTTTAGCCGATTCACAAGGAACCTGGGGCAGATCCGGATCATATTCCTTTTTTATTTCGATCTTTTTAAAATCGTAATTCTTTTTTAAATCATAATCTGTTGTCGCAAGTTCAAGGGTTTTGTCAAGAAGCTGATTTAGATCATGAGATGAAACCACAGTATCACTTTTTCGGGCAAAACTGAGCATGTTGGATACAATATCGGCAACCCTTTGACCCGATTCCCTTATAGCGGTCAGCATTCTGGGAATTCCCCTGGCATTCATAAACGCATCAATGGTTTCCATGCTGGTGCCAAGTTCAAGGGCGGCTTTTTCATTGGCCCGGATTCTTGGTTGGGCCTGCAGGCGTTTAATCATTACTTCAGCGGTCTGTATCATCCCGGCCAGAGGGTTGTTGATTTCATGGGCCATGCCGGCAGCAAGGCCCCCCACAGAAAGCATTTTTTCATTCTGGACCATGATTTCTTCCATTCGTTTTCGATCTGTAATATCCAGCAAAACGCCATGATAATGGGTTATTTCTCCGACCTGGTTTCTTTTAAAATAGGTCCGGTCGTCCATCCACCGGATACTTCCGTCTTTAGCAAACAGCCGGTAGGGGTCGTGAATAAAAGCGTCGCGGTTCTCATCCAGGCTGTAATCCACAACTTCCTGCATCACCCTTCCCCGGTCTTCGGGATGGATCAGCCGTTCATATTGAACAGTGCCGGACAGGAGCTCATGAGCCTGGTAGCCTAAAACCGTTTCAATATTATCCGTCACAAATTCAACGGGCCAGCCGGTTTCATTTTTCCATATAAAAGCGACCATTGGGCTGTTGCTGATAATTTTATAGGCTTCATCCCTTGCTTTTTCCGCCTGCTTTATCTGGTCAATATCCGAATGGGTTCCGATAAACCGAACCGGGGCACCATCTTTATCCCGGGCAGCGATTCTCCCTTTGGCGCGGACCCAAAAATAACGTCCGCTTTTGCGCCGGAACCTGAATTCCTGATCAAAAGAATCCAGTTTTCCCAGGAGATAATCATTGGCGGCTTTTTTGACCACGCTAATATCATCGGGATGAACCCTTTTTTCCGATTCCTGGAACAAGCATGGAAACTCCCGGGGTTCATACCCGGCCATAGTGTAATACCGGTCATCATAAAAAATTTCATTTTTATCCAGATGCCAGTCCCATACACCATCATTGGCCGCATACAATGCCAGAGTTAGTCTCTCCTCCTGTTTTTTGGTCAGGTCATGCTGATCTGCCAGTCTGGAAAACACCCTGGAAATCAGGATACCGGCGGCCAGGACAATTATAATAATCAAAAACCGCATAAAAATTTTCTGGGGATTATGAATCGGGAACACGGCTTCTGAAAATTTTATGGACCCCTCTATGGCGTAATATTGTAAAAGAACATCTCCACCCCAGAGGAGAAATACAAAGCCTATGGTTACGATGAGAATATTATTGCTGACCTTGTGCTGAACAATTTCGGTCATCCCCAGAAAGCATCTCACAGCAGGGATACGTGAACAGACATATCCGGCCAGTACCAGCAAAACCAGGAGAAAAAACCACACCAGCGACAGGAAAACCGAGGAGACACCGACTGTCATATTGGACAGCCAATAATTTTTATATCTGTTAAACCTTGAATCGGGATCATGTTTTTGAGCACCGATATATTGGTTTATGGGAGCCAGCAAATTTTTGGGATCACCTTCGGCAGCGGCGACATACAGGGAAAAGGGATTAAAAACAACAGCCTGGTCTATCTTTTTGGCCTGGTCCCGGTCGACAAAAAGGATGGAAAGCCGCTCCCCGACAGCCCCATGAAAGTCTCCTGCGATTAGGCCGTTGAGAAGCTCAGCATATCCTTGAACCTCAACAAATTCGCAGCGAATTTCCAAATCATCCATCATTTTTTTAAATACGATATTGAACAAGGATGCCCTCACCTGGCCGACCCGTTTTCCTTCAAGGTCCAACAATGTCTCAACACCCCCACTGTGAAGGGTGTATAAACACCCCCAGGTTTCGAAAAAGGCGCTCTGTGTAAAATCCATTTCCCTGTCCCGCATCTGGGTATAACCGATGGGGACCATAAGATCGATTTCACCTGACATGAGCCTTTTCAGGGTCTGGGGAAAATTTCCTTTAATAAATTCAAGCTCCCAGTGCTGCTCCAGGGCAACATCGTTTAAGAAATCAACCGCCAGACCCTTGGCCTCTTTTTTCTCTGTTGTAAAAATGATCGGATTTTTTTCAAAATACCCGACACGGATATTTTCTTTTGCATGGGCGTTTATATCCTGCCAAGATAAAACAATAAAAAATAAAATGGACAATATGAAAACAGCGGTGGAGTAAAAATTTTTAGCACTATCCAAGCGGACTTTCCTTTTTATGCATCAGAACAAAATCCGGTTTATGCCTTCCCTGGCACCAAGCGGCAGGCCGATTGCGCCTTGGCAGACATGGTAATCCCTTGGGTTGATGCGTATCAAAGTTGAATTTAAGTTTCGGCCGGTTCGTTGGGATTTATATCTTACCGTAGGTACGGCAATGCCTGCCCCCATTTCAATAATGGCCAACGTTGCGTTGAAGCTGTTGAGCTTTTCAAGCCATTTTTGCAAACGTGCCACTTGTCCAACGGTACGGTGCGATACCCAATTCGAGTCTCCGAACATTAAAATATTGGGACGTGCCAGTCTTCCACAATTTTTACATTTCGGCAACTCGCCTGTAGCCCTGAACGTTTCCATATCAACATTGACGTTTTCTTCCCCAATCTTCCAGATATCGTTGGAACATGGTCCGGTGCATTGAAGATGGTGGATAGAGCCATGGCACTCTTCAATCAATGCATCGTCAAAGCCGGCTTTTTGAAACTGCCCGTCAACATTCGAGGTGAAGACAAAATATCCGTACGGCTTGCGTCTTCCCAGATCAAGCAATTTTGAAAAGCCTTCGTGGGGGATTGTTTCACGATAAAGATTCAACCTGTGCCCATAAAACGCCCAGGCAATTTCAGGTTGTTTGTCAAACCAGACAGGGTCTGCCATTTCACTGAACGATTTGCCCAGTTTCGCTATGGGCGGATACGCTTTCCAGAAACCTGCATTTCCCCTGAAATCAGGCAAACCCGAATCGACGCCCATACCGGCACCGGCCGTTATAAAAATTGCGTCTGCCTCTTTAATTGCCTGGCGAGCCTGTTTGATATTCTTGTTTAGGTTGTCCATAAAATATACCGGCATTACCCGGACCAATTTTAAATCTCTTTACCGTTCAGATAAATTTTAGGGATAATACGGCTGTTTTTTTCCAGCATGGCAGAGACCCCGCAGTATGTTTCCATGGACAGAGACACAGCCCGTTTGATTTTTTTTGCATCTTTTTCATTGCCGGTGATGTGGTAAGATAAGGTGATTTCCTCGAATACCGAAGGCTCTTGATCTGTCAGCTCGGTTTCTGCCGTGATTTTTATATCCTGGATGCCCACCCGCATTTTGCCGAGAATCATGGCCACATCAATGCCGGTGCAGCCGATCAGGCCGCTTAAGAGAAGTCCTTTGGGTGATGGCCCTTTGCCTTCTCCGCCAGCACTTTCAGGGGCATCAAGGGTGTAGGTGAAGCCGTCTTGCTCGATTTCAAAAGCCAGTTTCCCGGTTTTTTTGCCTGATATTTTCATAGGGTCTTTGTTTCCTTGCTTCACGGAGTGACGTTCTCCTTACTCATACCATCAATCTGCCTCAGGTCAAGCAATTAATATCCATTTGCAACCGAAATTACAATTGACAATCAGGATTACAACTTTTTATGCAACGCCGCAGGTGGGTGGGTGACTTTTGGTTCAAACACTATTCCAGAAGCCAGGATTCGTGATTGTAGTAGGACAGCAGCACAGGAAAAAGAAGGGTATTGATTTCGGTGTAACGGCTTTGGTTCATGCCTTTGCCGAATACAAGCTCGCGTCTGAACACCTCCGGGGTTAAAAACCGGGTGGGCACGGTAAATTCAAGCTCTGCAATCCGCTGTTTCAAAACGCCTTTGCCCCAATCTTGACGGGTGCATAAAAACCAGCCCCAGTCGCCGAACGAAGGCACATTTTCATGGTATGGCAAGATAGAAAATCCGGCGGCGGTTAATGTCCGGCCAATACAAAGGTAGCTTTCTTTGGCAAGGTACGGAGAGGTGGACTGGACGGATACAATGCCGTTTTTTGCCAGCCTGTGCCTGACTTTGAGATAAAATTGCTTTGAGTAAAGCTTGGTCAGTTCCGGTGTGGACGGATCCGGCATGTCCACGATAATGACATCCCAAAATCCATTTACCTGTTCCAGAAATTTGTCTGCGTCCAGATTCATGACCCGGACCTCGGCCACATGCCGCGGGTCATCCGGCTTTCTTTTTCTGTCAGACGACGCCTGATAGATCTGACGAAACTCCCCCGGAGAAATCCCAGTACCTGTCATGATGCTTACCCGGGCATTTTCAAACGCATGATTATTGAGCCGGGACAGCAGCGGATGGGTAGCTGCAAGCGTTGTCATGGCCGGGTCCAGGTCCACCAGGGTAATCCGGTCAACATCCGGGTATTTTAACACTTCCCTTAATGCGCAGCCGTCACCACCGCCCAGGATCAATACCCGGCTGCGGGTCTGCACAAGGGCCATGGCCGGATGAACCAGGGACTCATGGTACCGGGCTTCGTCCGTACTGCATAACTGCAGATTTCCGTTTAAAAAAAGCCGGACTTCGTCCAGGGGCTTAAAATGCGTAATAACGATATGCTGGTACCGGCTGGTTTTAGAATAGACGATGGGGTCGTCATACAGGGACTGTTCGTTGGTGACCTGCCACTTGCGGTTGTTCATATACCCGAAAATCACGGCGACGCAGGTGGCTGCCATGATCACAAGCAATGGGATATTGCACCGGATAATGTGTTTACGGGTAAAATAGATAAAGGTAATAAAGGCAAGAAAAAAATTCATGCCGGCGGTTAAAAAAGCTGCTTCCGTAATCGGAAAAAAACGCAGCAGGATGAACACATAGACCAGGGCCCCGGCCAGGGAACCGATATAATCGGCGGACAGAATATTGCCTAAGTTGGTAGACAACTCCTTTGAAAAATCGTTGTTGATCCGTATGATCACCGGAATTTCAAGGCCGATGAGAATGCCGATCACCGACACAAAAAAATAGAGCACCAGGCTGTAGTGGCTGGTATATCCGTAGGACAGATAGGTCAGTGTGGGTGAATACCCCCCTGCAAGGGCAAGGGCAATTTCAATGCCGATAAAGGCATGTACCAGGCGTTCTTTGGAAATCCGGGTCTGTATCAGACTACCGAACCCCATCCAGAACATCATCAGGCCAATGACCATGGCCCACTGTTCAAAGGCATTGCCCAGTATCATGGAGGCCAGGCTTGCCTGGATATATTCAAGGATGATGCCGCAGGCCCCGGATGCAAACATGCACAGACACAGCAGGGCCGAGGCCGTGTTGAGCCGGGAGCGCCCGGATTCCCGGGTGCGTCCCAATAGATCAGATGGCATGGGCAACGATCAGCGCCACGGCAATGATGGTCGCCTGGACCACCACCAGGGCTGCAACATTTTTGTCCTCTTTAATCTCTGTTGCAATGTTTGTGGTAGGCAAAAGGAACCGGTCCACAAGGACACTGAATCCAAGCAGCAGAATTATACCAAATAGCGTATAAACAAAAAATCCGACAATATCATTTACCCACCCGGTAAAAGGACCCGAAAGACTGCTTTTGAGAATAATGCCCAGGGCCACCAGAATACCTGCCAAACCAATTCCTGCAGCGGGATTGTTCTGCTTGATTTCATCCCGGACGTGAAAGGAGGAAATCATTTCATAAACCAGTCCCAAAACCAGAAGCACAATCTGCCCCAGAACAAAAAAGACCAGGGCTGATCCCAAGGACTGGTAAAAACTGCCCCCGCCGCCGGACATGCTGCCATTGAGAATAAAGCCGGTGGCAATATACATTCCTGCTTCCACTATACCAAGGGCGGTATTACCTGTCGTGGTACGCCCGCCGCCAAGGATAAAGACTCTTGTGCACTCCTGGTCATTGTTAACATGGCCCATCATGATAAAATCGTTGATGAACCGGGAAAGGAAAAGACACCCTGTGATGAGGATACCATCGACAAAAAGATAAAGCATATCGGTCTGAAACCCAGCAGAGTCCCCTGAAAGCGCACCGATCATGCCGATGGCAATGCCAAGATAAAGCCCTGCCCGCCTTAACCCCACGCATAGATTGCCGTCGTCAATATGGCGGTCGTCATCAAAATCTTTAGTCCGCCAGTCATCCAGCTTCTTGGCTATAAAAATGAATAAAATGCTCACCAGGGCATAGCATAACCCCTGGCCCATACTGATTAATATTGCTGTATAATTCATAAGTTGTTCTCCTTATTTCCCTCTTGACTTGGGACCGCCGCCCCTAAGCCCTGAAGCACGCCCCCTTACCGAAGTAGAAGCGGTTTTAAATCCGCCGGTTTTTGAAAAAGTGCTGTTCTGATACCGTGGCGACTGTTTCATACGGGTTCCCCGGGAACCAAAAGTGTAGCCTGTTTGGGTCTGACCGTAATAGGGTTTTTTATATCTGTAATCTCTGTTCCACCGGTTCCATGATCCATAGGAGTAGTAATGAGGCGGAAAAAAGAACAGGTGGGAAAAAAAGGCATACCGGCCATACCAGGACCAGAAACTGTTGCCGCGTTGATCCTCTTTCCATTCCCCGTATTTAGGATTGCCGACATAGGCCATACCGGGCGGGGCTGGTTGGGAATCAGGTTCAAACTCACCATAGGGCTTGGACAAAATCGCCATGCCTAAATTTTCCAAATTTTGTTCATAGAAAGAAGCATTCACCGCTTCCCACCCGGTTTCAGAGGTTTCCCCGTTCTCTTCCTTAAGGTATTTATGAAAATAATTTAATCGGCTGCTTTCAAGATAGAAGGTGGCAGCATTGTGCCGGGAATCAGGCCAGGCTTTGACCAGATCAAGATTCAACGATTTAAAGGCAGACTCCAGGCCCGGGGTAACCCGCATATTCATTCCGCTGAAACCCGGTGTAAAATTGGCAATGGACTCAGCATTGGACTGTGTTAACGCCTGGAAAACTGCCGGGGAGACCTGAGCGTTATAAACGAAAATTCCGGGGTTATAAAAATCCGACCTTTCATCCCAGGATTCACGATGAATGGTGACATAATAATCCACCTTCATGTCCTCAAGGATCTTGGTATAACTCTGGTATAACTGGTCCAGATCCTTTTCAAATTTTGGTCCGTCTATGGCAAGCGTCTTCTTTGCCTGTTCAATGGCATCTGCGGCCGTCACAAAGGCGGCATAGTCGGCCTTCCCTGCGGTATGGGCCTTATACTGGGCCTTTACAATATCCGTATTGGTCTTTGTGTCATCCGCCATTTTGGAAAACGGGGCAAACCGGGCCGCGATTTTTGCTTCTGAACCGGGGAATTTTTCCTTTGCCTTGGCCACGGATCCCTGTTCCAGACCTTGCACCTTTGACAAGATGGTATCTGCCGAGGCCAAGGCGGATTTCTGCATGGCCTGGGCCCCGGCCATGGCGGCCTTAATCCTGCTGACACGTTTAAAGGGCGCTGTTGCTTGATTTTTAGCTTCCCGGATCACCGAATTGACCTGCTTGATCTGGGCCAGTGCCTGGGCTTCGCCTTCGGGTTTGTTCTGTTTGATGGTGACTTTTAACCCCTTATCATACACCTGCCGGGCCCGGGTCAGGGTGGCGCCGGCATTGGCAAATGCCGTGTCCCATTTTTCCTTGGATGCATACTCAGCCATGGCAGAAAAGTCCGGGGACGCTGATAGACGATCATATTTTTTTTTCTGGGATTCGATGAAATCCTGGGTGACTTTCAGGTTCTGTTTTACTTCTTTGGCCTGGGATTTGGTTGCATCGGAAAGTCCCTGGCCGCAACCGGTTAGAAAAACCAGGGCCAACAAACTAAACACCACGTTTATGAGTATTTTCTCTATTTTAATACAGGGAATACGGCCTTTCATGGATTCCCTCCCCCCCTGGAAATCAACGTCAATTCCGCCGGGTTCACAGGTTTGGAAATATAAATCCGGTATTCTTCTTTGTCCCCGTCCTGCCACTCCTCAATAGTGAGAAACATAGACGAACGATCATTGACAAATTCATACATGTAAACCTGTTCTTCCTTGCCGTTACGCCGGTACACAGCAGCCCAGTCATCATCATATTCAAAGGTCTCCCCGGCATAGACGATACTGTCCTCATCTTCTATAATCTGGTCCAGATCATCTTCATCAATGGGCCGGCCTTCATCATCGGTCAGACGTTTAAATTTGGTCTGGTCCAGGGTAATGCTCACCTCTAATTCATCATCAATTTCCCATTCAAAATGGCCCACCGCGCCAGTCTCCAGGCACAAGCAGGTCAGTTCGGTGACAAAGTAGTCCTTCAGCTTTGAATAATCCTCACTGGCCTCCTGGTATTTGTTGATTTCCTGGATGAAATACGTGCTGCCAAAACAGGTAAAACAGTCACCCACCCCGGCATCCATGATGGTCAAGCGGGTCTGTTCCTCCTCTGACAACACCTTGTCCGGAGCCAGGGTGCGGATCAGGGAAAACCGCTGATCAAAGGACTTTTGTTCGGAAACGGATATCATGTTAACCCTCCTGACGCCTTGACGTTAATGCATCTGTCCTGGCCCTAAAACGATCATTCATAACGCCCAGGGCATTGGAGCTTTGGGACGCAATGCTGATGGTCTCCTTTGAAATGGCAGTGTAGGCCTCAAATGCCTGCTCATAAGTATTACATGCTTCTTCCAGGGCTTCAATGTTCACGGTCATGCTCTGGCTCATTTTTGCACCCTTGACCGCCGCATCACCAATGACTTTTGCCGTATCCGTCATGGTCTCGGCCGCTGCCTGCTGGACCATATCCAGGTGTTTCAAGGTATCCATCTGCTGTTCCGCTGCTACCCGCACAGCCAGGGCGTTTTTCACGGCTGTGGCCAGGATCATGTCCGTGCGCTGAACCAGGCGCTTGACCAGATGTGAATTTCGGACCATCATCTCTCCGCCGAACCGGGTCTGAAGATTGGAATTGTCAATGGTCTGCAGGTCCACAACAGCCATGGCCAAGTCCGATGTCAGGGTGGTCAACGCCTCTTTGACCCGGGGATCATCCACCGTGTCAAGGTGAGTGGTAAGTTTTTCCCAGATCAACTGGCCCAGGTAAATGTGTTCCTGCAGGGCCGGCTGGATCTCTTTTAAGGCATCACAGATCTGGGACAGTTCCGCTGCGTCAAAGGCCACCTGATCCGCCTCGTTGCGCAGGTGGTCCCGGATGCCGTCAATGGTGGAATTCACAGTTTCCTTACGTTCGGCAATAATGCGTAGAATCTCGTCTCCCTTGGGCAGACGGTTCACGGTGCGGGTGAAAAGGCCCATCACCTTTTTGGGCAGGGGCATTTCCGTTCTTGCCACCACGGTGGGATTGACCTTGTCCAGCTCGGTTTTAATGGCCAGGATATTTTTTGCCACAGGCGAACTGTCCTCGACGGCCACATTTTTCAGTACTGAGCCCATCTTCCGGTCGTAAAGGGATACCTGGGCCTGGGTTTTTTCCATCACTTCCCGGCCCAGGGAAAAGACAAAGTTGCCGAGCTGCCAGTCCGACGGGTCTGTTTTGACCTTTTCCACAAAGGCTTGAGCCTCTTCTTCAAAAGTCTTGATATCTTCAACAGCAAGGTGCCGGGGCTGGACCGGCACCAGCTGGTTGGGGGCCTGGACAGGGGTAAGCGCCCCCTGGCCTGATACTTGTGTAACTTCTGCTAATACAGGTGCCTTGGCCTGACCAGCCACATTGGCAAGTTCCTGAGCCAAACTGGACATCGGTTTTCTCCTTTATGAAAATTTACCCTCTAAAAAATGGGCCATGGTTTTAAATTCTGCAATTTCATTATTATCCACAATCTGCCGGGATCTTTTGCATACGTCATGAAGGCTTTCAATGGTTTTTTCAAACGCCTGACGTTGGATCTGCCGGCTGTCTAATGAGAGGTCGAGATACTCTTTAACGGTTTTAAACAGATGGGTGGCCCCGATTTTTTTCAGTTCATAGGTCAGGGTCTCCCCCGGATAACGAGTGATCATATCCGGGATAAGCGCTTTAAGATCGTCAATAATGGATTCTATTTTTAAAATCAGATCCATGGAAAAATCACGATCGGTCCGGATCAAAAGATTCAGCTTGATCAGGGTATCAAGGATTTCCTTGAAATCAGCACCCGGGTCTTTTTTTTCAGGAGTCGAGGAGGACTTTTCAGTAGAAGACGATGATACTTTTGGCGCATTCATCCGCTTGATAATCAGATTAAATAAAATCAGCGCTATAATAAATACGGCAGCTATAATTATAACGGTCATGAAGTGTTCCTTTCCAAATTTTTAAGAAAAGCTTAAGAAAAGCTATATCTATATTTAATGGTATCCTTAATGCGTTTTAGACCGGGACGGTAGTACTGTTATACATCAAATGTCGTGAAGTTCAAGTCATTCCGTCCTGTTGAGCCTGATCTTTAGGGTAGGATCATTGTAACGAAAATGTTAATGTAATCTTTACTTTAATTTTAGATATGATATTCACCATTTAAAACTTCAGCCTGATTTGGGAGAGGGTTATGAATTTTTTGTTCAAAAAATACGTACTGTTGTTTTTTCTTCTAATTTTCAACTTAACTATACTTTTTACAGGTTACACAGACGCGACTGAATTAACAAAGCCTGTGATTGTGGCATCGACCACCCAGATTGCGGATTTTGCACGGCAGGTGGCAGGAGACCAGGCCCTGGTCAAAAGTATCCTGGCTCCCGGGGCTGATCCCCATACCTATAACGTCACCCCCGATGATGTCCAGATAGTGCTTGGTGCAGATTTGTGCATTGAAAACGGCCTTCACCTGGAAGGAAAGAACTGGATGAGTACCCTGGCCAAAGATGCCCAAAAAACATTAATCACGGCCACCGACGGCATCCAGGCACTTTCCATAAGTCAAGGCGGCCAGTCCATCCCCGATCCCCATGCCTGGCTTTCCCCAAAAAATGTGGTTGTGTACGTCAATAACATCACCAGGGGTATCATTGCTCTGGACCCTGGGAACAAAGCATTTTATCGGGCAAGGGCCAAGCTTTTTTTACAGCAGCTTCGGGTGCTGGACGCCTGGATCAGGGAACAGATCAATGCCGTTTCCCCCCAGCAGCGAATTCTGGTCACCACCCATGATGCCTTTAACTATTTTTGCCGGGAATACCGCCTCAACGAAAAAAACGACTTTTTATCCATCGCCCCTGTGGGATGGTCCACCGGTGCTGAAGTCGGGGCCGGCATCACCCCGGAACGAAGGCGCAAGGTGATCGAGTCCATCAAGGCATCGGGCGCTCCGGCTATTTTTGTAGAAACCACCATCAACCCGAAACAAATCAGGGAAATCGCCAAGGAAACCGGAGTTAAAATAGGCGGGGAACTTTACTCGGACTCCATGGGTCCCGAAGGATCTGCCGCTGAAACCTATATCGGCATGATGCGGGAGAACACACTGCTCATCGTCAATTCGCTTAAATAGGCCTATATTATATGCGTTTTTTACTTACAGTTTTAATTTGGATTGTTTTTGTAGGAGGCTTGTGGGCGTATACGGTCCAGCGGGATGCCGCCCTGCCCCAAGGCCCTGCCCAGGTAGCAGCGCCAAAGGTTCTCACCGGCAGTTATGTACTGGAAATCACCCCAAGCTTTTCAGTTGAAAAAGACCCCTTTGCCCTGGTCCTGGATGATGATGCATCGCAAACCCCAGGTCTTGAGATCCGGCTCAATGGCCGGGCCCTGGAGGTGGATGCAGAACAAATTAAAAGGGGCAAGGTGATCCGAATTAAGAAAAATCTAAAACTGTCCCAGGGCTTTAACGAATTCTATGTCAAGGCAAGCCCGCCCATGGCTGAAACCGATCTGGACCACGGCCTGCGGGTCCGGCTTTTAGACCAGGGCGTGCCTGTGGTTGACCAGACCGTATGGGGCAGTTCAGGAGCTGTGGTGGCCGGCACCGTAAGTTTTTCTATAGCTGCCCACAAGGAGGATGTTCATGATTAAAGAGACTTCCTTTGCCATAGAGGTGGCCCATCTTACTGTCAGCTACAATGCAAAGCCTGCGCTTTTGGATGTGAGCGTGAAAATTGAAACGGATCAACTGGTGGGTGTCATCGGCCCCAACGGCGCAGGTAAATCCACCTTTATCAAGGCGATTTTAGGCTTTGTAAAGCCCGACCTGGGCACAGTAAAAATCCAAGGCACCTACGCTAAAAACGCCAAAGGTCTGGTAGCCTATGTTCCCCAGCGAGGGGCTGTGGACTGGGATTTTCCCATCACGGTTCGGGAAGTGGCCCTTATGGGGCGATTCCAGAAAATCCCCTGGTACACGTCTCCACGAAAAAAAGACAGGGATGCTGCCATGGAAGCACTTGAAATGGTTCGCATGACCGACTTTGCCCACCGCCAGATCGGAGAGCTTTCCGGCGGCCAGCAACAGCGGGTCTTCATGGCCCGGGCCCTTGCCCAGGGCAGTGATATTCTGCTGCTGGATGAACCTTTTGCCGGGGTGGATGCAGCAACGGAAAGGGCTATCCTGGAAGTCCTGGAAAGGGCCAAAAAGTCGGGCAAAACCCTGGTGGTGGTCCATCATGATCTGTCCACAGCAACAGAATATTTTGACAAACTGTTGCTCATCAAGCAGCGCCTCTACGCATATGGCGAACCTCATATGGTACTTCAGGAAGACTTACTCAGTCAGGTCTACGAGGGTAAGCTTAAAATTTTCAAAGATGTGGTAAAAAAGGAGGGAAATTAATGCTGGACCTTTTTTATACCCCCCTGACGGAAACTTACTTTCAAAAAGCGCTGATCGGCGGCTCCATCGTTGCCATGGTGGCAGGGGTTGTGGGATGTCTTGTGGTACTTCGACGAATGGCTTTTTTAGGCGATGCCCTCTCCCATGCCATGATCGCAGGCGTAGCCGGCGGGTATCTGGTCATGAAGCTTGCCTTTGACCTGGAAGCCCACGCTCCGGGCATGCTTTTGGGCTCGCTCATTGCGGCGGTGACCACAGTGGCCCTGATTTCATTTGTCTCCAGAATTTCAAGGGTAAAGGAGGATACAGCCATCGGGATCATGTACACGGGGATTTTTGCTTTAGGCGTGGTGGCGGTCTCTATCTTCAGGCATTATATCCACATTGATCTGATGCATTTCATCATGGGGGACATCCTGGGGGTGGCTGACATTGATCTTTGGGTATCCGCCTTTGTGGGCGCAGGCGTACTTACTGTTCTCATCCTTTTTTTCAGGCATTTCCAATTGGCCACCTTTGATCCGGTCATGGCCGCGTCAATCGGATTACCTGTGGTGCTTTTGGATTATCTGCTCACCACCTGTGTCTCCCTGGTGGTGGTCTCGGCCGTGAGCATGGTCGGGGTGATCCTGGTGGTAGGACTTTTAATCACACCGGCGGCGACCGCATACCTGCTTTGTGATCGCCTGGACAAAATGATGGCGCTTTCCGCCCTGTTCGGGGTGACATCCGTGGTTGGCGGGCTTTACCTTTGCGTCTGGCTGGACTCCTCCGGTGGTGGTGCGATTATGCTTTTTTGCACCTTCCAATTTTTGGTTGTACTGTTTCTTGCGCCTAAATACGGCCTGTTGTTCCGGTGGATGCGGCTGCGCAATCTTGTACCCCAACAGGAGGTGGAGGATATCCTGACCACGGTGCTGCGCAACAAAAAGCCTGCGTCTGTCGATATCATTCGAAAATATACAGGTCAGGGTAAAAATTTGGTCAAAGTTTTAAAACGAATGATCCAGGATGGGCTGCTCACCCAGCAGAATCAGGAATATGCCCTGACGGACAAGGGGAACAAAGAGGCCCATACCGTACTGCGGGCGCACCGGTTGTGGGAGTCCTACCTTGAGAGCATCGGCACCCCGGAAAAAGAGGTGCATTCCATCGCCCACAGGCTTGAACATCTGGACCAGGCCCAGACTTCGGCCTATCTGGATAAAAAACTGGGCAGTCCCAAAACGGATCCCCATGGAAAAGAAATTCCAGCAAAAATACCTTGGAATTCAGGAGACACGATATAAAATTTAAAAAATTCATTAATGTGTCGGCCGAATTTATAAGTTTATAATTAAACTTGTCATCATTGACGAAACAGATTGGCAATTTCTGTTCATTTGCCGGTTGAAAAAATAGGAGTAGATTATATGTCAAATAAAGAAGGAAGCCTTGTTCAGAAAGTGTTGAAAGAGCAACAGTCCCGCCAGACCGGCTACCGAGAACGTGCTCTTAAGATGTTCCCCTGGATCTGTGCCCATTGTGGCCGTGAGTTTGAAGGCAAACGAGTCAAGGAACTCACGGTTCATCATAAAGATCATAACCACGACAATAACCCGCCAGATGGAAGCAACTGGGAATTACTTTGTATCTATTGCCACGACAACGAACATTCCCGGGACCAGGTCGCCGATGCCTATTCCGATGAAGTGGCCGGTAGCACCACAGGCTCCGGCGGCACCACAAATCCTTTTGCCGGGCTTGGCGATATGCTCAAAGGTAAATTGTAAATTCGGGGGGACATGATCTAAAATTTGATAAAATTGACAATAAAAACCATTAGTGCTAAATTTTCTCTAAATATAGAAGGATTAAATTATGCAAAATTCAATAGAAATTAAGCACCTTACCAGAGAAGAAAAACTCAGGATGGTGGATGCCTTGTGGGCGGATTTATTATCAGAGGAAGAACTCCTCGAATCACCGGCCTGGCATAAAAAGGCCCTCCAGGAAACAGAAAATCGCCTTGCAGAAGGTAAAGAGAGGATTGTGGATTGGCATACTGCCAAACAAGAACTACGGAAACACTTTGAATGAAAATTGAAATTCTCTCTTCAGCCATGTCAGACCTGACAGAAGGCCGACTGTTCTATGAGGAACAAAGCAAAGGACTGGGAGAATACTTTTTTGATTCTTTGTTCTCAGATATCGATTCTCTGACTCTCTACGCCGGTATTCATCCAATATTCTATGGTTACTACCGAATGCTTTCAAAAAGATTTCCATACGCCATATACTACAAACTAAAAGAAAGATCCGTCGCCACTGTATGGAGGGTGCTCGATTTAAGGCGCGATCCACAGAGAATAAAAGGGTCTTTACAAAATTTATAGTGTATCGAATGAATGGTTGATGACAGATACAATAGTCTGAAAAAGAAATACGATGAACTTCTTGAGGAAAATGAGTATCTCAGAACAAAAATTCGGAAATTAGAATCTCAACCCAATCCCACCATCAGCCTTAAAACAAGCCCGAGTCAAAGCACGCAATCAAAACAGCAAAATGACGTTCATCCTGAACTGAACTCTGTTGACATCCCAACGAATAATATAGCGGATGGTACCAACCTCGTTAACAATTTTTCACCCATCAATGAAAAAATTTTTCTGTTCATGTCATTGTTTAAAGGACGAAATGATGTGTACGCAAAAAAATGGCAGAATAAAAAGGGGTTTTCAGGATATAGTCCCCATTGCATGAATGAATGGACGCCTGGTATTTGTAACAAGCCTCGAATAAAGTGCTCCCGTTGTAATCGACAAAGATATTCTCCTTTAGATGAAGCTGCCGTTGAAAAACATCTCAGAGGCGAAATGATCATTGGAATATATCCAATGGCGCTTGATGAGACGTGCCGTTTTTTGGCTATAGATTTTGATAAAGACGGTTGGGATAAAGACATTTCGGTATTACGGGAGACATGTTTACACTTTGATATTCCAATAGCTATAGAGCGGTCCCAATCCGGTAATGGTTGCCATGCATGGTTCTTTTTTGAGGATAACGTCCCGGCTTCACTTGCACGAAAATTTGGGACGTCACTCCTGACCTACTCTATGGATAAACGGCACAAAATTTCATTTGCATCTTATGACAGGTTGTTTCCCAATCAAGATACCATGCCCAAAGGGGGATTTGGTAATTTGATAGCATTACCACTTCAGAAAAAAGTCAGGGAAAACGGGAATTCAGTTTTCATTGACGAAAATTTTGTTCCTTACCTGGATCAATGGCGTTTTCTTTCAAATATTGAAAAATTGAATGAAACGCTTTTAACGACACTCACTAAAAAACTGAGTAAAGGTAATGAACTCGGGTTGCTTAAAAATGAAGATTCAAAATTAAAACCATGGGTGAAACAAACAACTGAGCTGAAAAAAGATGACTTTTCCGGAACGATCAATATTGTTAGATCCGGTATGCTTTATATTGAAAAGACCGGACTGAGCCAAAGGGCGTTGAATACACTCAAACGATATGCGGCATTTAAAAATCCAGCATTCTACAAAGCCCAGGCCATGAGGATATCAACATATGGCAAGCCGAGAATTATATCTTGTAGTAACGACTTTCAGGACTATCTGGCATTGCCGAGGGGATGCGAAAATGAGGTCATGCAAACCCTCGATGAATTGAAAGTAATTCCACAAATTAAAGATGAAACAACGTCAGGAAAAACCGTCAAAGTTGAGTTCAATGGAATACTCAGACAAGAACAACAGGAAGCTGTTGACGCCTTATTAGCACATGACTATGGGGTGCTGTCAGCTGCCACTGCATTTGGGAAAACTGTTATTGGGGCAAAATTAATTGCTGCAAGAAAGGTGAACACCTTGGTATTGGTCCACAGGCAACAGTTACTCTCCCAATGGCGGGAACGTTTGGATCAATTTTTGACTATCAATGAAACATTACCGGAGCCGTCGAAGAAAAAGGGGCGAATAAAAGAACAAAGTTTAATTGGGCATATGGGCGCTGGGAAGGACAGGCTAAATTCTATTATTGATATTGCGATTATGCAGTCAATGAATATCGGCGGCACTGTAAAAGAGGCAATAAAAAATTACGGAATGATCATTGTTGATGAGTGTCACCACGTACCAGCAGTCACGTTTGAACAAATCCTTAAACATGCGACATCCAAATATATCTATGGCTTGACGGCAACACCCTCCCGTCCGGATGGACATCATCCGATCCTCTTTTTTTATTGTGGGCCTGTTCGTTTTTCCGTTGATGCGAAAAAACAGGCAGAAAAAAGACCATTTGAACACTATTTGATCCCAAGATTTACGTCTTTTAAAATTGGGTCGGATAAAAATGATTCAGATCCTACCATTCAGGAGATTAAATCCCATCTCATATCAGATGACATAAGAAATCAGCTGATTGTAGATGATGTAGTTGAATGCTATCAAAAGGGGCGACACTTATTGATTTTGACAGAACGTGTCGCCCACGTCGACGATTTGGGCGATATGCTCCGGCAACGGATTCCGAACGTAATATGCCTTAAAGGGGGAATGGGCGTAAAAAAAACCGCCATCTTAATGGAAGAACTCAATTCTATACCTGATACGGAATCTTTTGTTCTTGTCGCAACAGGCAGCTATATTGGGGAGGGTTTTGACGAGGCCCGCCTTGATACCTTATTTTTGGCCATGCCCATTGCCTGGAAGGGAACACTTCAGCAGTATGCCGGGAGATTACACCGTTTTTCAGAGCACAAAAAAGACGTCCGGATATACGACTATGTTGACATTCATGTGAAAATGCTTGAAAAAATGTATGGAAAAAGGCTCAAGGGATATGCTGCTATCGGCTACAAAGCAAAAGTTGGATCATTCCCGGAAGCCCCGACCAATATTATTTTCAATAAAGACAACTTTTTTCCTATTTACCTTCAAGATATCACAATGGCATCGAAACGGTTGTTAATTGTCAGTCCATTTGTTACCCAAAAAAGAATGCTTCAAATGACCGAATACTTTTCCGAGATCCTGAAAAACCAAGTTGAAATCACAGTTATTACAAGACCGGCCGACGATTTTAACGAAGATAGACAAAAAGAACTGAAACAAATATTTAATGCAGCCGAAGAGGCGGGAGTCCGTTTGATATTCAGATCGAACATTCATCAGAAATTTACAATTATTGATAATAAAATTACCTGGTATGGCAGCATTAATTTTTTGAGTTTTGGTTATTCAGAGGAAAGTATCATGCGGCTTGAAAGCAGCAGTATTGCATATGAACTGGCTGAGAGCATTAAAAACGAAAAGGAGCAATAATGGCTAAATTATGGAACTATGAAGATTACGTAAAGTTCCTTTCCCATGACAATCGACTTGTCAGGGAATGGGCTTTTGACGCTTTAAAAAACCGATATCCCAACAAATATACTGATGAGGTCAGTAGATTAATATCGGATAAGGATTCGCACCTGGCATGTATGGCACCCACATATCTTGCTAAACATCAAGCTGTCCAACATGCTCCGGCTATTTTGAATAGCTTTTTGAATGATTCGGGGGATATCCCATCCAATTGTGCTCTGGCATTATCAAAGATGAAATATGAGCCTGCTTTGGGAAAAATCATTGAATCATTGTCAAACGACGAAAGCGTTGATTCATTGTTTGGGGTTTTTAATTACTTAGGAAGTATCCATAGAGATGCCGCAAGAAAGACATTAATTTCCGCTGTAAAGCACATTAAAGATACTATTCTTCAAGGTGATGCTGTTTTAAATTTGTTGAGGCATGATCTTCAGGAGGATATTACCTGGGTCATAGATATCATTTTGAAGCCTGTCAAAAAAGGCAAAGGTATAGAAAACGATCTGCTGAAAGCCCTCGCAAAGTATTTTTGTGCCGGTGATTATTTTAATGATTTAACGAAAAATCAGGGAAGTAAAAGCATTATTAAAAATGCAGTGAAGGTCTTTGATTTCTTTTTTAACAAAAATGATCATCTATCCATTGAGCAAGATATAAAGGATAAGATTAATTTTTTAATCACGAAAAAACAATACCATGACCTCATTAAAACCCTGCTGTTTGAAGCCGAGAATATCAAACAAAAGCGATACCCAGATACATCAATACCTGGTGAGGTTCAGAAATTTTTCAATATAGATTCAGCAGGCGTAATTTTATTTAAGGAGTTATCAAACCAACCTTCTTTATGGCATAAACTCAGGACATCTAAGAATTTTGAAGACATAGAGACCTTAATTGGTTTCGTGCTGTCAGTGTACTACTCCATTATAGAACGACATGCTTATGTAAAAGCTTTAATGGAAGACCATAACAGCTCTAACTTAATCTTAGCCATACAAAATGCCGGCTCAAAATTGCCGGACGAACTGTCTCAAAAAATAGTTAATCTTGCTCCTGTCGATGAATTACAAGCTGCGTTAACAGAGGGTTTGAATACCTGGGGCGATATTGAGATTGTAAAAATCATGGGGCGGATCGGTAAAAAAGAATTTGTACCTGATTTAATCCGTGTTTTAAATGAGGCAGACAGCCTCGATTATATTTATGGGACGGCCATAACAGCCTTAAATGCTTTGGACGAGTCAGCAGATGAATTAATTCTAAATGCCGCACAGAATAATGAAATTAAAGAGTGGGAACTTTTTTCGATTCTTGAATATCTTCCATATTCTGAATCGTTTGACCTGATCATGGAAACATGGAACGACGAGAATAGTGAAGTCGACTCCTACGAGATGTTTGCCTATTGTTTGCAAGGGATTGGTGACCACAGAGGAATCGCCGTTCTGCAGGATATTTATAACAATGAAAATAATGCCGATTATGTTGGCAGTCCGTTAGAATGCCTGAGTTTGCTTCATAATGCTGATATTCCAGAACTCCCAGCAATTAGAGCGGAACGAAAAGAAGCGGAGAAGCGACAAGCGTTAAGGGCAAAAAAGTTGAATGATATTTTCAGCAATACGGGGAAGAGTAAAAATAAAGAAATTTCATTTCAAAAAAAATCCCAAAAAATAGGAAGAAATGACCCGTGCCCTTGCGGCAGCGGTAAAAAATATAAAAAATGTTGTTTGAATAAAGTTTAGCTGTGAGGGCCATGGAACTTTAAAAGTTCCATGGCCCTAAATTCGGAGTAGAGTAGAGCACAGGGCCGGTAAATTTCTCGGGTATTCAAGAGTCCTTTTTTTAAATTGAATTTACAAGCTTTTTGATACGAATAAGTGCAACCAAGCAGATAATTGAATAAGGGCCGGCCCAGATCGGCATATCAAAAAACAACTTACAGCACTCATCATTAATTGGAATAATGCGATGCCCTGTGGCGTCGATACCGCCAACGGCCCATGTCCATGCTCTTTCTTTTTTTAAAGATGTAATGGTAAAAGCAAGATAGAACCCCATAACAGTTTTTACAAACCCCTTGCTGCCATATAAGATAAACCTGTCACTGCATTTCACATCAAGGACGGATGGCCCCCATTCTGGCCAGAGGGATGTGTCTGTAATGATCCGCCATAGATCACTTGAGTTAGCCTCCATAATCATACCCACAGAGAATCGCCCGGGTTTAATCTGAAATATAGGTCTTCTGTCCATAAAATTGTTTGCCGGTTAAATTTTATTCTTCGTTATGTATTCCCTGACAATATTAAAGGAATCCATTGTTTTTCTCTTTCGAATACTAGCGTAAAGGGATTTGCAATCGCCCATGTTAAGCATTCTGCAAAGGCCAACACAATCACGTTCATTTTTTAAATGGAAAAATCTATCTGCGTCCTGTTGATTTTCCTCTTTTTGAATTATTTTTGAATAAACAACTGAACGTGCAGCCTGAAGAGACTCCCATTTGTCTTTGTTCAGTCTTGGGTGGAAAACATATGCCAAAGTCAACAAATCACCAGGACTGTAGAGGCCTTGATATGAATTCTTTTCCGGCAGCAGGATACGATTCAAAAACAGTGGTCGAACAATAAAGGTGTTTCTAAATTCTTTCAAAATTTTCAGATAGAGCGAATAATGTATCATTCCGGCCTCAATAAAAATATTGCAGCCTTTTTTTATGTGCTGGACGATCTCCTGGGCTCTAAGTGAATCACGCAATCTCAAACGTGCGGCATCTGCCCGTGCAAAATGTCTAACAGCAGTCGTTGTTTCTTCAAAAGTGCCGGTAACAGATGTTTTATAAAAATGCAATAATGCGCCTGTGGCGTCTCGTTCAGCCAAATAAACATAGTACAATATTGACCCCTTATCCAAGTCCTCGGGACGCTGACCGTTTGCAAAGGATTCATGAATCAACAATAATGACTCGACAAATGGATCTGTCTGAAAAAATTGTTTTCCTTTTTTAAACAGACTTCTTTCAAGATGGCACATGGCCCGACTGAACTCTGGATATTCCAGATCCATTGGCATCAGATAGTCATCTACCTCAAGGGAACCTTTCAACATTTCTGTAAAATTGCTGTCAGGCGGCTCCTCTAAGTAAATAATATCATGCTGATCCATTATCTTTTCGGTGATCGGAATCATTTCCGGCCGATGAATCGAAAAGCCAATATTGATAACGTTCATTGCATATATTTCCATAATCCCAAGAACTTGAACCGGGTGCAACAAAATTGATCTCAGTTTTAAACAGGGGTGCTATGTAACATCAACCAGAGGTCTTTCACTATTAAATTCAAAGAATACAAGAAATCTATCCTCATCAGGACTTGAATCTTTTTTCCTGCGTTTCAGAGAAGCAATCCTCTCCGAATTTTTCTCTTCTTTGACTTTAGTCAAATAAATTCTCTTCCCCTTATAACCCGGCCCATCTTCTATAAACAGATAGACTGCATGGGGGTTGGATTCAAGATTTTTGTGCGTTAAGCGATCCAGCATTATAAATGCAATCTTATCTTCCAAAAAATGAGGCCGTGAATAAATAGCCGCATCGACATTACCATTGCTGTCTGCAGTCGATAAAATACCTGTGCCGCTCGTACTCTCAAAATAAGATTTAAGTTCCATGTTTCAGCTTCCTTTTTTTTATTTATTCTCGTTGTAAAACCAATTTTAACCGAGCATCTCAATAGAAAAAATGTCCGGAGGATTGAGCAAACCGTTTACCCAGCGCTCAGGCCAACAGGAAAAGCCGCCCTCAGCGCCCAAAAGAGCACCTAAAACAGCACCCCTGCCGGCATTATCTCCACCACACATTGTATTTGCGATCAGCCCCTGCTCTGGTTTACCCGCATATTTATAGGCAAGATAAAGCGTTGCCGGGATTGAGTGTTCCATATAGCAGGCTGATGAAAAATGTCTTCCAACCACCGAACCATCTGGAAATTCAAGCAATGATTCAAACGATAGTTTCGACTTGCCGTCTCTTCCATTCAGGAAATGAGTCGCAATGGCATCCTTAAGGGATGTGCCGTTTAGAACATCCAGTACAATCTTTGCTATTATTTTTGCACCGGAAATCATGGATGGCCCATCGTGTGTTAAAGCCAGGTGGGATAATGCCGTTTTACGAGCATAATCCCTGTCTTGACCAAACACCACAAGGATTGGAAGCATCAGGCTCAATCCACCAATATGATTTTCATCTTTCCTGCCACACTCTGTTAAATCACAGCCTTGAGCATATTGGATGAAAAAATGTCTGAGATATTCTTCGATGTACGTATCATTATGAAGGCCCGGTGTGGTCATATATTCGACTAAACGATCAAGCCATTCATTTTCAGAATAACGTTTCTGCTCGTTGATCAATAACAGAAGTTCCCCGGCCAGTTTTAAATTGAGCGTATTCTCTCCGGCTTTGAGAAATTGATGATAATGTATTCCACGCTGACCCCAATATTTTGATTGATCATGTAAAATATCGGCACGTTTGTTTGGCGGGTTATAGGATGAACGCCATAGAATGGAGTCCGGGTGTGGATTTCGGGGTTTCATAAAATCTTTCACATAACCGTAATCTCTTTCTAAGGCCTTGGTATTGTAATACCAGTGAACCGGCATCGCCAAGGCATCCCCAATAAACAGGCCGTACAGTGCACCTGCTGCCCGATCCATATATGTTGATTCCGTCGTCATATGATTATCGATTTGTTTCAATTGTTAAATGCCCTCCATTAGCGAACATATTGAAATATGTGCCCTGGGTTGCAGCGAAGAATACGGATAAAAAGGCAATCAGAATAGGGAGCTATTTTTTGCCGAGTCCCTTAATTCGCTGCCGGTAACAGAATCGGATATCATAAAATTATACGCTCATCTACTATACAATTTTAATGGATAAATGTAATCATATATTTAAAATTGGGGGGCAATATGGGTGACCCCCCAATTTAATATCATGCTGATCCACTATCTTTTGGGTAATCCGAATCATTTCCGGCCGATAATGTTCTGGACTTTCAACCATACTTGATCATATTCTAAGACATAATTTTTGCTCAATGTGATCGAAACAATTAAGAGAACATATCCAAATCAATATTAATCGTTGCCTCACCAAAACAGATATCGGAATAAATAATGCTAAGACTTGGACTTTGCTGTGTATTTAAAGAACATCCTGTTAAATTCCGAAAAACAACGGCAAAATATCTTGCTCAGTTCCCCGATGAGGAACGAAAAAAACGTCTGTCCGGTTTATGTGCAAATAATGCTAAAAGCTTGTTGAAAGCACTGGAATTCTGCCGTGAAAACAAAATCGGATCGTTTCGCATAAACAGCCAGATACTTCCGTTGAAAACGCACCCTGAAATGGGCTACGATATCTCGGAACTCCCGGATTCAGATGAGATTGTAAATGATTTCAAATCCTGCGGTGCCTTCAGTCAAAAATATGATATCCGTACAACCTTCCATCCAGACCAGTTTGTTATTCTGTCATCCCCCAATCCGGACGTTATCCGTAAGTCTATTCAGGATCTTGACTACCAAGCGCAGGTCGCCGAATGGGTGAATGCTGATGTGATCAACATACATGCAGGTGGGGTTTATGGAGACAAACCTTCAGCTGTTTTGCGCCTCATGAAGACAATAGATACTCTGGCTGAACCGGTTAGAAAGAGACTGACCCTTGAAAACGATGACAGAAGCTATTCGCCAATTGACCTATTGCCCGTGTGCGCAAAACTCGAGATTCCTATGGTTTATGATGTTCACCATCACAGATGCCTCCAGGATAATTTATCTGTCGAGGAGGTAACGATAGAAAGCATGAAGACTTGGGACCGTGAGCCATTATTTCACATATCATCCCCCAAAGACGGTTGGGGATCTTCTAACCCCAGAAAACATCACGATTATATCAATATTAATGATTTCCCCAAAGAATGGTTAGCTCTGGATATCACTGTAGAAGTGGAGGCAAAAGCAAAAGAACTGGCCATAAAAAAATTAATGCAAGATATCAAATCGCTATGATCGGACCCGGTTGCTTCACAAGTGATTGAGGGGGACTGGTTCTAACGTAGGCCGCTGTAGGGGCAGGCCACCGTGCCTGCCCTAACGAGGGCAACCACAGAGGGATTGCCCCTACGAAAAATGGCCTACAATAGAATCAAGCCCGAACCAATAAAACCCAAATTCAGAATTACTGATTCATATTCCCCAAAAAATCAAGCCACCATGGGGGCATACAGGTACTCCTGGAACCCAATAAAAAGATCCCGGATTTGCGGGATGCTTTCAAGCTCCGCCACGGCATCATGAATGCCGTCATATTTTAATGTCTTTACTTTGACTTTTTTTTGCAATTACATGGATCTTCACTATTGATATATATGTATAGCTACCAGGGTCAACGGTGGAAGCTGGTCGTATTTTTTGGGCGCAGTGACGTAAATTCTGTGGTATACATTGCGTTATGAACGAAAAAGTTTAGGAATGAATACGAAATAAGATGCCCATTTAAAATTTTCAGACACACACCATAAAAAAGGATTTGAGATGTCATATACCCAACAACGAGACCCGGACAGTGGCGGAGTAAAAATAACTGATAAAGTAAAATCTCAGCTAAAGAACCGTATCAACAAATACGCAGAAGAAAACCTTGCCGGTCGATACACAAAACTTGATATTCGATTTCGAGATAAGTTTTGCTACGTCGATGCCTACACCGAGCCGGAAGAACCAAGACAGGATTGGCCTGATGATTTTCCAGAGACAAGGGAAGAGTATATCGAACGGATGAGAAATACACCAACACATCTATTCCGGCTCCGATATTATGGTGATGATGAATGGGGAATCTCATTTTACAGTTATGCACATAACAAGTATGAGACCTCCGTATTCCCCAATGGGAAGTTTTTTGACACACCAGAACTGGCTATGGAAGCATCAGCGGAGTTTCATCTTTGATTTTAAATAATGTCCGAATTAACACCATTCCAACCGAATTATGATATGGACTCATATGCCAGGGAACAATTACCCGCAGCTGGGGTAATCAAAAGCCCCCTTCCTCGTTTTGGCGGGGAGGGAACATGGGGTACCTTCGGATGCCCCTTTTTCATTTTCGGCTTTAATATCTCTTGTCCACATGCTCAGCAGTTACCCAGTAAAGACCAAAAATTACGACGGTTATTTCAACCAAGATCGGCCAATGCCTGGAAAAGGAAAATGGGATATCATCAGACACACCGTTGATCACATAAATCAGGTATAACAAGAAAATCGAAACTATCGTGGTAAACCACCCCTCTATTGAAGTGGGCATCCAAAATGTTCTGCTGATCCCAATGAACCAAATTTTTTTATCTTTTTTCATGGTTTTTAATCCTGTGTAGAAATCCCCACCAACCACGCCATCACAATAAAGCCGGCTGTAGCCTGACGGCATATGCCCAATGACATTATCCAGACCATACCGCTTATTCTTAGGGTAAATGCACCACTGCAAAACAATCAGCGAATCGTCCAGTACAATCTGGCCGTGTTTCTTAAGTACGGTGATATAAACGCTGTGGTATTTGCAGTGTATGGTTCATACAAAATCACTGATTGTGGTGGTTGTCAATTGAGAATCAAATAAAAGCCGCTTAACCTGGAATTCCCCCTATTTTTTAACAAAAAGTTGGAAATACGGATGGGAAAGTCATTTTTCAGAAACTAAAAAGACCCTCAGCAAACCACTGAAAGCCTTTATTATAAAGGTGGTGATCCCACGGGGAATCGAACCCCGGTTTCCGGCGTGAGAGGCCAGCGTCCTAACCGCTAGACGATGGGACCACATCTCTTTATAAAGATGGATATCTATAATGCTTGGGTTTAAAAGTCAATAAAAATTAAGATCAAAGTATCTTGGGCCAATGGGGTACCCAGCTTTATTCTTTGAATTTACTCTGAATCAAAGTTTTTACGGGTACCCCTTTTGGCGCCCAAGACAAAATAAAAAAGCCAGCCGATGACCGGAACGATGGCCACAAGGTGCCAGACAAATTTTTCTTTTGGTGTGGGGAAATCTTTTTTAAGCAGGTCGATCAAAGCCAGCATAGTCAGGACAAAGGAGATGCCGACAATCAGAAGCAGATATAAAATAAGTTCGTTGGGTGTCATTTAATTCGTTTCCGATGTTTTATAAACCAATTGACATTGGTCATATGTTCTTGTTGCGGATAAAACATTTGCCGTTATTTCAACTTATCCGAAATCTTAAGCAACGCATCTACATAATAGTTGGAATGGTTGTATTTGAACAGGACCTTGTGCTGGCGTTGACGGCTGAGACCTGATTTCCAGCCATGGTGTTTCAAATAGTTGGCTACGGAAAAAATGGCGTCATCATGGTCAAACAAATCCACCCGCCCGTCCTTATTGCCGTCCCGTGCCAGCGTCAGAGCGTTGGAGGGCATAAATTGAGGTATACCCATGGCACCGGCGTAAGATCCTTTAATGGCAACAGGGTCGATGCCTTCACGATTGGCATAGCTGATCAACGCCTTAAGCTCCTCATACCCCCATCTGCTTTTCCGATCTACCTTTTTATCAAACGTGGTCCGCTCAGGTTTTTTATTATCTGATATATTACGCCAGACTCTTTCGGCAAGCGTTCTGTCCGTAAGTGCTGCCATGGTGGACAGGGTATTTATGACCGTGCGCTTGCCAAGGTATGTGCCCAGGCGGGTTTCCACCATAAGAATGGCTGTAATAATGGTTTTGTCCACTGAGAATTCTTCCTGGGCTTTATCAAGGCTCTCTTTATACGTGACCATATAATTTCGGGCATCCGCTATGGATTTTGGAGAGGAAAACTGGTCATAGTTAAGACTGGATTCCGAATGGATAAAAAACAGAGAAACACCATCGGGATCAAAATAAACCGATTTATCACCAAACAAGGCTTTGGTCTTTTCCTGATCAAATCCATCCTGGACAAGCCGCTGGGTAAGCAATTCAAATTCATTGGTCTGACCGGTACTGTCCGGCGCATCAGCCTGCTGGGCATAGCAAAAATTAACAGAAAAACAGATGATCAGCGCCACAACACCGTTCAGGATGAATTTGGGGATTAGTTCGGAATTTTTCATATTTTCGTTATCTGCTCCCTTGCTGTGATAGTTTGAGGCAGGATATTTTTTCCTGTTCCAAGGCCTGTTTTGCTACCAGTTATATAGCGTATTTTGTTTTTCATTGCATTAAAAAAGTGGTGGGTATGGGTGGGGCTAACGGACTCGGCCAGGCAGGTATAGCAAAAAAAAACGGGCCCGGGAAACAACCAAGGCTTCCCGGACCCGTTTGTCAGGTCAATCCCCAACAGAAGGCTGGTTTATTAAATATCAAAGTACAGATAGAACTCATGGGGATGCGGACGGCTGATAACCGGTTTAACTTCGTTTTCCATTTTGTAGTCAATCCAGTAGTCAATAACGTCCTTGGTGAAAACATCACCTTTGAGCAGGAAGTCATGGTCTGCCTTAAGGGCTTCAAGGGCTTCTTCAAGGCAACCCGGTGCGGACGGAATGGTAGCCAGTTCTTCAGCCGGCAGATCATAGATGTTTTTATCCATGGGATCGCCCGGATCAATTTTGTTCTGGATACCGTCAAGCATGGCCATGGCAATGGCGGAGAAGGCCATATAACCGTTGGCAGAGGGATCAGGCGTACGGAATTCAATACGTTTTGCCTTGGGAGATCCGGAGTACATGGGCAGACGGATGGCAGCAGAACGGTTCCGGCTGGAGTAAGCCAGTTTAATAGGTGCTTCAAAACCGGGTACCAGACGTTTGTAGGAGTTGGTGGTGGGGTTGGTGATGGCGCACAGGGCTTTGCAGTGTTTCATGATGCCGCCGATGGCCCACAGAGCATTGTCGGACAGACCGGCATACTTGTTGCCGGCAAATGTGGGATCGCCGTCTTTCCAGAAACTCATGTGGGTATGCATCCCGGTACCATTGTCACCATAGAGGGGCTTGGGCATAAAGGTAACGCAATGTCCGTATTTTGCAGCCACATTTCTCAATACATATTTGAACCAGGCAAGCTTGTCACCCATGTTCAGCAGGGAGTCAAACCGAAGGTCAATCTCAGACTGTCCGGCAGAAGCAACTTCGTGATGCTGGCATTCCATGGCAATACCCAGATCCTCCAGGGTCAGCATCATCTCTGTTCTCATGTCCTGGTATTGGTCTGCGGGGGGTAGTGGGAAATAACCGTGTTTAGGCTTGATTTTGTATCCCAGGTTTGGTTCGGAACCGTCACCGGTATTCCAATGTGCTTCCGGGGAATCAATTTCAAAAAAGGACGCATGGGGATCTGAAGAATAACGGATATTAGAGAAGATGAAAAACTCGGGCTCAGGACCTACAAAGATGGTGTCGCCGATACCGGTGCTTTTGATATAGCTTTCCGCTCTTTTGGCAATACCACGGGGATCCCTGGAATAAGCTTCGCCGGTGATGGGGTCATGGATGTTGCCGAGAACAACCATAGTCGGTACTTTAAAAAACGGATCAATTTTTGCCGTACCTGCTTCAGGAATTACGTTCATATCGGAATTATCAATGGCCTGCCATGCTCTCATGGAAGAACCGTCAAACCCATATCCGTCTTCAAAGGAAGCTTCCGTTAGTTCCGATACCGGCACACTAAAGTGTTGCCAGGTGCCGATGAAGTCCATGTAGCGGATGTCAACGACTTTAACGTCATTTTCTTTTGCCATTGCCAATACTTCTTTTGGTGTCATTTGCATTACCTTTCTATCTATATAAAAATTATTGTGGGTCTATCCCTGTTTTTGATTTTGAAATAATGGGGCGCAAAAGCACCTTACCCATTAAATAGCATCATCTCCGCGTTCACCGGTTCTGACCCGGATGGCCCCTTCAACCGGCAACACAAAAATTTTGCCGTCACCGATTTTACCGCTATTCGTCGCAGACCGGATAGTCTCCACGGTTTCGTCAAGCCGCTCGTCGGTCACAACGATTTCAAGTTTTATTTTCGGAACAAAATCAACAACATATTCCGCACCTCGGTAAATTTCTTTGTGCCCTTTCTGACGGCCGTACCCATTAACTTCTGTGACGGTCATGCCGTAGATGCCGATTTCGCTCAAGGCCTCTTTGACATCATCCAACTTAAAGGGTTTAATAATTGCCTCAATTTTTTTCATTTATGACCTCCTTTGACTGTATCTGTGGAAGACGGTTAATAATAGCGTTTTTTATCTGATTTAATTTTTCTTCTGATTCTATTTTCTGGTCCCCTTCAATATCCCGGACGTAAAAAACGTCAATTACCTGATCCACCTTAGTGGCGACCATGGCGACATTGACGTTGATGCCGGACCGGTATAAGGTATTGGTAATGGCAAACAAGAGCCCTGGAAAATCATAGGTTAAAACTTCAATAATTGTAAAAAAACTAGATGTTTCATTGTCTATGCGGACCTGGTTGTCTTCGGGTCTGCTGCCGCTGGATATGGTCACCTCCGTGGGAATTTTCTCAAGTACATTATCCAGGTAGTGATCATCCTCAAGAGCCATGCTTAAATCCTGCCCGGCCTTTTCCCATTTTTCCTTTTCAAAAAGACGGTCCTGGGGAGGACGGACATTAAATATATCCAAAAAATGGCTGTCACCCAGGTAATAAGCCTGGGAGCCGACAATATCTATATTATTCTGGAAAAAGACCCCGGCAAGCTTGGAATAAAACCCGGGTTTGTCCTTGCCGCAAATGGAGACGGTTCTCATATCTGACTCATTTTCCTTTGTGATCTGCCAGATATATTCCCGGTCTCCCAGGTTTCTAAATAGATTAATATGATCAACAATGTTCTGGGGCGGCACATAAAGCAGGTAACGCCGTGACATGGCGGATAATTGCCGGGTAACCTCTTCTTCCCGCCAGCTTTCCCGCAACAGATCCAGGACATCTTTTTTCTTTTTTTCAATAAGACGCTGGGTTTTCTTGGACGCCAGTTCCCCTGTTTTTATAATAGTCATGGTTTTAAAAAACAGGTCTTTGATCAAATTTTCCGTCCACTCGTTCCAGGCCTTGGGTCCGGTGGCCTTGGAATCGGCCACCGTGAGCAGGAAAAGCATGCGCAACAACCGGATTTTTCCTATCTTGTGCGCTGTGTAAACGGCTGTTTCCTCATCATAAATATCCCGGCGGGTGGCGGTTTTTGCCAAAAACAAATGGTTTTCGATGAGGAATAAAATATCTTCCTTTTCCACAGGGCTGAATCCAAGACGATCAACAACAGGCTCGGCTATTCTGGCGCCTCTGCGAGAGTGCTCTTTGGCTGGATCGGCTTTACCGATGTCATGGAGAAGGCCTGCCACGAGTAAAACATTTTTGTTCCTTATCTCCTTGAATACCGAATTATAAAGGGTTCCCATCATACTATCGCCGGGGTCCTTGAACCCGTTGAGGATCTGTACACAGCGAATGGAATGCTTGTCCACGGGGAACAGGTGGTATTGATTATACTGAATTTTATGCACCAGCGGCGAAAACTCCGGAATAAACTGGGCCAGGATGCCGGTGGAAAGCATGACATTAAGCACGTTGAATTTCCACATGGACAGCCCCAGAATCCGCTTGAAAACTTTGATACATGCGGGATCCGTGCGAACCTCATCATCTACAAGGTGACAGAATTCCGATGCAATCCGCCTGGCCTCAACGGACAGAGGTATCCGGGTCTGTCCACTTTCAAGAAAAATACGAAGCAATAAATCAGGGTGCTGAATAATTGTAACGGTATTGGCAAAACAAAGCCGGCGTTTTTTTACAACAAGACCTTCCGTTTTGGTTGGCCGTGGGCCAACCGTTTCTTTTTTAACCCGCCAGGAGGATACGATATCTTCAAATGTGATCTGGTAAATCTGCTTTAAAAAATCCATTTTTTCATGCAGTTCACCGAGAAAAACCTCCACCTGGGGTGAGCCCGAGGTATCCGTATAATCCATCAAACCGGCCACTTCGGCCTGATGTTCAAAATGAAGCGTATCACTTTTGCGCTGACAGATATGATGCAGACGGTTGCGCACATCCCAGATATAGGTTAACGCATCTTCCAAGTTTTCGTATTCAAAATGGGAAAGAAATCCGTAATACTCCAGATCCCGACGGGTCTTGATATTGGATTTAATTTTAGCATACCACAGCAGGGTGTGGTAATCCCGAAGGCCACCAACTCCTGATTTTACATCAGGAGAAACCAAATAGGAAGAGTCCCCGAAATCCTCCAGGCGTTTTTCTCCGTTTTCGTACAAATAATTAAACGTAGGCTTTAAGTGTTTTGCGGATAGCTGCTGCCTGAATTTTTCCATAAATTCGGAATAGATCAGGGAGGCCCCGCAGATAAACCTGGCATCAAGCACTGTGGTCAGGATATCAAAACGCTCAAAGGACATTTTAATACATTCGTTAATGCTCCGGATTGCATACCCGACTTCAAACCTGGCGTCCCATAAGGGATACAAAAGCTCCTGAACAAAGGCTTCCACATCCGGAGGAATGACTTTATCAAAAAGGATGAGCAGATCAACATCTGAATGAATACACTGCTCTTTCCTTCCATATCCCCCCAAGGCAATGATGGCAAAAGGATTGCCCGAGATAACCATTTTCCTGGCGGCAATACTCTTCTCAAATACCCCGTAAAAGTATTCATCAAGACGGGTAGTCATCTTTTCCAGGAAATTCGTTTCTTGCCCCTGGAGATACTGATCTATCAGCTCTTGTTTCTGTTCAATTAATAATTTGGCTTCAGGACTGTCCATAATTTATCTAATATCTTTATTTTGACTTTTTAATATTATGTCCTTTTTCCGGCAAAAACATCCTATACACCTGACAAACACCCTAAAACGCTTCTTAACTACTGCCTAAACTGATGCAATGCGTGTGCCAATCTTTTATTTTCAATAGGTTATAACGATTACAAGCGATTTAACTCTACATACCAATAAAAACAACAGGATTTATTACAATAATGTTTACTTTAAGGGGTAGTATATTACTTTTTTGTCATTACCGCCGAATAAGGCTTTGAAAATCAGCAGGCGGGTGTGTGATATGTTGAATCTTTGAAAAGGCATGGATAATCAGCCAGGCACATGACGTGCTTGGCTGTGGAAAAACCAAAAAACGGCGAATATACACCATTAATCTTTATCTATTTTTTCAGGTTCCTTTTCCTTGTCATCATCAATGGGTTCTTTTGTTGCTTTCTTAAAATTCTTAATGCCTTTTCCTAAACCGGCACCGATCTCAGGCAACTTGCCCGCCCCGAATATAATAAGGATAATCACCAGAATTATTATCAATTCCGGCATTCCTATACCACCAATCATGATTCTCGCTCCTCGTTTTGTTCATAGTCTTAGCAAAAAATTGATCAAATCAGGTCATTAACATTTAACCTGTGTGAAGTCAATCATTAAGGATTTATGTGAGTACATCATGATATTTCAATTTTGTAATAAATTATTTGCATTTTAGGGACTCGGAAAAAATTAATATACTTATTGATTAACCATTGACTATAAAAACTGAGCCTGCTAACCAAGCCTTTACTTTTCAACAAATTCGACTCAACGGAGACCTCATGACAAAACATCAAGACGCACGGTTCCAAGGGGCCCACAAATATGTGCTTGACCCCGAACTTGCATCCATTGTCAACATATCCATGACCCTTGAAATGCCCCTGCTTTTAAAAGGGGAACCCGGTACGGGCAAAACCATGCTGGCCCATGCCATTGCCGAGACCCTGGACATGCAGCTGATTACCCTCAACGTCAAATCCAGCATGAAACTTGTGGAAGCCCTTTACCAGTATGATACCCTTACCCGCCTCAATGATTCCCGGTTTGGTGACTCTACCAGGGATGTCAGCAATATTGACGATTATATAAAGATGGGCAAAATCGGGCAGGCATTCTGCGCAGAAAAGCGAGCCGTACTCCTTATTGATGAAATTGACAAGGCAGATACGGATTTTCAAGATGACATGCTCGATGTCCTGGACCAGATGCAGTTTGATATCATTGAAACCGACAGAACCGTATCCGCCATCCACAGACCTGTGATCATCATAACATCCAATGCCAAAAAAGACTTGTCCGACCCCTTTCTCGGGCGGTGCAATTTTCACCACATTGCGTTCCCTGAGCCCAAAATGATGCGCAAAATTATCCAGGTCCACTTCCCGGCCATTGATTCAAAGCTGGCAGAAAATGCCATCAGCGCCTTCTATGCGGCCAGGGACATTGACGGAATAGAAAAAAAACCCGCCACCCGGGAACTGATCAACTGGATACGTGCCCTCCAGGCCGATCCCGACTTCAGGGCCCAAGACCTTCTCCAGGGCAACATGCCGTTTTTAGGCGTAATGTTTAAAAAAAGCCCGGACTATGAACGGGTCAAAAAGGTAACCGGTCGATCCAGACGGTTCTAAGGACGTATCCATGTTTCTCAAGTTCTTCTATACATTAAAGGAGGTGGGCGTACCTGTTTCCCCCACCTCTTTTCTGACCCTGCAAAAGGCACTTTACCAGGGCCTGATCACCAGTCTGGACGATTTTTACACCTGTGCCCGGGCGATCTTAGTGAAAAGCGAACGGTACTTTGATCTTTATGACCAGGTGTTTGCCTATCACTTTGACGGGGTGCCCCTGCCCGAGGATGAAGGATTTGAAATCGACCAAATGGCACGGGCCATGCTGGATGAATGGCTGAAAAATCCTAAAAGGATGGCCGATGCCCTGAACGTGGATGAAAACGCTTTAAAAAAACTTACTCCGGATGAACTTATAGACTATTTTAAAGAACGGCTCAAGGACCAGGAGGGGCGTCATGACGGCGGAAGTAAATGGATCGGCACCGGCGGCATCTCACCTGTGGGCCATTCCGGGTATCACCCCGGCGGCATGCGTGTGGGCGGTGAGTCCAGAAACAAATCTGCGGTTAAAGTCGCCAATGAACGCAGATACAAAGATTATTCCACCCGGGGACCCCTGACCCAGGCAAAAATCGGAGAGGCCCTAAAACGGCTTCGCAACATGATTCCGGCAGGCCCCAAGGATGTAATCAATGTGGATGAAACCATCCGGGCGACCCTTCGCAACGGCGGGGAAATAGAATTGATCTTTGACCGGGCCATGAAGGACAGGCTCAAGGTCATCCTTGCCATTGATAACGGCGGGTGGTCCATGGACCCACACATCCAGGTCGTCCAAACCCTGTTCAACTATGCCCGGGCCCAGTTCAAGGAAGTGAAAACCTACTTTTTTCACAACACCATTTATGATTATGTATGGGAAGACCCGTCCCGGTATAAAAAGCCAAAAAAAATAATGGATTTTGCCCGGTTGGACCCGGAAACCAGACTCATTATTGTTGGGGATGCCAGCATGGCGCCCTATGAACTCATGGCACATAACGGGGCCATACACATTACGGATCGCGGCGGCCGCCCCAGCATTGAGCAGCTCAATTTTCTGGCACAAACCTTTAGCAAAGCAGTCTGGCTCAACCCGGTATCACAAATCATGTGGGGCTATACCCACACCATCATGGCTATTTCCCAAATTTTTCCCATGTATGAATTGTCCCTGGATGGGCTGGAAAAAGCAGTCACCAAGCTGATGGAAAAAGCTTAGTGCCTACTATAACTCGATCATCGAGTATAAAAACAGGTGGGGAGAAACCATGAATAAAGAAAATATATTAACTACCAGATTTGTATCATTATGCGGCCTGACCTTCCTGGCCCTGTGCAATATATCGGTATTTTTTAATTTTCATGGGTATCTGCTCACCCTTGGGTTTGGTGCTGACCAAGCCGGTTTTCTGGTCGGATTGTATTCCCTTGCCGCAATGCTGCTGTATGCCTTCGCAAGTCAGCAGATCACCCTTGATAACGCATATCGTACAATGCTGCTGGGAATTATGATGGTCTTTGCCTGTGCCGTTGCCTATCGGTTTGCACAAGGCTTTTGGACGCTGTCCATTGTGCGGATAATGAACGGTGCAGGCGTATTTTTCATCATGGCCGCCTGTATGGTTGTCTTTGTGAGTATCATACCGGACACAAAATCCGGTGCCGCATTCAGCATTTATTCGGTGGCCCTGCTTACACCTTACGCTATCATGCCGGCTGTTTCGGAACTTGTTCAGCCCTGGATTGATGAGCCGACAATGCTTTATATGCTTACAGGGTGTCTGCTTATGCCGGCAACCATATTCGTGTATGCTGCCCGGCCGGGCAAACCCATCAAGGTAGACAACAGGCCGGATGGCCGGCCGGATAATAAACCTGCCAGAGTTTCCAATAAAATGAGAATGAAAAATATAGGCCGGAAACCTGTCCTGTCCATTCTCATGGTGAATTGGGTTTATTTCACTCTGTTCTCCGGTCTATTCTTCCTGTTTGAAGGATTTGCACTGGACAGGGGGGTAAGCAATCCCGGTTTCTTTTTCACCGTCCAGATGGGTGTAATGGTCGGTATTCGCTTATTCGGCGGACGCATCTTTGATCATCACTCAAAAGTTCTTTTGGTTGCGCTGTCAATGGGTGTCACCGGCTCCGGATTCATCCTGCTGTATTACATGCCCTCCCCAACCTGGTCTCTTTATATTGCAATTATTTTTGGTATAGGAATGGGGCTTTGTATCCCCCCACTGAATTCGTTGATGTATCTGGTGTCAGAGCCGAAATTCAGGGGATACAATATCAACATGATGATGCTGACAGTTCATTTCGGCACCTTCACCGGTCCTTTTATCGGCGCTTTGATCATTGACGCCGGGGGATATTCATCTTTCTTTTTAATTGCAACCTTCCTCACGATCTGCGCAGCGATGCTGTTTCTGTTAATCAATCCTGAAAAATCCATTGGCTTTTTTCCACCGGGATAAACCCAACTTTATGGAAATCATCCACCAGTTGAAAATACCAAGTTGCAGAAGAGAGGATAACATGCAACTCAAGCAATACTCCACAATGCTTTTGTTATTGATGACTTTTTGAAAATTGAAGGTTCAATTGAATGATAGACATAGGTCTCGTCGTAAGAGTCCTAGAATTCTGCTCTAATATTTTCATCAATCCAAATGGTCTTTTTGACAATTTTAGCCTGAAAATTTTATGGTTTGGATAAACGGGGAATCTTTTAGGGCGGGGCTTTTTCAACGAGGTACTTTACATGCAGCTATTCAACTTCTGAGTTTGCCCGATGGACAGTATATTCACCTTTAAGGAACTTCAGTAAGAACTCAGCATCGCCGAACTCATCAATAAAAACCGCAACAGCGTGTTGCTCGTATATGTTCTGCAGATCATTTTTAAACCATGAGTCGATTATTGGTCACCCCTCTGAATTTCTTCAAAAGCTCTTAACCATTCATTGAAAAGAGGACATTCGTTTCGAATCTTTTCGATACCTATTTTTTTGGCAATGGTTACTCCCATCGTTGTTTTCAGAAACTTCCCATTGATTGACCAGGCATCCAGGCGTTTGGAAGGAGCAGTCTGAGGATTATTATTTATTGCTTCTGGAGAACCACATTCAGATATGACCGTCGCAACGGTAGATTCATCTATGCCCAGTTGCCTGGCAAGAATCCCGGCATCGCTGAAGAGCAGTGCCTCAAATTCATGCACGGCTACGAAAGGTATAAATCGGCGTTCTGCCTGTTGTTCTGAAAAAAGCGAAACAACTTGGTTTTTGGTAGCCTCATTGATCGTCTTAGCAATCTGTGAAGGAAGCGCTTGCTCTGATACCAAATCAAGGCCTGGCCATTCTTTAGTTCCGTAATAATCTATAAATGTCGTAACATAGGTATCAGGCCGTTGTTTTAAATGCAGTTCCAGATCCCTTTTGACACGGGAAAAACGAACATCACCACCCTTTTGTCCTGGCTTGGATACTTGAGTCGCACGTATCCCTATTTTTTTATCCCCGATATACGGTGCTAAGATACTCTCAATAAAAATCTGCTCTGTCTTACCTTCCACGATGGCGATCACTTCAGTGTAATTACTCATAAACCGGCCCTCCTGCAATAACGTTCTTTGACCAGAGTTCACCTACTGAGTAATCTTCCAACCATGCAGAAAAATCCTTTTCCTTCAGCCGCTTGAACGTTGAAGCACCATCTTCACGGTTCACAACTATGGTATCTTCAATGCCAAATTGATCAATAAGAGCAGGAGATTGGGTTGCCACGATGACCTGAGTCTGTTTTGAGGCAACCTGAATTAGTTCACCAAGCACTACAATCGCCGCCGGATGTAGGCCCAGTTCCGGTTCATCTATAATAATCGTGGAAGGTGGGTTCGGTTGTAATAGTGCCGTGGCAAGACAGATAAAACGAATAGAACCATCCGATAGATGATAGGGCTGCATTGGAAAGTTAGACCCTTTCTGACGCCAACTAAGTCGGACTTTTTCCGCCTCACCAAGTTTATGTACATCCAACCGGAAATCATCAAAAAAAGGTGTGACCATACGGACGGCATCAACAATTCTTTTATAATACTCAGAATAATTTTCCTCATTTTTAAGGTGTAAGAGGAACGGGGCAATATTCGCAGCATCTCCCCTTAGTTTATAATAGTCTTCAACGATCTCTGAGCGGCGCATGGGAGATGACGCACTGGTATCATGAAAGTGGTAGACCATCCAATTGGAAATGGACTCATAAACGAAATGTCCTACTCCGCTCCATTGGCCGTCCCATGATTTTTCATTGCGTTCATCGTACAACCGGCTTTCTTTTGATGGACTTCCGTAAGAACGCCACTCTGTTGTGACATACTTTCGTTCTTCATCTATAAGAAAATTTTCGTCAGAGGTTGGTGTAAGCTCAAACCGGTACGAATTAGGGCCCATAGCATTACTACTATTGGAAGTAAAATCAAACCCCATCTTGATTTTTGAGGTCACCTTTGGTCCTTCAAAAAGAAAATTATCTGCTCCTCCACGCTCAAGAATAAATTTGCTGAAATTTTTCTGCGTCATTGCCATCAACATACGGAAAATCTGGACAAAATTACTTTTTCCGGCACCATTTGCACCAATAATTACATTGAGGTCACCCAGTTTGAATTCATTGAGATCCTTAATGGATTTGAATCCCTTCACTGTCAGGTTTTCTAAAGCACCTCTCATGGCATGCTCCCCAAAACATTTCTTTGTATTCCATATGTTCTATGGTTCATCCTATCTTCCACCCTCTGGATTCTATATTTTCCATTACCAATCCGCATTCAGATACTGTTCGCGTTGTCCTGCACTATCCATTGGTACCGGCTATCTATTTTTTATATAAGGAATTGATATATCATGTTTTTTATGCATTTTATATTTACAAAAACTCGGCCCTCAAATCCCAAAACAAGGTCTTTCACAATATGCAAGAACCATGTCTATGTCAAAAGATTTCAGCCGATTTTTATATAACCTTAGGCCCATAATCAAAATAAACCCTCCTATATGGTTTGCCTTTTCATCCGTCTTCTTCGTTGTGATAATGAGCACATATTTCAATATGCTCCCATTACCACGCCTTGAATACGAATGAAAATTCTAAACCATATTTTGGAAGGTTTTATTCCGATCATGGGCCTTAAGAATGGCTATCCAATATCTGTTAATCTTCCAAAATCAGTCAAGGTAAAGAATTTTGGCATCAGAGTTGATGATGTAAATAATTCGATAATAGCTTAATATCCTTAAACGAAATGAGTAATGCCATAGCATTTATTCATGGTATACATGCTCTGGTCATGAAACCTTTTTGTGGTGTTTCTTACTTTTGGTATTGGTTAGGTTCATGGAAATTATAAAATCTACCAATAGAGCGCCGGATTTTTGCCTGGTTTCAAGGCGCGCCAATGTGAGCATATTGAAATATGTGCATATTGGCGCAACGCGGAAACCAGGTAAAAAGACAAGCTGTATGGTAGATTTTATTGTTTCCATGACCCTTACCATCAGGGCCGGATAAAAACTCAACGCTTTTCTGATCAATGCGCCCTTTGATATGGTATCCCGCTTTCAGCATCATTAATACCCGGCATGGTACTGCCCAGGGGTGAATAGGGATCAACCCGGGTATTTTCAAAATCAATGTCACCCCCATTTTGGACGGCAAATTCGTCATGTTTTCCGGGAATGCCGGATGGGGCTGGACCGCCCTCGGGGATGGGGCGGCCGTTGCAGCCCGGGTGTTGATGGAAGGTGAAGGCCATCATGGCGGCAACACTGAATAAATGCGCCACAACTACGGCCAGGCCGGGTCTGCCGGTATATTGTAAAGATCCAGGGTATTTTTAAACACGGCAGCAGCCAACTGATCCGGGTCTTCTCCGCGGACCAGGGCAAGGCACTCCATCACGGAACGGACAAAAGCGGGTTCGTTGCGCCGGTGTTTGTTTTTCTGGGGTTTGGGCGTCAGATACGGGGCGTCAGTCTCTATAAGCAGCCGATCCCGGGGAATCAACGGGGCAATACTGCGCAGGTACTCACCCCGCTGGAGAATGGTGAGAATACCTGTAATACCAATATAATACCCAAGGTCAAGGTATTTGAACATCTCCTCTTTTGTACCGGAAAAACAGTGAACCACCCCTTTTCTTGACTTGGGCCCGTCTGATTTCAATATTTCATAAAACCGCCCCTTGGAATCCCGTTCATGGAAAATCATTGGCAGGTCCAGCTTCCCGGCCAGGGCAAGCTGGGCCGAAAAACAGGCTTCCTGGTCTTCCTGTGGTGAAAACATGCGGTTAAAGTCCAACCCGGTTTCCCCCCAGGCCTTGACGCAGTCATGGGTAAGGGTCAGTTGTCGAAGTTCATTGAGTATCTGGGAGGAACACTGAACCGCATCATGGGGATGAATCCCCACAGACGTGTAAATATGATCGAACCGGGATGCGATGTTTATTGCCTTTTGGGAAGTTCTCCTGTCAATGCCGACCACCATCATGGCCAGCACCCCGTTCTGACGCGCTCTGTCCATGACCTGTGTCAGGTCATTATCGTAGCATTTATCGTCAATATGGCAATGGGAGTCAAAAAGAATCATTCATATAGTCCTATATTTTTATTCCTTTTCTCTTCCTGGCAAGCAAACCAACCAGGCCGTCAAAATTTTAAGCCTTCACTGATTTGGAAGAAGCCGATTTACGGGTTCAGTGAAGGCTTGGTGTAAGAAAAACTGTTTGCAGCACTCCTTGACACAGGCGGTTTATATCAGTAAATTCAATTTCAGTCAATTATCCCTAAAATAGTACAAGGCAAATCACAGATGGGTGCGAACCGCGGCAAATCTAATATTATCAGGCTGTTTAATGTGACCAAGCGCTATGGCGGCAAGCTGGCGTTAAACAACATCACCCTTGATATTAAGCCCGGCGAGTTCATTTTTATTTCCGGACCCTCCGGGGCCGGTAAATCCACCTTACTCAAAATTTTATACCTGGCCGAACGGGTCTCCGAAGGACAAATTCTGATTGACGGTATTAATCTGGCACGGATTTCATCCACAAAACTGCCTTTTCTACGGCGTCGTTTCGGCATGGTGTTCCAGGACTTCAAACTAATCCCCAACCGCACCGTGTTTGAAAATGTCGCCCTGGTGCTCAAGGTTGCCGGAGAAAAACCGTCCTACATAAAAAAAAAGGTAATGCACGTGCTCAGGGTCACGGGTATGGAGAAAAAGGCCAATCACCTGCCGCCGACCCTGTCGGGCGGCGAACAGCAACGGGTAGCCGTGGCAAGGGCGGTGGTAGGAGAACCATCCATTATCCTTGCAGATGAACCTACGGGTAATCTGGATAGTGAATCTGCCCGGCGTGTACTTGATCTGCTTCTAGGCTATCATCAAAACGGGGCCACCATTCTCATAGCCAGCCATAATATAGAGCAGATGGATTGTTTTAGCCGAGGACGAAATGTCGTCCTGGAAGACGGGAAGCTCAAAAAAATATCAACCTTTCTACGTTGAAAGCTAAAAAAAATTCGATTGCGATATGATGCGATTTTTAAAAAATGCCTTAACAGATATCCGGTCCAACCGATTTTTAAACATAATCACCATCATGACCATTGCCCTTTCCATGCTTCTGATATCGGTTTTCATGCTTTTTTTTGAAAACACCGGCCGGGTCCTTTCCGCCTGGAACCAGGGTGGACGAGCCATGGTTTACTTAAACGATTCGTTCACGCCTGCCATGCTCCCCAATGTAAAAGAACAGCTTATATCCGCGGGCGGCATTGAAAAAATGGTATTTATACCCAAAACCCAGGCGCTGGAACGGCTTAAAAAAGAAATCGGTTCCAAAACCCAGTTTCTGTCGACCCTTCAGGAGAATCCCCTCCCCGACGCCATTGAAGTCACCATGACGACCCATTCAAGCTTTGACCAAATTCAAAAGGAAGCCCACCGGATTGAGGCCTTAGACATTGTAGATACCGTCGAGTATGGTCAAGGATGGCTGGGCCGCTTTTTCAAACTGTTCAATCTTTTCAAAATGACCGGTTATACCATGAGCGGTCTGTTTTTAATGATTGCCCTGTTCATCACGGCCAACACTGTGCGCCTGACCTTTTATGCAAGGCAGACTGAAGTGGAAATCATGCGTCTGGTGGGTGCCACTGACGGGTTCATCAAAACACCTTTTTACGTTGAAGGGCTCCTCCAGGGATTTTTAGGCGGGGTTTTGGGTATAATCATCCTTTTAACAGGCTATCTGACACTTTCTTCCGGCATTTCCCAGAACCTGGGCGCCTATGTCTATCTGGATATTCATTTTCTTTCCTGGCCGGCTGTGGCAATAATTTTATTTTCCAGCACCTTTTTAGGTTGGTTCGGATGTTTCATTTCCCTGAAACAAATTTTAAGGCCATGCACCGTAAAATAGGGCCTTTCTTTTTTGCCTGCATTACGGCTGCTGCCGTCATTTTGGGCATGACGGATCTGTGCTGCACCCAGGTCCTGTATAAGGGCAAAATCAATACGGCCAAGCTCAATGTCCGTTCCGCTCCCGATACCCAATCTTCGGTGGTGGTAGTTCTCAACAAAGGCGAACGGGTGGATGTTCTGGAAATGAAAGAAGGTGTCGGCGGCTGGCTGACGGTGGAATACCAAGGGATTCAAGGATATATCAGAAACCACAGCCGCTATATTCTCTTAAAACCGATGTCGTCGAATCCGGAACAAAAGCAGAAACCAGCGCCGTCCACCCCCACCTCTGTTCCGTCAATAAAAATCCCGGCCAAGGGCATAAAGAAAAAATCTGACCCCCAAAAAACTTCCGGGGCAAATCAAGCCGGAAAGGAGGTTATTGCAAGACAGATCCGGGAAGAGAACCAAAAAGTCAAAAAATTTTCCCGGCAGGAGATGCAGATTATTGACGGACTTAACGAAATTGATATGGCCCTGAACCGGGCACGAATAACCGCCCGGAACCTAAGGCGCAATGCCAGTGCCATTGCCCAGGAAATTGAAAGAACACAGGCGCGCATTGCAGAGCTGAACAACTCAATGGAAAAGACACGGAATTATGCCGGAAAACGCCTGAATGCCCTTTTCCGCATGCACATGATGGGTCGCCTTGAAATGGCAGGTCCCCCGTCGTCTTTGTTTGATTTTGTCACCACCCAGAACGCACTTAAAAACGTGGTGACATCGGACTTTGCCCTACTGGATAAACAAGCACGGGACATAAAGGAACTCAAGGGTCTTGAACAAAATCTGAACAGTCAGCACAAGCTGGAATCAAACCTGCAGAAACAATTGGCCGATGAGATTGAAATCCGCAAAAAAGAAGCCCGTAAAAAGAAGAAAATTCTTCAAGATATCAGGCAGCGCAAGAGTCTGTCCCTGGCAGCCATGAACTCTCTCAAAGCATCATCCCATGCCCTGAATCAAACCATATCCGCCATGGCGCCCCCGGCCGGTTCCTCCCGTGTAAAAACGTCCTTTGACGGACAGAAAGGCCGACTGCAGTCCCCGGTAAAAGGTAAAGTCATTTCAAATTTCGGCACCAAACGCAAGGGAGATTACAACGCCTTCACATTTCAAAGCGGAATTGATATAAAGGCGGAACGGGGTACGCCCGTAAAAAACGTTTTCAACGGAGAGGTCATGTTTGCCCAGTGGCTGAAGGGTTACGGCAATCTGATGATCATCGACCATGGAAACAATTATTATACCCTTTACGCCCATTTGGAAGAACTATACAAAAAAAAGGGCGAGCGGGTGGACACTGGAAAAATCATTGGCACGGCAGGAGATACCGGCTCCATCAAGGGCCCGTGCCTTCATTTTGAGGTCCGTCACCACGGCAAACCCGTCGATCCCCTCAAATGGCTGAAAAAAGGAGCATGACAAATGAGAAAAACGAATTGGGCCGGATTGATGAGACTCTGGCTGACTGCAGCTGTGATCCTTATGCTGACGGCAGGTTCAGTGCAAGCGGCTGAAGAAGAAACCTATCAATCCTTGAAACTATTTGCCGACGTCCTGGAAGAGCTTGAAAAAAATTATGTGGACGAGGTCAAGCCCGAAGATCTGGTGCACAATGCCATAAAGGGTATGGTGGGCAATCTTGATCCCCATTCCAGCTTCATGCCTCCTGATGCCTTTGAGGATCTTCAGGATGACACCAAAGGGGAATTTTCCGGTATCGGCATTGTCATTACCATGAAGGACGGCATTCTTACAGTCGTCTCACCCATTGAAGGTACCCCTGCCTACGAGGCCGGTATCACCGCCGGGGACATCATTATCAAAATTGATGATGCATCCACCAAGGACATGGCCATGTGGGAAGCGGTGAACAAAATGAGAGGGCCGCGGTACGAAGAAGTTAAAATAACCATCATCCGGGAAGGGGCCTCAGCCCCTCTGGTCTTCACGCTCAAGCGGGATCTAATCCCCATGACCAGCGTACGCTCGGCCATGCCGGAGCCGGGGTTCGGGTACTTACGAATCACCAACTTCAGAATGAACACCCTGGATGATGTGATCAAACACTTGTCAGGCCTGGAAAAACAGGGAAACGGTCTTAAAGGCCTGGTTATTGACCTTCGGGATAATCCGGGAGGATTGCTGGACCAGGCCATTCGAATTTCCGACCTGTTTATCAACCAGGGGACGATCGTGTCCATCAAGGGACGCATCGAAAAAAACAACCAGGCGTTCAAGGCCCGTCCTAATTTTCCGGAACGTGACTACCCCATTGTCACCCTGATCAACGGCGGTTCCGCCTCAGCTTCCGAAATTGTGGCCGGGGCACTGAAAGACAATCACCGGTCCCTGATTTTAGGCACACCATCCTTTGGCAAGGGCTCGGTGCAAACCGTGAGGCCACTCAAGGACGGATTCGGGCTTAAATATACCATTGCCCGGTACTACACGCCCAGCGGGCATTCCATCCAGGCCAAAGGCATCCAGCCGGACATCCGGGTGGAACCCGGAACAGTAAAGGATGACCCGAAAGATAATTCGGCCTTTGACCTGATGCTCAAAGAAAAAGATTTGAAAAACAGTCTTAAACCCGAAGAGGAAGAACCTAAAAACAAGAAAAAATCCCAAAAAGATGCTGAAATCGAAAAACTCAATAAAGATATCCAGGTAAAACGCGCGCTTGATATTCTCATCAGCTATGGTGTGTTCACTAAAATAAATGGCACAAACTAAACCCACGGGCGGTACAAAAAAAAATCAGGGCAAAAAGGCAAAGGCGCCCCAAAAGACACCCAAAACCGCCCGGAAAAAAAGCACGAAACCCAAAAAAACCAGGACAAAAAAACCTGCTAAGAAAAAAGGTCCCAATTTTTTCAATGAATTGAAAAAAACGGTGCTGGGGATCACCATCCTTGTGGCGGTTTGCCTGACTGCGGCTATGCTGGTTGATATTTTTGTAAAAAACAGCCGGCCGGTGGCACAAAAAAACCAAATAGTTAAAAAAGCAGCGCCTGTGGCACAGCCGCAGATCCCGGTGCCGCCCCGGCAAAAATCCCTGCCCCCGGAAACGAAGAACCCGTCAACCGCGGAACCGAAAATCATATCCAAAGCCCAAGGCCTTAAGGAAAAAACGCATTCCTCCGGCAGACGCAGTATGACCGGAACGCCCGCACCGAAAGAGGGTTCGGCCATTGTATATGAAGTATATGATGATGTAACGCCGCACCCCCCCAAAAAGGTTGTGCCGCCGAAAAAAAATAACGTTGTACCTCGGATTGCCATTATCATTGATGATATCGGGTATGACAAAAATCTGGCCATGGGCCTGCTCAACATAGATAAGAATATCACCTTTGCCATTCTGCCCTTTTCTCCTGCTGGAACGCAGCTTGCCCACAGCCTATCGGCAAAAGGGGCGGAACTGATGCTGCATCTTCCCATGGAACCGACCCAATACCCCAAAGTCAACCCCGGGCCGGGGGCATTGTTGTCTTCCATGTCCCCGGATGAGCTTTTAACCCAGCTTCGCGAGGATATACGTGCGGTTCCCGGTACAGTGGGGGCAAACAACCACATGGGATCCAGGCTTACGGCGGATTCAGACAAAATGAACCAGATTTTTACGGTACTGAAACAAAAAAATATGTTTTTTGTTGATTCCAGAACATCTGCTGAATCCAAGGGCGAGCAGTCCGCCCGTATGTTTCAGCTGAAATTTTCCCACAGGGATGTGTTCCTGGATAATTTCCAGGATGTTGAGTACATTTCAGGCCAATTAGAAAAACTTATCAAACAGGCCAAAGATCATGGCAGCGCCATCGGTATCGGCCACCCCCACCAGGCCACGTTGGATGCGCTGAAACGCGAACTTCCAAAAATCAGAAAAAAAGTCCGGCTGGTGCCGGCCAGCAAGCTTGTTGAGGTGCCGCAGATTTAAAGAAGCTGATATAATTCCAGGGCCTGGTCCACAGGTATCCGGTCGGGCAGCCCGTCTTCAAAACAGGCGATGAAATGGTTATTTACTGCTGTTAAAAGGGTATTCATCCGGTCAAGGTCCAGCATATCAGCACGGTCCAATTTTTTTACACCCTTAAAATTTTTAGGGCAGAAATCCACCATGGCCCTGCCCTCTTTTTCCATATACAGGGGATATCCGTGGGTCCTGCAGATAATGGGGCGGGCCTCATAGACCATACAGACATGGTCCACAAGCAGGGGACATGCGCGATCGGTCTGCTTTGCCTGCTCAAGAATCGTTTCCCGGCATGGGGCATCCAGACGACTGAAGGCCCGTGACAAGGCAAATGCCTCAACCGGAAACAAAGACAAATGCCTGCAACATTCGTCACACCCTTTTTTGCAGGCAAGGTGGTCTTTATGAACCTGGGAAAGTCTTTGGATGTGTTCATCCACCCGCGTGATGAGATCCGTGTAATTTTTCAATAAAGTGTCAAGCATATGCTCAGTCATTGTATCCCCCCTCCCCCATTTATCTTCAGTGTAAAAAAATACCGGGCGTATTGAAAAGTCCGCTTACAAAGGTTATAGCACATGCCATAGCTTGCCATCATTAATAATAATGCTGAAAAATTACAGGGTGGGATTCATGGGGCAAAAACAATTTTCAAATCAGGTAGAAGAGCATAGCCCGTGTCTGATTTGATCCCCAAACATGGCGGTTACCGCAATCTGAAAAGTTTTCAAGTGGCGCAGCTTTGTTATGACGTGACCGTGCGATTTTGTGACCGTTATGTGAACAAATTCAGCCGGACAAAGGATCAGATGGTGCAGGCGGCAAGATCTGGTGTTCAGAATATTGCAGAAGGGTCTTTGGCGTCGGCAACGTCGAAAAAGATGGAACTGAAATTGACTCAGGTGGCCCGGGCAAGTTTGGAAGAACTGAAACTTGATTATGAAGATTTTCTTCGGCAGCGGGGACTGGCACAATGGAATAAGGGAAATCCGCTCCGGCAGGCGTTAATTGACCAGAGGTGCATAACAGCCGATAACGTGGCAGCTTGGGTTAAGGCTGTGAGTCGTTTTTATGGACAAGATGGACTGAGTGGACACAGTGGACTGAGTGATAGAATGTCCACCAAGTCCACTGAGTCCACCAGGTCCACCCACATCTACCCCGAAATTTCCGCCAACGCTGTGCTGATATTAATTGCTGTGGCCTGCTCACTCCTCGACCGCCAGGTTGAAAGATTGGCAAAAGATTTTGAAAACAACGGCGGATTTACCGAACGTCTTTACCGCGTGCGCAGCGCCAAACGAAGGCGTTTTAAATGACTTGCCCATTTTGCTATATCCAGGAGCGCGGGCGAGACACCCGCGCTCCCCAATTAAGTTATTTCCGACCCATTCCTTAGGTCTTTGATCAACGATAAAAATACGTGCTTGACCGAAAACCCCTATTTGGGCATCTCTGACGAACCGTTCAAACACGAAATAGATTTTGCGATTAGAATTTACATGTTAAGGTGAAAAAAAACATCAACGGATCAAGATATGGATTTTTTCGTATTTGCCGCAGGATTTTGCATCATTGCCCTGGCCGCCAGGCAAATCGGCGACACATTTAAACAAGCCGGCTTCCCCCTGATCAGCGGTTTTTTATTCACCGGCATCATTGCCGGCCCCCATGTTCTGAACCTGATACCCAGCCAGGCCGTTTCAACCCTGACTTTTGTGGATCAGGTGTCGCTGGGGCTGATCGCTTTTGCCGCAGGCGGGGAACTCTATCTAAAAGAACTCAAGTCAAGGCTGACTGCCATTGGATGGATTACATCGGGACTTGTGATCTCAACGTTTACAATGGGTTCACTAGCGCTTTTTGCCCTTGCCGAACATATCCCCTTCATGGCGGCCATGCCGGTTTCAGGAAGAGTTGGCGTGGCGCTCATTGCCGGAGCCATTCTTGTGGCAAGAAGCCCGTCCTCGGCCATTGCCATTATCAATGAGCTCAGGGCCAAGGGCCGGTTTACAAAAACGGTCATGGGGGTGACGGTCATCATGGACGTGGTGGTCATTGTGCTGTTTGCCACAGCCATCACCACGGCGGACGCCCTCTTTACCGGATTGACCTGGAATACCGGATTTGTCTTTTTTCTGATCCTGGAGATCGCATTGTCCATTTCCCTTGGTATGCCGGTCGCCGGAATTTTATTTTTTATCCTCCGGTTTCCCGCCTCCTTTGTTTTTAAATCCGCGCTGATCCTTTTAACCGGATACCTTGTTTTTATCGGTTCCCTGACCCTTCGGGCATACACCCACCATACGATGAATATTGAAATCCTGATTGAACCCCTTCTGGTCTGCATGGTGGCTGGTTTTGTGACAGCCAATTCAAGGCGGTACAGGAAAGAATTTCTTGATCTACTCCGCCGTACCGGCCCAGGGGTTTACATTGCCTTTTTCACCCTGACCGGGGCCTCCATCCGTCTTGATACCCTGGCCGATACCTGGCCTATTGCCCTTATCCTGTTCGGTGTTCGCGTCTTTGCTGTATTTACAGGCTCTTTTTTAGGTGGGTGTCTGGCCGGAATCGGTGCCCAAAACAGCCGAACCTACTGGATGGCCTTTATCACCCAGGCCGGCCTCGGGCTTGGGCTTGCCAAGGAAGTGGGAATAGAATTCCCCCAGTGGGGTTCTTCTTTTTCCACACTTTTAATATCCGTTATTATCCTTAACGAAATCGTCGGCCCCCCGTTGTTCAAACTCGCCATCAAGCGGATGAAAGAAGATCACTCCCCGGCCAAGCCCAATGCCGTGACCGCGCCACAAAATGTAGTAATTTTTGGAACCGACAACCAGTCCACCGCCCTGGCCCATACCTTGTTTTCCCATGGATGGCGGGTGAAACTGGCCCAGCCAAGGGGGGGCTCTACCTTAGCCGGTTTAGAAAACAGCCCCCAGATACCTGTCCAGGTTGTGGACGGCTTTGATCGTAAATCCCTTGAGAAAATCCAGTGCCAAACCGCAACGGCCATTGTTACCCTGCTAGGCGACCGGGAAAACCTGGATATCTGCGAAACCGCCTTTGTACATTTTGCTACCCAGACCCTGGTTGCCCGGCTCAATGACCGCAGCAACCTTAACGCATTTGAGGATCTCAACGTATTGGTCGTGGATCCTTCCACGGCCATTATCGGATTGCTTTACCACTTTGTCCGGGCACCAGGGGCGGCGTCCCTGCTGATGGGATTCCAACGGGACCGGGATGTGGCAGATGTAACCGTCCGCAACCCGGACCTTGAAGGCCTTTCTCTAAGAGATCTTCGCCTGCCATTTGATGCGGTGATCATGGCGGTCCGGCGCAGGGGGACACTCTATGTTCCCCATGGGTTTACCCGACTGGAGTCCGGAGACAGGGTCACGGTCATGGGCACCACGGCAGCCTTAAAAGAAATTGCCCTGCGTTTTGACCGGCACGAGGGACAGGCCGCTTTAAATCTAATGGAAAAGGCCGTACCTGAACAATTGAAACAGGATGGGGAAAAACCTTACCTTATTGAAAACGGACAAAGAGACCGATTTGATCTTTTAGTGGAAAAGGCGGTGGTGGCTGATCTCAAGCAGGAAATGGACCAAAACACCTTTTTTGAACAGGCCGCAAAACAGCTTAGCAAACGGGTAAACATCTCTGCATCAACCCTGTTTGAAATGCTCAGCCAAAGGGAAAACGAAATGACCACGGTGCTGGCCCCGGGACTTGCCATCCCCCACATTATCATTGAGGGAGAAAACCAATTTAGCATGCTGATTGTCAGAAGCAAAAAGGGAATCATTTTTTCGCCCCATGCCCCAAGAGTTCATGCCGCCTTTGTGCTGGTGGGAACACGGGATGAGCGCAATTTTCATCTTGAGGCCCTGTCTGCCATCGCCAAGATTGTCATGGACCCGAGATTTGACGATAAATGGCTCAGGGCGAGGTCTGTCAAAGCGCTCAAAGAACTGCTCCTGAATGCCGAACGAAATCGCCGGCCGTCGGAATCCTGATACTCGATGATCGAGTGATAGGAGGGCTTCCCCACCCACCCAAAAACAAATAAACACCTCTGTCCTTGTCAAACGCCCTTTAAAGTTGATTTTTCGTACCAGACCCGGTATGGAGTAGCCAGTTTAAACGAGACCACGGGCTGACCTGGTATATTGATATTCAGGTTCAATCCACAACTAAAGATGTAAGCAAGTCGAAGAGTTATTGTGACGTTTTTATATCTCCATTGGAGAAAAATATGCGGTTCGAATGCAGGGGCCTGACCTTCACCTACCCGGAGGCGGACACCCCGGCTCTGGAAAATCTTAATTTTTCCATGGCCGCACCGGGCTTTAATGCTGTTTTTGGGCCATCAGGCGTGGGGAAAACCTCTTTTGCTAGAATTCTTGCCGGCGGCAATAATGGTCCCGGGGGCGATTCGTTGATTTATGAAGGTATTTCCACCATCTTGTATTCATACAACCAGGAGCGTCTGCCCGGTTGGGCCAACACCGGCAGCCACCTTGAAAAAGTGTGCCCTTCCAAAAATTCAGATCTTAAAAAAGAACTTGTCAAAATTTTCAAAATGGATGCCCTTTTGGGATCACGATTCTCCCAGTTGTCCATGGGCCAGCAGAACCGGATGAACCTTATCCGCTACCTTATCCAGGATTTTGATTTACTGATTTTGGACGAAAGTCTTGCCAATGTGGATGAAGCCTTGCGGGAAACCATTATCCTGGCCATAAAGGAGATATTTCCGGCCAAGCTGTTTCTCTATATATCCCACAATCTTATGGAAGTGGCACGATTCTGCAAAGACATCCTGGTGTTAAGCCGGCCTGGTAAAAAAGAAGGGGCCGTCGTGGTGCAGGGCCAGAATTATGAAACAGGATATACGGCCGACCCCCAGGCCATTGACCGGTCCATGCTGGAGATCATGAATGCTGTTTAGACGAATCTACCAGTTTCTGATTGTCTATTGTTTAGGCGTTGTCGGCCTTTTAGCCGTCAAATATGCTGCCGGCCTGTCCAATTATGTTATCCCCGATTTTACGCTGTTTTTTGATACGGCACACCAGATGCTGGCCGGCTATTTTCTTGACGTGCTCGACACCCTTTCCGTAACGGTGCTGGGCCAGATGGTCTCTGTTTTCATGGCCTTTTTTGTGGGAATCATCGGCCGCAAATCATCCTGGGCAGGCTCGTTTATCAAAGTCATGGCCTATAACATCCAGGCCTATCCCATTGTGGCCCTGGCCCCGATCATTTTTATCCTCATAGGGGACGGATTTTTATCCCGCCTGCTTATTGCCTCCATGATCTGCTATTTTCCTTTGCTCCTGTCCGTGTTAGGGATCATGGCCTCGCCCATAACGGATATTGAACATTTTTACATAGCCACCGGCCGGATGCGCTGGCAGCTGGAAGTTAAAATCCGGGCCTTTGAAAATTTAAACAAGCTGACCACAGTGATTGCAGGCTCCGCCACACTGGCCATGGCCGGCACCATTGTGGCCGAATTTATTGCCGCAGATCAAGGCATTGGTTACAGTATACGCATTGCCCTGTACCAGAGTGACCTTGCCCGCATTCTTGTGGCCCTGTTTTCCATCGGCATCATCATCTCGGTTTACCAGGGAATTCTAGAAACGGTGGGCGAACAGATAAAAATTAAATGGTTCGCACCAAAGGGGGGAGACTTGATATGAATCAGAAAACCAACATCAACACCGTTATCAGGGCAGGACTTGTGGGCCTTTGCATGATACTTTTTTCTGCCGCCACGCCTGCCTTTGCAGGTGATACCCTTAATTACCGTCTGAAATGGTTATTCAACACCTCTGTGGTCGGTGACATCATTGCCGACACCGGCGGCTTTTTCAAAAAAGCAGCGCTGGATGTCTCCGTGAATGAAGGCGGGGCCGGAAAAAATGCCATCAAGGAGCTTGAATTGGGATATGCAGACTTTGGGGTGGCCTCCGCCGACCAAGTCATCCGGGCCCTTGAAAAAGGTGCCGACGTGGTGGTTTTGGCCCAGCTGTTCCAGATCAACCCCATGCAGTGGATCTACCGGTCAGACCAGGTCGAAATTAAGGATCTTTCCGATTTAAAGGGCCGGCATATCGGGGTTACCTTCGGGGGAAATGATGAAACCATCATGAACACCCTTTTAGCCAAAGCAGGGCTTACGTCAAAAGATGTCCGCATCTCAAGCGTCAGGTTTGATTTCACGCCGTTTTTAAGGAAAAAAGTTGATGTGTGGCCGGTATACCGAAACTCCCAGGGGGTTATCCTGGAAGACAGGCTGGCCACAGAAGGAGAGCAGGTAAAATTTTTAAACCCTGTGGACTACGGCATATCCTTTGTGGCCAACTCAGTTGTGACCTCAGGCACCATGATGGAAAAACATCCGGACACGGTAAAGGCATTTATTACGGCGCTGCTGTCGGCCTGGGAATTTGCCGTGGACCCGGTCAATGAAGCCCAGGTGTTAGCCCAAATCAAAAAAAGGGATAAAGGCACCAAAGACGACATCCGCCAAAAACAGCTTGAAGCCACCCGGCCTTTGATCAAACCGGACAAAGGGACAAAAATCGGCATTATTGATGTCGGGGCATGGCAGCAAACCGAACGTATCATGGTCAAGGAAAAACAGATTGTGGCCCCGGTTGATGTAACAAGCCGTCTGCTTGGGCCTAAAAAATAGAATCCTTGGAACCGCAGATGAAGCAAATAGAGCAGTACAGGATAGTTGTCGAAGCTGGAACAGCAACGCCATAAGTACAGAACGGAATTATTTTGTACATAATAGACTGTGTCTTGCTTTCCCAACTGTAAAGGCATTGAATTTGCCGATTGGCCGTGGCGCGGTTAACGATTATTAAGTTTTTATGACTGGCTAAATTTAAACGTTGATAATATAATCACAAAAAGTGTGAAAAGATATTACTCGATGATCCCGTTTTTTTAATATCGCATTTTCAGTAAGCCCATTTATCAAAGCTTTAGGACCTTTTTGACTTACTTGACGGCTTCATGGCATCTACTGAAACACTTGTTCTTTGGATATTTCTTTGAGGCTTCCAAGAGAAGGCTCTTAAAGTAAAGCTCTAAAAACCGGATCATCAAGTTTGAGAAACACTTTAGTCAAACAGAGTGTTTTCAAATGGTTCTTCCGCATTAACAACAGAACCGACAAAGCAGAGTTATGCTGTAAAATCCAGAAGACTCTTAGGTTCCTTAACTGTTTTTGATCTCACTTTTCTGAAGGAGAGAATTATGGCCAAAAACTCAAAAGGAGGAAGCGAAAAATCCGATGCTTGGGTAAACGAAACTTCAGAAAACGATTCCTTCGCAGTTTCGGCTCCGGCGATCAATCTTCCCAAGGGCGGGGGGGCCATTCGTGATATGGGCGAAAAATTCGCCGCCAACCCGGTGACCGGCACCGGTTCCATGTCCGTGCCTATTGCCACCAGTCCGGGGCGCTCCGGCTTTGGCCCGCAACTTTCCCTCTCCTATGATTCCGGCGCCGGCAACGGGCCGTTCGGCTTAGGCTGGAATCTTTCCGTGCCGTCCATTACCCGTAAAACGGATAAAGGTTTACCTAAATATCAGGATGGAGATGAGTCAGATACATACATTTTGTCCGGCGCCGAGGATCTCGTGCCGGTCCTCAAACAACAACATCATGATTGGATACCAGAAGACGTACCGAATAGGACAATCGGTACCTATACTTATCGGATCAAGCGTTACCGCCCGCGTATCGAAGGGCTGTTCGTCCGCATTGAGCGTTGGACCAATACGACCGATCCCGGTGATGTACATTGGCGCTCGATCTCCAAAGACAACATTCTTACGCTCTACGGTAAGGATGAAAACTCGCGCATTTTCGACCATGAAGATCCCCGGCGGATCTTTTCTTGGCTCATCTGTGAAACCCGTGACGACAAGGGCAATGCGGTTCTCTACAAATATAAAAGTGAAGATGGAGAGGGTGTCGATCTGTCCCGAGCCAATGAACGCAATCGTGGTGCAATGGATGATCCCCGGCGTAGCACCAATCGTTATCTGAAGCGTATCTACTATGGTAACCGTCTGTCCCTGCTGGACGGCGAAGGGAAGCGGCCATGTTTCTTGACGGACGCACAGATCAATAATGCCGGCTGGATGTTCGAGGTAGTCTTCGATTACGGCGAACATGACCAGGATGCGCCGAAGCCGGATGACGCGGGGAAATGGGATTTCCGCAAAGACCCATTTTCCATCTATCGCGCTGGGTTCGAGGTGCGTACCACGCGCATCTGTCAACGTGTGTTGATGTTTCATCACTTCGATGGTGAGGAAGGTATAGGTAACGATTGCTTGGTACGCTCCACCGACTTTACCTATTCCTTTGAGCAAGATCCCACGAGCGCCTGCAACCCGGTCTACACTTTTCTGAATGAAGTCACCCAAAGCGGCTATAAACGAAACGAAAGCGGTTATCTGAAACGCAGCCTGCCACCAGTCGAATTTCAATACACTCAACCCATGGTGCAAGACCGGGTGGAAGAGGTGGATGCTGCCAGTCTGGAAAATCTGCCTATGGGGGTTGACGGCAGTGTTTATCAATGGACTGACCTGCACGGTGAAGGCCTTCCCGGCATCCTCACCGAACAGGATGGAGGCTGGTTCTATAAACGCAACCTCAGTCCGATCAATGATGACAAACAGGTGGAACTGGCGCCTATAGAGCGTGTCACTGTCAAACCCAATATGACTATAGCCGGCGGGGCACGATTCATGGATCTCGCCGGAGACGGTCTGCCGGACCTGGTCATACTGGACGGCCCCTCACCCGGGCTGTACGAACATGATGAAGTAGAAAGCTGGCAGCCCTTTCGTTCCTTCACTTCACGCCTCAACCGCGACCTGCGCGACCCCAATCTGAAATTCGTTGATCTCAACGGTGACGGTCATGCCGATGTGTTTATCACCGAAGACGACGCCTTTGTCTGGCATGCTTCCCTGGCAGAGGAAGGCTTTAGCCCGGCGCAACGTGTTGTTCAGGCGCTGGATGAAGAAAAGGGTCCCCGCCTGGTCTTTGCCGACGGCACCGAATACGTCTATCTGGCCGATCTGAGCGGTGATGGGCTCACCGATCTGGCGCGCATCCGCAACGGTGAAGTCTGTTACTGGCCCAATCTCGGTTATGGCCGTTTCGGCGCCAAGGTCACCATGGACCATGCGCCCTTGTTCGACCATTCGGATCAGTTCGATCACCAACGCCTCCGGTTGGCCGACATCGACGGCACCGGCACCACCGACATCATCTATCTGCACCGTGACGGTGTGCGCCTCTATTTCAACCAATCGGGCAATGGTTGGAGTGACTCCCAGTCACTGAACGTCTTCCCACGGGTGGACGATGTGGTGAATATCGCCCCTGCCGACCTGCTCGGCAACGGCACCGCCTGCCTGGTCTGGTCCTCGCCGCTCCCCGGTGATACTCATCGACCGATGCGTTATGTCAATCTCATGGGTCAGCACAAACCCCATCTGCTGGTCCGAACGATAAACAACCTGGGAGCGGAAACACGCGTCCAATATGCCTCTTCGATAAAGTTTTATCTGCAGGACAAACGTGATGGGAAACCCTGGATCACCCGACTGCCCTTTCCGGTGCATGTGGTCGAGCGTGTCGAGACCCATGACCACATCAGCCACAACTGTTTCGTCACCCGCTATGCCTACCATCATGGCTACTTTGACGGCGAGGAACGGGAGTTTCGTGGTTTCGGCATGGTGGAGCAATGGGATACGGAGGAGTACGCCGCCCTGACTCAAAGCCATGACTTACCGACCGGCGACAACATCGAGGAATCTTCACACGTACCGCCGGTTCTGAGCAGAACCTGGTTTCATACCGGGGCTTATCTTGACCGAGACCGGATCAGCATGGGACTCGCCGCGGAATACTACGGCGCACCGAGTCCGGAAGATCCCGAGTTCGCGGACTTCGTCAATACGCATCTTTTGCCCGACACCCTGTTGCCCAAAGGTCTGACGCTCGAAGAAAAACGGGAAGCCTGCCGTGGGCTCAAAGGCGCCATGCTGCGCCAGGAGGTCTATGCGCTGGACGGGACGGACAAAGAAGCGCATCCCTACACCGTTACCGAGCAGAATTTCACCATCCGTTGTTTACAACCCAAGGAAGACAACCGTCATGGTGTGTTTTTCACTCATGCCCGTGAGGCCATCACCTACCACTACGAACGTAATCCGGCGGATCCGCGCATTCAGCACGCCCTCACCCTGGAGGTCGATGACTTCGGCAACGTTCGCAAATCTCTTGCCCTGGGTTATGGCCGCCAACCCGGTTTGAGCCCTCTACCGGGTGAGGACCGGGACAAACAGGAGCAATTGCTCATTACCTATACCGAAAACGATGTCACGAATGCCATTGATGATTCACTTAAACATGACGACGGATCAATAAAATATGCCAACGACTACCGCATCCCGCTCCCGGCGGAAACGCGCACTTATGAGTTGACCGGTTTTGTGCCTGAAAATGGTGCCCAACGATTCAGCTTCGAAGAGTGGACCCGTGATGACTTCGGCTTATTAGCATCGGCCATGGAGATACCCTATCGGGCCACACCCGATGCCGAGGTCAAACAGAAGCGCCTCATTGAGCAGGTTCGTACCCGCTATCGCCGGGATGATTTGACCGGGCCACTCTCCTTTGGTGAAGTCGAGCCACTTGCCCTGCCTTTTGAAAGCTATAAACTGGCTTTTACACCTGAGCTGATTACTGAGGTGTATGGCGAACAGGTCACCGATGCCTTGCTGGAAGAGGATGGCCGTTATGTTCACAGCGAGGGCGACAGTAACTGGTGGATATCTTCCGGCCGGGTGTTTTTTTCACCCGGTGAGGGTGACAGTGCAGACCAGGAACGGGACCATGCGCAACAACATTTCTTCCTGCCTTATCGTTTCCGTGACTCCTTTGAACAGACCACGACGCTGGTCTACGACCAGGACCCGGACAGAAACGAATACAACCTGCTCGTCACCCGCTCCCGTGATCCATTGGGTAATGAAGTAAACGTTGACAACGACTACCGCGTATTGCGGCCTCAGTTAATAACCGATCCCAACGGCAATCGTTATAAAGTTGCCTTTGATGCTCTGGGTCTGGTGGCGGGCACGGCCGTCATGGGCAAGGCAGGACATAATGAGGAGGAGGGGGACTCCTTGGACGGATTTCAGCCCGATCTTGCTTCGGACCAGATCGACGATTTTTTTGATTCAAACGACCCGCATGATCTTGCCCCCTCCCTGCTTGGCGACGCGACGACCCGCATCATCTACGATCTTGACCGGTTTCTGCGCAGCCGGGCAGCCGATCCGGACGAGCCAACCCAATGGGAACCTGTTTTTGCCGCCACCCTGACCCGTGAGACCCACGTCAACGATCCGCTTCCGCCCGGTGGTTTGAAAATCCAAATCAACTTCAGCTACTCGGACGGTTTCGGGCGTGAGATTCAGCAGAAAATCCAGGCCGAACCCGGTCCGCTAGATTTGAATGATCCCGATTCGCCCCACAGTGATTCGCGCTGGTTGGGCAGTGGCTGGACCATCTTCAACAACAAGGGCAAGCCCGTACGCCAATACGAGCCGTTTTTTTGTGATACGCATCGTTTCCAATTCGCCAAGATCGTCGGTGTCAGCCCGATCCTGTTTTATGATCCTGCCGAACGGGTGGTCGCCACCCTGCATCCCAATCACACCTGGGAGAAGGTTGTCTTTGATCCCTGGCGGCAGGAAACCTGGGATGTGAACGATACAGTACTGGTCTCTGATCCGGGGGGGGACCCGGATGTGGGGGATTTCTTTTGTCGATTGGATGAAAGTGATTATCTGCCGACCTGGTATGACCGGATGATCGACGGAACTCCGCAGGAGCAGGATGCCGCGGAAAAATCCGCGGAACATGCCGGCACTTCAACCATCGCCCACTTTGATACCCTGGGCCGACCCTTTCTGACCATTGCCGATAACGGCACGGATGAAAATGGCGTTCCGCAACAGTATGAGACCCGGGTTGTGCTGGACATCGAGGGGAATCAGCGGGAAATCATTGATCCCCGCGCCAATACCGTCATGCAGTATGACTATGACATGCTCAGTAATAAGCTTCGACAAAACAGCATGGATGCGGGACAACGTTGGACGTTCGGCAATATTGCCGGCAATCCGGTGAAACAGTGGGATGAACGGAATCATGCGTTTACCGTAACCTATGATGCGCTTCAGCGTCCTTGTGAGCAGCGTATAGAAGGCGGCGACGGTAATCTGGATCATATCTATGAAAAGATCAACTACGGTGACTGGAAGGACATGTCCGCCGATGACAGGAATGAGAGCATCAATAAAAACCTCATCGGCAAGCCCAAAGAACAATACGATACCGCCGGAAGGGTCGTGTTTGACTTGTATGACTTTAAAGGAAACCTTAAAAAAACCACCCGCCGGCTTTTATTGGATTATAAGAACACTCCGAACTGGACGGACGGTGATTCCGAAGCCTTGCTGGAGCAGGAAACCTTTGCTACGGAGATGACATACGATGCTTTAAACCGGATCATCCAAAGCAAAACACCGGATGGCAGTATCACCATGCCCTCGTATAACGATGCCGGCCTGCTGGAAAAAATAGTCGTAACCCAGGACGAAGAGACAAAGCCCTTTGTTAAAAATGTCGATTACAACGAAAAAGGCCAGCGCACATGCATTCTCTACGGCAATGATGTGCAAACCAGTTATGAATATGATTGGGAAACCTTCCGCCTCATCCACCTGAAGACCCATCGCGCCGACAACGCTCTGCTACAGGATCTCTATTATACCTATGATGCCGTGGGCAATATCACCCGGATAGAAGATAAAAACATACCCATTCGTTTTTTCAACAATGAAAAAATCGAAGGTATTTCAAAATACCGGTACGATCCGCTTTATCAATTGATTGAAGTGCAGGGAAGGGAACACCGAGGACAGTTGGCTTTTGGGGACCACGACAACTGGAATGATCTGCCCTTCTTGAAAAATTACCGTCCGGGCGATGACCTGGCATGGCGGAATTACACCCAGTCTTATGCCTATGACGGGGCGGGGAACATCACCAAAATGAAACATCTGGCCAACGGCGGGAGTTGGATCAGGAACTATGAATATTCTGAAACCAATAACCGCTTAATAAAAACAACCGTCGGGGCCGACAATAGCGTCTTTGATTATACGCATTATCGCCATCACCCACAGCATGGATTCATGACCGGCATGCCCCACCTGCAGGTCATGGAGTGGAATTTTAAAGAAGAGCTTAGCGCGGTGGCCCGACAAAAACGGGAAGACGGCGGAACGCCGGAAACCACCTACTATGTGTACGATGCCGAAGGGCAGAGGGTCAGAAAGGTAACGGAAAACACCGCGAGCCCCGGTGATACCCCGACAAAAAAATGCGAACGCATCTATGTGGACGGTATTGAAATCTATCGTAACTATACCGGGAATCGTCCAGGCCTGGAGCGAAAGACCTTGCACATCATGGACGATACCAGCCGATTCGCCATGATCGAAACCCGAAATGAAGTGAACGATGGTTCGCCCGAAAAGCTGGTTCGTTATCAGCTGAGTAATCATCTGGGCTCGGCAACACTGGAAACCGACGACAGCGTTGCGGCCAGGGTCATAAGTTATGAAGAGTATCATCCTTACGGCACAACTGCCTACCAGGCAATGAATGAGGATATCAAGGCTGCTGGTAAACGCTACCGGTATACAGGCAAGGAGCGAGATGAAGAAACCGGACTGAGTTATTATGGAGCACGTTATTATGCCAATTGGTTGGGTAGATGGTGTAGTTGTGATCCGGCAGGTCTAATCGAAGGATTAAATATATATATATTTATTAATAATACACCAATCGTCATGATTGATTCAAATGGAACACTGGGGCTTTCTGCAAATAGTATACTTCCTGATAATGCTGAATTAGAAATGGAATCAGTAAAACGTCAAAATATATCTATTGATTATAGTTACTATTTAAATAGCAGTGGCGAATTGAGAGAGTTATCTAAAGATGACTGGTCTTATATTATGTCTACCCCGGATATAATAGAGCAGGCTTTTCATGATTACTTGATAGGAAATGAAAATGCGTCATTGTTTTGGAAACAAATTGAAAATCAATTATATCAGGTTGGTGAAAAATATGCTCAAGATTATTTGGCGACTTTTTCTGAACGTATACCAGTCTATCGTGACTTGAAATATGCTGGAGGTATTTTGGGATATATTCAATCCAACACATCTGATTTGGGAAGAGGCCCTGGTGCAACAAGCTTAAGATTATCGATGCTGAAAGGATATGGTGAGCGCGCAGAATATCTCTATAATACAGGAGCTGTTAGCAATACTGATTTAATGTGGGAAGTAATAGGAAATGCCGTAGCTTTAGGAGGTTCTGCCGTGCTTGCTAAGAGTACAATTGCAAAAGAAACACTTAATTTTGAATCCATTGTAGAAGCAGGTGCTAGAAGAGAAGCTTTTATTGATCAGAAATTACTAAAACAACAACTAAAAAATTCCAATTTAGATGTTTATCCCCAGAGGTTATTATATATAAGAGATTCATCTGGTAATGTTAAAAAGTTTATTGGTGGACCAAATTCTAAAGGCACAAGATTTGATTTTCCACTTTCAACTAGAGGTGGAGCTATTGATAAAGTTTTGGAAATAACTGGGAAGAAAACACCAAAAATTGATCAACCCGAAATATTTAAAGATGCTATTCGTACAGTTAATAAGGATCCTTCGAAGCAATTAGTCATTTCAAAACCAAAAACGGTAAAGAGGGCACGTGAAATGGGCGATGAAGGATGGATCCCGATATTGCCAAGTACGATTTATAGAATTATTCGTTTAAAATAAAGCCGGGTAGGGTGCATTCTATGCACAACTTCGAACGGTTACGCATTAACGAAAGGGAAGATCTACAACGTAAATGATGTTTAACATGTCGATCCAAATTTTTTATTTGGGTCCAAAATGGTGCGTGGAACGCACCCTACGGAAATTATGTCAACATATCGGCGGGCAAAAATTATGGGCGGAACTTACTTCTTTACGGTCGTGACCTATCGGTGGCAAGGGTTTTTGTGTGATGAACCTGTGCGGAACGCCTTGCGCGAGGCCATTCGAGAGACGCGGACGGTTTGTCCTTTCATCATTGATGGCTGGGTGCTGCTGCCGGATCATATGCACTGCATCTGGACGTTGCCGTCGAATGATGCCGACAATGGCAAACGATGGGCAATGATCAAACGGTTCGTCACTAAACAATGTGGTCCATTGCTGCATCGTGACGAATTGATGAATGACTCCAAACGCCGGCGGAACGAATCGACGCTTTGGCAACGCCGTTTTTGGGAACATGTGATTCGTGACGAAACGGATTATCGGACATACATGGATTATCTCCATTTCAATCCGGTGAAACACGGCATGGTGAAGAACGTGGGCGATTGGCCGTTTTCCACCTTTCACAAATATGTAAGAGAAGGCATTTACCCCGAACATTGGGGCGGAAGCGGCGAGACAACACAAGACCAAGATTTCGGCGAATAACCGCAGGGTGCATTGTATGCACCATTGGGTGACCGCCAAAGCAAGAATCAATGAAAATCGTGCGCAGAGCGCACCCTAATCAACTTGGTGTTTGGGTAGGTGCATTGCATGCATAACTTTGAACGGTTACGCATCGTTAGGTTTGAAAATGGAGGAGTAAATGATACAAAACAATTTCCGTATTACCGGCCGAGTGATCGAACGCCATTCGAATCAGAGCATTTTCGGTATTTATATCGAGGCATGGGATAAGGACCTCTTCTTTGACGATTTGGTGGGCAGTGCCCACAGCGATTCCCATGGCCGCTTTCAGGTGACTTTTAATGAACAACACTTTAAGGAATTGATAGAGAGACGGCCGGATATTTACTTCAAGTTTTTCCAAGGCGGCCAACTGGTGCCATCCGACCAAATAACCCTTGATGTGACTTTGCCCGGCGGTCAGAGGAAGAACGGTCAGGGCGATCAGATTTTCTGGCAACTTACACCCGGTGATACAACGGTGGGTGTCACGCTGAATCAACCGGCTCAGGAGGTCATTTATACTGTACGGGGCCGGGTCATGGAACCGGACGGCAGTCCTATCCAGGGCGTAACAGTAAGGGCCTTTGACATTGGATTGCAAGGCGAAGCTTTGCTTGGAGAAACGGTAACGGACGACGAGGGCGGTTATTTGATCTCCTATGCGGCATTGATTTTTCTGGACCAGGGGAAGAGTGCCCCGGATTTGGACCTGCGGGTTTTTGACGCCCAGGGCGACAAGATCGCTTGGTTACCCAACGCCCCGCTATTCAACGCCCGTTTGAGTGAAAAGATCAACCTGGTCAGAGATGGCAGGGCCTATACAGGGCCGTCGGATTTTCAATTCCGCGTGGAAGCACTGCAACCCATTTTGTCGGACATCAATATTGCTGCTTTAGGGGCGGATCAACTGGTCTATGTGATCAAAAAGTCCGGTCAAAATGCCGACCAAGTGGTGCGATTGGCCCGGGCGGCACGTATGTCCATATTGACCCAGCAGCCTCCCGAACTCTTCTACGCCTTATTCGGCATGGGCTTGCCGCAAACACTGCCGGCACTGCTGCGCCAGAATCCGGAGGTGGTCCGGAGCACTTTGCATGCTGCAGTGGTGCGTAATCTTATACCTGAGTGTGATGCAAGCCAAGTGGACCAGAAGGCCGATGAGCTGCTGGCAAGTTTTAAAAGTGCCGCTGTAGAACTGGCCATGCAGGCGCCATTGGAAGAAGGACGGTTCAGCCTGGGCTCTTTGCTGTCCACCACCCTTGAAAACGAGGCACACCAACGGCGTTTTTTGCAGGTCTATGCGGATCACGACGGAACTATCGAGGCCTTCTGGCAGTCCCTTGAATCTGATCCGGAATTGGGCAGCAGCGTGCGTGACCTGCAACGGACACTGCAGTTGAGTGCGTTGTCGCTGAATCACCCGCCCATGTTGGCCCATTTACAGCAGATGAAATTAAGTGGTCAGTTTGAATCAATCTCTGATCTCGTCTCTTTGGCGGAGTCTGATTGGCAACAGATTATAATCGCAGAAGAATTGGGCGTCCCCCCCAGTGTGCCGGGAGCGGATGGGGATGAGCGGGTGCTAAATTATGCCCGCGTCATGACCGATATGGTGGAAGACGGTTTTCCCAACGCTTTTATGGCCCAGCGCCTGCCCGACGGCGAGTTGAAAAATTTTTTTACCGATCAGGCGGACTTCAGGCTCAAGACGACTCCTGTCGGCCGCTATCTGCGCGAGCATAACGTCTATTTATCTGAGGACGCGGTTGCTGATCTACGCGCCATGCAGCGGGTCTATCGCATTGCCCCCCGGCAGCGGGCCATGACGGCACTGTTGTCCGACGGTCTTGACTCGGCCTATCGCATCTGCCGTATGGGCAGAAAGCAATTCCTCCATCAATACACCCCCCTGCTCGGCTCAAAGGAGGCGCGATGCGCCTATGAACGCGCCCATCAAGTGCATGCCATGGGAATGCAGTTGTTGAGTGAGGCCGGGATGTTGATTCCGGGTATTCAATCCCAGGTGCTTAGGGATGAGCGCGTCCCTGAAATTGAAGGTATGCCGGATTGGGAGACATTGTTTAAAGATTCCCTGGAACTTTGCGATTGTCAACACTGCCGTTCTGTTTTGAGCCCGGCGGCCTACCTGGTAGATGTGCTCCATTTTTTGAGTGATCGTCCGGCGGCGGACGATGCACAGACGGGCCGTGAAAGGAAAACCCTGGAATTTTTGTTCGAGCGCCGCCCCGATTTGGGCGACATCAAATTGACCTGCGATAATACCAACATTCCAGTGCCCTATGTGGATCTGGTCAATGAAATTTTGGAAGATGCCGTTGCCCGGCCCGCCGATTTTACAGCGTTTGGGTTGAATTCAGATTGGGAAGAGGACCTGAACCAACACATCGTATCGGAGGCATTACGTGATGTTTTCGAACAGCACAACTGTCCACTGGAATTTGCCACTGTTACGGTGGGCGGCGAAAACCTGGGACGCACCCCCTTGGCGCCTTGGTGGACCATTGATGACCTTCGTTTTACCTATGGAATCCGTAAACAGGACAATGAATTAAAGGTCGTTTCCCGCAGCCGCCAGACCAAGGGCAGCGCGGCCGAGCGGGCTGCCATGCCCCAGTATCTGAACCCTGCCGCTTATGAACGTCTGGGCACACGGGTCTTCCCCTGGACTCTGCCCTTTGATCTGGATGACGCAACCATCGATATCTATCTGTCCCATCTGGGTACCAGCCGTGCAGAGATCCTGGAAACGTTTCTGTCGGGTGAGCCTGTCCAAAGGTTCAACGAGCCGCAATGGGTCCATGAGGTCCTTGGCCTGACCGATGCTGAGGCTGATATCATTTGTGGTCGAACCAATTCCCAGCCCGGCGCCGTATCGCCGGGGCCCTGGAATTTGTGGGGATTTGAAGAAGAGATCCCTGATCCGAATGACAACACAACGTGGCTGGATATCATCGCCGGGCGTGCAGATGTGTTTTTGCAGCAATCGGGTTTATCTTACCTGGAGATGCTCGACTTGCTGGATACGTACTTCATCAATCCCGCCACCGAGAGTGGAAGGCGCATTCGACTGGAGTCCGTGGATCCGGACCGGCCCGACACCTGCGAGACCTGCTGCCTCAGATTGGCTGGGTTGGAAGAGGAGCTGGATACCGCCCTGTGGATGGTCCGCTTCGTGCGCCTGTGGCGGCGGCTCGGGTGGACCATACGCGATTTGGATCAGGCCATTACGGCCCTGGGGCCGGAGGACCCGAATAGTTTTCTGATAAGTCTGGCCCATATCGTTAAGCTGCAGGATCAACTTCGTCTGCCGGTGGCGCGGTTGTTCCCTTTGTGGACCGGAGACGGAGCGCGAGTGTATCCTATATGGACCCACGGCTATATCGACCACCACGCTCCGGAACAGCCGATACTGCCCTCTTTATATGAAAAGGTGTTTCGCAATCCGGCAGTGATCAAGACCCCGGACCCGGAATTGCCTGCGGACCCGGCGCAATTGAGCGGTGCATTGAATGATTATGCGGTTCCCATCGCGGCCGCCCTGGGTATCTCCACGGGCGAGTTGGATCTGTTGCAGGCGGATGAAAAGGTTCTCAATGGAAACAATGCGCTGAATCTTGTCAACCTTGCCAAGCTCTATCGTCATGTGACTTTGGCCAAAGCCCTGACATTGAAGATCAACGACTATCTCTCACTGTTGGCGTTGCAGAGCGAGGATATTTTTGCTGCGCCGTTGAGCACGCTTCTTTTCACCGAGGATGTCGACCTGATAGAGGATTCCGGCTTCAACATGCAGGCGTTGGATTATTTGTTGCGGCACACCCCAACGGCGGTAGAGGTGCTGGATCCGACCACGGAAGCCGTAGCCCGCGTACTCGAAGCCCTTCGTACCGGCCTGCAAGCCATCGCCGCCGAAAACAGCTACCGGGATGATCCCACTGACCCCAGGGGGATGACCATTGACCCCAAAGGGGAACTGACACGCCAAAAGCTGGCGCTGCTCGAATGGGATCCAGAACGGATCGACAGCATCATTACAACGCTCAACAATTCAATCGTTTATCAGGCAGAACTGGACGCATTGCCCGATGGTTTTTCCTTTCCTGATGATGATGAACTCAAGGGAAAAATAGCCTTCAATGCCGCTAATCAGGTGTTGACCTTCCAAGGGGTGATGTCCCAAAGCGAATATGATTCGCTTATGGATGGCCATGATTCCGCCGGTAATTATGGAGTTGCCATTCAAACTCTGTTCGATACCTCGCGTCATAGTAATTTTCTCAAGAGAAATTTACGGGCATTCCCGGTTCCTGTTTCCAAATTTTCTCCGCTAACCCTGCCGGATAGGCTCATTTTCCCCAAAGAACTGAAAGATAAGATCTATTACGATGCCGTAAATCAATCACTGCACTACCGAGGTGTAATGACAATAGCTGAGCGGGCCACGCTCCTGGAACTTGACAACAGCACAGTTGAATTCAAGGCCGCCGTGAACGACCTATACAATCAGTTGTCTCCAGATGATTGGGTTCCGCCGGCAGATGATGTTTTCTTGACCACTGAAGATATAGACGACCTGTTGGATGATGATTCCGGAGCTGCCATATCCCCGACCCTGCGATTCGGTCAGATTTTGGAAAAACTGCTTCCCCATCTGAAAAAAAATTTCAGCCGTCGGCTGATCTTCCAAATGTTGGGCGAGGCCCATGGCTTACCCACAGATGTTTGCAGCCGATTACTCAATGGCTGGCTTAAATGGCCGCCCCGCGAAAATTCTTCGCCAAAAGTCAACCTTATTCGAGTCTTTGAACAGCCCGCCTTTGTCGAAAGCAGTCCTTATTTGCCGGTTACGCCGAAAGCATTTCCCGAACAGTTCGACGGTTTTCGGTGGCTGCATAAAGCGGCTATGGTGATCTCAACCCTGAAGCTTTCTACCATCCAGCTCTGCTGGCTGTTTGAATTTGTAAGCTCCCCTTGGCCGGACCTGAACAACTTGCCGGTCGAGCCGGCCCGCGGGCAGGACGTGGACCTATTGGCATGGAAGCATTTGTGGCGCCTGTGCCGACTGCGCGACAGCCTGCCCAATGGCGAAGCGCTGTTGGATGAAATTCTCAGGCTGGCTCGGACTATTCCGGCGGTGGACGAACATGTTGCCGCGGGTATTAAACAAGCCATCATTGAACGATTGAATGTCTCCCTGGGCTGGCCGACGGCTGATTTGGAAACCTTGTTGGGCGCCGGTCCGGATGATTCGGGGCTGATGAAAGCTGTCTTTCCCGACGATTACCTGGGAGAAACGCTTTTTTGCAGGCTCCGGGAATGCTTCCGCCTGATCAAACGTATGGGAGTCTCTGCACAGGTTTGCGGGGCTCTGTGCGAATCCTTGCATAGCCTGGCCGACTTCGGCAGGGGCCGCCGCCTGGCCAATCAAACGGTACAGGCGGTGCGGGCCAAATATGATGATGAACGCTGGTTCGAAATTGCCAAACCGCTACGTGACCGATTGCGGGAACAGCAGCGCGCGGCGTTGGTGTCCTACTTGGTTAACCATCCGGCAAACGGTTTGTCCTTCCAGGATGCAAAGGATTTGTATGCCTACTATTTAATCGACCCGGAGATGAGTCCCTGCATGATGACCTCCCGCATAAAACAAGCCCATAGCACGGTGCAGCTGTTTGTGCAGCGTTGCCTGATGAACCTGGAGCCCCAGGCGCAGGCGATTAAGAGGGGTATGGACGATGAGGCGTGGCGGAATTGGAGCTGGATGAAGAATTACCGTGTCTGGGAAGCCAACCGCAAGGTATTTCTTTACCCTGAAAACTGGATTGAGCCCGAACTTCGTGATGATAAGTCCCCGTTCTTCGAAGAATTGGAGAGCGAATTGATGCAAAGCGATGTGACCTTGGAATCGGCTGCCCAGGCCATGCTGGGTTATCTGGAAAAGCTGAATCCGGTGGCCCGTCTGGAGGTTGTGGGTGAGTACCACCAAAGGGAAAAATATCAGGACGGCAATCGGGCCCTGGACATCCTGCACGTCTTTGGCCGCACCACAGCCACTCCCCGGGAATATTTTTACAGGCGAAGGGTGGATTCGAATTATTGGACGGCCTGGGAACAGATTGATGTGGATATTGAGGGGGATCATCTGGTTCCGGTGGTCTGGAACCGGCGACTGTATCTCTTCTGGCCCATCTTTACCCAGAAACCCAGGGAAGAGATGAAGGGCAGCGATAAAAACCTCACAGAAACCACAACGGCGGAGATGATACCCGAGAAGATATGGGAGGTCCAACTGGCTTGGAGTGAATACCGGGACGGAAAGTGGACGGCAAAGAAAGTTTCATCCCAAAAGGTACAATTGCCGCTGGTTGAAAACTTAACGGACAGCAAAGAGCGATTTCTTGTCAAGCAATTGGATGACGGTTCCAATGAGGGTGCATTGACGATATTTATCCTTTGGGACCAAGAAGTGCCACTAAGCTTTTATGGTGATTTTTCAGGTCGTTATATCCAACGTCACTGCAGTTCGATCCTGAGTCTTGTGATGGTGATCAATGACAACCTAAGCACCTTAAACCAAGTCATCACCCCAACGACACAGAATGATATAGAAAGTGCGGTGGATTCGATATCCTCTTCGGCCTTGAACATCGCATGGCATCTTGGAAATATTCGGACAATCCAAGAGAGTTCGGAATTAATAAATCATTTTACAAATATTTGTACGGCAACAGATACCATAATTGATGCGGTCCACCAACTTGAAAGTTGTACGCAGGATGTCCAGGTGGAATTATGGTCAGGCGGAGAAAGCGGTTATCTTCGACACTGGATTAAAGTCATGGATTCCGCAAGAAATATTTTATCAAATGCGGAAAGAATTGATTCTCAGGCAAACACATGGATCCAGACCATAGAGAATGCATTAGATATTCCTGGATTCCGTTTCGGGCCATCCTGCAAAATGGATCCTGCGATTATTTATGCCGGCATTTTAGATGTTTGGAATCAAATGACAAAACAAAAAGTCAGCGGCACCCAATTTAAAGGGCCGTATTTAAAAGGGATTGCCGATAATGAAGATCTTTTCTTGCCGGTGCCGGAAGCGACAACAGCACTCACTGACGTGCCGGGCCGCTTTTCTCTTTTGCCCAGAGCAGACGCCAAAGAACTCTACACGTCGCCGTTTTTCTACATGGACGCCCGCCGGACCTTTTTGGTTGAGCCTTATACCGTCAAAGTTCCCATAGAATGGTCCAGTGGATACCAAATCGACCCGGGGTCATTAATCGATATTGCCGATAGTTACACGGAAAACCTTTGGGGAATAGATGTTTCAGAGGGAGAGACCTCCGATCCCGATGACCCGCCTTATTATGATAATACTTACCCAGAAGAGGATGTGCCATCCGGTCATCATGTTCGCAGCCTTCGAGCTGGCGATGCTTTGGCGCAAAAGGCAAAGATGACGTCCGCATTCCACGACACGATGATAAAATCCCGGTTCAGCATGCCGGGGATGAGTATTTATGTCGATTTGAATGTAGATGTGGAATTGGATAACAATTGGTGGAATGGATACCGTACTGAATATCGCTACCGTTTCCACAACTTCTACCATCCTTTTGTTTGCAAATTGATGTGGCAATTGCAGCAGGGCGGTCTGGAGGGGCTCTTGCAGCGCAAACTTCAGACCGAACCAAGATGTGAAGATTTTGCCCAGAAAGGCGACCAATGGCTTGCTTTTGCACAGGACTATGACCCGACCGATATTGTTGATGCCGATGCATATCCAGTGGATGATATGAATTTCGAAAACAGTGGTGCCTATGCGTTTTACAACTGGGAACTCTTTTTCCATGTGCCGTTGTTGATCGCGGAGCGGCTGCGGCAGAATCAACGTTTCGAGGAGGCTCAGCAGTGGATGCATTATGTCTTCGATCCCACGGATCGCTCAAACGCACCTGTCCCAAAACGCTATTGGAAAACCAGACCATTCTTTGAAAGAAGTGAAGAGAATTATCAGAAAAATCGGATCGAACAGATTCTGAGAACACTGGCCGGCGACGGCGACAGTGGCTCACGTGAAATGCTGGCTGAACTTGAGCAGAGCGTTTCCCAATGGCGCCATGACCCGTTCAAACCACACCTGATTGCCCGGCTGCGCACAACCGCTTATCAGAAAACCGTAGTGATGAAATATATTGAAAATCTTATTGCCTGGGGCGATCAGATGTTCCGGCGGGACACCATCGAGTCCATCAACGAAGCTACGCAACTTTACATCCTGGCCGCTGAAATTCTTGGTCCCAGGCCGGAAGACATTCCGGTAAGAGCTACGGCAGGTGCCCACACCTTCAATTCGCTGCAATCCGAATTGGGGGATTTTTCCAATGCCATGGTGGCCATTGAAGAGTTTATTCCGCCGTCGGCTGATATGAGTCGTATCCCTATCAGCAATCTTCCCGATCCAACACCAATCATGTACTTTTGTGCGCCCCGCAACGAGAAACTGCTGGGCTATTGGGATACAGTGGCCGACCGGCTCTTTAAAATCCGCCACTGCATGAACATCAAGGGTGTGGTGCGGCAACTACCGTTGTTCCAGCCGCCGATTGATCCGGCCCTGTTGGTGCGGGCGGCCGCCGCCGGCGTGGACATCGACAGTGTCCTGAACGATATTACAGGCGCTCTGCCCGGCTATCGTTTTGTGGTGATGGTGCAAAAGGCCGGGGAAATCTGCGCGGAACTCAAGTCCCTGGGCGCTGCCCTGCTCACCAATCTGGAAAAGCGTGATGCTGAGGCATTGGCCCGGATGCGTGCCGGCCACGAGACCGGCTTGCTTGCGCGTATCGAAGAGGTCAAAGAGCAGCAGATCGAAGAGGCCAAGCAGAACCTGGCTGCCCTGCGTTGTACGCGAGAGGTGACGGTTGCTCGTTATATGCACTACCAGAAACTGTTGGGGGTTCAAAGTCCTAAGATACCTGCCGAAGGGCAAGTAATTCCTGAAGCGGCGCCTTCGCCTTATATACAGATTAATGAAATGGGTGGTGTGAAAAATATTCCTCTTGAAGAGGAGGAAGAAAAGAAGCTAAGTAAGTCTCATAAAAAACAAAATAAAGCCGTTGATTACGATATCGCTGCTAGTATTGTTCATATCATTCCTGATTGGGTTATTGCACCATGGGGTAGTGGGCTAACGATTGGCGGCACCAATGCCGGTTATGCATTATCAGCTGTGGCAAGCTCTTACCGTAGCAAGGGCGCCAAAGCAACCTATCAAGCCAATCTTTCAGCGAAGCTCGCGCACTACGCCTGGCGAGCTCACGATTGGACGCTCCAGAACAACTTGGCGGCCAAAGAGATCATGCAGATCGACGCCCAGATCGTTGCGTCCGAGATCCGGGTAGCTTTGGCGGAAAAGGATCTGGACAATCACCGTCGGCAGATGGAAAACGCCGAGGCGGTTGAGACCTTTATGCGGGACAAGTACACCAACGAAGCGCTTTACGGCTGGATGACCGGCCAGGTCAGCGGACTTTATTTCCAGATCTATCAGCTGGCTTACGATTTGGCCAAACAGGCGGAGCGTACATTCCAACATGAACTGGGACTGGAAAATTCGGATTACATTCGTTTCGGCTATTGGGATGGGTTAAAAAAAGGTCTTTTGGCCGGGGAAAATCTGGCTTTAGACCTTAAGCGGATGGAGGTGGCCTATCATGAAAAGAACCGGCGTGAGTATGAACTCACCAAGCAGGTCAGCTTGATGCAGGTGGACCCGCTGGCGCTGATCCGCTTGCGGGAACTGGGGAACTGCACCCTGGTCCTGCCGGAATCGCTCTTTGATATGGACTGCCCCGGTCACTACTTCCGGCGCATCAAGCATGTTGCCCTGTCCATCCCCTGTATCACCGGACCCCATACAAGCATTAATTGCAAGTTGACGCTTTTAAAAAGCACTATCCGAAAATCGACATCGGCATCCAGTGAGGACGATTACATACGTTCCGACATAGAAGACAACCGTTTTATCGACAACTACGGCAGCAGCCAAGCTGTGGTGATGAGCGGAAGCATCCAAGACAGCGGCCTGTTTGAACCTAATCTTCGCGACGAGCGCTATCTGCCTTTTGAAGGCGCCGGCGTCATTAGCGAATGGCGATTGGAACTGCCCGAAGAGTGGCGCCAATTCGACTACGATACGATCAGCGATGTGATCCTCCATGTCCGCTATACCGCCCGTGAAGGCGGAGAATTGCTGCGACGCTACGCTACGGAGCATCTGTCGACCCTTATTGAAAATGCGGAAGCTGCCGGCAGCTTGCGGCTTTTTTCGATAAGACATGATTTTCCAACCGCATGGGCTGAATTCAAAGCCGTTTCCGATGATAAAGAGAGCTATCCCCTAACGATGAAGTTCAGCGAAACACATTATCCCTTTTGGACTAAAGGAAAATTGAGTGCTATTGAATCGGCGGAGGTGTTTGTCAGGGCCACTACGTCAGTGGGCGTAGCATATGAACCATATGAACCTGGGCAGGAATTTGAGGTGTTAGGTGATGGTTTCGGACAACTGTATGCAGGAAGTTTAAGCTCGCCTCCCGCTTCTCCAATGGGTGAGTATACTTTGTACTTCGATACGAACGATATTGATGATCTATGGCTGGTATTTGGCTTGAAATGCAATGATGACTGAATAAATTGAAAAAAAAGCTACTGATATGTAAATGATTAACGGATTTCAGGGAGGGTGAATTCCGGCAGTGAATTCCGGAGACAGAATTCTGGGGTCATGATACCCGAGCATGGCAGGCCCCCCTTAAACTTTCAAAAAAAATTAACAGGAGTGACACGGGAGCGACACATTAATGGCCCGAGAATGACACACAAATTGTCACAAGTAAAGATGGGAGTGACAGATCACCAAGACCATGCTTTTTGTTGTCATCTAACGGATAGAGCGAGCAGGCAGCAGCCACCTTTGCCAATGAGGTTTTAAAAAAACCCTAAAATAAAGATTCCAGTACATCTAAAATTCTTTTTTTTGTAAAAGGTGATGATGCGATTAGCGCCTGGACATCTTTAACGATCATTTCCCTGTCAGCCCACAAGGTATATTGTTTAAATTTATCTCGACGATGGATGCCCATGGCAGGTTACCAGATTAACATAATTATCTACACTGAAATTATATGCCGGTTCTTCAGTTACAAACGTCTGGCTGCAATAGTGACATATGGTTACCAATCGATCTGCACCGGTATTCCCGGCCTCGTCTAAACGTTGTTTTCGAATATGCTTACAGCTATCCGGAAACCAGGTCATGGCACCACTGCCGCAGCACATTGTATTATGACCATAATGGGCCATCTCGATTAGTTCAACCCCCGGCAATTGTTTTAACACATCACGAGGGCCGTTTATATCAGCACCGGTGTAAGCTGACTTACAGGCTTCATGGAGGGTTACGGTTCCTGCTGCGGCATCAGTGAGTGGCAACTTATGCATATTTTCGGCCAGATACTGGGGAAATGAAATAACGTTGAAAGGGAGTTTCATTGAAGGTGAAATCGTTGTTTTAAACCGGCAATGGCAAGTGGGACACCACAATATAACAGTTTTGGGATTAAATGCCGACAGGGCTGTGATTAGTTCCTCAGCCTTTTTTCCGCCCTCTTTGACAGCACCGAAAAACAGATGGGAATCTGAGCAACAATAATCAAGTCCCGGCAAAAATGAATAATCATCCCCGATGGCATCCATAATATCCAGGGCATTCAATATTTTTTCCGGCTGGAAATAGACATTGCATCCAGGAAAAAAAACGTATGGCGCATTTGGCTGCCCGTGTGACGATGTAATTTGGGTATATTCTGATTCAGAGATTTGAATATTTGCCATAACCCGCTGTGCGCTGTCCCAGCGCCCAGGGTCACTAAAAAATGAATTTTCAAGCCCTTGGTTTATATATTCCTGCTTGATAAGTTCGTTAATCAGCATGGGGTTTAGATCTTCAGGACAAACCCCATTGGTACATTTAAAACATTCCATACAGGAAAATGCTTTGGTGTAGGCCTGTTTTGAAAAAAGGCCTTTGTCAATAAAGTGAAAGACTTTTTCTTGGATTTTCTGATAGGTGTCTTTGCTTGAATCTGTATGGGGCAGGATGGGACATGCTTGGGCACAAAGCCCGCATTGAAGGCAATTTTCTAAAAACCGCTGTTTTTCTTTTTGATAATGGGCCTTGATCATTGTTTGGTCTAAACTGTAGGGGCGGATTCCATATCCGCCCCGAACAGGGCAGATATGGAATCTGCCCCTACCCAATACGTAGCCGAAAGAATGGTCAAGGCCTGATAATATTTATAAACCGTCATTTTCTTAAGGTTTATGCTGTTAATGGGCTTATCCGTTTTACTTCATAGCCGCTTTAACCTTGGCGGCAACATCAGCAGAAACCCATTGGGTCCACAAGCTTTCGTACTCTTTGAGAAACCATTGGGCTGCCTCATCCGTATCGGCTTTAGTGTCCTTCATATAAGCCAGGAACTTGTTGTTAATATCCAGCGTGGTTTCATACTTTTTTAACATTTCAATGACTTCAGGGGCTTGTTCGGGCAATTTTTTATGGACAAGAATATCGCATTTTACGGCAGGATAGGCGCAGGCTTTTGTTGTGTCCCAAATCTTTTGATCAAATGCGGGTTCTTCTAATTGATACATGTCCAGCTTACCAAGGACCCATGTAGGCGCCCAGTAGTAGCCCAGCCAGGGTTTTTTACGTTTATAGGCGATTTCCATGGAAGCGGCCAGAGCAGGTCCGCTGCCGGGCTGCATGATATTGTATTTTTCTTTTATGCCGTATGCTTCAAACTTTTGATCATTGACCTGGGAGCATGACCAGCCGGGAATACAGCTGTAAAAAATGCCCTTTGAAGGATCTTCAGGATCTTTGAACAACTTCCAGTATTTAGGCAGGTCAAACACGGATTTAAGGTCAGGGGCAATGGGTTTGATGCCACGTTCTTTGTCGCCTTCCACAATATATCTCGGCACATACCATCCCTGTACGCTGTTGGGGAAATTGGCCCCAAGATTTATGAACCCTTCATTGGTTCCGGCATCTTTACCTTTGGCAAGCCCCTCGTCGTAAAGTTCCTGCCAGTTTTCCGTCCAGGTTTCCATATTGACATTGGGGGCTTCGGCTCCCTTGGCCTGGATCAGGGCTGTATTGAGCATAACGGTTTCACCCTGGGTAAATTTGACGGGATAGCCCAACCCTTTTTCAATGATAAAACCGGCAATACGGTTATGTACCTGGGCGCTGTCCCATCCGAAATCAGCAAAAACAATGGTTTTTTGGGCTGTGGCCGGCGTGAATCCGCCCATGAATGCCATGGTGATGGTTACTGCCATAAACATCAGCACATTTTTTTTAATTGTCCTCATTTTTTTCTCCTTAAATTAACGCCCTTCGGGCGGGCTGTTAGCTGATAGCTGTCAGCTATTAGGAAATGGAATTTCCTATACTATTAAATTAAAAGATCTTTGATATTTGATATCAGTGCTTCTTCTTTGTTGCCAAAGCAAATGTAATGCGGTCAATGACAATGGCCATGAAAACGATACACAAACCAGCCTCAAATCCCCGCCCGACTTCGATGCGGTTAATCGCTAGAAGGACTTCAAGTCCCAGGCCTTTAGCGCCTATCATGGAGGAGACGACAACCATGGCCAAAGCCATCATTGTAGTCTGGTTGATACCTACCATTATGGTGGGCCTGGCCAGGGGCAGCTGAGCCTTGAACAAAATCTGCCAATAGCTGGAACCAAACGCGTGAGCAGCCTCAATAACACTTGGGGATACCTCCCTGATACCGACATTGGTCAGGCGAATCACCGGTGGAACAGCGTAAATGATCGTTGCAAAAAGAGCCGGCACCTTACCCAGGCCGAACAGCATCAGGGCCGGAATCAGGTAAACAAAACTGGGCATGGTCTGCATGCCGTCCAGGATTGGCTTTAGAACGGCTTCAAACCGGTTGCTGCTGGCCATGGCAATACCAAGGGGTATGCCTATGAGCAGTGAAATCAGCACGGATGCCACAACAAGGGACAGGGTCATCATACCCAATTTCCAAAGTCCGAGAGCACCAATAAAAAACAGCATGGCACCCATCAAAAGGCCGGACCACCAGCGTCCTGTCACTCGCCAGGCAAAAAGTCCCACCCCGATAACGAGAACAGGCCAGGGTATCCATAGAAAGAATTTTTCAATATATATCATGAAGTAAAGAATGATTTGGCCGAGCAAATCAAAAAAACCGCTAAAGGTGGCAAGCACCCAGTCCATGGCTGCATCCACCCACATATCTAAGGGAATATCGATGGTTTCTGGAAACTGCATCATATTTATGTCTCCTTGAAATTCATAAATTTGCAACAGATCTTCAAGCGTTTTTGCTTGCAGACCCGTTGATTTCAGGCTGCATGGTTTCAGCCAATCTGGACAATAAAAGGCCGACAACAATCACGCCGAGCAAATGATCATCTTCATCGACCACAGCCACTGGATGCGGGGTGTCATCACCGAGCATGGAAAAAAGTGTGTTGGCCGGTACATCAGGTGCTACTTTGTGAATTGTTTTTTCCAAAATGGTGTCCAGTGTTTTTTCTCCGCGATCTGCTGCCGTTCTACAATTTTTAGCAGTGACAATGCCTACGACTTTGCCGCTTTCGCGTACAAAAATAGATGAAATCCCGGCCTTTTGCATTTTGCGCAGCGCAGCCCTGGGGCCATCTGTTTTTAAATACGCCATGGCCTCGCTTTTTTTCATCACGGATTCAGCAGTGAGTACCTTTGTCATGTCCACATCTTCCACAAAACTGGCCACATATTCATCGGCCGGATTTGTCAGAATATCTTCAGCGGTTCCCTGTTGAACAATGACGCCGTCTTTCATTAGAATGATACGATCCCCGAGCTTGATGGCCTCATCCAGGTCATGGCTGATAAAAACTATGGTTTTTTGCATTTTTTCCTGCAAATCGAGCAACTCATCCTGCATATCCCGTCTGATAAGGGGGTCCAAGGCACTGAACGCCTCGTCCATCAGCATAATATCGGCATCCAGGGCCAATGCCCGGGCCAGGCCGACACGCTGCTGCATGCCCCCGGAAAGCTGATCCGGCATGGAGTCTTCCCTGCCTTTTAAACCAACCTGTTCTATCGCCTGCATTGATGCTTCACGCCGGGCTTCAGGGTTTATGCCCTGTATTTCCAATCCGTATTCTACATTGCGCAGGACTGTTCGATGCGGGAAAAGGGCAAAATTCTGAAATACCATCCCAAAGTGTTTTTGTCGAAAATGCCTGAGTTCTTTCTTGTTCAGGAGGGTAACATCCGTGCCGTCAACCAGGACCCGGCCGGAAGTCGGGTTGATCAGCCGGTTGATGCATCGCACCAACGTTGATTTGCCGCTTCCGGATAATCCCATAACCACGAGAATTTCACCCTGATTAACTTTAAAGGATGCATTAGCCACACCAACACCATGGCGGGTCTTTTCCATAATCTCATCCTTTGAGGCACCTTTTTTAAGCATCTTCAAGGCTGCGTCAGGGTTTGGCCCGAAAATTTTATAAAGATTCTCAATAACAATTTTTTCCATTTTTATTTTCTCCATTTGTCAGCATGGACCGGGAATTCTACGGTTTCAAATTTGATGTCTTCAGGAACTGATTCTCCTTAGAAGTCTCCAATTGTTCGGCGGCCAGAAGTGGTGCAGCATCTATATGTTGGGCATCCATTAAGGAAACCAGTCGCTGCAGGGATGACAGAATCATGGATTTTTCCCAGTCTTCCAGCTTGTCAAAAGCCTCAACAAAAGATTCCTGCATCAAGGGGGGAGCCCCTGCTAGACGCTTTGTAGCTTCTAAGGTGGGTTGCACCAAAATTCGTCTTCGATCATCACTGCTCCTTTTCCGGGTAATCAGGCCGCGTTTTTCAAGGCGTTCAAAAATGCCGGTAATCGTTGCCTGGCTTAAACTGACGGCATGGGCAATTTCACCCGCTGTGACTTGGCCATATGCGTTGACTTCCCGTAAAACGATCAGCTGAGGGCTAGTCAGACCGAAACGTTTAACAAGAGATTTGGAGTGCAGGTCAATGGACCGCATAATTTTTCGCAAGGCTGCAAGTACAAGGTCACTTACATTGCCACTGTTTTGTAAAGTTTCCATTCAATGCTTTTTAATTTTGTTAAAAACAAATAACTCAAAATATTTTTATAAAATTTTTACTTAAACCAAAGACAGGCTCAGTTGTTTTATACAGGCTTGCCTGAAACAAAACTACATAGAACCCTGGCCTTATTCGGCGTATAGTTAGCATTCAAACCAAACTAAAATTAAGTAGAAAAGTACAAAAATATAATATATAGTCACCTTTAAAATGCCATTACCCGTACATGCCGCCCCTATTTATTAGTTTGTGTTCAAAACAATGTCAACCTTAGTTTTAGATAAAATTACTTTGAGCACAAAGCAATAGACCCACAGAATGTTTTTAAGGAAAATAGAATGATTACATGGAATGAACAAACAGATGTTGTTGTAATAGGAAGCGGCGTGGCCGGGTGCAGTGCGGCAATTGAGGCCCGCTCAGCAGGTGCGTCAGTCATTATTTTCGAAAAAATGAAAATCACCGGCGGCAACACTCGAATCAGTGATGGGGGATTGGCGGCACCTGGGAACAGACTGCAAAAAAAACAAGGCATAGAAGATTCGCCGGAACTGTTTTATCAAGATATATTAAAGGCTGGGTTAAACCTCAATCACCGGGCCCTGGCTAGAATATTCGCAGAACAGGGGGCCGATGCGGTTGAATGGCTCCAAATGGAACTGGGCGTTCAATATATGGATCGCCTGGATCGTTTCGGGGGGCATTCAGTCGCCCGCTGCCTGACAACCAGCAGTCATTCCGGCAAAGATATAATCAAAGCGCAAACGTCCCGTTTAAAACAGATGGGAGCGGAAATCAGGACACAATGCCTTTTGACGGATTTACTGACTGATGACAGCGGCAAAGTATGTGGCGTTCGAATCAAAACCGGATATCATCACAAGGACCTGGGCTTTAAAGAACAACAAAATATCCGAGCCGGCCGGGCTGTGATTCTCGCCACAGGCGGATTTGGCAATGACGTTCCATTTCGGATGCTGCAGAACCCAAGCCTGGATACCACTGTCACCTCCACAAACCACCGAGGAGCAACGGCTGAAGGCTTGAGCTCCGCGTTGAAAATCGGGGCGGCGCCTGTCCATTTATCCTGGATTCAGACCGGCCCATGGGGCTGTGTTGATGAAATCGGCTACGGCACAGGATCTCGATTTGCGTCATATGCTTTGTACCCCAATGGAATTCTGGTCGATCCGTCAACCGGCCGGCGTATCGTAAGCGAGTGGGCAGACCGCCGGCAGCGGAGTATGGCTATTTTTAAAGCAGGGCATCCGTGTGTCGGGATTATGGATGCCCAAGGGGTAGGACATGATCCTCAAAGTTTAAAAAAATGTCTTGAGACGGGAAAGGTATATGAATTTAATAGCTTGGCAGATCTTGCCAAGGCTTATAAAATACCGTCTGATGCGTTTACGTCCACAGTAAAAGAATACAACAATATGATCAAGAAAGGCCAAACAGATCAATTTGGCAAATCCTTGGAAACTGCGCAACTAATATCCAGCCCGCCTTTTTTTGCCATGCATCTGTGGCCAAAGGTTCATTACACCCCGGGAGGTGTGGGAATCAATACAAACGCACAGGTGATTGATGTTCGCAACCAGCCGATTCCAAACCTTTACGCCGCCGGTGAAGTTTGTGGCGGCATTCATGGCGCTGATCGATTAGGAAGTTGCGCACTTACCGAATGCCTTGTTTTTGGACGGATCGCCGGCCGGAATGCTGCTGCGGAGAACAAAATTCAGGGGACATAAGCCATGTCTTTATGTAAAACAGTATTTGCAGTGTTTCATGATTTCTGCTTAACGGTTGAGCTCTTTCACTTCGTCCAGCACCTCGCGCACCTTGATTACCAGATCCTGCTTTGCGAACGGTTTCTGAATAAACTGCACGCCTTCGTCCAATACGCCATGGTGGGCGATCAGATTTGCTGTATAGCCGGACATGAACAATAGATTGAGGTTCGGGTAAAGCGATAGCAGGTTTCTGGCCAGGTCCCGGCCGTTCATCCCGGGCATGACCACATCGGTCATGAGCAGGTGAATCTCGCCGGCGTGCTCACGGGCAAGGGCGATGGCTTCTTCCGGTGTGCCGGCCGCAAGGACCGTGTAACCGGTTCGCTCCAGCATCATCCGGGTCATTTTTAAGATGGAAGGTTCATCTTCCACCAGCAGAATGGTTTCAGTTCCTTTCTGGTTGAATTTGTCCGAGTTTTTTTTCTCTGGACTTTCGGTTGCAGCCAGATACCGGGGCAGATAGATCCGGAAGATGCTCCCCTGCCCCGGCTCGCTGTAGATATTGATAAAACCGTCATTTTGCTTAACGATGCCGTACACCGTAGCCAGACCAAGACCGGTGCCCTTATCCACGTCCTTGGTGGTGAAAAAGGGTTCGAAAAGATTGGCCAGCGTCTCCTGTTCCATCCTGTTCCATGCCACAGCCGTCGTCACTGACCGCCAGCAGGACAAAGTCACCAGCAACAAAACCAGGGTGCTCCGCACAATAGGTGGAATCAAACGTCGCTTTTCCCGTTTCTATGGTGATCATTCCTATGTCCGCGATTGCATCACGAGCGTTGATACAAAGATTGGCCAGGATTTGATCGATTTGTGACGGATCCATCCGGACCGGCCAAACTGTCGTTTCAGGCCGCCAGGCAAGATCGATATCCTCGCCGATCAGTCGCCGAAGCATCTTGAGCATGCTTTTGATCGTCCGGTTTAGATCAAGCACCTTGGGTGCAATGGTCTGTTTACGGGCAAAGGCCAGCAGCTGCCGGGTGATATCGGCAGATCGGTTGGCGGCAGAGAAAATTTCACTAAGGTTGTTGTGGAGCGGATCATCCGGGGCTAAGTCTTCCATAGCAATTTCCGTATTACCGAGGATCACGCTGAGCATGTTGTTAAAGTCGTGAGCCACTCCTCCGGCAAGACGTCCCACGGACTCCATTTTCTGGGCTTGGCGCATTTGCTCTTCCAGTTTCTCGTGCGCTGTTTTTTGGCGGGCCTCTTCCTGGATGGCAAACAGAATCGGCGCCGTTTGCGCTGCCACGCTTTCCAGAAGGTCCCGGTCGTCTTTGTCGTATCCCTCCGCCTTGTTGGCTACGACAAACTGGCCGATCAGGTTATCGTGGTGCACGATGGGAGTCGCCAAGGCGTTCTCCAGGGCCACGTGTCCTTCGGGAATCCGGAGTTTTTCGTTGGCGATCAACGTCTGCTTCTTCATCAGGGACCTGCCCCACAGCCCTCCCCAGACGGAACGGGGAAAAACGACGCTCTTTTCAGCTATCTGGCATTGATCCCAAACGTCGCGCGTCATGGAGGGACAGACCAAGTCGCCGGCCTCATCGATGTACCCGAAATAGCCGAAGCGGCTGTCCAGATCCTTCAAAAGGACATCGAGAACATCAACAAAGACCTCGTTCCGAGAGGAGATCAGAAAAACATTGGCGATTCGACTGGATAGCTTGATGGATCGATGTTGTCGGACAACCGCCTCTTCAGCCTGTTTGCGCTCTGTGATGTCGCTCAGCACTACACGGTACACCGGAGCGCCGTCTTCCGCTTGCGCAGCGATTACCCTCAGATGCGCCCAGAAGTGTGTCCCATCCGGTTTGACCAGCCGTAGCTCGCATTCCTGGGGTTCGCCCGTCTGAAAGAGCTGCTTCCGATGCAGGTAGTAGATGTCCTGGTCCTCTTTAAGGATGAAGCGGGAAATCGGCTGCTTGATCAGCGCGCTGCGGTTCGTTTCCAGCAATGTGGCGGCGGTGAGGTTGGCCTCGGCGATCAGTCCCTTTTCGGACAGGGTGCAGTAGCCCACCGGGGCCAGGTCGTATAAATCGAAATAACGCGTCCGCCCGGCTTCGATCTCCGCCTGGGCCGTGCGCAACTCCTCGTTCTGCATCTCCAGTTCGATCTGGTGCACCCGCAGTTCATGGAGTGTATCCTGAATGTCGTCGGGGGAGAGGGCCGCGCTGTCGTTAGGTGTCCGGACGACCCGTTGCCGGGCAAACGTTTCGGCTTTCTGCCGTAAATCCGCAGCGTTTTTTCGGCGGTTGTCGGGGTTTGTCATGGATTATCGCCTCTATTTTTTGACGGCAACGTCCCGTTTGCCGCGGCATCCGTCCGCTCCCGGCCTTTTGTCTCGGTGACATCCTGCGAGGCGCCGGTGATGCCGACGATCACGCCGGCGGAATTTTGCAAGGGTTCAACTGTCAGATCATACACAAGGGGCCTGCCCGCAATCGTGGTTTGCACGGCTTTCCGCGCGCCTTTCCCGCTCTTCAGCACCTGTTGCTTGATGTCCGTCAGTGCGGCTGCCTCGTTTTTCGGCAGCAGGTCGGCGTTGACCGTGGAAAGCTCCTCGTTGGTGGATTTCAAGGGCAGGCGGATAACAAACTTTGTCCCCTTTCCAGGCTGGGATTCCACAGCAATCTTGCCCCCATAATTTTCAGTAATGATAAAATAGGACACGCTGAGTCCGAGACCCGTCCCCTCTCCCACAGGTTTGGTGGTATAAAATGGCTCAAAGACCCGTTTACAAATCGCTTCATCCATGCCCGGGCCGTTGTCTTCGATCTCCATACAGACCATTTTCCGCTCTTTGTCAAATTCCGTCCGTACAATAAAGATGGGCTTCCCGGTTCCGGCCGTCTGCATGGCCTCGGCGCCGTTTCTGAAGATGTTGAGCAGCACCTGCTGGATTTTTGCCCCCTCACAGGAAACAGGGGGAAGACCATCTTCAAACTCCCTTCGGATCTCAATCGACTTGAAATCATATTGTTTTATAATATCATAATCGGTGGCGGCCAGATCCAGGGTTTTATCGATCAGATCGGAAAGATCATGGAATGAGACCTGGGCCTCGCTCTTCCGGGCAAAACCGAGCATGTTGGACACAATCTCCGCCGCCCGTAATCCTGATTTCCTGATGGTCTTGAGCATGCGCGGTATGCCCCGGGCCTCCATGAAGTTCCGGATGGCAGCCATTGAAACGCCGGCTTCCCTGGCAGCTTTGAGGTTGGCCGGCATATTTTCATTGGTCAACCGGTCCGCCATCACATTGGCAGTCTGCATAATGCCGGCCAGGGGATTGTTGATCTCGTGGGCCATGCCTGCGGCAAATCCTCCGATCGAAAGCATCTTTTCTGCTTGCACCATCATCTCTTCCAACCGCACCTGCTCGGTTACATCGTCAATGCGGATAACTGCCCCCTCCACCCTCTCGCCGGTCAACGGATAGATGGTCACATCCTCGTAGCGTGGCCCCCTTTCAGAGACACAAGTTCTCTTCCGATGGTGTATGATTTCCCGGGACCGGATGCTTTCGGTTATTTTTTTCATTTCCGGCGCCAGCCGGGGGAATATGTGGGAGAGGAGATAGCCCTGGGCATGGGCACCAACCACCCCCGTATTTTTTTCCGCTGTCTTGTTCCACAGGGTTATCTTTGCTTCGGCATCCACCCCAACCAGCACAGACGGCATGGAATCAATGATGTTGGACAGGTAATTACGCAGATGGCGAAGTTCCTCTTCGGCCCGCCTGCGCTCGGTGATGTCGCTCAGCACTACACGGCACACCGTCGCGCCGTCTTCCGCTTGCGCAGCGATTACCGTCAGATGCGCCCAGAAGTGTGTCCCATCCGGTTTGACCAGTCGTAGCTCGCATTCCTGGGGTCCGCCCACCTCAAAGAGCTGCTTCCGATGCAGGTAGTAGATGTCCTGGTCCTCTTTGAGGATGAAGCGGGAAATCGGCTGCTTGATCAGCGCGCTGCGGTTCGTTCCCAGCAATGTGGCGGCGGTGAGGTTGGCCTCGACGATCACTCCCTTTTCGGACAGGGTGCAGTAGCCCACCGGGGCCAGGTCGTATAAATCGAAATAACGCGCCCGCCCGGCTTCGATCTCCGCCTGGGCCGTGCGCAACTCCTCGTTCTGCATCTCCAGTTCAATCTGGTGCACCCGCAGTTCATGGAGTGTATCCTGAATGTCGTCGGGGGAGAGGGCCGCGCTGTCGTTAGGTGTCCGGACGACCCGTTGCCGGGCAAACGTTTCGGCTTTCTGCCGTAAATCCGCAGCGTTTTTTCGGCGGTTGTCGGAGTTTGTCATGGATTATCGCCTCTATTTTTTGACGGCAACGTCCCGTTTGCCGCGGCATCCGTCCGCTCCCGGCCTTTTGTCTCGGTGACATCCTGCGAGGCGCCGGTGATGCCGACGATCACGCCGGCGGAATTTTGCAAGGGTTCAACTGTCAGGTCATACACAAGGGGCCTGCCCGCAATAGTGGTTTGCACGGCTTGCCGCACGCCTTTCCCGCTCTTCAGCACCTGTTGCTTGATGGCCGTCAGTGCGATTGCCTCGTTTTTCGGCAGCAAGTCGGCGTCCGTCTTGCCGATGAACTCTTCCACTTGAAATTCAGGATCAGGGTTGTGAATCCAGGTGTAACGAAGGTTCGTGTCCTGATTGAAAACAGAAATGGAAGCGGTGTTGAGGGCGAGCCGCAGCCGCTCTTCGTTCACCCGCAGGTCCTCATGAATGACACGCGCCTCCGTGACATCCACAAAGGTAAGCACCGCGCCTTCGATGACGTTATCCATGGTGCGATAGGGCAAAATGCGCATGATGTACCATCGGCCCTCAGTACTCCGGACGTCCAGTTCCTTGGGAATCAGGGTGTCGAGCACGGCCTGCGTGTCCTTCGTCAGGCGCTCGTACCCGAGCAGGTTGGAGACGATGTGGCCCACCGGCCGGCCGATGTCGCTCTGGATCAGATTGATGATCTTGGTGGCGGCGGGGGTGAAGCGCAGGATGCGTAGCTGGAGGTCCACAAAAACGGTGGCGATGCCGGTGCCGGCCAGCAGGTTGTTCATGTCATTGTTGGCCCGCGACAGATCGGCTACCTTGGTCTGCAGCTCGGCGTTGACCGTGGACAGTTCCTCGTTCACCGATTGCAGCTCCTCCTTGGAGGTCTCCAGCTCCTCGTTGGTGGACTGCAGCTCCTCGTTGATCGACTGCATCTCTTCGTTGGCGGATTTCAACTCCTCATTGGATGTCTCCAGTTCTTCATTGGTGGTCTGAAGATACTCCTCCTTGGCTCGTAGCTCCTGCCTGAGCGCGACAACGCGGGCCTCGGCCTCCACCGCATCCTCCGCCTCTGACTTCCGACGTCCATCATCCGTCCTCTGACTTCCGTCCTCTGACTTCTGACTTTCGACCTGTGCCTGCTCCAGAACGACCAGGTACAAGGGCGGGTCGAGGGAAGCCGACGGGGCGGCGGTCACCAGGCGGACAATCAGATTGACGGTGGTGATATCACCGTTGGTTTTTACCCGTAGTCCCGGGCAGCGAACGGTCTCACCGGCTACTGCGGCTTTGTGCAGGGCCGAGGTCAGGTCGCGGTGCAGCCCTTCCCGGGCCATCTTAATGATGTTGTTGGGACTACTCTCACCGGGGGCAGGCTCCAGGTACATGCCGGTGCGGCCGTGGAGATAGAGAATATCGCCTTGGGCGTTGACCAGAGCCGCCGCCTGGACAAGCTGTTGCAGCAAGGCCTGTTCGGTCAACTCGCGCAGTGGCAGTTTCCTTGGAGAGGCCGTATTTTGGTCGGAACGCGGGGGCACTCTATCCGCTGTCGTCATGGACGGCAGGAACCGGCCCAGTCCCGCCCGCTGGGCGCCCAAGAGGTCTTCCTTGCGTTGGTACAACTTCAACTTGCGGTCCAGCACTGTAAAAAGGTCCTGATAGTCGCCCACGGTTTCGGATGTCCCCAGAAAGAGAAACCCGCTCGGGTTCAAGGCGTAGTGGAACAACGGAATGAGCTTTTTCTGCAGATCGCCGCCCAAGTAGATCAGCAGGTTGCGGCAACTGATCAAGTCCAACTTGGAGAAGGGCGGATCCTTGATCACGTTCTGCTCGGAGAAAACCAGCATGTCGCGAATGTTTTTTTTGATGCGAAAGACGCTGTCATCCGGCTCGGACGAGAAGAAGCGCGCCAACCGCTCCGGCGTAAAGTCGGCGGCGATGGAGGCCGGATAGATGCCGGCGCGGGCCGTGGCAATGGCGTGGCTGTCGATGTCCGTGGCAAACACCTGCACATTGAAGTGCTGTTTCATCGTCTCCTGGCGTTCGGCCAGGAGGATGGCCAGGGAATAGGCCTCCTCTCCGGTGGAGCACCCCGGGGACCAGATACGGATGGCGGCATTCGCAGGCTTGCCGGAGAAGAGTTTGGGGATGACCTGTTCCTCCAGCGCCTTGAAGGCTTCGGGATCGCGGAAGAAACTGGTCACGCCGATCAGCATGTCACGGAACAGGGCGTCCACTTCATCGGACGTCTGGTGGATGAATTTGACGTAACCCTCCATGGTTTCGATCTGGTGCACGGCCATGCGCCGCTCAATACGGCGCTGGATGGTGGAGGGTTTGTACTGAGAAAAGTCGTGCCCGGTCCGGGCGCGCAGCAGGAGTAAGACTTTCTTGAGTGCGTTCTCAGCCTTAGGCGCCAGCATGACGCGGCGAGGCGGCTTGCTGAAGGCATGAGTCACATAAGCGATGATCTGGGCGGGCATCTCGGCCGGGGGTAACTCGAAATCCACCAGCCCCGTGCCGATGGCGCTGCGCGGCATGCCGTCGTGTTCTGTGGACTCCGGGTTCTGGGCCATAACCATACCGCCCTCGCCCTTGATGGCCTTCACCCCCAGGGTGCCGTCGCTACCGGTGCCCGAGAGTACTACGCCGATGGTCCGCTCGTGCTGGTCCTGGGCCAGGGACCGGAAGAAAAAGTCGATGGGCATACGCCGGCCGCGCGGGGCCACAGGATCGAGCAGTTGCAGCGTGCCGTTCAAAAACGCCATGTCGCGATTGGGAGGGATGATGTAGGCACAGTTGGGCTTCACCGCCATGCCGTCCTCGACCTCAAATACCTCCATACGAGTGTAGCGCCGAATGAGATCGGTCAGGATGCTCTTGTGGTCTGGGGCCAGATGCTGAACAAGGACAAAGGCCATACCCGGATCAGCGTCCGTGGGCATGCCGGAGAAGAAAGCCTCGAAGGCCGCCAGGCCCCCGGCCGATGCCCCGATGCCCACAACGGGAAAATCACCGGCCTCCCGATCGGGCTTCAGCTGGGCGTCAATGGCGTTTCCGGACTGCTCCGGCGGCATGCCGGTTTTCGTTTCCCCTGGATGTTTGCCGGTCAGCTTTTGCCGGTCTTTTTTTCTTTTTGTCATATTATCATCTTCCCTTATCTTGCGGCGGTGCAGTGGAGGCGTATCGAATGGATGGGCGATTCGACAACAGATTGCGTTTTAAACCAGTAGGCTATAGCGGCCATGTCCGCGTGAATATATCCGGCCCCACGATTGACTCCTTGAAAAGGACCATTGTTACTCAAGTCTTCACTTTTATCAAGGTCACGCTTATAATAGAACATATATTTCTTCTACTGTTTCACAGGCTTCAGCCTTTTTGATCGTCATGTTATTTTCTTTCTCATAAGTTGACTGAGAATTTAATGGTATTATCGATCGCTCGGAACGATTTCAAAATAGCATTCGATAGCAGAGGTATTGTGGAGGAGGGATCATTTCAAATTCTCACTAAGGAGTATCCAAGGCAATTGTTTTATGAACGAATAAAACCGGCAAGACCCGGGATATCATCCAGGGCAAAAACCGGGGGACATGGTTTTTCTATGTCCGCCGGCACCCTATCGCACACAAGGGCACAGACCTTCTCCACATGGGTAAACAACGGCGTTTTACCCACACGTTGCCGCCAGATTTCGATTTTGGGATAAGGCCCTGAAATCCATCCTTCAATGAGAACAAGGTCTGCATGGCCGTAATAGGTTTGGATCAATTTTTCGGGCCGGGTGAGATCAGAGGCCGGAAAATATAAGGCGGCCATTTTAGCATTGACCATGGCGACAGGGCAGGCACCTGCTTGCCTGTGTACATGGGAATCCTTGCCCGGCTTGTCCAGTTCGTAAGCGTGGCTGGAGTGTTTCAATGTGCCGACACACAGGCCTTTTCCAGTAAAATAGCGCACCAGCTCCGCCACCAGGGTGGTTTTACCGGAACCGGGTTGGCCGATGATTTGGACAATGGTCGGCATGGGGTGTTCCTCGAACGGCATCTTATTCTTTGGTATCGTTTTCTATGGGATCCACAGGCTCATAATAGGTTCCCAGGGCACAGGGCCGGCAAAGAATCTGATTGTTTTTAAAAACTTCTTTTTTATCCCTGACCACAATGCCGCACCGGGCACATACGGCCTTGAACCGTGTGGGACCGGGCATGTCCGATGCCGGAACATTGACCTTCACCTCGGAAACCGTAAACAAATCTGAATCATCCATGATTTTATAGGCTTCAAGCTGGGCAAACCTTGGATCTTCAATATGGGGCATCAGTATTGGGGCAAGGTCCCTGGCTGTTTCCGTAGAAACGATTCTGAACGCCTTCCCAGTTTCAAGATTCACAAAGGTGGCAGCCATGATACCGTTGTCAATGAATTTTAAGGATCTTCTGCCAAGCTTTACACCTGTTACATAGGAGATGGCGTCCGTGGCACACCGGTCCATCTCCACATATACAATAATTTTTTTAATCTGGGGCAGTGTTGACGGTTCATCCAGTCCAATAAGCCGGCACCCGAGCATGGCCATACGTACCCCGATCACCTGACCTGCGCACAAATGACCATGGGCCTGTGCCGATCCTTCCAGCAATGTATTAAAATCTTTCAATGGCCCCCCGGCATTTTTTTGTTTGAATATGTCATCTTTTTAACAACTTTTGACTCGATGATCCAGTTTTTGTTAATTTGCCCAACTTCGGCGTTGGAAAAAATTTTTAATCCTCAAAATATGTTGTATATTCCTCCGGTTAAAAATTGTTTCCGCCTTGAATTTGAACAAATTCCCTAAAAACTGGATGATCGAGTTTCAGGAGTACATCAAATGGGGAAGGAACAAAATGATGCCGGGAAAGGCAATGAGAATGATAACCCCGATAATCAGGGCAATCAGAAACGGGGTAATGCCCTTGAATATTTTTTCCAGGGCCACGTTATGGGACAGCACGTTTTTGGCCACCCCGTAAACCACGTAGACATTGATGCCCACAGGCGGTGTAATAACCCCCATCTCCGTGACCATGACAATGATAATGCCAAACCAGATGGGGTCATACCCCAGCTCCATGACCACTGGGAAAAATATGGGAACCGTGAGGGTAACAAAGGCCAGGGCATCCATAAAACAGCCGCCAATAAAATAGATAAAAATGATCACGGCAATAACCAGGGCCGGCGCCATATTAAGTCCGCTCACCCAGGATGCAATCTCAAAGGGAATCCGGGTAACGGCCAGAAATTTGCCGAAAATAACGGCCCCTGCGATCAACATTAACACCATGCAGGAGGTGGTCAATGTTTCCATTAAGGATTTCACGAACCCCTTCCAGGTGAGCTGACGTTTGATCACCGCAATGACCAAGACACCGAAAGCGCCTACGGATGCAGCTTCCGTGGGGGTAAACAGTCCATAGAAAATGCCGCCCACCACCAGGGCAAAAATAATCAGGGTCTCGCCAAGACCAAAAAGCGCTTTGAGCCGCTCTGCCCAGGAAAATTTTTCTCCGGCGGGCCCGGCGTTTTTGTCCATAAGACAGGTAATAAACACAGAACCGATAAAAAGCATGGTAACAAGAAGAGCCGGGAATATGCCGGCCACAAAAAGCTGGCCAATAGATTGCTCCGTTAAAATGCCGTAGATGATCAGCACCACGGACGGGGGCATGATCATGCCAATGCCGCCGCCCGAGGCCACAGAACCCGTGGCCAGTGCATCGTCATAATTGAACCGTTTCATCTCGGGCAATCCCACCGTGGCCATAGTGGCGGCCGTGGCCGGACTTGAGCCGCATACGGCCCCGAATGCCGTACAGGCGGTCACCGTTGCCATGGCAAGCCCGCCGCGCACGCTGCCCAAAAATTTATACCCGGCGGAATAGAGCCGCTTGGATATGCCGGAGTTAAATCCGAGCTGCCCCATGAGAATGAACAGCGGGATAGTAGTCAGATCATAGGAGGCAAAGGTTTCATAAATATTCCTGGATAAAAGCACAAGCCCTGCATCCGGGCTTGTCATTATTGAAAACCCCAAAAACCCCACCAGGGCCATAACAAACGCAACCGGCATCTGGCTCATGAACATGATAATCATGGCGGCAATGCCGACGATTCCTGCAAGAACGGGGCTCATCTGGTTGTGCCTTTTCTTAATTGGTTGACGGTGCTAACAATCTGCTGAAGGATGGTGCCTGAAAAAAAAGCAAGGCTTACCGCCAGGACAAGAACAATATAATGCAACGGGAATTCCAGGTTCATGGACACTTCGCCGGCCTGCTGCATGTCTTTGGCATAAACAAACATCTGCCAGGCAACCACTGAAAAAAGAATCAAAGTCAGGGTCCGGGTAAACAGGTCCAGGAGCAAACGCACCCTTCGGGGCAAAAATCGGGTGATGATTTCCACACCCACATGCCCACCGACTTTATAGGTATGAGGCAGGGCTGCTGCAGTAACCGCAACTGCCAGAAAGCCCACAAGTTCCACAGACCCGAAAATGGGATGTTTGAAAAAACGACCTGCCACATCAACCACAGTAATGAGCATCATCAGCGTCAATGCAAGGGCTCCGGCAGATTTGAGCAGGTTGGAAACAAGGTTTAAAAAACGGTCCAGCAACTTCATACAACTGCCTGTTATTATATCAAATATGTTAACAAAAAATTAGGAAGAATCCGCCATGTGGACGGATTCTTCCATAAATATTGCTACTGCGCCCGGAGGCGCGGTTTATTTAGATCGGACCCAAATACTACATGTTGGCTTTTATGAAATCCACAATAGCCTTTCCATCCACGCCCTTTTCAGAGACTTTTTTGATGTAGTTGTCAAGGACCGGCTGCGCAGCCCCACGCCACTTTTCAGCTTCTTCTTCTGACTGAGGTATGACAACCCCTCCTTTTTCCTTGAAAAACGCCATGCCCTCCTTGTCGGATTCGTCCCAGGCCTCTCCGTGTTTTACGGCCCACTCCAGGTTTATTTCCGTAATGGCATTCTGCTGTTCCGGGGTAAGCTTGTTCCACTTATTTTTGTTCATAAAGACACCGAAGGTGGTGGTATACGCGGTGGAAAAGTTCTGAATCATATAATGAACCACTTCGCCCAGTTTCCAGCCTTTGTTGGATTCAATGGGGTGGCAGGATCCGTCCACCACACCTTTTTGCAGCATCTGGTAGCATTCCCGCATGCTTTTGCCCACCGGCGACGCCCCAAGGGCATCCATGACCAAGCCGCTGGTACCTGTGCTCCTGATCTTAAGGCCCTCTAAATCTTCAAGGGTGTTCACTGCCTTATCCCGGGTATGAATCAGGCCCGGACCATGGGCATGCAAGAACAGGATGTGGGTATCCTTAAATTCTTCAGGTTTGAACTTTTCGTACATGGCATTGGCCACGGCCGTGGCCTGGACCCCGGAGGTATACCCCATGGGCAGATCAATGGCCTCAGCCACCGGAAACCGGCCCCGGGAGTATCCCAAAGCGGTCATACCGATATCGGCAATGCCCTGGACTACCCCGTCGTAGGTCTGGGGGGCTTTGGTCAGGGTGGAGGCCGGGAAATACTGAATGACCACTTCCCCATTGGTTCTTTTTTCAACTTCCTTGCACCAACTCTCAGCAAGTTGGCTCTGGATGTGCGTGGGCGGAAAAAAATTGGCGTATCGAAGAGTGGTTTTGGCTGACGCATGGGATGCCCAGAACAGGCACAGTAAAAGAATTATTAACACAGACCATTTTTTCATGGTACCTCACAATTTAAAAGTAATTATAATATAAGTATAAAAACAAGTTTAAGGATATCGGCCTATACTATCCGAGCAACCCAGGAGTCAAGTAAAAAACCGCCCAAACGGCGGGCGTATCGCGCAAACTTAGTTGCACCGTCAACCACGCTCCATCCGAAAAAGAACAACACTGGGGCTGCTTTTATGAATTTTTAAAAAATGTCTTGATCGAAGATGCTTGCCAGCCTGAATCTTGCGAATTTTATCCCTGAAGAGACGAATAAAAAATTCCTAACCTGAACTCGATATTCATTGCAACATCAACAATAATAAACCCATTTATCTGCCGAACCTTATAATTTCTGGGTCGCCCAATTTCTCCTTGCTTTTTTCTTTCTGTCTGATAGCTTCATGGTCATTTCTCACCTATGGAACCCCTAAAATGATCAAACAACTTAAGTTTATTATTTATACTCGTCCCTTTATCTGCTTTGTATATTATTTCATACGCCTTTATACCGCGACCTTCAGGTTAAAGGTTGAAAATGAAAAAAACTGGCAGGCCATGCTCAATGGAAATCAGCCGATAATTCTGGTGACCTGGCACCAGCAGTTTTTTTCGGCCATCCGGCATTTTAAAAAATATGCCCGGTATCATCCTGGGCTAATGATTTCCAGAAGCCAGGACGGCGACCTCATTTCTGCCGTGGCCCGGCATAGCGGATGGCGCACACCAAGGGGCTCATCCTCAAGGGGCGGCAAAGAGGCCATGGCAGAAATGATTGCGCATCTCAATACCCATGGCCTTGGCGCGCATATCCTGGACGGTCCCACCGGCCCCATGGGCAAAGTCAAACCGGGCATTATAAAAATGGCATTGCAGACCAATGCTGTACTGGTCCCTTTTTTCACAGATGCCGATCAGGCCTGGTTTTTTAATTCCTGGGATCGATTCATGGTACCCAAACCATTTGCCAGGATCCAACTGCGTTTTTTAGATCCCATCCATATCTGCGAGGAAGAAAATGAGGATTTTGAAGCCCTGCGCGAACGGCTTGAAAAGATTATGCTGCCAGGCCTGCACCCTTAGTCCAAATGAACGACCACAACCCCGCCCCGGTCATACCCAAAAGGCCGGAACACCCCGGCGTATGGGGTAGCGATACCTTTGTAAAATCTATTTAAGGGAATATTATAGGCCAATTTCTGATCAGGATCAACATCCAGGATAGAGACCAAACCGCTTGACGGATCAAATCCACCCACAGGCGAGATATGGGGGATGTTCAACTCATTTATAAAAGAGCCTTGGTCAAAATGGGCAATGATCAAACAATTATCCAGAAATTGAAAATTGCTTAGGTGCCCAAGGATCTGCTGCATTTCCCTGTCTTGTGTTATGGCGCCTTGGATCATTTCAACCTTTTTAAAGGGGACATCATAGGCCATAAGGCTGTCTTGGACCACAGCCTTAAGAACCGCCGGCGGCAGCCCCCGCCGACCCATGTAGCCGTCCGGCTCCATGCGCTCTTTCCAGTGGGCCGTTCTCACTTTTTCCAGAATGGCCTGCTGGGTAACTGTGGGACCGGGGCATCCGTACCGTTCCCGTAATACATTGACCACAGAGACCACCGAGGCCACGGAACACGAAGATTCATGGTATTGCTTTACATGATGGCGAAACAGGGCTGCCTGAAGACTCTGCCCGCTGGATAGTTCGGAGGACGAAGTGATATGCCTTGCCTGGCCCGGGCCAAAACTGCCTGTGCGCGTTGCCCAATGAAAAAAATATCTGATGATCAGGTAGGGTCGGACAATATAAATTCTGAAAAGGTTCATCATGGCGCTGAATTATTTTTCTCGTATGATTGTTTGTGTTCGGCCAAGATTCAAAGCAAGGCCCTGGGGAGTATCTTTTAGAAACGATGTCATCTTGGCCAGGGCTTTCTGGGTAAATTTGATCAAATGGGCGTCAGTTTCCATAAAAAGGGCGTCCTTTTTTATGACAAGCGCTTCAGGGTCAAGAATAATGGTGTCAAGAGTATTTAAGGTTAATTCAATCCCGGCGTCTTTTTTGGCAAGATCCACCACAAAAACAGCCGTTTCTTCATAAAGGAAATAGACCTTCTCTTCAACATCATTTATGGTCTGGCATAAAAAATACCCATTGTCGTCTTTTTGGATGGATTGATTGAAATATTTTATAATTTTATGATGTTCCAATTCCCCATGTTCATTGTGCCAGGCGCCGTCTTTGTCCATCCAGAAAACGGCCTGCTCTTTGGGGATGATGTTCTGTTTTTTTGTCCGGGCCATGGAGATATCCTTGCGTTTGGGATTTAACGTTTCCTTGTATCTGAAAACAAAACCGGTTACAAGTGGCAAACGTCTTTAATGATACGGAGAAACACTTTGTTATGACCCGCCATTTGGAAAACGGCCTTTCAATGCTGCCCCGGAAAGTAAAAGAGTTTCCCGGCATTGCAGAGCTGCCCGTGGTGTCGGTGCTGGAACAGATGGACAAAGCATTGGAAGAGAACCGTTATGCCCTGCTGGCAGCCCCGCCGGGCGCCGGAAAAACCACCCTTGTGCCCTTAGGCCTGATGTACCGCCCCTGGCTGAAAAATAAAAAAATCATTATGCTGGAGCCCAGGCGGCTGGCGGCACGGGCCTGTGCCGCCCATATGGCTGAACTTCTCGGGGAAACTGCGGGTCACCGTATTGGATACCAGGTCCGCATGGAAAAATGCATTGGCCCAAAGACTCAGGTAGAGATTGTCACCGAAGGAATCCTTACCCGCAGGCTGCAGTCTGATCCGGGACTGGAAGGGGTTGGGCTTGTTATTTTTGATGAATTCCATGAACGCCATATCCATGGGGATCTGGCCCTGGCCCTAAGCCTTGATGCGGCGGAAGGCTTTGCCGAAGATCTGCGCATTGCCGTCATGTCCGCCACCATGGACACCCAGACGTTGTCCGGTCTTTTGGGAAATGCCCCGGTGATTTCATCCCAGGGCAAAACCTGGCCTGTGGAAACCATATATGTGGATTCGCATCATCAAAAAGGCCCATCCGGTTCCAGGTCCGGCTGGGCCGGGATTCTGCCCACCTGTCTGAATACCGTGGTCAAGGCCATGACCTGTCATGACGGAGATATTCTGGTCTTTCTGCCCGGTGCCGCAGCCATCCGGCGTCTTGCCGGCAAATTAAATGAAACATTTAAACAGGATCACACAGTAAAAGTGATCCCTTTGTTCGGCAGTCTCTCTTTCAAGGATCAGAAAGCGGCCATTGAGCCGTCAGCTCCAGGAAACAGAAAAATCGTTCTGGCCACACCCATTGCAGAAACATCCCTGACCATCCAGGGTATCCGGGTGGTGGTGGATTCTGGCCTGGTCAACCAGCCGGAGTTTTCGCCGGGCCGGGGCATGACCCGGCTTGAAACCCGTCCTATATCCAAAGCATCTGCAGACCAGCGCAGGGGCCGTGCGGGCCGCACCGCTCCAGGCATCTGCTACCGATTGTGGTCCCAATATGTGCACCAGGGCCTTGTGCCGTTCAATCGTCCGGAAATCCTCAACGCGGATCTGGCCCACCTGGTCCTTGAACTCTCCCTTTGGGGAGTGCGTGAGCCGTCCGAGCTCAAGTGGCTGGACATTCCTTCCCCCCGGGCGGTGGCAGCGGCAAAAATTCTGCTCGTTTCCCTGGGCGCATTGGACCATGGGGGCGCAATCACTGCCCATGGCCGGGAGATGCTGACAGCGGGCATCCACCCCAGGCTGGCCCATATGGTGCTTCGGGCCAAAGCGATGGGGCACGGCTTTTTAGGGTGCTGCCTGTGTGCACTGGTTGAAGAAAAGGATATTGTTGCCTCTGAATATGGACGCCGGGACCCCGATATCGTGCTGCGTCTGGAGATGCTGGCCAAATTATCACAGTCAAAAACGCAAAAAAGAGCTTTCCCCCACCGGGAACGGGCCTTATCTATCCTGGCCCAGGCCCGGCGGCTTGCTTCACTGTTTAATATTCAAGGCCGGGGCATGGATGTGAATGCGGCCGGAAGGCTTCTGGCCCAGGCCTTCCCGGACCGGGTGGCGGTAAGGCGCAGTGCCGGGTCTTTATCCTTTCTTACAGCCAAAGGCAGTGGTGTATTTTTTGACACCGAGAATACGTTATCTGCTTGTGACTTTATTGTGGCCGTGGAGGTGGACGGCCAGGCAAAAAATGCGCGTATTTTTCTGGCCGCAGCCCTGGATCGGGCAGATTTGGAAAATGACTTCTCAAAAGAACTGGTAACCCAGGACGTCGTGAACTGGGACCAGGAAACCGGTTCCGTAAAGGCGGTCAGACAAACCCTGTTCGGCCGGATTGTTGTCATTCAAACGCCTGTACCCGAACCTGACCCGGAAGCAGTGAAATCCGCCATGATCCAAGGGATCAAGGAAACCGGTTTTCGGATATTTGACTGGCGGAAAAAAACCATGAATTTCAGGGACAGGGTAATTTTTCTAAAAAATCTTGCCAAGGCCTGTCCGGATTTTGCCCGGTTGCCCGATGTGGGGGATCAAGCACTCACAGACACCCTGGCAGACTGGCTTGACCCCTTTCTTTCCGGGGTGACCTCTGCTGCCGGACTCAAGCGCGTGGATCTGGATGCTGCCGTAAAAGCACTGTTTACCTGGGATCAGTTAAAAATGGTGGACCGGCACGCCCCCACCCATATCCAGGTACCGTCCGGGTCTACCATTCCCATCCGGTACGCCGATAAAAACGGGCCTTTGGCATCTCCGGTGCTTGCGGTCAGAATCCAGGAAGTGTTCGGCATGGCCGCCACCCCTGTTATTGCCGCAGGCCAGGATCCCCTTGACCCTTCACCTGCTGTCGCCTGCATCCCGGCCGGTTCAGATCACAACCGACCTGGCTCATTTCTGGGCCCATACCTACCAGGAGGTAAAAAAGGACCTTATGGGACGTTACCCCAAACATTACTGGCCCCGGAATCCACATACGGCCCAGGCTACGGCCAGGGCGAAACCCCAAAAGACTAAATAGTGCCCATTAAGATTGATTTGTTTGCCGGGCCATCAACCGGTTGACTTTGACGAGTTCAAGTTGATAACCTTCGTTTCTAAAAACATCTTTGAAATCAAAATAAACTTGCTTTTCACGACAAAAAGATAACTTAATAGGCTTAATCAATTTCCTTTAAAGTTATTGTCAAGAAAAAATATGCTTGCACACAGCCCCATATTTATAGAAAATACAGGCAAAGAGGAACGTATGAATACCAGTAAAGCGAATATATCCGGATTGCCTGATAAGTTAAATTTGAACAACTGGCCCGGGCCTGATTGTTTGTAAGGAGACGCCATGCAGACCGTAATGGATGAGGGTAAGCTCAAACAGGTCCTTAAGGAAGCGCTTGTCGAGATACTCGAAGAAAAACAGAACATCTTTCATGACATGATCATGGATGCCATGGAAGACATTGCCCTGAGCCGAGCGATCCAGGAAGGGCAAAATACCGGCACAGCCACAAAAGAAGAAATATTTCACATACTGGAAGGCTGAGCGTGATCCTCAATTTTAAAAAGAGTTTTGCCAGGGATTTAAAAAAACGCAAAACAGACAAGCCGCTGCTTGACCGGGTCCGGCAGATCATAAAGGAAGTGGAAGAGGCCCAAGACATCAATGGTATCCGGAACCTTAAAAAGTTAAAGGCCCAAGGCAATCACTACCGCATCAGAATGGGTGACTACCGCCTGGGCCTTGTCATTGAAGAGGATACCGTCTGCTTTGTCAGGTTCCTTCATCGGGGTGAGGTTTATACATATTTTCCTTAGGTCGGTCAAATCGGCTTATATTTCAAGACTCGGCCTTTAATGGGTGACCGCTCTTCTTGCATTTTAAAAAAAATGACAAACGGTAAAAACAATCGTCGACAAAGGTTAACAGCCGGATACCGCTCCCTGTTTTCCAGGATCGGTTTTAAACTGATTGTGCTGATTCTCTGTGTTCTGATACTGTCCATGGGATCGTTGGCTTATCTGGCAACCGAACTGATGGTCGAATTCGGGGAGTACAGTGTCGGAATCAATGAAAAACACATCCGAAAAAAAACCACCCTGTTCCTTTCCCGAATTATGGACGAACAGACCAGGCGCTATGAAAACAGTTTCAGTAAAATCAGTCTGTCCTCGGCCGTGATTGCCCGCCAGGCAGCCCTTCTCCTGGACCAGAAGCCTTTTTTAACCGCCGATAAAACAAAAGACCGCTCTTTACGCAGCAATTTTCAACCGGACCTGCTTCTTTTTTCAGGCAACCGGTTTTTCTCAAATCCAGCCTCTGACCCTTTTACCGTGCTGTACTGGGGAGACACCCGGATTTCACCCGAAATCGAACATGATATTTCTTTGATGTCCGCCATCTGGCCTTTGCTGTCAACGGTCAAAGACCGGACCCCGGAATCCGAAGCCGTTTATGTGGTCACGGAAACCAGCTTCACGCTGTATTATCCCAACACACACATGGTGAAGAAACTCAAACCCATCCAGGAATATGAAATCAAAGACGCCATCTGGTACCAGATGGCCCGCCCGGAAAACAATCCCGGCCGGGAGACCATCTGGACCCCGGTCTACCAGGATGAAGCCGGAAAAGGACTCATGACCTCCGCCGTCACCCCTATCTACGGAGAATATGGTGATTTTTTGGGAGTGGCGGGTATTGACATCACCCTGGACCGGATGATTGAGGATATTCTGGGCAACCATTCGCCGGGACAGGATCCGGGCACGGGCATGTTTTCATTTATTGTAGACCGTCAGGGCCGCATCATTGCCTTTCCCGGAGAGCAGTCAGCTGTATTCGGCCTACCCCCCCGGCCGCCGGATATCGAATACGGAAACCTGCTCGGACAAAGCCTTCTGGATTCTCAATACGCGCCGGTCAGGACCATTGCCGGGGCCATTGCGTCAGAAAAGCGAACCATTCACCGCCTGGAACTTGACCATGGTCCGGTGCTGTTGTCATCCCGGATCATTCCCTCCACCGGATGGCATTTATGCATTGTCACACCGGAATCCTTTATTTTGTCCTCGGTCAGGCAGACCCGGGAAGCCATTGAAGCGGCGGTGGACAACATGAATCTGCGCTTCCGGCAAATGCTCTTTATCTTTCTGCTGATCTGTGTGGTGTGTATTGTTATTTTTTTAAGCAAACAGGTCATCATCCCCATGAACCGGCTGATCCAGGGAGCGGGACGGGTCAGGGACGGTGATCTGTCCGTCCGCCTTGAACCGGGCGGCAGGGATGAGATGGGGCGGCTGATATGGATGTTTAATACCATGGTGGGGGAACTGGAAAAATCCAGCATCCGGGAAAAAGAACAGACCCGGGCCCTGGAGCAGCGCGTCCGGGAAAGGACCCAGGAACTCTACAACATAAACATCGAGCAGACCCATACCCTGGCCCGGTTGGAAGAAGAGTCCCTGGAACGCAACGAGATCCAGAAGGAACTAAAAAAATCCCAAGCCCGGTACAGGGATATTTTCCAGTATGCCGTTGAAGGCATTTTTCAGTCCACGCCGGACAACCGGCTGCTGAGCGCCAATCCGGCTATGGCCCGGATTTTTGGATTTGATTCACCGGAGCAGATGGTGAAACAGGTGACAAACATTGAGTCCCTTTACCTGTATCCGAAACAGCGCCGGGAATTTATACGGATGGTGAAGGAGAAGCGGGTGGTCTCGGGATTTGAAGTCCAGTGTTTTAGAAAGGACGGATCCGTGATCTGGACCTCGTTGAGCGCCCGGGCCGTATTAGATCCCCAGGGCGAACTGCTCTATATTCTGGGGTCCGGCGAGGACATCACAGAACGAAAAAAAGCCGACGCCGCCGTAAAGCAAGCGTCTGAACTGGCAAGGGAAGCCAGCCAGGCCAAAAGCCGCTTTCTGGCCACCATGAGCCATGAAATCCGGACGCCTGTGAATGCCATTATGGGAATGACCGACCTGGCCCTGTCCACGGCGTTGAACCAGGAACAGCGCAAATATCTCAAGGTCGTTCACCACTCTTCGGAACACCTTTTGTCGCTCATTGACGACATTCTGGACATTTCCGCCATTGAAGCCAAAAAAGTGGAAATCGAACACCAGCCCTTTGATCCGAACCGGCTCATTACAGAGGTAGTGGATATGTTTTCAAATGCTGCGGCCCGGAAAGGCCTCCATTTGTCCCATAAGGTCGAAGGGCTGCCCAAAGGCCTCAAGGGAGACCCGGCACGGCTGCGTCAAATCCTGGCCAACCTGGTCGGCAACGCTGTGAAATTTACCCAGGATGGATCTATCGTCATTACGGCGAAACCGGCACCTTACGATCAGGCAAGAACGATCAGTGGGTCCATTCCCATCCGTTTTTCCGTCCGGGACACCGGCATTGGAATCCCGGAAAACCGGGCAAACACAATTTTCCAGGAATTCATCCAACTGGAAAGTTCTTTATCCCGACCCTATGGCGGCACCGGGCTTGGGCTTGCCATCTGCAAAAAGCTGGTGGACTTGATGGGCGGAACCATATGGGTGGAGCGTGGTAAACCTTGCGGGAGTATCTTTTATTTTTCAATCCGTCTGGAACCAGCCCGGCAGGCGGACATTCCCGTGTCTGTGCCTTTCCGGTCCCGGCAAAGGAACGACGAATTTGCCACAGCCCCAAAAGATGGAATTCATCTTAAATCCTGCCGCATCCTGGTGGCAGAGGACTTTAAAATCAATCAGGATGTGATCCGGCCGGTCCTTGAAAAATTAGGCATACGGGTCACCATGGTGTCAAATGGACAGAACGCCGTACAGGCGATCCGGAAGAATCAATACGACCTGGTTCTCATGGACATTGAAATGCCGGTCATGGACGGCCTTGAAGCCACACGGGAAATCAGAAAAATGGATGACCCGCAAAAATCATCCATCCCCATTGCCGCCCTGACCGCCCATGCCTTGAAAGGGGATAAGGAACGATTCCTGGCTGCGGGAATGGACGGGTACATCACAAAGCCGGTTCAGACCGGCAGGTTGATCCAAACCATTTCACGGCTGCTCTCCCCCGGAACGGATCATGAATCCCAAGGGCCCCCGGAACCGGAATATTTCAATCCTGACCGCGCCCTTTCCCTGGCAGATCATGATGATGAACTGCTCTTGATTACCTGCCGGTCCATTCTCACCCATCTGCCGGTCTACCTGGAAGAACTGGACCGTACCGTGCGACAAAAGAATCATAAAGAGACGGCCCGCCTGGCCCATTCCATTAAAACCGCAGCCAAAAGCATCGGTGCGGACCAATTGGCAAACATGGCCTTTGAACTGGAGCAGGCCGGTGACAGGCAGAACGAGAAAGAAACCGCCCACCTGCTGGACGGTTTCAAACCGGCCGCCCTGGATATGCTGGCACAGGTCTCTTCGTTTACAAATAAAAAGGAGCAAAGATGAGTGAATACCAATATTATGAATTTCAGGCCATAGACAAACCGTTATCTGAAAAAGATCGAGAAGTGCTTCGAAGTATATCCTCCAGAGCGCAGATCACCGCCACAAGCTTTGTCAATGTATACAACTTCGGCAACTTCAAAGGTGACCCATTGAAGCTGGTGGAAAAATATTTTGATGCCTTTTTAGAGCTTGATTCTATTGTAGGCCATTTTTCGTAGGGGCAATCCCTCTGTGGTTGCCCTCGTTAGGGCAGGCACGGTGGCCTGCCCCTACAGCGGCCGACGTTAGAACCAATCCCTCTTTTTACCTGTATTTTTTGTTGCACCAATGGGCATCAGGAACAATATGATTACATTGATGCGCCTTGAATACGGGCAGAAAATCCCGCGCTCTATTGGTAGATTTTAAAATTTCCATGGCCCTTATTTAATATTGCCATTATGGAACTTCGTAGAATTTTTCCCCTAGCACATTGCATACTGCGCAGATGGCGGGCACATCATTTTCCACTGTATTGCCGCATACGGAGCAGACATAAATTTTACCCTCAGGCAGATCCCCACCGCCTTTTACAACCTCAAGGGCCTTTTCGTAAAGGCTGTGATGAACCTCTTCCACTGCAAGGGCATTTTTAAAGGTAAATTCAGCAGGCTTATTGCCTTCCTCCTGGGCAGTTGCCAGGAATTCGGGATACATATCTTGAAACTCGTGAGCCTCTCCTGCAATTCCTTCTTCCAGATTTTCAATGGTGGTTTTAATCCCTCCCATGACCCTTAAATGGGCATGGGCATGGATGGTTTCTGCTTCAGCCGCTGCCCTGAAAAGCCTTGCAACCTGGGACAACCCATCTTCATCAGCTTTTTTGGCAAATGCCAGATATTTTCTGTTTGCCTGGCTTTCTCCTGCAAATGCTATTGCTAAATTTTCCATGGACCCCATAATCTTTTCTCCTTTTTTAAACGTGTTTTATGTTGGTATGGTTGGATATTTCGGTATTTGTGGTACAAAGGTCGGTTTCATTTAACAAATGGACATCATCGTTTCCCGTCAATCTTGCAAAATCCTTAATCTCTTCTGTGCTGACTCTAAAAAAATTGGCGACCCGTGCTGCCGACTGTTCCACATCAAGTCTTGCACGCAGTTGTGGATCCTGGGTCGCAATGCCCACCGGGCATTTTCCGGTATCGCAGAGTCGGTATTGCTGGCATCCCAATGCCATCATCATTGCAGTACCCAGTGCAATAGCATCAGCACCCATGGCAAGGGCCTTGGCAAAGTCCGAAGATACCCGAAACCCTCCGGTGATGATCAAAGAAACGTTGTCAGCCTTAATCTCATCCAGAATTTTTCTGGCCCGGGCAAGGGCAAAAACTGTCGGGATAGAGGTGGAATTTTTTACGACGTTAGGAGCGGATCCGGTTCCACCGGCACGGCCGTCAATGGTTATAAAATCAACCCCTGCGGATACGGCTATTTTAATATCTTCTTCAAGGTGGGCGGCGGCAAACTTGATACCAATGGGCTTACCATTAGTTTTTTTCCTTAATGAATCAACGGTCTGTCTCAGGTCCTCCGGATTCCGGATATCAGGGAAACTTGACGGACTGATAATATCTTTCCCTTCCCTGACCCCCCGGATACGTGCGATTTCACGGGTTACTTTATGACCTGGCAAATGTCCACCCATACCGGGCTTGGCAGATTGGCCGATCTTTATCTCCACAGCATCCACCAGGCTGAAATTTTTATCTGTTGCACTGTATTTATTGGGAACGTACTCAAAAATGTATTTATAAGCATTGTCAAGAGACTCCGGAAGAATACCACCCTCCCCTGAGCTCATGGCTGTTTTTACCGCTGCGCTGCCTTTTGCCAATGCTATTTTTGCCTCTTTGGACAGCGTCCCAAAAGACATGTGGGAAACTATAAGGGGCGTTTCAAGCACTAATGGATATTTTGCCGAAGGTCCGATTACCGTCTTTGCTTGAACCGGCTTGCTTTTATTCAACGGTAATTTGAAAAGCTGGGCCGCCACAAACAGAATATCGTCCCATGAAATTGTCGCAACCTGGGTCCGCATGGGACCGATTTGTGTTTTTCCGGTAACCGACATCTGGTGAATGTCAGTCATGTGGGATTCAAAATCGTCTGACGGGCGCTGCCACTCAGAAAGATAATTTGATGCGATCTCCACATGGTTTGATTTGGGTTTGATCCGCTTTTCAGAAATTTCTGAAATACGTTTAAAAATTTCTTTCCCTGAACCACAGACAGGGCAGACCCAGGTATCAGGAAGCGCTGTCCAGACCCGTTTTTCTCTTTGTTCATTAAACACAAACGAACAAAGTCCACACTCAAACCGGAAGAATTTAGTGGGTTCTTTTGGAGTAACCGGCGCTTTTTGGGGTTTCACCAAAGCGAATGAGCTTTTGGGGGAACCGCAAACAGGACACACCCAATGATCAGGTAAATCATCCCAATTCACAGATTCCTCTTCTTCATTATATACATACGTACAAAGCTGACATTGCCATGAACTCATTTTGAAGCCTCCTTAATTGACCGGCAGATCTCTTGAAACAGATTTTCAGTAAATGTCAAAGGAATTATTATCAGTTTAGGATACTTTCTCTGCTACCGAGCTTAATAATAGATGCCGAATATCTTTACCCCTGTCAAGTAATCCTGCACCAAAAGATTGGACACAGGCTTAAGCTTGATATCAGGGTGTATTCACTCGTTTGTTAAAACCACGATATTACCTCAAAAAAAGTGGCTCTAAGATCAAAACAGGATACACCTTTTATACAATAAGCCATGATTACAGTTGATTACATGAGCCCGACCCACTGGTTGATTACACTGGAGATGGACCCACTGGAGAACACTGGAGATTCTAAATATGCACTGATGGCAATCTGCATTCGAATCTTTTGCGTCAGGTCTTTTCGGCGATGAAATTGCTTTCTTATGGAAGCGGATTTTGCTAAATTGGCTTTATCTATGAGCAGCATATTCCCTCCAATGCATTTGGTTTTTGTGAAACTCTAAAATACATTACTGGGAAATCTGATCATAATTATTTTTTTAAATTTCTAACTTTCTGGCTTGAAAATCCAAGTTGCTCCATGGAAAGTGTAAAGCGGAGAATGAAGGATGCCCAAATGTGGTATAAAAAAATGACCGATATTGATCAGAAAATATTTCGTGCATTTAAGAAATATGGCCACAAGGCCCATCGCCTTTCATTAGGCTTCATTTTTATTTGGTATGGCCTTCTTAAGCCATTTGGAGCAAAGACAACAACTTCTCTCCTTGCTCATACAACATATTTTTTCCCTCCAGAGTTTGTCCTACCTGTTTTAGGGTGGTGGGAGGTGGCAATTGGAATCTGTCTCATCTATACTCCTTGGGTTAAGTATTCGATAATACTACAGCTTATACGAATCCCCGGGACTATATTGGCTTTTTTTATACACCCTGAAGTATGTTTTGTCCAAATACCCTTTGTGCCGAGCCCGGAAGGTCAATATTTAATAAAAGATATCGTAATTCTTTTTGCCGGCATCGCAATTGCCGGAACCGTTCATAATGAAAAAGATTCAATGCAGGATATATCGAAATAAAAACCGCTAACAAAAAAATTCACTTGTCCGTTATAACGCTTGCGGCCCTGCGGGGTATAGTCCGTGGACGGCAAGTGATTTAGGGCGTTAAAATCGCAAAGAACCAGGACTTTTTAGGAATAGGAGAGCGACACTTATATCCGACGTTTACGGATTCAATTTTTTGTTATGCTTTTCCAGCAGGTGGTAGAGTCCGGACCGGGATACCCCGGCCATGGTGCAGGCTTTTTCAATACGCCCCCCGGACAATCGGACCAGGGCATCCAGGTACTGGGCTTCATTCAGTAGCCTGAAATCCTTGAGGCAAGGCAATCCGGATTCATCCGTCCCGAGCCCGTTTTCAATGCCCTGCTCCAAGGGGCGCTGTTCCTCCCATGTCTTTTTCCTGGAAAAAATCCTCAGGGCCACGGGCAGATGGTGGGGATTCAGCCGTGGTTCGTTCAAGCCGCCGGCCACGGCGGCATGGAGCACGGAGATCAATTCCCTGATATTGCCTTTCCAGTCGTACACCATCAGAGTATCAATGAAATCATCGGACATGGTCTTTGGCCGGATACCAAACTGGGCGCAGATTTTTTCCATGTAATACTCGGCCAGAAGTACGATGTCATCGGGCCGTTCCCGCAACGGAGGCAGGTGAATGTGGTGGGTGACCAGGCGATAGAAAAGGTCTTTCCTGAACGTCCCCTGCTCCACCATTTCTTTCAAATCCCGGTTGGTGGCGGAAATCAGCCTGAAATCACAGCTCAGTTCCTTATTCATTCCCAAAGGGCGGAAGGTTTTGTTCTGGAGCACCCTTAAAATGGATTTCTGGGCGGCCGGGGACAGGTCCCCGACCTCGTCGAGGAACAGGGTGCCCTTGTCTGCCTGTTTGATCAGTCCGTCATTTTTGTCTACGGCACCGGTAAAGGCGCCTTTGGCATGGCCGAACAGCAGGTTTTCAACCAGGGTGTCCGGCAGGTTGGTGCAGTCCACGGCAATGAACGGGGCGCCGGCTCTTTCACTGTTCATGTGAACCGCATTGGCGATCAAATCCTTGCCGGTACCGGTTTCTCCGGAAATAAAAAGGTTACCGTCCGTCCGGGCCGATTTGGCCACCAGATCCAGGCATTTTTTCAAAACAGGACTCCGGCCGATGATAAAATCCGATTTGAAACCTTCCCGGGTGGGAGAGACCATTTTATTGTCCCTGAACTGCAATGCCCGCTTCAGGGTGAGTTTGACGTCATCATATGCAGGCGGTTTTTCCAGATAATCCCAGGCCCCGTTTTCCAGGGCCATTTCCGCCCCTGAGATTTCCGATTTTCCGGTGATGATGATCAATTCCGGGGATGACGGGGCATTAATAAAATAATTGATGCACTCCAGGCCATTGGCATCCGGCAGGAGGACATCCAGAAACACCACGTCAAAATCCACGTCCCGGGAAAGTGCCGCCCCCTGGGAAAACGTCTGGGCCGTTTGGCACTGGTGCCCCAGTTTTTTTAGGTACGCCGTAAACGGGGTACAAAAAATAGGATCGTCATCAACTATCAGGATGGCGGCCACGGTACGTCCTCCACTTTTTCCGGGTCAATACGGATATCCATGCTCAAAACCTGGTCCGTTTTTACATATAAAACTGGATAAATCAAGATTCCTCCCTGTCCGGTCAGCAACTCTAAATATGAATCTTTTTAGTTGGAAAACTCGCACAAAGACACCAAGACACAAAGATTTTTATTCTACTTTGTGACCCTTTGTGCCTTGGTGTCTTTGTGCGAGAATAAAAAATCGCTGTTGTTCGATCCAAAATTTTGGACAAATCCAAGAGAGAATCCAAAATTTTGGATTTTTTATGGTGTTTTCCCAGCCGAAAAATAAACCGCAATCAAAAATCGCCATCGGTTTATAATTTAGCAAAAAAATAAAATTGTTCAATTTTGTATGTTTTCAACAGATTGCTTTCTCAAAAAACATGGGCACCCCGAAACCAGCCGGCCCGGGCACCAAATTTGTATACAGTGGAAAAACGCTAAAAAACGCTATTTTGAATAAGGAGGAATAAATGACGGATTATGCAATGATCATCAATGGCGAAAAAGTGTTTTCGGACACTACATTCGACGTGATCAATCCGGCAACGGGCGAGGTGTTTGCCCAATGCCCCAAGGGCACGGTTGAACAGCTGGATGAAGCGGTTGCAGCGGCCCGGAAGGCGTTCCCGGCATGGTCGGGCATGGCCGATGAAAAACGGGTGGAAATCATGAACCAAATGGCCGGTATTATTGAACAGCACCAGGTGGAACTGGCCCGGCTGATCACCCGTGAACAGGGCAAGACCCTTTCCGGACCCGGCTCCATGTTTGAAGCCGGCGGATGCCAAGCCTGGACCCAGGTCACGGCATCCCTAAAGCTTGAGACGGAACTTGTGGACGACAACCCGGAGGACACCATTGAACTGGTCAGGAAACCCATCGGCGTCGTGGGGTCCATCACGCCGTGGAACTGGCCCCTGCTCATTGCGGTCTGGCACATCATGCCCGCCATCCGGGTGGGGTGTACCGTGGTACTGAAACCGGCGTCCTACACACCGTTGTCCACCCTGCGCCTGGTGGAACTGCTCAATGACGTGCTGCCCCCGGGGGTCCTCAATGTGGTATCCGGCAGTTCCGACATCGGAAATGCCATGTCAGCCCACAAGGACATCGACAAGGTGGTGTTTACCGGCTCCATTCCCGTGGGACAAACCATCATGGGCCGGGCAGCGTCCAACTTAAAAAGCCTGACCTTGGAGCTGGGCGGCAACGATGCCGGTATTATCCTGCCGGGAACCGATATCACCCCCCTGCTGGAACCGTTGTTCTGGGGATGCTTCATCAATGCCGGCCAGACCTGTGCGGCCCTGAAACGTCTTTATGTCCATGAGGATGATTATGACACGGTCTGTGAAAAATTCACCGAATACGTAAACAAGATTCCCGTGGGCGACGGCCTGGATGAAACCAATCTTATCGGCCCCCTGGGCAATGCGCCGCAGCTGGAAATTGTCAAACAATATGTGGACGATGCCAAAAAACAGGGTGCCCGGGTGCTGTGCGGAGGTGAACCCGCTTCGGGTCCGGGATACTTTTACCCGTTGACCCTGATGGCCGATGTGACCGACGACATGGACCTGGTTAAAGAAGAACAGTTCGGCACGGCCCTGCCCATTATTAAATATTCAACGATTGATGAGGCGGTGGAACGAGCAAACGCCCTTGATGTGGGGCTGGGGGGATCGGCATGGTCCAATGATCCGGCAAAGGCCAAAGAAGTGGCCATGCGCCTCGAAGCCGGTACGGTCTGGGTCAATGCCCATGGAAAACTGCATCCCATGGCGCCTTTCGGCGGGGTCAAGCTCTCCGGTGTGGGATCTGAATTTGGTCTTGAGGGCCTCAAGGCCTATACCGTAAACCAGGTGGTCAGTGTGGCCAAACCACCACAGGAATAGATGTTATGCGCCCCGGTGATTCGGATTGCAGGGGCGTATGTTTTTTAATAAGGAGGAGGAATTGATGAGAAAAACAGCAAAATGGAACATGGGCGTCATCCTGCTGCTATCAGTGCTGTTAGCAGGGTCGACCGCTTTTGGGGAGGGGCTTTTTAACGAGAACTCCATGGTTCGGCAAAAATGTGCGGCCTGCCACAAACCAGACCCCCAGGGCCGTCTTGAGGTAATTGAAGAAACCCGCAAGACAATGGAAGAGTGGAAAGTGGTGGTGGACCGGATGATCCGGCTCAACAGCGCCCCGTTAAATGACGAGGACTTTTATCCGGTTATTAAAGAACTGAGCCGGGACCTGTGCTTGACACCGGCGGAATCCAGGGATGTCGCGTATCTCAACAGCGATGAAAACAGCCAGTACAGGGAGATTCCCAAAGACGATCTGGAAGTCCGCATTTTTACGGCCTGTGTCCGGTGCCACACCTTTGGAAAAATCAAGTCCCACCGGAATACACCAAGCCAGTGGGACGAGGTCCGGAACCTTCACTTAGGTTACTATCCCACCACCGTACCCCAGATGCGGGAAATGAACTGGTTTAAAGAGTCCAAGGAATTAAACGAGCACCTGTCCAAAGTGTTCCCATTTGACACCCCTGAATACCGGGACTGGCTCAAAAACAGGAAAGATCAAGATTTGTCCGGTTCCTGGACCATTGCCGGGTATCAGCCCGGGATGGGCTATTATCAAGGCAGCTACACCCTGACGCCGGACACGGCCAAAGGAGAAGACGAATACAAAATCCAAAAAAATGTACAATACCAGAGCGGATTTTCCGTTTCTTCCCTGGGAACAGCCACCCTGTATAGCGAATACCATCTTAGATACGAACTGGCCCCGACCCCGTTAACGGGACGGATTGAAGGTGTGTTTGACCTGGATGCCGACACCGGCGAGTTCGCGGGAAAATGGTGGACCGTGGTTCAGGATACCAATGCATACGGCAATGAATCTTTCTACAAGGCCGACGGGCCGGCGCGGATCATGGCCGCCTTTCCCCAGAGCCTGAAAAAAAATACCGGCGAACCCCAGACCCTGACCCTGGTTGGCGTCAACCTGCCGGCCAATCCGTCTCCGGCGGATCTGTCCTTTTCCAATGCCGGAATAAAGCTGTTGGACATTGTTCAGTCCGGCCCGTCCGGCCTGACCGTGACCGTGGATGTGGGGCAGCAGGCGTCTGTGGGAATGGCTGACATCAATTTAAAAGATCTGACCTACAAGGGACTCAAGGTATTTGAAAACGTCGATGCCATTGCCGTATCCCCCCGTATCGGACGGGCACGGGTCAGCTGCGGTGCGGCCTATCCGCCCCAGGGGGTTCAGTTTGTTGCACGGGGGATTTCCTTTGGCCCGGACGGCAAGCAGGGGACTGCCGACGACCTGGTCCTGGATCCCGTCAATGCCCAATGGAGCCTGTCAGAGGAAAAAACCCGGGAAGACGATGATGACATGCAATACCTGAACGCCCCCATTGCCAATGGGCTTTATACACCGGTGACCACCTATGCGCCCATTAAAACCAGAAAGCAGAACAGAGAAGGCGTGGGCCTCATTGCCGTAACCGCTTCATTTGAAGACGGATCCGTAAAATTGACTGACAAGGTCAGACTGGCAGTCACTGTTCCGGATTTTATCACCCATATAAAATAGGCAACCCATGGAACAGGTAAAAATTGCAGATCATAAACGCTTTACGGCCCAGGGCAAAGACTTTGTCTTTTTAACACGGACCGGGACCATATTTGAAATAGAACCGGAATCCTCTGTTGGATCTGTTCTGGATCACGGCACGGCCGGACAAGCCTTTAGACAATCCGATCTGTTTACCATTGTGGAAGGAACCGACAGGGAAAAACAGGCATTGTGGAATGATCTGCTGGCCAGTCATGTCCTGATATCCGAAGGGACATCGACCAAGGAGCAACCGGAATACCCGGTTGACATGCCCATCAACACCCTGGTTCTCCATGTCACCGAGGCCTGCAACCTCATGTGCCGGTATTGTTACCATGATGACGGAAACGGCACCGACCGTGTCTCCACATCCATGGACCAGGACGTGGCCCGGCAGGCCGTGGATTTTCTGTTTGACAACAGTGGCAACCTGGAGGCTCTGGTATTGGTTTTCTTTGGCGGGGAGCCCCTGCTTAAGCCAAAGCTGATATCAGACACCATTGCCTACGCAGACAGAAAAGCCGTAGATTCAGGGAAGAAGATCTCCTATGCCATGACCACCAACGGCACCGTCCTGACCGACAAAGTAATTGCATTCATCCGGGAACACCGGATCGGTATGACCGTGAGCATTGACGGTACCAGGGCCGTTCACGACCGGTTCCGCATTTTCCCGGACGGGTCGCCATCCTATGATGTGATTCTGCCCGGGGTCAAAAAACTGCTGGGCACCGGCATGACCAAACCGGTAGTGGCCCGGGTCACCCTGGCCAAAGCGGTGGGGGATATCCATCAATCCCTGAACCATCTGCTGGATCTGGGGTTTGCCGAAGCAGGCTTTTCACCGGTAACCTCCGGAGAAAATGGATTTGTGCTGGACAAGGTTCAAATGAATGTGCTGCTGGATCAGTTTCAAACCTTGTCGGATCTCTTTGTGGACATGGCTCTGGAAAACCGGTTCCTGGGATTCACCAACCTGGTTGACCTTTTGGTCAACCTTCACGAAGGCGAGGTCAGGCATTACCCCTGTGGTGCGGGGTTGGGCATGTTTTCCGTTGATCCCCAAGGGGGGCTTTTCCTGTGCCAGCGGCTGACCCACGACCAGGCCGCCCACATGGGTGATGTCTTTAACGGGTTTAACCGGACCAAACTGGCAGCGTTCCGGAAAGATGCGGGACTTTCCAATAAGAAACCCTGTGACGGTTGCTGGGCTGCATCCATCTGTGCCGGCGGCTGTTACCATGAAGCCGGTATCCGGCAGGGAAGCCTTCTTTCGCCCAATCTGCACTATTGCCAATGGATTAAATCGTGGATTGAAACCGGTCTGAACGCATATGCCCGGCTTTCCGGACAGGCCCCGGAGTTTCTGGACAACCTGTCCCTGCTCAGGGGGCATGAGCCGCTGCCTGAATCAATAATATGAACCGATACAAAAAACTTTAAGAAATGAATAGAGGATAAAAAGGTAAAATGAAAAAATTATGGATTGCTTTGTTTGTTTTAATCGCTTTTGCCGGGTTAATGACCCCGGCTTCAGCCGATGTCCTGGATCCCCTGGACAATTCATCAGCGCCTGTAGGCACAACGGTGCTGGTCTCTTATTTCGGATACATTCATCTGCCGGAGTATGAAGACCAGGACGGGAACACCATTGATATTGGAACGGACGTCAGCTATGCCGCTTTCAGACCGGTTTATTTTGCCGGAAAAGTGTTTGGAAAAACCTGGGGCGTCAACGGCGTCATCCCGTTTCAGCATGTTTCAATCGACAATGACGAAAGCCTGAGCGGTGTCGGAGATCTGGTGGTCGGTCCGTTTATATTTCTGTATGAAAACTTTGAAACCCAGACCTTTCTGTCCTTTTGGGAATTTGCCTATACGCCCACGGGACATGACGACGTATCCAATGATTCCTGGTGGTTTCAGCACCAACTGGCCTTTGGCTGGTATCCCGGTCCTTGGTCTCTGGACGTATGCGCTAACTACTGGCAAAAAGATGAGGACGGTGACGGAAACGACGTGTCCGATGCCTTTGAGCTGGAAGCTGTGGTTGCATACGGGATAACGGACAAGCTGCGTCTCGGCGTTCAAGCGGCCTGGTGGAAAGACTTTGATGATATTGAAGACCCCGACGGTAACACCCTTTCCGGCACCCAAGGTGAAAATCTGAAATTAGGCATCAACCTGGGTTATGCACTTCAGGAAAATCTCATCCTCAATTTAAGGTATATGCACGATGTGGAATCAGACGCCTATACAAAAGGCTCCTGGACCTACCTGCGCCTGACCTACATATTTTAACATGGGGGTTACGATGTCAAGAAACAAGCCAACACCACGCCTTTACAAAAATTTAAGGAGGATCATATGAAAAAAAAAGGGTTAAAACCACTAAATAAAAAAGCAAAAAAAATGGAACATGAGGTCCAGGGAATGTCGGACGATCCCATCATGACCAGCATGCCCATCGGCTGCACCACCATCTTTGACACCGGGTGGGAAACCAATCCCCGTCCCGAGACCCCCATGAGCAACTGCCTGTCCAGTGCCAGGGATTTCAGCGCCTGTTCCGGAACCTGCTGGTGGCCGGCCCAGACCCCGGACAATGTGACTAACTTTCCCCATTACCAGAACCAGTGCCAGGCCATTGAACGGGACTGGAGAAACCTGAATTTCGTGAACAAACGATAAAAGGAGACATACGGGATGAAAAAAAGAATTCTGATCTTGATCACGGCCGGCATCCTGGCGTTCCTGAGCGCCTCCACCGCAGGGGCCAAGGATTATCTTTACGCCGTGATGAACAATGCCCTCCAGGTCATTGACTGCGACACCGATACGGTCACCAAAACCATTGAGTTCAATGATTTTATCATCAACACGGCCTGCTCGTCCGACGGCAAGCGGTTGTACCTGAATGCGATTCACTCCATTTATGCCGTGGATACCGACACCAATACCCTGGTTGATACCTATCCGTTTTCCACGGAGTTAAGCAAGGTGTCCATTTTCGGCATGAACATATCCAATGACGGGAAACAATTGTTTATCTGCTGCTCCATTGTCAAGAAAAAACAGAACATTCCCCGGTTGAATGTTCTGCCCGATCAACTGGTGGTCTACGACGTCGAGAAAAAACGAATGGTTAAAAATTATCCCATTCCCACCAGTTATACCCAGCCGGTGGTCTTGAAAAATGATCCGGATCATCTGATCCTGGTGGGACAGGACATAGAACGGTTCAGCCTGAAAACCGGTAAACGAGACGTGCTCATGCCTTTTTTGAACACAAAGAATCCCGAGGATATGAGAAACTGTCTGGCCAACTGGCAGCCCGGCAGCCCCGGTGACCACGGCATCTTTGTCAACCCGTACTATGATGCAAAGGGAATGGGCTACTTTTTCATTGACAAAAACAGCGGAAAAATGGACGACCTGAGGGGCAAAGACGTCTGGTTTGCCTATTCCAGTCTGTTGTCTCCTGATCAAAAATACATTTATGCCGTCATGGATGAGTTGATCAAGGTGGACCGGACCACCGGAGAAACCCTGAAGGTGGCCCATTTGGAAACCGGCACTAACTATACGGTGGCCATTACGTCTGACGGGAAAAAAATCTACGCCGGTCCCGGCGGGCCCGACATCAGCGTATTTGATGCCGATTCCCTGGAACTGCTGAGTATTATTCCGTTGATGTCCGACGGGGTGGTCACTCAAATGCTTTCCAAAAAATAATCTTTTAGACCGAATGAACCTGAGCGGGCCGGAAAAATTCCGGCCTGCTTCGTTGAAAAACAGCGTAATTGAACAAGGAAACAACCTAGAAGCATGCAATCCAAATCCAAAAAAAAATTAATCCTGATCCTCATCGCTATTGTGCTGCCTGCCATCGCACTGGCTGCCCATGAATTATCAGTGGTTTATCTTCAGGATAAAACCTGTGTCGTCTGTCATGAAATGACAGATCCCATTGAAAAATGGAAGTCGTCGGGAACGGCCAAGAACCACAGGAACTGTGCCAAATGCCATTTCGATTCCGGACTTGAGGGATGGATGCACATGAACAAATCCGCTGTCCGGTTTTTTGTCGAGCATTTCAAGCGTGATCCGGATGCCCCGATCCTTCCCAAGGAAGAGCCTCTTTTTCTTGACGTGGACAAAGAACCGGGCTATTGGAGCCATGTCCCCAATTCCCGGTGTTTTTCCTGTAAAAATGTTGAAAATCATAAACCGGAGGACCAGGTCCGAATCCACAAAAAACTGATTAAAAACATTGCAGCCCAGCCCTGCAAGGACTGCCACAACCATGAGATGAGAAACGGGCAGAAATTTTTTGAACCGGTCACGGCCGAGGCCAGCTGATGAAAGGGTCAAACATGGAAATCGCCCGGCATTGGGTGGGTGGCGGCACAGACACTGAATCGGTCCTGCCCTGGGAAAGCCTTAAAGCCTTTTTCTCTGAACGTGATGTTCACCGGCAGGATATTGAAGAGATCGTATCCCACCCCGACCGTATCTATATCGGCGACGAGTTCTGTTCCAAACGCCTGCCGGATGTGAAAGATCTGAAACAACAGCTGAAAGCAGCGGATCAACAAGGATTGCCCGTCACCCTTCTGACACCGGTTCTCACCGACGGCGGCATCAAGGCCTGCGGTAAATTGTTTGAAACGTTCCATCAGTGGGATCATGCCGCTGAAGTGGTGGTGAACGATCTGGGTGTCCTGCTGTATCTGAAACAAACATTTCCCGGATTCAGCCTGTCCATGGGGCGACTTTTCAATAAAGGCTTTAAAGATCCCCGTCTGGACAAAAAAGACATCGCCCCGGCAGCCGCCGCGACCTGCGTCAATGACTGTTCGTTCCAACATGCCAATATGAGAGGCCTGGCCAAAAACCTTGGCATTCAAAGATTTGAGCAGGATCTTTTTCCCCATGCCGATCCCGATCCGGACGCCTTGGCAATGAACGGTTCAGGCTTTGATGTTTCCGTTTATTTTCCCTTTGGCTATGTCACAACAGGCCGGGCCTGCATGACAGCGGGAATGGACGGCCGGCCCGATGCCAAGTTCAATTTCAGTGCCGGCTGCCACGCCCCCTGCACCACCCACCGGTTCAAACTCAGCCATCCGGGTAATGGACCGGCTCTGCTTCAAAACGGCAACACCATATTCTATCCCTACACGACATCCATGCTGAGCCATCTTCTTAAAACCGCCGAAACCCATGGACTGCGCCTGGTCTGGCAAGGAGGGCTGGCATGAATATCATTACCCCCATTCGCTCCCTTGAAGAGTTGGAAATGCTGATTTCCAATGGTGCGGATGAACTGTACTGCGGCTTAAAAACAAGGGAATGGGACGAAATCTTCAGTGAAAACCTGTGGATGAACCGAAGAAGCCCGGACCAGGCCAACATCACGTCATTCAAGGATCTTGAGACCCTGATTGCTGTGGCCCATGAGAATGCCATCAAAGTGAGCATCACCCTGAATGCGCCGTTTTATCCTGAAAACAGCATGGCTTATATGCGAACCTTGTGCGGCCGGCTTGCAGACATGGGCGTGGACGCAGTGATTGTTTCAGATTTGAACCTGCTGGTGGAACTGTCCCGTCTGAACCTGGGCTTACGGATTCATTTAAGCAGCCTGGGCGCCTGTTTCAATTCCTATTCCGTACCGTTTTACAAATCCCTGGGGGTTAAGCGCGTCATTCTACCCCGCCAGTTGATCCTGCCTGAAATAAAGGCCATCGTCACCACGCACAGCGATGACATGGAGTTTGAAGTGTTCGCGGTGAACGACGGATGCTATTTTGAAGAATCATTCTGCCAGACCAGCCACACCCTGGGCGCATTTTGTCTCACCGACTGGGCAATCACGCCCCTGGGAACCGACAGCCCCGGAACCGAAAGTGAAACCGTTTACCAGGATTTAAAAAAACGCCTGGCACACTTTAAAACCTATCTTTGGTATCAGAACAATTGTGGCTCCAGTTTCCAGCAGGACGGCCTGCCCAACGGCCCCTGCAGTCTGTGTCAATTCGGCGATTTCAGGGACTGGGGCGTCACCGCCGTTAAATTAGTGGGAAGAGAAGCGTCGTTTCACCGGAAAATGGGCAGTCTGCAACTGGTCAAAGCCGTCCGGGACAAAGCGCTGCAAACCCAAAACCGCGACAGGATAATGGATTATGCCAAACAGCTTCGCCAAACCCCTGAATACTGTGATTCAGGATACATGTGCTACTTCAAAGAACATTAAAAAAGAACCGCTTGATCCGTCTATCTTGGAGCAGATGGGTTATCTGGGGTCTTACCTGAAACCCCACAAAAAGATATTGATCTTTTCTTTAATTTTAAGCGCCTTGAGTACGGCGCTTGGCATGCTTCAGCCCTGGTTTGCCAAAATTCTCATCGACCGGGTGTTCCTGGGCAATCAACCCGGGATTCTGTTTCAGATCCTGGGGGTATTGATTCTGCTGCTTGTGGTGGGATTCGGGGTCAGGGTCGCCAACCGGTATCTGTATACCAAATACTCGGCCCGGATTCTTTTTGCCATGCGAGAAGACCTGTTCGGCCACCTCCAGAGAATCCCCCTGGTCTATTTTTCAAAAAACAAAATTGGGGATATTTATTCCAGAATTGCCTCGGATATGGCCGATATCCAGGCACTGGTCACGGATATTTTCCCTAAATACTTATTTGATTTTTTAACCTTCATCATCACGGCCGTCATCCTGTTCTGGCTGAATTGGGAAATGGCCCTGATGAGCCTTGCCATCCTGCCCTTTGCCGTCTGGGTGGTCCAGGCCATCAAACCCAAACTTTTCGCCCTTTCCGAGGATCTTGCCAAAACCAATGCCGGTATTGCCCATTTTTTATTTGAATCTCTGTCCAATACAGCGGCCATCCGGGCCTTTGGCGCAGAAAAATCAGAAAACGAAAAGCTATCTGCCAAACAGTCCGGGGTCCTGGACCTGCTGCTCCGGTTCCAGGTGCTGGGGGCGGTTTCCGGTTCCGTACCCACGGCCTTTGCCATTGTGAACACCTTAATCGTATTTGGATTTGGCGGATGGAAGGTCCTGGAAGGAAATTTGACCATCGGCACCCTGGTGGCCTTTTCCGTTTACCAGGGCCGGGTATTCGGTCCCCTCCAGGGACTGCTGGACGGGATATTGTCCATTCAAAAGTCGAAGGTGGCCCTGAAACGGGTCCGTGAAATCCTGGATATTTCCCCCTGTGCGGATCAGACTGGAGATCAGGTGCTGAGCCCGGCGTTGTCCGCCAAGGACCTGGTCATAGAGGACTTAAGTTTTTCCTATGACGGCCGGACCCCGGTGTTCAAAGATTTATCATTTACCATTCCCCATGGGAAAACAACAGCCCTTGCCGGGGAAAGCGGCATCGGGAAAACCACCTTGTGCCACCTTTTCATGCGGCTCTACACCCCGGGTGCCGGCACCATCACCTGGGGCGGACAAGACATCCACAGTCTGGACCGGAACTGGTTCAGAACCCAAATGGCCATGGTCTCCCAGGAAACCTTTTTGTTTCATACCTCCATTCTGGAAAATATCCGTTTTTTTAAACCGGATGCAGATATCGAAACAGTAAAAAAAGCGGCCAAAGCCGCCCAAATCCATGAGTTCATCGAATCGCTGCCCAAAGGGTATGACACCCTTGTGGGGGACCGGGGCACCCGCCTGTCCGGGGGGCAGAAACAGCGGCTGAGCATTGCCAGGGCCATTCTGATGGATCCCAAAATCCTGATCCTGGACGAAGCCACGGCCTTTCTGGATAAAACTGCAGAACAAGGCATCAAGCAGACCCTGAAAGACCTGATGAAAAACAAAACCATTATTCTGGTCAGCCACCGGAAAACAGCCATCAGCCATGCCCATCACCTGGTGGTCCTGGGCAAAGACGGCCTTATTTTCCAGGGAAGGCCCCAGGAATTTGGTCCGGGAATTTATCATGACACCTGACATCGCCATCATCGACAGCGGCATTAATCCTGGTCACCCCCATGTGGGGCCCATCACCGGGGGACACGGGTACGAAACCGATCCGAAAACCGGTCAGGTGGCGCAAACCGGCGATTTCATGGACAAGATCGGCCACGGCACAGCTATTGCGGGTATTATTAAGGAAAAAGTGCTGGATGCAGGGCTCTATGCCGTGAAAATTTTCAACCGGGATCTGGGCACATCGGTACCGGTATTGACCCAGGCACTAGCGTGGTGTGTCCGCCGGAAGTTTGACATCATCCACCTGAGTCTGGGTGTGGAAAATAAAGATTCTGCCGGTCCCTTGAAACAATTGTGCGACACCGCCCGGGAAAAGGGTATCCTCATCATTGCCTCGGCCCGGGGACCGGAACACCGGATATACCCCGCGTGTTTCAGCAACGTTGTCGGGGCGTACCGGCACCCGGACTGCGCCTGGGACGATCTGGTGTTTCATGCCGAGAGTCCTGTGGCATTCGGTGCCCACGGATTCCCCCGCCCCATTCCAGGCCTGCCCCAGGAAAAAAACGTCCAGGGCCACAGTTTCGCCGCCGCCCATGTCACCGCCCATGCCGCCGCGCTGATGAAACTATATCCGGATCATCCTTTGGAAACAATTATCCGGCAGTTGCAAAACAATTCACATTCCGCCCCTGCCGGATAAAAACAGCCCAATAGACACCCTAACACGTCCACTGAATTTCTTTTTATTGGTAAACCGGAGTGGAATGGCGTCAACCCTATGGGTGGCGGGATTTGACTTCATTGGATTCGGGTCGGCTTGACGCCCCGGATGGCCGTTTATCGTAAAAGCAGAACGGGTCACGGTCGGTGAATACATTGAGTCCCATACCGTAGGCTACGGCCTGGCATCCCCGGCACACAGGGGACAGGCGGCATCCCTTGCAGGCGGTACTGCCGTCCCGGTATTGTTTGGCCCTGGCAGATGTGTATATTTCATACAGTGAATTTTCTTTGATACTGCCGATATATGAGGGGAATTTTCGACAGGCATGGACTTCACCGTCCGGCAGGAGGGCGACAAAATTAAACGCCGCTCCGCAGCCGAATCCAGTGCATCCTCCAAACAGATCATGGCCTGTGTCTTCCTTTACGATATTGATCAGGTTGTCTTTCATTCTGAGAACCGGATTTGATGGGGCAGCCCGTACAAATTTTTGTAAAAACCGACGGTAATCTTCGGGGTCCGGCAGGCTTAAGGCGGCACCTTCCCCGACCATGGCCAGCCGATTAAAGGTGAAAGAATCGGTTTTTTCCCTCAGAATTTCAGCCAGGGGGAGCACCTGGTTCATATTATCTCTGTTCAGGGTCAGCATGACCATGGAATAAACATTTTGTTCCCGGAGAAGGTCCAGAAAATCAAGGGATCTTTTAAAATGGCCCTTACCCCGGATATAGTCGTTGTATTCTTCCAGGCCTTCCAGGCTGATTTGGTAGTGGGTCAGGGGTTGGATTTCTTGAAGCCGTTTAATGGGATCTTTTTGTGCGGGATTCCCGAGTATGGCAAGGGAGAATCCTCTCTGGGAGGCCTCATAATAAAGAGTTTCAAAATCAGGATAGAGCAAAGGATTTCCACCGGTGAAGGTAATATGGCCCCTTACGTGCGCGGCAAGGGTGAAATCGAAGAAATCATCCAGTATTTCCATGGCCTTGGAAAAGGGTATCGAATTCCTGCTGCTCCTGTCGTAGCAATGCCTGCAGTGAAGATCGCAGGCCTGGGTGATGTGCCACTGAAGGGTAAAACTGTCTGACACCATATAAGGCTCAAACCCTTGGGTATCCGGTAATAGTTCAGGATTCCGGCGGATAAGGGGCTTAGGATTAATAAGAATTCCCTCGTTGACGGCATGGTGGAAGACGGCCAGGATTTTGGCCCTTGACGTCTTGCCCTGGCGGGCAGCGGTTTCAAAATCAATTTCCTCGACCACCAGCTTCAAGGCCAGCAGGTCATCGTCGGTTGCATCCCGGCACATCAAGTGACCGGTTACAGGGTTCCGCCATATAAGGGCATAGCCTTCTCCCGGCTCCGGCTTTTGCGGGGGCTTGTTACCGTACCCGGTAATAGAATCAGGCAGGTGCTTCCATGACACAGGGAGCAGCATCAGGTCGGGATTGACAAAAACCGATTCGCGCGGGGATAAATCGGATGCGTCGTTGTTGGACAGCTTAAAAATTCCCAGCTCAATACAGGCCAGATCGTAAATATGGGGCACAATATCTTTGAGCTGCTCCTTCGGATCAGGTCCGGAGGCGGCCAGGAATTGGATGAATGATTCAGGAGTTGGTTTGCCCAATGCCGCAAGAATTCCGCCCCAGGTGATATCGCCCAGAATCCTGCGGCAATTGGGGAAATTCTGTGTTAAAACATCACAGGTTGAAAGATGGTTGTTACGTTTCACGGTTAACCGTCGCTTAGGTTCATTGTTTTTTACCGACACTTCATGGGGCCGACAGCCATGAGTACTGCATGCAGCCTGCATGCTTGATGTTTAGCCTCAGCCACTTTTGCTTTTTTTCTCATCGGTGCCACCTGCACCGCTGTTATCATCACTTAAGTCACTCTGGGAACTACCTGTTCCCGAATTTTTGTCTCCTCAGCCACTTCCGTTCGTACAGCCGGACAGGGTGGCAGTAGACCCGGTGAGCAGCCCGGCAATGCATAAGCCGGCCAGCAACTTTTTCAGATCTTTACTATCCATAGCTTACCTCCTGAAAAAATGTGATATAAATTTGCGGTTTTCTCCCTGGGAAAAAAAACCAAAGCACTTTGTCACAGCCTGAGTAGAGAGGTCATTTTTGGATAGATCGTGACTATAGATGCCGTGACATATTATAGTTTTTATCAAATCGGGACTGTATTGCATAGCTTTAATTTTTTCTTGACCGATCCTGATAAAATAAAAGGCCTGACACACATTGCCCCGGTCAAGGAAATGAGAATCAGACCCGATTTTAATTTTTTATTGAAAAGGTTTTATTTTTCTTCCACAGGTAACTTTCCCCTGTACCATTTCTGCCATCCGCCCTTGAGTGCATACACTTTGTTGTACCCTTTTTCCATCAGCTTCTGCGCCAACCTGGCGCTTGTCCCTTCATTCGGTCAGGCGCAGTAGAGCACCAGTGTCTTGTCTTTCGGGTAAGTCCCGGCCCAGGTATTGATCTTTCCGGGTTCGGCCCTTTTTGCTCCCTGGATTTTAAATTCCGAGGATCTCCAGTCTCTTCCGGACCGGACATCCAGGACGACAACATTGTCATTCCCCAAAACCGCTTCTAGTTCATCAACGGTCATCCGGGGTACATCTGCAGCCAAAACCGGACCTGAAACCACCAGTAAAGTCGCGGCCAAAAAAAACAGGATAATCTTTTTTCTTTTCATTCTGCCTCCTTGTTGGGTTTTGATTTACGATCTATCGAGTTTTCATATAAAAAACCAGACTGCGACATGGGACAAAAACCAGAGAATCAGAGAAAAGCGGATCAGCGTTTCAAGAACGTCACTGCCGGCAAGTCCCAGTCCCATCATCAGCCCGGTGGTTAATGACAGTAAAATAATTACGGTTTTGGGGCGGTTCAATTTTTCCGGAATAATTTTTCTTTCTGCCAGGTCTTGAACCCGATGAACAATATCTGTGAAAAGGGCATGAATCCCGGCAAGCGAACCAAAAATAATGGTCAGCCCCATGATGATCCGGCCGGTATCCCCCCATATTTTCCGGGCCGCGACCAGGTGTGGGATGGCTGTTTCCGAAAGCTTTTGGGCAGGAACATGGGCCAGCATCACCAGCCCCCATAGGATAAAAACAAAGGTGATAAAAATCACTGCAGATCCCGTTGACCCGGCCGGTTCAAGGCCTGTTTTTTCTTCGGCGCCGTATCCCAGATCAAAGCCGACAAACAGCAGAAACGTTAAAAACAGGATGCCGGGCCGGGAAACCGCATCCCCCAGTGAAACTGCCTGGAAGAGTGAAACCTCCACCGTATTGGGACGGATCAGTCCGGCGGCTGCAAGCACTAGAAGCCCGGCTGCAGCAATGGAAAAAAAAACAACCTGTATCCAATAAACCGTTTTTCTATTCAGGAATTGAAGGGCGCACAGGATACCGAGCAGCAGAAATGCAAATCCGAAATTAGGAAACCAGTAGACAAAAATTTCATTAAACGCAAAGCCGGAGGAGACAAGAACCCCTGTGGCAAGGAAAACCAGAGCCACTATTCTGGCTCCTGTTCCTGCCAGGTGGGTAAACGCCCTTTTTTCAGGTCCTCGGAAGAGAGCCGTCTTTTTTAGTCTGGATCCAAGCAAAAGGTAGAAACAGGCCGCAAAAACAAAGGCCAAACCGCCGGTCAAACCGGTTTTTCCCCAGATGAATCCGGAAAGGGCCAGAAAATCCGGATTCAGGGCCAGGGACGAACCCAATGCGAAGGGCACGATAAATGTCCGTTTAGTATTCGGGTCAGAAAAAAAAGAACCCATGTGCACCTCCGGCTATCGGGTTAAAACTTAAGGGTCTCGCCCACGATCCCCCGCCTTTCTATTGTTTCAACTGCATTTGCAAAAAATCCGTAAACCGTTTCCAGGAGGCTTTATCGGCCTCTTCCTGGTACCGCTGGGAACCGAACACCGTAAACGCATGGAGAGCGCCGCTATACGTAATCATCTCATGTTTTACCCCGTCCGATTCAAGCTGTTTTGCAAGGGCGGCAAACTCATCCATGGAAACGACCTTATCTGCAGTTCCGTGCATAACCAGGACCCGACCTTTTGTATTTGAATAATCCTGCCCATCCGGGGTCTTGAGCCCTCCGTGAAAGGAGACGAAGCCCTTGAGGGCTTCCCCGTACCTTGCCCATTCCAGAACAGCCGCTCCCCCGAAACAGTATCCGGCAACCACGGCATTACCGGTGTCGGCCCCCAGGTTCCCGGCCTTTTCAAGGGCGCCTTTCATCAGGGATCTCATTTTTTCTCTGTCTTTATACAATTCCCCAGTAAGCCGGCGTTTTTCATTGATTTCCGTTGGCCTGACCCCGGCTCCGAACAGATCCATGGCAAAGACCGAATAACCCAGGTCTGCCAGCATGTGAGCGCGTTTGATTTCGTAGTCGGTCAGGCCGTCCCAGTCATGGATCAGCAAAACTAGTGGAGCTGTTTCAGTTTGGTTTATAACGTATCCTTCATAAAGATCCCCGTTTACCGTATATTCAACCGTTTTCCCCTCACCACCCCATATAACAGCCGGTAAAAAAAGAATGATTGCGATCACTAGTATTTTCTTCACGATAAATCTCCTATGAATTTGTTAGACGAAGTTTAAATTTAATATAATACGCTAAAAATTTTTCGTCGAGGATAGAAAATAAAAAATTCTACACCACAAATTCAAAAAGGCCCCGAACATATTTAGGTTGAGAATGATTTAGTTTGTTGTAATGTTGTTAAAATTCATTCATCATGCTACATTTATTGGTGATCAAAACAAACATAGGAGCGATATGCGAATCGCCGTCATTTCAGACATTCATGGTAATATTGAAGCATTTAAAACGGTGCTGAAAGATATGGAGCTTCAGGCGGTCAATAAAATTATTTCCCTGGGGGATAATATCGGATACGGCGGGGATTCCGAGGCGGTTATCCAGCAGATAATCGCAAGCAGGATACCATCAATTCTCGGCAACCATGAACTGGCCTGTGTAAATAAAAAAGTGTATAAGTGGTATATCGGGGATGCAAAAAAATCGCTGGATGCCACCCTGTCCAGATTGTCACCATCATCTATTAACTATTTAAAGGGATTACCCGTCAATCTTTCTAAGTATCAGGCTTTTTTTGTCCATGGGTTCTGGCCGGATTCTGTTCGACATTATCTTCACCAAATCCCAAACTCTGAATTGCTCCATGCGTTTGGGCAGATAAAAGAATCCATCTGTTTTTTAGGGCATACCCACAGATTAAGCCTTGTTTTTCCTGAAGATGGCGACATTAATGTTCAACCATTGAATCCAGGGTTGACTCAGCTTGAAAAAGATAAAAAATATATGGTGAATGTCGGCAGCGTTGGCCAGCCCCGTGACGGCGACCCCAGAGCCAAATATGTGATCTGGGATACGGAAAAATACTGTCTGGACACACGGTATATAGACTATGACAATCAAACAGCCGCCCAAAAAATACTGGCCGCAGGCCTGCCGTTTAAATATGCCCAGGCAGTAGATCCGGACATAAAAAAATAAGCCCTTTTCTTCTTTATTCTACAGAACAGACCCCTTTGACAAAATTATAATCAAAAAGATCGCTGCAGTTTACAAATCCCATTTGAGCATCCACGGTCCAGACAGATTTTTTTGAACGGGTATCACTGCTCCAGAGCCACTTTTGATCGGGTGAGAATACAGGCTCCATGCAGAAATCATCATCATGCATTGGGTTTACCAATGACAGTATCTCGTTGATGGAGGGCATGCGCCAGTTTTTACGTCCGCCGAATTCGGATTCGGACAGCATCTGAATAAAACGTTGGGCCTGATCCCACATCATGGGATAGCGGGAACCGGATTGCTGCCAGATCAGATTGGTGGCCTGGTCTATCACCGTGGTATCACTTATTTTTTGAAACGCATTTTCAACAAAAACCGCCGGCTGGTGCAGATCATCCAGGTTGAAAACCTTCCTGGCATCTTTTGCAAGTATTCTGGACGATTCGGATCTGATGGGAAGAGTGGGTTTGATCCGGGGAGCCGTCTTTTTTTCCTGAAAAATATCATCCGGCGCAACACATTCACTCTGCCTGGCATCCTTATATAATGCGAAAAATGACTTTAATTCCTCTGACATTGCGTCCGCTGTCTGAAACCGATCATCTGGATGAGGGGCAATCGCCTTGAGAATAAACCGGTCACAGTTGCGATCCAATTGCGCATTTAATTCACTGGGCAGGGCTGGATTTTTATCGGGCAGATGACCTGTTACCATCCGGTAAAGGATCACCCCGGCAGAATACAGATCGGCTCTTTGATCCACGGTTTCAGGAGAATCAATCTGTTCCGGAGCACTATAAAACGGAGTGCCAATGGTAAGTTTCTCTGCACTAAGAATTTGTTTTTCACCCCTTCGTTTGGAAAGACCAAAATCAACAATCTTCGCCGTTCCCGTATCTGCAATCATGATATTAAAGGGTTTTATATCCCGGTGAATGATATCCGCCTCGTGCAGGCGGCAAAGCCCTTCAATAATCTGGGTCAGGTAATGGCAGGCTTTGTCAACGGACACCTTTCTAGAGGGCCTGTCCGCCCAATAGGATTCTCCAATGAGTTGTCCTAAATTTCGGCAGTAATATTCCATCAGGTAAAACAATTCATTTGCGGTCTCTTCAAGACTCCAGATGCTCACCACATTCGGATGCAGGATATTTGCAATCACCGCTGCCTCATGAATAAACTGCTCTCTGAGGCTTTTTAAACCGACCTTTTTAATCAACGCCCGGCTGGGGGTGAACAATTTTAAAGCTGCCGTTTTTTCAAGGACCGGAATGGTGACGCGATAAATCCGACCCATGGAGCCACTGCCGAGAAATGCGTTGATCTTGTATTTACCGATATATTTGCTGTTTTTACTGGTCATACGATTTAATACCCATGATATACCGCGTGCCTTTACCCCGCCCCTGGGTGAGCAGGTATTTATATTTGACAAGTTCTGAAAGTTTCTTCTTCAGGGTATTCCGGTTGGCTTCTGTAATGGATTCGATCTCAGATATGGACAACTCTCCATGATCCTTCACAAGTTCAAGGATCTGCCGTGACAGTCTGGATAACTTTATAAATATTTTTTCTTTATTAATTTTTTTAGTCAGTACTTCTTTTTGAGTTTTAAGAGCGTTCAAAAAAAATAATATCCAGGGCTCGTATTCCGGATACTCAGATCTAAAAGTCACCTGGGATTTTCTTAATGCCAGGTAATAATTATCCTTATTTCTTTCAATGATACTCTCCAGGGAACTGTAAGGAACATACCGGTATCCTTCTTTCAGCAGCAGAAGGGTTGTCAGTATCCGCGACAGTCTGCCGTTTCCATCCTGAAACGGGTGTATTGCCAAAAAATGAACGACAAAGACAGATATAGTTAACAGGGGGTGGAGTTCTTTTTCTTTCAACTGCCTGGCTGTCCATTCCATCAACTGTTTCATATCCTTCGGGGTGTCAAAGGGCGATGATGTCTCAAAGATAACACCAAGGCTCTTGCCATCATGACCGAACGCCTCCACATGATTGGGCATCTTTTTGTATTCCCCACGGTGGCGAATATCCTTTGAACTGTATTCGAGCAGCATTTTATGTAACTGCCGGACATAATTTTCCGTAAATGAGATGTCTTTATAGGATGCAAAAACGATGTTCATAACATCTGCATAACCGGCCACTTCCTGTTCATCTCTGGATCCAAATGATTTTTTATCTAATCCGGATAACAACAGTTCTATTTCCCGGTCGGACAGTTTTACCCCTTCAATCCGCGTTGACGATCCGATAGATTCTATGGTGGCAACGTGTTTTAATGCGTTAAGCCGTTCCGGCGCAAGATTGCCGATGGCTTTCCATTCACCCTTGAATTCATCTATTTCTGCAATGAGATTCAATATTTCCGGTGTAATTTTAATTATAGGATTTAACATTAATTTTCCATTCCGACATCCAAATCAGTACCCATATATACCCAAAAATTTATAGAGTCAAGTCTGATAGAATTGTGAAATTTAGGATATACTCATTTTGATGATATCCAAAAATATACCCGCATTTACCCAGAGAATCAAAGGAGCGCGAGAACGAGAAATAAAATTAATCGCATAAAATAGGGATCAGACCGAAAGCGCCGGGATAAACCGGCATCGAGTAGGGGATGAAAGAGCCCTACATTGAAAGGAGAAAAATGCATTTTGGGTATGCATTTTGGTGTGGGTGCATTTTGGTGCATTTTGTTTTTGGTGCATTTTGGGTCGGACTCACGTAACTACCTGTTAAAACCTTAAAAAGGGTTCCATTTTTAGGTGTTTTCCTGCCTTAGCCTTCCATTTTCAGTACTGAAAACAGCCGTGTAAAGGATCTGGTCCTACCGAAGTTCAAAACGGCTCTTACTTTCATGTATTTTACGGTGAATCGTTTTTACGCCGAGTTTAGTTTGTATGTTTTCAACCTGGAATATAAAATCTTTTAGACAACTGCGGTCAGGCAGCAGGTTCAAATGTCTTAACCTCTTTTTTCAATTTGTCACCCAACTTCATTTTTGCCATTTCTGTATCATAGTGAACCTGAATCCCGGTCCAAAAATCAACAGACATCCCAAAATAATGCGCCAGTCTTAGAGCGGTATCTGCGCTTATCCCTCTTTTTTGTCGGACAATTTTATTTATCCGCATGGCAGGGACGCCAATGTCTTTAGCAATTCTATATTGCGTAATACCCAGAGGTTTTAAAAACTCTTCAAGCAAAATTTCACCTGGATGAGTGGGAGGAAAATCTCTCATCATGTCATCCCCTTAATGATAGTCAACAATCTCAACACCATGTACGCCGTCTTCATGCCATTCAAAACAAATGCGCCATTTTTTATTAATGCGTATACTGTGTTGCCCCTTTCTATTACCACTAAGTGCCTCCAACCGGTTAGCCGGTGGCACTCTGAGATCATTAATCTCAGAGGCTCTGTGAAGCATAATCAACTTTCTTTCCGCTAACCTCTGTATGTCCTGCGACTTTTTAGAAAAAAGACCATTAAATATAAATTTAGTTTCTTTACATTTAAAGTCTTTTATCATGGTTGAAATAATAATCCATAGGGATAATATCGTCAAGGGTTATCGTTTATTCTGTCTTCCCCCGTGAGACAATTTGACGTTCCACGGGGGAAGGGAAAAATTATTTGATGTCTATTTTTCGCCTAAATGTAGCGAAAATTCGAATAACTAAAACAGTCTTGTGTTCATCCGGAAATTGGACGGAAAAGTTATCTGTTAAATGGACACAAGTTAACGCAGGGCTTTCATGGCCCCCATATATCCACGCAGTTTTTTACCCACAATTTCCACAGGATGGTTCCGGATGGCATCATTGACCTGGATCAGGCGGATGTTGTCCACGCTGTTGTCTTCAAGCGCCAGGCCTTTGCCGATCACATCGGTATCAAGGCCTGCCATGAAATCTTTAAGCAGGGGAACCGCAGTATGGGCAAACAGATAACAACCGTATTCTGCAGTATCTGAAATCACAACGTTCATTTCATACAGTTTTTTTCTGGCAATGAGATTGGAGATCAGGGGCACCTCATGCAGGGATTCATAATACGCGGATTCTGCAATAATGCCGGCTGACACCATGGTATCAAAGGCCAACTCCACGCCCGCCTTGATCATGGCCACCATGAGAATGCCGTTGTCAAAATATTCCTGCTCCGGGATATCTGCGTCCTGGGAAGTTGATTTCTCAAACGCCGTATCCTGGGTCTGGTCCCGCCATTTGAGCAGGTTGGCGTCATCATTGGCCCAGTCTTCCATCATGGTCTTTGAAAAATAACCTGTCATGATGTCGTCCATGTGCTTGTTGTACAAGGGTGTCCAGAGTTCCTTAAGCTGCTCGCTTAATTCAAAGGCCTTGATTTTAGCCGGATTGGACAGCCTGTCCATCATGTTGGTGACGCCACCGTGTTTCAGGGCTTCGGTCACGGTTTCCCAACCATACTGAACCAACTTGGATGCGTATCCTTCATCCATGCCGCCTTCAATCATCTTGTCATAGCACAGCAGTGCCCCGGTCTGCAGCACCCCGCATAAAATGGTCTGCTCGCCCATGAGATCCGATTTTACTTCAGCCACAAATGAGGACTGCAACACACCGGCCTTGTGACCGCCGGTACCGGCCGCATAGGCTTTGGCAAGTTCAAAACCCTCTCCTCTGGGATCGTTTTCCCGATGCACGGCAATCAGGGTGGGAACGCCAAAGCCCCTTTTGTACTCTTCTCTCACTTCGGTTCCCGGGGATTTGGGGGCCACCATGATAACGGTGAGGTCTTCTCTGATCTGCATGCCCTCTTCAACAATATTGAACCCATGGGAATAGGAAAGGCAGGCATCCTTTTTCATCAGAGGCATGACGGATTCAATGACATTGGTGTGCTGTTTATCCGGGGTCAGGTTGATGACCAGATCTGCCGTCGGCAGCATCTGTTCATATGGACCTACGGCAAAGCCGTTCTCCGTGGCATTCTTCCAGGACTGCCGTTTGCCGGAAATAGCGGCTTCCCTTAATGTATAAGACACATCCAGGCCACTGTCCCTTAAATTCAGGCCCTGGTGCAGCCCCTGGGACCCACATCCCACAATCACAATTTTTTTTCCCTTGAGCGCCTCGACCCCGTTAAATTCCGAAGGGTCCATGAACCGGCACTGGGACAGTTCTTCAAGTTGCAGCCGTAATGGCAGGGTGTTAAAATAATTGGTGCCCATATCTTGTCTCCTTAATTTTAGTGTTTGAACGAGAAGTCACCCATCTGCCGCGTTGCAGGAAAATTTGCAATCCTCACAACCATTAGGTTGCTCCGGTTACAAATTTTTCTGCGCCTTGCATCTGGGCAACTTTTCGTCCAAACACAATGTAATGTATTGTGAATAAAATGGCTTAAAATTATTGTTGCGTCAAATGAATCATTTGCAATTTCACATTGCATATAATGAAATGTTTTTTTAAAATACGCCAAACTGCGATCATTGGCGACGTTAAGGCTGAAAAATAAAAATGGATATACGCACCCTTAAATTATTTCACCACCTGGCCGGTTCCCTGCATTTTTCCCGGACGAGCCAGGCCTGCAATATTTCACCATCAGCCCTGACCCGGGTGATCCAGCGTCTGGAGGCGGATGTGGGCAAACAGCTTCTTATCCGGGGCAATCGCTGTGTGGAGTTAACCTATGCCGGACAGGTCTTTAAAAAATATGCCGAGGATGTACTCGGCCGTTTTGAACGGCTCCAGGGGGAATTATCAAAGGATGCCATTCTGTCCGGACAGCTTTCCCTTTATTGCTCGGTAACCGCCGCATACAGCATCCTGCCCAGATTTATTCCCCGCTACCGGGCCATGCACCCCGGGGTGCAGATTCGCCTTGAAACAGGAGATCCTGCCCAGGCGATGGCTCGACTGATGAACCGGGATGCCGATGCGGTCATTGCAGCCCTGCCCGAAACCCCCGGCATCCAGATCAGTTTTCTAAACATGGCGGTCAGCCCCCTGGTTTTTATCGGGGCCAAACATTATCCCGATGTCCTGGTAACAGACGGCAAGGGGAAACCGGACTGGAAAGAATTTCCTTTAATTCTTGCGGACAAAGGCTTAAGCCGGGAGCGTATTGATACGTGGTTTGTTGAAAATGCCGTAGTCCCGCGCATTTATTCCCAGGTTACCGGCCATGAAGCCATTATCGCCCTGGTGAATTTGGGATTTGGGATCGGCCTTGTGCCCCGGCTGGTTCTTGAAAAAAGCCCACTTTACCGGGATATTGTTGCACTGGACAACATGCCGGAATTGCCCCCTTATGAAATAGCCCTTTGCACACGGAATGCAAATCTTTCCAACCCCCGGGTCCGGGCCCTGTGGGATATCGTTGCAGGGGTGTCTTGACTTCGGTTTTGGGACGCTTTATTTTCGTTTAAACGTAAGAAAAATTGCCATGGGATTTACTGTATCATAGTAAATCAGGTTCGCTTGGTCCCTGGCTGTCTGTATCTCAATGGAAAAGGCTTCTGCGTTTTCCGTGTTTAAAGGCACCTTATCCGGAAAATAGATATCGGAATAGTACTCCGGATCATAGGGCGACAATACGACCTGCTTGGGCGTATCCACAGCAGTAACATGGCAGGGGATGAAAAATTCATAACACACGGTTCCATTATCAAGCCATGCATTAAACGCTTTGATGAACGTCACGTCAAAGGGCTTCCCGTCTATTCTGATATGGATGTAATAATTGTACGGAGCAATATAACCAAAGGCTTTTTCCTTAATCACCGCCACTTCTTTGGCATCCAGAGCCTGGTTATGGTCTGAATCAAAATCCTCGCTGATCATGACGGAAAACATCTCGTCAAAGGTCCAGTTCACCCTGAAACCGGCCAGGCCTTTATCATCAAAAACAACATCGGTGCGCTGGGAAATAAATACATGGGGATGGGGTATCCCGGTAAGGGGGAACAGGATAATTAATGCAGTTCATCTTAATTGGGTCGGACGCTTCAGCCCAGCCCGGCAGAACAAAGCCCAAAGAGACTTGAGACCTTGAATTTAATAAATATCGAATTATATTCCATCGAAGTTTTGCCAAAGGCAACGACCCTCAACCTGTAACAAAAATCCCCGGAGACCATATATGTCAGAAGAAAAACCCCTTCCCCCCGGTGTAATCCTGCAACGGGACGGTAAAACATTTGCTGCCCGCATCACGCCTCCTTCCGGAAAACTCAGCGCACGTGATCTGGAAAAAATGGCTGAACTTGTTAGAATTTATGAGGAAAAATAATGGAATTAAACACAACGTTTGTAAACCCTGACATTTTAGCCACCGGGCAACCCTTTGAAAAACTGTTCCCCATCCAGAAGGAGACCTTGGCTGCCATAAGCCAGGACATGGAAATAAATGGGTTTGATCCGGTATTTCCCCTGGTGGTCTGGAAAGAAAAAAATGTTCTCGTGGATGGCCACACCCGATTTGCAGCGGCCAGAAACATGCACCTGGATCAGGTACCGGTAGTATATAAATCCTTTGAGGACGAGGATGACGCCTTGCTCTACAGCTTTCATGCCCAGCGGAACCGGCGCAACATGTCTGATGATGATATCGTAAAATGTCTGGCGCTTTTGGATGTTATACACAAAAAAGAGGAAAAAGAACAAAAAACCACACGCAAGGTGGAAAACGAAACCCGGGCCAAAGAATTGGGCATCAGCCCCCAAAAGGTAGACAAAGCCAGAAAGGTCATGGAACACGGTAGCCCGGATATCCAGGAACAAGTTCAGTCCGGGGAAAAATCCATTAACAAAGCCTTTAACGAAGTCCAGGCCCAGCGCCGTGAAAGTGGTGAAATCCGAGGCAAGAAGACTGACGGACTCGGGATTTCGGCAAAATACACCCAGTCCCTGGGAAAATTTCTCAAAGAGCTGACCCGCATCCGGGAAAACGGATGGCAGGAAGTCAGCCAGGAGAAAGCCGTTGCTGATATTGAAGCAATCCTTGACCTGATCAGGGATTAAGAACCCTGAAAAAAAATAATATTAGAAACGTTTATTCAATTTGTGTTAAACTTGAAATTCGTATTTATACTTTAAACCCGCACGGAAGCTAAGGACCGAAAATGGCCCCCCTATCATAAAAACTGATTGACAAAAATCGTAGAGGCTCTTGGAACCTAAAACATTTTGTTAAAATCATTATTTAAAAAAATTAAAGCGTTAAGGGATTCTGCAGCTAACAATAACAGATTAAATTCCGAAGAAGAATTGTATTCTGCTTTCAACGCTATGAAGTCTGTCGTGTGGATTATTGACAAAGATCACTATATCTTGAAATCCAACAAGGCTGCCGAGCGTTTATTCAATCAAAGCAATTTAGACATAATCGGTAAAAAATGCTGGACAATTGTGCATGGTACTGACCAACCGATTAAAGAGTGCCCTATTTTAAAAGCCAGCCAAAGTTTACAACAAGAATCTATAGAAATCCAACTTAATGAGAGATGGTTTGAGGTCGTTGTAGACCCGATTTTGAATGATAGGGGAAAGCCCTCAAAGTATATTCACATCATCACTGATATTACAGAAAGTAAACTGATATCTGATAAATTAGAACGCAGCGAACAACTGCTTGCCAATGCTCAACGCTTGGCAAAAACCGGGGGATGGGAATGGAATGTAGAACAACAAAAAATGTATTGGACAAAAGAGTTGTACCGGCTGCATGGATTGGAGCCCAGTCAGTTTGAAACTGGTTCACCTGCCCATATTAACGCAAGTCTTGAATGCTATAATACTGAAGATCAAACTAAAATATTGGATGCTTTCCATAGATGTGAAGCAGAAGGAATTGCTTATGAACTTGAGTTTGAAATTCAAAAACCGTCAGGGAAAAAACTATGGATTAAAACTATAGCCGAACCTGTTTGGAAAGGTGATAAAGTTGAAAAAGTCATCGGCAATGTTATAGATATTACCGAATCTAAATTGGCGAAGGCTGAACTTTTCGAACAATCGGAAAGAATAAAGACTTTTTTCGATTCCATCAATGACGCCATATTTATCCATCCTTTGAAGCAAGAGGGTTTTGAGCCGTTTGTAGAAGTTAATGACATAGCTTGTAAGCGATATGGGTATACCTATGATGAGTTAATGAATCTTTCGGCACCTGAGATAACAGTCACGTCTGATGTTAATGAGCATACCAAACCCAATTATAGAAAAAAAATGCTTGAAAAAGGGCAGCTTTTTTTTGAAACATCTCATATAAAAAAATCAGGTGAGACATTTCCCGTTGAAATAAATGCAAATATCTTCCATCAAAATGAAAAACCTTACATTCTTGCCGTTGTTCGGGATATTACAGATCGAAAAAATATGGAAGAACTGCGGATTCAAAATTGGCATCTCAAAAAACAGGAAAGTCTTAGCCGCATGGCAGGTGCAATTGCTCACCACTTCAACAATCACCTGATGGCGATCATGGGGAATCTGGAATTGAGTCTTAAATTAATTGAACTGGGCAAATCCCCTCTTAAAAACATAGAAAAGACCATACAAGTTGCGCAAAAGGCATCCAAAATCAATGGGTTGATGATTACCTATCTTGGAAAAAACACTTCTGAAAAAATGCAAATGGATATGGGCAAGGTCTGTAGTATGACCCTGCCGCTTCTTCGCGCCTCATTCTCGGTAAATATTATTCTGGAAACCGATTTTCCAACCCAGGGCCCCATGATCTATGGAGATGTGAATCAGATTCAGCAGCTTGTCACCAACCTTGTTACCAATGGCGCAGAATCCTATCAAAAACAAGGCACCATCCATCTTAGTTTAAAGACTGTTCTCGCCGACGAAATACCCAAAAAGCATCGCTTCCCTGTGGATTGGATACCCGACCAGAATGAATATGCCTGTCTGGAGGTAGCCGACTCTGGTTGTGGAATTGAGGAACAAAATATAGAGAAAATATTCGATCCGTTTTTTTCGACCAAGGCAACAGGAAGAGGGCTGGATTTACCTGTTGTCTTAGGGATTGCACAAGCAAACAATGGCGTCATTACCGTAAAAAGCAAATGCGGTGAGGGGAGTACTTTTCGGTTCTTTACCCCTGTGAAGACAAAGCTAAATTCATAATAATTAAATCTTGACATAGTTCGCTTCTCCTTATAAAAACGACAGGCTTGTTTCTTTTCGCAGAAACATGTTTATACAACGATTTGATATCTATATCCTAAATATAAAAGGAGTCGGACCATATGCCCACCAAAATTTTTTTAAGTGAAGATGAAATTCCCCGCCAATGGTATAACCTGGCAGCAGACCTGCCCGGCACCATTAATCCGCCCCTGGGCCAGGACGGCAAACCCATTAGCCCGGATATGCTGGCCGCCGTGTTTCCCATGAATCTGATCGAACAGGAAATGTCCCAAGAGCGCTGGATCGATATCCCCGAGGGGATTCTTGATCTACTTTATCGGTGGCGGCCCTCTCCCTTGCACCGGGCGACACATCTGGAAAAAGCGCTGGGTACACCGGACATTCCGCGCATATGAAAAATGATTTTAGAAATATTTACGGTGCGACCAAAAACAATAAATAATTTTTAAAAAAGAGTAGACAGTCATACAAAAATAGTCAATAATAATCTGAAATTTTATTTGAAGAATAAAGATAGGACCAGATTATGGACACAAAACTTAAGCAGGTAGATGTTCTACCGTTGGTTAAATATTATATAAAGGAATTGGGATTACACGATCTTTTTGATAAATATGTGCCCAATAATAGGAATTTTGAAATCAAGCCTGCACAAGTTCTCTGTATGATGATAATGAATATTTTAGTATCAGCTAAACCACTGTATAAAGTAGATGAGTGGTTGCTTGATTATTTAGATGGCAAGGCGGAACATATTGATAATGCCGCAAAATATAACGATGACCGCTTGGCCCGTTGCCTTGATGAGCTCTTTTATGCAGATCGTAATAGCTTAATGGCTGAGGCATCTGTCGCTGCCATTATAGTCCATGAATTAGTAATGAAGCGGATTCATAACGATTCTACCACAGTGAGTTTTGCTGGAGCATATATTCGTCAAAATCCAGATGCAATTCAAATTAAATTTGGCCATAACAAAGATCATCGACCTGATTACAAGCAGATTGTATTTGGGTTGAATATCACAGAGGATGGTCATGTTCCGATCTCGTACCAAGTTTTTAACGGTAATCAGGCAGATGTGAACACTCACATACCTAACTGGGAAAACCTCCGGGAATTTCTGGCAACCGAGGATTTTGTTTACACAGCAGATTCAAAATTATGCAGTGAAGAGAATCTGTGGTACATCGAAAAAAATGACGGGCAATTTATCACAATCATGCCGCGGAATCGAAAAGAAGCAAGTTCATTCCGAGAACGTCTTCAGAAAGGAGAAACGATTGATTGGCAGCCTGCGTATGCTACAGAACACAGCCGTAAAAAAGGGCATTTGATAACTTACCAGACCTATGATGAAGAGAGGAGTTGGGAAGGGTATCGTATAGTCTGGATACACTCCAGCAGCAAAGAAAACCAAGACCGAAACACTCGGGAAAGACAAATATCCAAAGCAGAAGAAAACTTAGAGCAATTGTTGCCAAAACTTAATGAATATTACCTGAAGAGCAAGGAACAAATCGAAAAAGCAATAAGCGAGGCCCGCAAGGGAGTTGCTGACTTTGTAGATGTTGAAATATTAGAAAACAAAACAACACAAAAAGTGAAAGTAGGTCCTGGTCGACCGGGACCAAACAGTAAATATGAAGACAAGGAACTGATTACATATCATATTCAGTGGTGTCGTAATGAAACCACCATAGAGCAGGCATCAAAAACCGATGGAATTTTTCCATTGATCACGAATACAACTTTACCGGCCGCAGATGTCCTTAAGACGTATAAAAAACAACCTTTTTTGGAGAAGCGTTTTTACACAAAAAAGTCGGTCCTTGAAGTCGCCCCTGTGTTTTTGGAAAAAAATCGAAGAATTGAGGCGATGATGTTTCTCTATTTCATTTCATTGATGATTGTCAGTTTGATTGAAAGAAATATTCGCAGACAAATGGTAGAGGAACACATTGAAGAGCTTCCTATATTGCCGGCAAGGATGAAAACAAAGAAACCAACTTGGAATAATATTCGTTATTTCTTTCGGAACGTTCATTTAGCCTTAATTATCGATGGTGACAGAGTTTTGCAATCCACGGTAAAGGGGGTAACCGAATTACATTATCGGTTGTTAAAATTACTGAAAGTGCCACCCAGCGCATATGACAATTTGCAAGATGGCTGGTGGAATTTTGAATTTCAATAATGTTCAGAGAAACGTGAACAGTTACACAAAACGAAAAACGTCAAAAATAATATTAGAAAAATTACAACCAAAGGGCGCGAAACGTCCAGTACACCGGCAAAGATTTTTTATAAAAATGAAAGTGTTTCTCCGGCCGGCAGCCATAAACCCAATACTGCCGTGGCCCAGGCCTGGTATAATAAGGAGTTCGGCATCAAGCGTTTGACCACGGAGACCGGTGCCGGCCAGTGGGGTTCTGCCCTGTCCTATTCCTGCGCTCTCTTAGGCATGGAATGCAAAGTGTTCATGGTCAGAATCAGTTTTGACCAAAAGCCGTTCAGAAAGGTACTCATGCAGACCTGGGGCGGAGAATGTATTGCAAGTCCGTCAAATGAAACCCAGGTAGGCCGGGATATTCTAGCAGAAATGCCGGATACGCCGGGATCCCTTGGCATTGCCATTTCAGAGGCCATTGAAGCTGCCGTCAGTGATGAAACCGGCAAGACCCGGTACGCTTTAGGATCCGTGCTCAACCATGTCATGCTGCACCAGACCATTATCGGACTGGAAGCAAAAAAACAGCTGGACAAGTTCGGAATAAAAAAGGTGGACACCGTAATCGGCTGTGCCGGCGGTGGTTCCAATTTTGCGGGTCTGGCCTTCCCCTTTGTCCTGGATAAAATCAACGGGGCAGATATTGAAATCATTCCTGTGGAGCCAGCCTCCTGCCCAACCCTGACGGCGACTCCGTTTTCTTATGATTTCGGGGATGTGGCCCAGATGACCCCCATGCTGCCCATGCACTCTTTAGGGCATAAATTCATCCCGGCCCCCATCCATGCCGGAGGGTTAAGATACCACGGCATGGCACCCCTGGTCTCCCATGCCGTTGAAGCCGGACTGATGAGCCCCATGGCCATCAAGCAGCTGGAATGTTATGAGGCAGGCCTGATGTTTGCCCGCACCGAAGGCCTGGTTGTGGCCCCTGAAACCTGTCATGCCGTGGCCTGTGCCATCCGCTCTGCAAAAGAGGCCAAAGAAGAAGGAAAGGAGAAAACCATTATATTCAACCTGTCAGGCCACGGGCTCATGGATCTGGCCGGATATGAAAAATTCATGGCAGGGGAGCTCCAGGATATTGTCATGTCTGCCCAGGATGTGAAAGAATCCGTAGGGATCAGCATTGCCGGAAATCCGGTACCAAAAATTTAATTTTGCGGTACAAGGTTAATCTCCAATTAAATTGAATTTACCAAAACCGTTCATCCCGAAATCGAAATCGGGACCTCAATCATTCTTTCTGCCACGTATTGTGTAGGGGCAGATTCAATATCTGCCCTATTCGGGGGCGGATATGGAATCCGCCCCTACAGTTGGACCAAACGATGATCAAGGCCACGATTTCGATTTCGACTGATCAGGAAGGATAATACTTTATTAAATTTAGAATTGCAGATCGGGGTAAATGCCGAAAAGGCAGGTAATTATTTCCCTTGTAATTTTCTTTATGGGAAGTTCCTGCCCCGTCAACTGTAACATTTCTAATTTTACGCATAGGCACACCTATCATAACACCTTGAAAAGAATACATAAAAACCCACACACAGATAGCCTGGCATGATGGTTGCTTTTTTGACAGTAAAACTTATGAAAAAGGCCAATAAATTAAAGGTGACTCATGTTATCCAATGTTTCAAACATCAATGCGTTCCTGACAGGAAGCTCTTCAGACACCCTCATGGGTGTAACCAGTAACAGCGCTGTTTCCACATACGATGGTTTTGCGGTATCTGCGTTTCAGGGGCAACTGGACAAAACCATGCAGCAGGCCCCAGGCATGGAAGGCACAAATGAAGTGCACACTGTTTTGAAAAACGCGGGGGAACAGAACACTGAAATGTCCACGGTGGAAAAATCGCATTTTGTTGTCCGAACGACTAGACAGAAGGTTTCAAACATTGAAGATACGCTGGAAAATGGCGGGGGCACTGAATTTCTCACGGAATTGAAAAGTCTGCTTTTATCCCTTTCCAATTGCGATCTGGACAATCTGTCCATGGATGAAGACGGACTTGAAGCCCTTGGTGATCTGCTTGTTCAGGCAGGTTTTGACCAGGCGTCTGTTGAGGAACTCATGTCGAATTTGACCCCTACCCTCGAAGAGGGGGACGGCCCGATATCCGTATCCGATTTCATGGATGAATTGTTTGAACTGCCCCTTGCCGAAGATGAGGATATCACCCAGGCAGAGGCGCTCATGCCCACCTCAGATCTGCCCTATATCAAATCCCTTCTATCAATGATGGGGGTGGATGAGCAGGAAATCACCTCTATCATGGATGAAGCGTCCGAAGGAACCCGGGGATTTGATTTTGATGCGTTTATTGAACAGCTTGAGCAGCTTTCGGGTGCGGCCGGAGAATCCGGCCTGACCTATCAGACAGATGGTAAGGACGACGCATATACCACCCTTTTAAAACAGCTTGACCTGGATTCTTTTATTGAAGAACCCGGCGAGACGTTGACCCTGACCACATTAATTGATGCTTTTGCCCAGAAGCTTGATTCCATAAAAGACAACCTGCCGGACCAGACTGAGCAATCCGTATCAGCAATGTTTACAACGGATTCGTTTGATGCACTTGCCACCCAGTCCGGCCGGCACGGATTGCTTAACCAGCTTTTTTCCGGACTGAATATTCAAGAACATAGTGAAGATACTATCAATTCTACCATAGCGCTTAGCGCAACTTCACATGCCATGGTCAAGGAAATTGAGGACCGGCTCCAGGTGCAGTTCATGGATCAGATCAACAGAGGGGACGTGAGTACAAAAACGGCTGATGATGCCTTGACGATTGGCAATACGGTATCCGCTGATCTTCAAACAGGGAAAGCCGATTCTGATGGTGCATTTAAGATAGCCGGCGGTTTTTCAGATACAAAGGAATCGACATCACAAATTTCCATCAAGGCAACCCAGGCCGATGCCGCTGCGTTGGACAAGGTAGCGTCCACGACCAATTTCCAGTCAGGGGACACAACGTCCAAAATTTCAGAAACCCAGACCCTTGTCTTTGGCATGGAAAAATCAGCCACAACGGCGACCATGGAGACTTCAAACGTGCAACGAAGCCAACAGGCCTTTTCCACACTGCCTGACTTTGTCACCCGGCAGGTGGGAAAAAGCATTGTCCGGTCCATCAACACCGGTGACGACACCATCCGGATGCAACTGAAACCCGCTGAGTTAGGCCGGGTGTACATGAGCATTGAGCATAATGGAAGCGCCATGAAAGTCAGCATAATTACTGAACACCAGTCAGCAAAAGATATGCTGGCAGCCAATGTGAATGACATCAAAACCATGCTCTCTTCTTCGGGTATCAGTCTTGAAAGCTTTGAAGTTGATATGAGCAGCGATTTCCAGCAATCCATGGCCGATGCCCGGGCCCAAGATCAGTCAAAGCAGTCAGCCGGAAAGAAGCAGGCAAAGCGTGGGTCCGGTGACGATGCCCAGGAAGACACGGCAGATAATTTATCGATTCAGGGCGCTGTTATAAATGACAGCGGGGCGTTGCACTTTGTTGCATAAAACGGCCTCGATCATCCTTTCGGCCACGTATCGGGTAGGGGCAGATTCCATATCTGCCCTGTTCGGGGGCGGATATGGAATCCGCCCCTACAGTTTGGACCAAACGATGATCAAGGCCCATAAAATTTGATCATCGAGTAAAAGCCTGCCTTTGCCATTGACCTGTCAAAACATTGACAGGTCAATGGCAAACGTGACGTTTAATATCTAATAAATAATTTTGCAAAAAAATCTTCTTTCCTATAATCTTTACCATAATTTTGTTTCCGCAATATTCAGATAAAAACCAACGCAGGTTGGCATAAAGTTTGCTGTCAATTGCTTGAAACCTGATTTATCAAAGGTATTCGCAATACAGCCTGCAAGGACCGGCTGGGCGAACGAACGACCAGACTATTTTGGGAGGTGTTGTGGCTGAAGATCTGCTGGAAGACATTGAAGGGAATGAACTGACCGAATCCATAGACCATGGTGGCGGGGACTCAGATGAAAAGCCTGTCAAAAAAGGATTTATCGGCAGACTGCTGTCAGGGAAAAAAAAGCTGATCATTATTCTCTTGTTGTTTCTCCTTTTCTTGGGTGGAATGGGTGCCGGTGTGTTCTTTTTCCTGTTCAGCGGCAAGGAAGAAGAGGTCCTGGAACAACCAGTTGCGGAAGATGTCGTAACCCAAGAAAGCATTCAGGCGGCTCTTGAAAACCAGAACAACGCGATATTTGAGGATATTGTGCAACTTGAGCCCTTTGAACGGATTTTTTTAAAACAAAATTCAAACATGCAGTACATATCCCTTGGTATTGCCCTTGAAATGATGGAACCCGGGCTTCGAAGACAAGTGTATACCATGGAGCCCAGGATAAGAAAAATAGTTGAAAGCCAGGTGCGGCAGATGAGATGGATGGAGTTGCGAAGTCCCCAAGGCAAACTTAAACTGAAATTTGCGCTTCTCAACCGAATTAATCAAATTTTTCCCAAAGTTGCCATAAGGCATATTTATTTTACTAATTTTTTGATGCAGTGATGGTGCCATGAGTGAAATTCTATCCCAGGACGAAGTTGACAGTCTATTAGACGGGCTGGATTCCGGAGAAGTAGAAACCGAAACCGATATTTCGGAGATTGCTGAGGAGCCGGTTGAAGAGGTCGTTGCCTATGATTTCACCAGCCAGGACAAAGTGGTCAGGGCAAGAATGCCCACCTTTGACGTGATTAATGAACGTCTGTCCAGGGAAGTTCGGGCCACACTGTCTTCACTGCTTCGGACCAATGTCGATGTATCTGCCAATCCCTTTGACACTTTGAAATTTTCTGAATTCGTCCGCAGTCTTCCTGTGCCCACAAGTCTTCATATGTTCAGAATGGAACCGTTAAGAGGCCATGGTCTGGTGGTGTTTGAAAGCCAGCTGGTTTATAACCTCATTGATACTTTTTTTGGCGGAGCAGCCTTGGGGAAAGCAAGGGTAGAGGGCCGTGAATTTACGCGCATTGAAGAGGTGATGATTAAAAAAGCAGTGCTGGCCGTCCTGAAAAACATTGAAGCATCCTGGGCTCCCATAGAACCGGTAAAGGCATCCCTAATCCGTTCGGAAATGAACCCGCAATTCACGGCCATTGTACTGCCCACAGACCTCGTCATCGTTACCCGGTTTGAAATCGAACTAGAGCAGGCCGCAGGCAATCTTGTGGTCTGCTATCCCTATTCCATGATCGAGCCCATGCGAAATAAACTGTCATCCGGTGTCCAGGCGGAAATTGAAGAGGTCGATTATAACTGGCGGCGGATGATTGAAGAGGTCATTCTCAACTCCGAGGTGGATGTAAAAATTCTTTTGGGCAAAACCGAAATCACCGGTGAACGGCTTTTGTATATGCAACCCGGTGATGTCATCCAACTGGATAACGACGCATCTGATCCTTTGTCCTGCTTTGTGGGAGGGCTTGTGAAACTGACAGGCTTTATTGGTGTCCAGCGGGGATTTCAGGCATTTAAGATCAACGATAAAATTATAACCGACTGTAAGGGGTAAACATGGTTGATGAAAACGGCACCATAAATGATGAAGGTCTGGAAGAAGACTCCAGACATGACGAGGAGCATGGCGCAAGGGAACTAGATTTTATCCTGGATATCCCTTTGGAACTTTCCGTGGAACTGGGCAAAACCAAAATGCTGGTCAATGATCTTTTACAGTTGGCCCAGGGGTCCATTATTGAATTGAACAAACTGGCCGGAGAACCCTTGGAGGTTTATATCAACCGCAAGCTCATTGCCCGGGGAGAAGTTGTGGTGGTCAATGAAAAATTCGGAGTTCGTCTCACCGACGTGATCACGCCCATTGACCGCGTCAAATCCCTGGCTGCGGAAGATCAATGAATACGGATACGGATATGTGGATGGAATTTGCCAAAAGTTTCGGCATGCTGTTTGCCGTTCTGGCTTTTTTTCTGATGGCCCTTTATATTATTCGCAGGTTCTCGGGCCGCTTCGGGACCAAAGGTTCGGTGGAGTTAATAAAGGTGTTATCCGTCCATCATTTATCCCCCAAAGAAAAACTGATACTCGTATCTGTTCAGGATGAATCGGTTCTCATCGGGGTTTCGCCGGCCGGCATATCGCCTCTGGCCCGTTTTGACGAGGTTCCAAAAACATCGTTAGAAGCTAATGAAACGGCGGTCACAGGATTTCAGACCCTGCTCAAAAAGAATCTCGTTAAAGGCAACCGCTTACACAAAATGCCGGCGGAAAATGATTCTGCCAAGTCCTGTGCCGATTCCGGTAAAGGAGAGGTGTTATGATCAGATATGCACGGCTGACCGGATGGGCCGGGTTGCTTGTACTTGCAGCCATGATGATTGTTGCCTTTGCTGATACGGCAGGTGCCGTCACCTTCCCCATACCATCCCTTGAACTCAATGTCAGCACAGCCCAGGAGCCCGAAGAAGTGGCCGTGGTCCTTGAAATCATTGCCCTTTTAACCATTATCGCCCTGTCCCCGGCCATTTTGATCCTGATGACCCCCTTTACCCGTCTGGTGGTGGTGTTTCATTTTTTGCGCCAGGCCATCGGCACCCAGTCAAGTCCGCCAAACCAGGTGATTATAGGGCTTTCTCTTTTCATGACGTTTTTTATTATCAAACCCGTGGCGTTAGAGGTATATGACAAAGCCTTAAATCCCTATCTTGAACGTGAAATCTCCTATGAAACAGCCTTTGACGAAGCCCAGAAGCCCATACGAAAATTTTTACTGCTCAACACCAGGGAAGCTGACATTGCCCTGTTTGTCAAAGAGGCCGGCATGAAAAAGCCGGAAACCAGGGATGATGTGTCACTTCTGGCAATGATTCCGGCCTTTGTGATTTCCGAGCTTAAAACCGCATTTATCGTAGGCTTTATTCTGTACGTTCCCTTTCTTGTCATTGATATGGTTGTGGCCTCGGTGCTGCTGGCCATGGGCATGATGATGCTGCCCCCGGTTATGATTTCCCTGCCTTTCAAGCTTATGCTCTTTGTCCTTGTGGACGGCTGGCATTTGATTGCAGGTTCAATGATCAAAAGCTTTGGAGTATAAAATGACCCCTGAATTTGTTGTAGCCCTTGCCAAACAGGCTATCATCCTGACTATTCTTTTGTCCATGCCCATGCTGGGACTAGGACTGATTGCAGGTCTTGCCATCAGTGTGTTCCAGGCTGTTACCCAGATCCAGGAGATGACCCTGACCTTTGTACCCAAAATCATTGCTGTTTTTCTCGGGCTTTTATTTACTGCCCCATGGATGATGGAAAAATTAATGGCGTTTACCACCAATATTATTACCAATATACCCATGTATATCCGATGATCTGCATTTTGTAACAACCTGTCGAAAAGAAGGAAAGGAAGGCTAAGGAAGGCTGTGGAACTATTAGATCTCATTGATCCTATCCGCTTCAGAACCTTTATGCTGGTTCTGGCACGGGTGTCGGTTTTTTTATTTTTGTTCCCTTTTTTTACGTCTTCTGCAATTCCAACCCGGGTGAAAGCAGCAATATCTCTGGTTCTAACCCTGGTGTTTTATACAGTACAGTGATGCCTGTGGATCCGGCCCGTTTTCCAAGGGACGTCCCCACCTTTGGCCTGATGCTGGGGGCGGAACTCCTGGTCGGCTTTACCCTGGGACTTTGCCTGCGCATTTTTTTTGCCGGGGTTCAGATGGCCGGTCAGGTCATGGGTTTTCAGATCGGATTTGCCATGATTAATGTCATGGATCCCCAAAGCGGTGAGAATGTATCCATCATGGATCAGATCGGCTACTGGGTCTGCCTGGTCATTTTTCTTTTACTCAACGGACACCATATCATTATTATGTCCATGATTGACAGCTTTGAACTGGTGCCTGTGGGCGGATTTGTCATGCATCCCGCGCTAGCTCCCCGGGTTATGGATGTGGCAGCCGGGTTGTTTGTGGATGCCGTTAAAATAAGTGCCCCGGTCATTGCCACCTTGACCTTTGTCAATGCGGGCTTTGGACTGGTTGCAAAATTTTCACCCCAGACCAATGTCATGATTGTGGCATTCCCGGTGAAGATCGCAGTGGGCCTGATCTTTTTCATCATGACCCTGCCCATCATCGCCATCGTCACCCGGAACTACATCGAACCGTGCAGAAAACTATTTCTGGCATTATTGTTTTATATGGGCGGAGGATAAGATATGGCTGAAGATCCCGAGAGTGGCGGCGAGAAAACCGAGGACGCATCGTCGCGAAAGCTCAGCAAGGCAAGGGAGGAAGGCCAGGTTGCCAAAAGCATGGAAATTCCTTCGGTGTTTGTCTTGTTGGGCGGTGTGTTAGCCTTGTATGCCACGGCAGTTTTTTTCTACCAGCACTGCGTAGACGTATTTCGTTATAATTTTATGTTTGACCGGGTACCGGAACTGAGCCCGGCCGACTTGACCGTGCTGCTGATCTATCACGCCAAAAAAATGTTTCTGATGTGTCTGCCCGTATTTGCAGTGGTTTTCGTTGTAGCACTTTTATCAAACATCGCCCAGGTCGGTTTTCATATATCCTGGAAAGCCATAGAGCCCAAACTGAGCAAATTGAATCCCATTAACGGGTTTAAACAAAAATTTACGTCCCGGGCGCTAATCGAATTTGTAAAATCACTGGTTAAGATTGCCGTGATTTCACTGGTCTGCTATCTGGCCACAAAAAGTGAACTTTCAAACGTGCTCACCCTGTACGATACCTCCACGGCCCAGATTCTTTTATTTCTCTTTATTAAATCGTTCTGGATTTTCATAAAAGTCTGTATAGTTATGGCGTTGGTTGCCATCCTGGACTATTCTTTCCAAAAGTGGAAATTTTTAGAAGACCAGAAAATGACCCAAAAAGAGGTCAAGGATGAGCGTAAGCAAACGGAAGGTGACCCGGCGGTTAAATCAAAAATTCGCCAACTCCAGATGGCGGCCGCCAGGAAACGCATGATGGCGGCAGTGCCCGAGGCGGATGTGGTTGTGACCAACCCGACGCACCTTGCCGTAGCATTGCAGTATGACAAAGAAAAGATGGATGCCCCAACGGTTGTCGCCAAGGGCGCCGGGGCCGTGGCTGCAAATATCAGAAAAATTGCCCAGGAAAATGATGTGCCCATCGTAGAAGATAAACCGTTGGCTCGGAATTTGTATAAATCTGTAGATATTGATGAACAGGTTCCCTTTGAACATTACCAGGCTGTGGCTGAACTGCTCGCCTATGTTTACGGACTTAAAAAAAATTAAATAGTCAAATTTTTGGCACCAGGTGTCAAGTATATATACAGTAAGGAGGATAAATGGCGGCGGAACATGTCGGTATTATGGCCATAATGAAAAAAGAGTCATCAGATATTTTGATGGTTCTGGCCTTTATCGGAATTCTTATGGCGATGATTCTGCCCTTGCATCCCATTATCCTTGATTTTTTTCTGGCCCTGAATATTTCCCTTGCCGTAGTTGTACTGATCACCACCATGTATACCCAGAAACCACTTGACTTCGATATTTTTCCCTCACTTCTTCTGATGCTGACCCTTTTCAGGCTCTCGTTGAACGTTGCATCCACCCGGCTGATTCTTTTGCACGGAAGTGAGGGACCCCAGGCTGCCGGGGCGGTCATCATGTCATTCGGCGCATTTGTGGTGGGCGGCAACTATGTGGTGGGTCTGATTATTTTCATTATTCTGGTGCTCATCAATTTCATGGTAATCACCAAGGGTGCCGGTCGTATTGCAGAGGTGGCCGCCCGTTTCACCTTAGATGCCATGCCCGGCAAACAGATGGCCATTGATGCGGATCTCAATGCCGGTATGATCGACGAGTTGGAAGCCGGCGAACGAAGGGCCGCCATTGCCAGAGAATCGGAATTTCATGGTGCCATGGACGGTGCCTCCAAATTTGTCCGTGGTGACGCCATTGCCGGCATTGTGATCACTTTGATCAACATCGGCGCAGGCTTTATCATCGGCGTGGTGCAGCAAGGAATGCCGCTGGCCGAGGCCCTGGGAATTTATACCCTGCTCACCGTGGGTGACGGGCTTGTCTCCCAGGTTCCGGCACTTTTGATATCTGCGGCCGCAGGTCTTCTGGTCTCCCGTTCCGGTGCAGAAAGCAAAATGGGAAAAGCCTTTGCCAAACATCTATTTTCCAGTGCCACACCGGTCATGGTGGGGGCTGTGGTTGTGTTTTTCATAGGCGTAATCCCGGGCCTTCCCACCATCCCCTTTATGACCTTAGGGATTACCATGGGAACCATTGCCTGGTATTTTTTAAGGCAAGGGGAAACAACCGAAGAAGAGCAGAAGGCCATTGAAAAAGCCCAGGACCAGGACCAGGATCAGGGCGACACGTCTGGAAAGCCCGAGGATGTAGATCATCTGCTGCGTCTGGATACCATGGAACTGGAAGTGGGATATGGCCTGATCCCCCTGGTGGACAAACAGCAGGACGGCACACTTTTGGGACGGATCAAGGCCATCCGCCGGCAGTTTGCCACGGAGATGGGCATCATTGTGCCGCCCATTCATATCCGGGATAACCTAAATTTAAGCCCGGCCCAATACCGCCTTATGATCAAGGGCGTTGAGGCTGCCGGTTCAGAGCTTATGGTCAATCACTATCTGGCCATGGATCCTGGTGGTGCGGCTCAAAAAATTGACGGAATTGAAACGGTAGAACCGGCCTTTAACCTGCCGGCCCTGTGGATACCCATGTCCAGGGAAGAGGAAGCCAAATTTGCCGGATATACCGTGGTGGACAACTCCACGGTCATTGCCACCCATTTAACGGAAATCATCAGAAACAATGCCCACAACCTGCTCAGCCGTCAGGATGTCCAACATCTTCTGGATAACCTGGCCAAAACCAGTCCCAAGGTGGTGGAGGAGCTGGTGCCGAATCTTTTAAGCATTGGTGCTGTTCAGAAGGTGCTCCAGAATCTTTTGCGGGAACGTATTTCCGTAAGAGACCTGTTAACCATTGTGGAAACCCTGGCAGATTTCGCCCCGGCGGGCAAGGATCCGGACCTGTTAACCGAATATGTACGCCAACGGGTTGCCAAAGGCATGCTGGTTCCCTACCTGCAACCCGGTAAAAAGCTGCAAGTCATGACATTGGACCGCAAGCTTGAAGAAATTTTAACAAAAAATATTAAACGCACCGAGCATGGGACTTACCTGGCTTTAGAACCTGCCCTGATCACGGAATTTGTCGGCGCCGTATCAAAACAGGTGGAAAAACTCATCACGCTGAATACCCAGCCTGTACTCATGACCTCGCCCACATTGCGCCGTCATGTCCGTCGCCTGATTGAGCCGTCTCTTCCCAACGTATTTGTGGTGTCCCACGCAGAAATCGTGGATGATATAAATCTGCAGGCTGTCGGAAAGGTGAGCTTAAAGAATGGATAAAAAAATTTTCAGAGCACCCAATATCCAGACGGCCCTGGCCGACATCAAGGAAGAGTTGGGGGCCGATGCCATGATTCTTTCCACCCGAAAGGTGCCGAAATCACCAAAAGATCCCTACGGAAAGAGCATGTTCGAGGTTGAGGCCGGCATCCCTTCGACCGGTGATGCCACACCTGAAACGCCTGTTTTGCAGGAGGTGGAATCCCTTAAGTCCGACCTTGCGGAGATAAAGGATATTCTTTCTGTGGCCGGTTTTGGTTCCGGGCTGCAGTCCATTCTGTGCAATCATTTCGAATCCGTCGGTGTGCTGGCCTCCCTGCTTCGCTGCGGTGTCAGCGAACGTCTGGCGGCGGATCTTGTTCAAAAAGCTGCCGCAAATTTGGATCAAAGCCTTGATACGGTATCGCAAATGAAGCAGCTGAAAAAAAACGTTATGAGCCTTTGCCTGGATCAATTTCGCACCAAAAATTTTTTCACCCGGCGCAACGCGTCGGGGCTCCCCCAGGTGGCGGCCTTTGTGGGGCCGACCGGTGTGGGAAAAACCACCACCATTGCCAAACTGGCCGCCTATTTAAGTTTTACCCGTAAATTGAAGGTGGGGCTGGTATCCATAGACAATTACAGGATCGGGGCCTTTGAGCAGCTCAAAGCCTATGCCGGCATCATGGGGCTGGTCTGTGTGCCGGCCTTTTCGCGCCAGGATTTGGCTTGCGCCCTGGACCGGATGAAATCCATGGATATGATACTTATTGATACGGCCGGGCACAGCCATTATGACAAGGAAAGAATTGACAAAATCCTTGAGCTGATCAGAAATGATTTCCAGATCAGCGTTCATTTAACCTTGAGTGTTACCTCTGAATTGATTAATATGAAGGAAGCGGCATCTGCTTTTTCCGTATTTAATCCAGATACCTATGTATTTACAAAAATAGATGAGACAAAAAGATGCGGGAAAATTCTTGACCAGGTGGCAGGCTATGACTTGCCCGTGTCATTGATAACCAACGGCCAGAAGGTGCCCGAGGATTTGATTATTCCGGACAACCACGAGCTTTTGAAAATAATTTTGAAAAAAGAGCCCAAAGGAGACTAGGTGGATCAGGCAAAAGGACTGCGGCAGATGGCCAGGACAAGTGCTATGAAAAAACGGGAACGAAACGGGGCTTCCAATGGCAGTTCATACCCCAGGGTAATTGCGGTGACCAGCGGAAAAGGCGGGGTGGGCAAAACCAATATTGTGGGGAACCTGGCCGTGGCCATGACACGGCTTGGAAAGAAGGTGGTGATCATAGATGCGGATGTGGGTTTAGCCAATATTGACATCGTATTTAACCTAAGACCCAAGTATAACATCCGCCATCTGGTATCCGGGGAAAAAACATTGTCCCAGGTGATGGTGACAACGGATCATGGCATCGGCATTTTACCCGGCGGGTCCGGGTTCGCCGATTTGACCCGTTTCAGTGAAGGTGAAAAACTTACGCTGCTGTCTGAGTTTGAGACTTTTTCCGATATGGCAGACATCATTTTGCTGGATACCGGGGCCGGCATTTCATCCAATGTGCTCTATTTTAATGCATCTGCGGACCAGTGTCTGGTGGTGGCCACCACGGAACCCACCTCCATTACCGATGCCTATGCTCTGATGAAAGTTATGTCCCAGGAGTACGGGATAAAGTATTTCAAACTGGTGGTGAACATGGCGGACAACCAGGCCGGGGCCAAAAGAGTTTACGCATCCTTGAGCAATGCCATGGATAAATTTTTAAAGAATGTGGTTCTGGAATACTGCGGGTATGTACCCTTTGATCCGGCCCTGCAAAAGGCTGTTCGAAACCGCAGTATCCTTTTGGATACTGTAAAACAAAGCCCCGCAGCCGACGCGATGTCCGATCTTGCAAAACATTTGCTTAATGATAACAGGACAAACCAGAACCAGGGAAATCTGACCTTTTTTATGAACCGGGTGTTTGCGGCGGCCCAATGAGTGGTTTTGGTCTTTTTACAAAAGGAAGCAAGAATATTTCCATGAAATACCCTAGTAAAAAAAATCAGGCAGCGTGGAAAGCCTGGCGGCAGGAGAGTATTGTCAATTACGCTTATCTGGTCCGGTACATTGCCTCCCGGTTTGCCATGCGCCTGCCTGCCAGTGTGCTTTTTGACGAACTGATGTCAGCAGGATCTCTGGGGCTCATTGATGCGGTGGACAAATTTGATCCGGGCAAACATGTCAGTCTTGAGACGTATGCCCGGTATCGTATCAAGGGAGCCATTCTGGATGAACTGCGCAGCATGGACACCTATTCAAGGTCCATGCGGAAAAAAATCCAGGACATCTCCCGGGCGGCAAAAACCATTGAGGATGAAAAGGGGCGGCCGGCCAATGACGATGAGATCTGTGAAGCTTTGGGCGTAGATCTGGAAACTTATCAGAATATGCTGACCGATATCCATGGGGCTGCGGTTCTCAGTCTGGATGATTTCATCAAAACGAAAAAAAATGATGTCTCTTCCCAGACCCGTTTTCAGGCCGGCCTCAGCGGCGACGAAAATCCTGAAGACGACTTCTATCGTGCAGAACTGAAATCCGTTCTGGTGAAAGCCATCAAAAAATTGACGGAAAAAGAGCAGATTGTTATCTCCCTTTACTATTATGACGAACTGACCTTGAAAGAAATTGGTGAAGTTTTATCTTTGACGGAATCCAGGATCTGTCAGATCCATACCGCAGTTCTGGTGAAATTGCACGCCGGCCTGGATAGTTATGGGAAATAAAAAAATTAGGGAGGAGTTATGTCAGACCCGAATTTAAAAGAAGAAGACGATCTAATTTCCCAGGATGATATTGATAAACTGCTGGACATCTCATCAGGAGATGACGATGCCGGCGATTTGTCCCAGGATGATATAGACAATCTGCTTAATGAACCCGGCCCGGATACAGAGACGTTAGACCCAGGGGAAGAGGATTCAGGGGAACTTTCCCAGGACGACATCGACCGCATGATGGCGGGCAATGCGATAGATGATGACACCCCTGAGGACGGCGGTGGTGAATTATCCCAGGATGACATTGACCAATTCATGAATGATTCCCAGACGTTCGATTTCGAGGATAATGGCAACGATGATGAAGATGACGAGTTGATCTCACTCGAAGATATTCAGGGCGTGATGAACGGCGATACCCAGGGGGATGATGCATCCGATTTTAAGCCTGAACCCTTTCCAGAAGTCACATCTGAATCAAACCAGGACGACGTGACCAGACAAAAGGAAGACGATTCAACCATTTACGATGCGCCGGTAACGCAAGCACCGGCCCAGGAAAAAGATCCCTATGATGATCCCATAGATGAAAGTCAGGCCACAGACGTGGCGGATTGTATGATCACTCAGGAAACCATGGATGCCCTGATTGAGGCCGGTCTACCGGCCCCGGATGTTCCGAAAGGAGATGACGAACCCCCTGAAGCAATTGACGGGGATGGCCGAGAGGAAACTCTACCGGACAGAATTAACCTGATGTCCGAAACAGATGATGACGGGGCGGATGACGTCACCCAGGAAGATATTGATGCCCTGCTCCAGCAGTCAGATGAGACGGATGAGTTGCTGGATGAAGATGAGGACATCCTCATATCCCAGGACGACATTAATACCCTGCTCATGGCCGCAGATCAGGAAGATGAAGACGTACTCGGCGATATTAACGGAGAAGACGATACGTCTGATCTGGAAGATCATCTCAATGATGCGTTTGATGACCTGGAATCCGACTCGGGGCAGGTGGTCCTGGAAGGTATTGAAAGTGCCGAAATATCCGATAAACTAGACTCTACGCCAACAGATCCGTCTGAAAAAGGTGGAAAGATAAAAGCCCTTCTAAAGTCAAAAGTGATACTTGCTGCCGCGTCTATTCTGCTGTTCATGGGTATATCTGTTCCTTTAAGTTATTTTTTATTTTTTTCAAATGAGCCCGTACCGCTGCCGGAAAGGCAGACCGCCTCTTTGACTGAAATTGATCTTATCCGGGACGGCCAGGACAATGGTTTTGAAGATATGCCGGTTCTGCCGCCAAGCCGCAGGCCAGGAACAATTTTGTTAACGGATTTTATAATTCTTGCATCCGATCAAAGCCGGACCATGACCTATGTGTATGCAGATGTCTCTATTGATTATTCAGATCAAAGGGCTTATGATGAAATAAACAATAATCTTGCCTTTTACCGGGATTTAATTTACGAAGCAATTCAGACCCGACTGGTATCGGAAAATAACAATGACGTGACCGAAGCTGATTTGCTGTGGGGTGTGGAAGCCTCTTTAAAAAAGGTGTTGCCGCCCCAATATATTGACAAGATTAGTTTTAAATCTTTTAAAACAACTTAAAGGATCAAATGACCACAGTTCATGGCCATAATCAGATTTTGCAGCAATCCGGTGTGGTCCAGGATTTAAGCCACCAGATCCAGTCTCCCAAACCGGACCCTGAGCAGGCAGCAGTACAACACCAAAATCAGCAGGTGGTGGAGAATACAACTATTCAGGAAAGCGTAGAAACACTCTCTTTGAGACAGAAAAAAGAGAAGGAAAAACGGCAAAGTGCACGTAAAGCCAAACGTACAAAAAAACAGAACCCCCAAGATGACCTGCCGCCGGACCCGGATGGACCGGGCCGGCTTTTAGATACCACGGCATGATGCTGAAGGTTCCCACTGAATTTCTTGTTGTTCTTTCACTTATCATTGATCTGTTTTTAATCTTCCTGTTGTTTCTTTTTATCCGACGGGCCAACCGGCTCCAACGCAGTACGCTCCCTGCGCCGGGAATCGACCTTGGCGACATTGCCGCCCAGACCCGTGAAAAGGCTCAGGTTGTGGCCAAGGAGGTCCTGACTGAAACCTCTGAAATGATCGAACCTATTTTGGAAGCCTCAAAAGATGCGGCCATAGAATTTGATCGACTGGTAAAGGAAAAACAGACACTGACCCGAAAACTTGATCAGGCCCTGGACTCGAAAATTATCAGTATCAATCTGCTTTTGTCCCGGGCCAACACCCTGTACACCCAGCTTGAAAATCAGCATAATTCCCTGCTTAATGCCTTGCCCAAGGGAGGGACTGCCTTATTTCCCAAAGAGATCGACGTCCTTGATCAGCAGCAGAGAATCATTGATCTTTACTATCAGAAAATGGATGTTGACACCATTGCAGAAAGGCTTTCCATACCCAAAGGAGAGGTTGCCCTTGTCATTGACCTTAAGGAAAAGTTTATTGCAATGGAGAAATCCAGATGATCCCCAGCCAGTCACTTACTTCTCTGAAAATTACCGGCGGCAATCTGGAACAGTCCGAGCTGTCAAATACTATGAATTTAAAGCCCGGCCGGATTGTCAATGCAAAAGTCCTTGATGTTACCTCCCAAAACCGGATCCAATTGCTTGTTGACGGTCAAAAACTGACTGTTTCCACCCAGCTTCCTTTGGTCCGGGGCATGGATATCCCCATGAAAGTTGTTCGTTCCCCGGACGGCATTGTGTTAAAGCCGATCCCTACATCGTCTGCGCCTGTATCCACCGATACGGCAGGGCCTGCAGTAAATACTGGGAGACCGGAGTCTTCGGTTCCAACCGCCTTACCGAACTCCAATTCACTTTCCGGGACGGAAAAATCCCTTCAGACCAACGCCTTTCAATCATTTTCCCTGTCAAAAATATTCCAGGGATTGAATGCCCTTAGCCAGACCCGGGAACCGCTTCTGAATGATATCCTTATGGGACTTTCCCTGAAATCCGATGTTCGGGATGATCAGTTTCTGCCTCAAATTATAAAGAATATGGGCCTAAGCTTTGAAAAAAAACTGGCGGCCGGTCTTGAAGATGCCTCGGGTCAAAAATTGGACAAAAAAACGATTGCGCATATAATTAAACAACTGGCAGGCCAGGACCTGAAAGCAGCCGCTTTGTCCCTTGCCGGCATGGAAAGCGACCCAAGCAAGACCAGTGTATTAAAACATATCTCAGATGCATTGGACAATTTTGCCCAGCTAAATGTCAAATCAGGGGATAGCGGCCAAAGTCAGGATGGCGCACGATTTCTGCTGCCGTTTCCTGTCTGGCGGGAGGATGGCTTTGATTTCGGCCAGCTCATGGTGGACACGGGAAATACAGGCACAGCAAATAGAGAAAAAAAGATGCTCAGCATTTCCTTTTTATTGAATATGACTGCCCTTGGCCCTTTACGGGCGGATTTTTCCATTCTGGATAAAACCATTGCCGGCCGGTTCTTACTTGAGAATCAAGCAACCTGTGATTATCTTACCCCAAAAATTTCAGATTTGAGACAGCGTCTGTCCGGAATCGGATATCAGGCAGGAAACATCGACTGCCGGGTGGCCCGGCCGGAACAGATTGCCCCGGCCAGTTTAATGCGTTCCATGAAAGCGCCCGATGACATGCAGGGCTTAAATATTGTGGTTTAACTATGGCACCGAAAGACAAAAGAAAAAAAGCCGTTGCCCTGAAATATGACAGGATAAAGGACGCGGCACCGACGGTAACGGCTAAAGGCCAGGGCAAGGTGGCTGAAAATATCATTGCCCTGGCACTGGCCCATGGGGTGCCGGTAAAGGACGATCCTGATCTGATGGAGGTCCTGGCATCCCTGGACATCAGCCAGGAAATTCCGGCTGAAATATATGTAGCAGTGGCCGAACTTCTTGCTTTTGTTTATGGGGCCAATGCCGAGGGACTCAAAAGAAATTCCTGATGGTATCCAGCCTTCTTATTCTTCAAACTTTTTACTGTCAACAAGTCGGTTGCATTGATGGCAGACCATTTTATAATCCCGGACCCGCCCCCGAAATAATTTGTAACCGCAAAATGGACAAAAATAATCTTCAAACTTTTTTTGCATGTGCGTCATCGACTCTTCCCCCAAGCCGGACGGATTTTGTGAGGTCTCTGTTTGTAAAATTTTTTCTCCTGCCGGGTACCCGGAAGAAAGATGTTCCAGGTTAGAGTAATAGTCGTCGTCGGTCATAAATTTCCTTGTTGTTTTTTATATCCTCAATGGATGCGATTTTTGCTTTAAAGCCTGTTTAAAAATTAGGGGGCGAAGCGAAATCTCGTGAGATTGCAGCCGATGCATCAATCTTTAACCAGGCTAGTATACCTAAACGGGTCAGGAAGCAAGGGAATTTTTTGAAACCAATTCCAAAACGGTGGGAAAAATTTTCTGGGTGCGTCAAATACTGCGGCCTCAGATGTCGGCCTTTTGGCACATTATTTTAAAAGTCTGATCGTTTCCCTTTGATCATAGCCCCGACGTTGCATAAAAATTCTTTTGAAAAGAGCGCTGTTCAGGGTCTGGGATTGATTGAAAAGAAATATGGCATCCCACTTGCATAACGTATAGGCAAGATGGAATTAAATCAATCAATGCCGTAGGAACACCGGCAAACCATGCAAAGGAGTAAACTGCCCTATGATTCTTGAAATGACACGGCCGACCCAGGGCGGGTTAAGGCAGGAACGAAAGCTTGAAGCAGTCTCCAATAACCTGGCCAATGCCTCCAGCATTGGGTTTAAAAAGGATGTCGTTAGTTTTGACAAGGCGTTCAGGGCCCGGGTGGACCAGGATTTCACCCAGGGGGCTGTTGTAAAAACCGATAATCCCCTGGATGTGGCCTTAGGCCCCCAGGGTCTTTTCAAAGTGGAAACCCCGGACGGCATCAAGTATACACGTAACGGCAATTTTTCTTTAAGCAGTGAAGGCATTCTTGTGGATAAAAGCGGTAATCCTGTCATGGGTCAGGGCGGTGCTGTTTTCATTGACACTGTGGCCCCGAATACAAGTGTGAATATTGATGAATACGGGCAAATTTTTTTAAATAATGAAATTCTGGACACACTTGATGTGGTCTCCTTTGAAAATATGGAAGGACTTGAAAAAACCGGGGATAATCTGTTTGTCTATGCCGGAGATACAGCAGATGAAATTCCCCTTGAAAATGTCAGGGTTGAAGCCGGTTCCCTTGAACAGGCCAATGTTAAAGTCGTAGAGGAAATGGCAAAAATGATTGATTATCAACGGATGTTTGAAACGTACACCAAATCCATGCAGACATTTGATGAAATTGATTCAAAAGCAATAAATGAAGTAGGACTGTCTACATAGTTTCTGAAGGAGTAAATTTATGATACGTGCACTTTGGTCAGCAACGACGGGAATGATGGCCCAGGATATGCAGATCGGCGTTACCGCCAATAACCTGGCGAACTCTTCCACCACCGGATTTAAAAAATCCCGGGCAGCATTTGAGGATTTAATGTATATGACTCAACGGGTCGCGGGGCAAACAACCCCCGGCGGGGGGCAGGTGCCGACAGGAATCCAGGTGGGCATGGGCGTGAATACGGCAGGTGTCCAGAAAATATTTACCCAGGGCGATTATATCCAAACGGATAATAAGCTGGATTTTGCCATCCAGGGCGAGGGATTTTTCAGGGTCCTGCATGGGGACGAGGATATGTATACCCGGGCAGGGGATTTTTCCCTGGACAGCGAAGGATACATTACGTCCCAGGCAGGGGATCGTCTTCAGCCGGAGATTGCCATTGATCCGGAGGCCGTCACGATTACCCTGGACAATGACGGGACCCTGACCATATTTTCCGACGATGATACGATTCTGGCTACAGAGCAGGTCCTTGTAACTACGTTTATAAATCCCGCCGGACTATATGCCGTGGGCGGCAACCTGTTCATGGAAACCGAAGGTTCGGGCGCCCCCCAGGAAGATACGCCGGGAGAAAACGGGGCCGGAACAGTGTTGAATTTCTATATTGAAAGTTCCAACGTGGATGTTGTGGAAGAACTGGTCAGTCTAATTTCAGGCCAGCGTGCCTATGAGGCCAATTCAAGATCCATCACCACCGCCGATGATATGCTGGCAACGGCCGTCCAGTTAAAATCTTAAAAAAATTTGAATGGATAACGCCATGATAGAAACTGGAAACAAAAGACAAGAAACAAGAGGACGAAGCGCCTGCGGCGCCCATTTTAGTCTTACATTATTGGCGTTTTTAATTTCATTGCTCGTTTTCAATCTGCCGATATTGGCCGCCACACCGGAAAAAATTCTTATTGAAGTTGCCCAGACAGCAGAAGTTACAAGTCCTGTCATATATTTAGGAGAGATTGCAAGAATAACAGCGCCTGATTTTTTCAAAGATGAACTGACACGCATTGAGCTTGGAAAATCCCCCCGGGCCGGACGGATGAAACAGCTTTCAGGCGCAAGGGTCACAGCGACCGTAAATGCCATGGGGCTTAATGACAATGACATTACTATTCAGGTGCCTAAACGGATATTTGTCAAACGCACCAGCCAGGAGCTTGCCCCGTCATACGTGGAAAAGGCGCTTGGAGAGTTTTTATCCGGATTTTTGACAAAAGAAAATTTCAAACTAAAGGCCTTCAGAGTCAAGGGGCTTGAACCCTACCCCCAAGGCGATTTATCCCTGGTGTTTGATAAACGTTATACCCCGTCAGACAATGGGCGCCTGTCCGTTCATGCCGAAGTCTGGGTGGACGGCGTCAAAGAGGACCGGTTGACTGTCACGGGGCGTCTCTCACAAATCAAACCTGTAGTTGTTGCGGCAACACGCCTGGAAAGAGGACAGACCATTACCCCGGCGGATGTCACCCTGCGGGATATGGACGTGTTCGGACGGCACCCGGACGTAATAACGTCGGTTGATCAGGTCAGCGGCATGGTAATAACCCGGACCATTGACAAAGGGGAATGTGTGACCCCGGATGAATTCAAACGGGCGCCGGCCATTGAAAAAGGGGCAGTGATAAAGCTGGTGGCCCAAAAAAATCGTTTATCCATTATTACTTTAGGAATCAGTAAGGAAGACGGCTATCCGGGTCAGCCTGTGACAGTACAAAATTTAACATCGGGAAAACTGGTGCGCGGTCTTGTTACAGCAGACGGCACCGTGGAAGTCGTTTTTTAGCCGGGAGGTTTGGTATGTGGGCAATTCAAAAAAAAATAATACGGGGTGGTTGGGCATTTTTGCTGGTTTTTATAATCGGGACGCTTACCGGTTGTATGTCCGGTGGCGGGGAGCCGGCCTTAAGCGTTGTACCCCAAGACACAATGCCTGCACCCGCCGTGCAGCCTGAGTACACCATGGCAAGGCCTGCGGAAGGCTCTCTTTGGACGGCGCAGAACAGATTCCTGCTGGATGACACCAAAGCGGCTTATATTGGCGATACGGTGATCGTGGATATTGTGGAAAATTCCTCGTCTGAAATGGAGGTAAACTCCGAAGGCGGGCGGTCAACCAGTATGTCGGTGGGAGTGCCTACGTTTAATGCCTTCGGAAAAGTAACCCATCTTGGCGGTGCTGTCGGTGACAACCTCATTGATACCAGTTTTGAAAATTCCACCAAAGGTGAAGCCACAAGTGACAGATCCGGTCAGGTAACCGCCTCTATTGCGGCCCGGGTTACGGAAGTAATGCCCAACGGTAATTTAAGCATCTTCGGGCGCAGGGCCATGAAAGTGGATAATGAAGTTCAGTACATCATGGTTTCAGGAATTATAAGACCCGATGATATTGATTCGGACAACCGGGTGGAGTCCACGTCTTTAGCCGACTCGCGCATTGAGTACTACGGCAAGGGGGCCCTTGCCGACAAACAGAAGCCAGGTTGGGGAACACGAATAATTGATAATATCTGGCCCTGGTAAACGTTTGAGAGATAAAGGAGCGGGCATCATGAACAATCGGTTCAAAAAAATAACGATCGGTATAGGTACCATGGTGTGCCTGCTTTCTCTTTCTGTGCCTGCCATGGCCACCCGAATCAAGGACATGGCCGCCATCCAGGGGGTCCGTTCCAATCAGCTCACCGGATATGGCCTGATCGTGGGGCTGAACGGTACAGGCGATAAGAACAATATTCTGTTCACCCGCCAGTCATTGACCAACATGCTTAAAAAAATGAATCTTCATTTTGACAAAAGCCAGATCAAGGTGAAAAACGTGGCAGCCATCATGGCCACGGCAAATATTCCGCCCTTTGCCCGAATCGGGGACCGCATTGACATCACGGTTTCATCGTTAGGTGATGCCACAAGCCTTAAGGGCGGGACTCTTTTAATGATGCCCCTGAAAGGGGTTGATGGTAACATTTATGCCATTGCCCAGGGTGCAGTAAGCCTTGCGGTTCCCGCCGGCATGAATGACCGGGACAGTCATCTTCTCACCGCTCGGATCATCAACGGAGCCACGGTGGAACGTGAGATCGCCTTTCGTCTCGAAGGAAAAGAACAATTGACTCTGTCTCTGTTCCGGCCCGATTTCACCACGGCCCGGCGGGTGGGAGATACCATCAATGCCGCTTTAGGGGAAGGGATTGCAAAAATCATTGATGCAAGTGCCATCCGCCTGAATGTGCCTGAATCCATGCAACAGGAGCATGTGGCGGAATTTATTGCCGATGTGGAAGGGTTGTCTGTGGTTCCGGACAGCGTTGCCAAAGTTGTGATCAATGAAAAAACCGGCACTGTGGTTATCGGCAGTGAGGTGACCATTTCAAGTGTGGCCGTGGCCCATGGGGATCTAAATGTGGTGATTCAGGGTCAAGACCCCGAGTATATTATGGAACTGCCCGGCACGTCGACCATCGGAGAACTTGTTAATGGACTGAATTCTTTGGGGGTCCGACCCAGGGATCTGATCAGTATTCTGGAAAGTATCAAGGCGGCCGGGGCGTTGCAGGCCAGTCTCGAGATACTTTAGTGTTTAAAAGAAAGGGGGAAACTTATGTCAATTCAAATGCCAGGGGTGATGACGCCGGTTACAGATACCCGGAATACCACAAATACGGCCGAACAGCTCCAGCGGGAAAAAGATCTTAAAAAAGCCTGCCAGGGATTTGAGGCATTAATGCTTAATACCTTAATGCAGCGTATGCGGGATACCCTGCCCGGAGACAGTCTTTTTCCGGAAAGTAATGCGTCGGACACCTACCAGACTCTGCATGATCAGTATCTCACGGAAAACTTATCCCAAGGCCGTCGTGTAACCGGCTTCAAGGAGTTCTTATACCAGCAGCTTCAGGACTCAGCTTGACAGGCTGTACAGGACGTCACCTTTAGCCCAATCTCTGCGTTGTATGGAATTTTTAATCCTCAAAATATATTAAATATTCCTGCGGTTAAACATTTCATACGCCTTGAGCTTGAACAAAAATTAACATTCTGTAACAGCCTGTTTATATCTTTTGATTTGCTGCATCATGGCACAATAGTTGCTTTTGATAACTACACAAAACGAAAACCGGAAAACAATTCCTTGTTTTCTGAATTTACTATGTTCTCAAATAGTTGTTATTAATAAGACAGGAAAACGGGATATGGAAAAAGCGACCGAACGTATCCAAACGTTGCTTAAGGAAAAACTGGCCTGTTACCAGCAGCTTCATCTGGTATTGAAGGCTGAAAAAAAGGCAATCGGGACCATTGACCTTGGCATGATCTGGGAGACAACCAGAGCCAAGAAAGATCTCATCAAAAAAATCGAAGAATTGCGAAATAATATTCTTGGCGCCTGCCAAAATCATTTTCCCGGTATGAAAAAAAAAACGGATACCTTTTCCCTGGGGACACTGGTAAATGCCCTGCCGCTGCCTAATAAGCGCAAAACCGATATAAGGCAACTCAAGCGCACCATTGATAAAGAAAAAGACATCGTAGCCCATTTTGTAAAATATAATCAGATTCAGATAAAAAAACACATGTCTATTGTTGATAATATTATGGATTTGTTCGGCAATAACGCCTCCCAGGCCCGGTACACCGGCAAAGGGATGGTGACCCATGGAAGAAAGAACAACTGTTTGTTCATGTCTCAGGTGTAGCATGACCTGATACTCGATCATCAAGTTTTTAGGGAATTTGTTCAAATTCAAGGCGGAAACAATTTTTAACCGGAGGAATATACAATATATTTTGAGGATTAAAAATTTTTTCCAACGCCGAAGTTGGGCAAATTAACAAAAACTTGATCATCGAGTGATAGATATAGAGAAGCCGAACGGGAACAAAGGTTGACTCCGATGTTACATATGATTATAACAATGGCACGTTCAGTTATGAATTTAAAAGCCAGTTCGAACGGCCCAAAAGGCCTTTTTGAATTCAGCGGCTAAAATTATTAATGTCAGCCTGGTGGATTATTTGTTACGCCCATGCTTATTCTAACACGAAAAGTTGGTGAGAGTATCGTCATCGCTAATGATATTATCGTAAAGGTGATTGAAACCGGCAAAAACAGCGTTCGAATAGGTATTGATGCGCCCCGGGAAATATCGATTCTGCGGCAGGAGGTATTTGATGCCATTCAAAAGGAGAATATTCTTTCCTCCCAGAAGACAGATAACATTGATATTACAACGGCAGCCAAACTGATAGGAAATAAGGGGCTCGGAAAAAAAGATAATGAAGATTGATACAAGGCAATTCGGAGAAATGAGTATTGATGATGAAAAAATCATCAATATGCCGGATGGCATTCCCGGATTCAGGCAGCAGAAACGATATGTTCTTCTTGAAAAAAAGGAAACCTCACCTTTTTATCTATTTCAATGCGTAGATGACCCGAACCTGGCATTTGTGGTCATGGACCCCCTTCGTTTCTATCCTGAGTACACACTGTCTGTGAAGGATTTTGATAATACGATTAAATGGGAATTTGGAAAGGAAGAGCTATCCTGTTTTGTCATCATCACCATCCCCCAGGGTAAGCCCGAAGATATGACGGCAAACTTTATGGCGCCTATTGTGATTAACAATGAAAGAAAAGAAGGGATGCAGCTGATCCTCCAGGGCAGTCCCTACTCACACCAGCAGCTGCTTTTGAAATAAGAAATAAATTAAACATTCGTACTGAAAAGAAGGCCGCTTAAGTCCTGCATTTTTTCACGAAGCTCAAGAAGTTCTTCCGCAGGGAATTGCTTGATGACTTCATCGGTTTCTTTGTCCATAATTTTGACCACCACGTCATCGGTGTCGTCGTCAATGGTAAAGTTCAACCGTGTCTGAACGCTGTCGGCAAAGTCCTCAAGGGCTTCCACCATATCTTCGACATCTTCTCTGGTCAGCTTGACCGGGTTGCCGGGACCCTCACGTTTTTGTTCAGAAGCTTGGCTTTCAACCCGCTTGGTGTTTGCCGAAGAAGATGCAGCCTGCTTTAACTCGGACATCCTAGTAATGTCAGCGCTGACTGTGTCAGCAACAGTTCTCTGAACCTTAATGCTGGTTTCAGGTCTGTCTGTATTGGTTATTGCATTTCCCGTTACATTCATGTTTTTTGCTTTCCCGGGGTAAACAATTCCTACCGGTTGATGCTTATAAGTCTTGGGCTGTTCTTTGACGGCCGATAGCTCTCCAGAGTTGTTTTCCCGTGCTTGAGATACTTAAGGCTTTTTTCCAATTGTTTCTTATGTCTTTGTATCTCAACCCCGATGGTTTCGTCAACCTTTAGGATTATCCCAAGGCGCTGTTTAAGTGTCGCCATCTTGTGAGCATCAGATGGAGATTTAGACCGCCCCGTTGTGCTGATAAATTCATTAACGGCACTTTTCAACTTTTCCGAGGCCCCCCTGCGCTCAACGGTCATCTGGGCCAAATCCGGCAATTGTTCTGCCTTAAGCAGATCTAAGTGTTTGTTCTGGAGATTTTCATATTCACGGCACTGTTTTGAAATATAGTCTTCTGAATCTTGCATACATTTTCCTACCGCTTAAATGGCAATACTTGTTTTTTGACCATGTTTTTCATACCCTGAATAACTCATAGGCGACACTTCTTTTTTTTGTGCGGTCTCAGCATTGGTATTTTCGACAGTATTTCCGTGCTCCATCACACTGGTTTGCCATATTCGTTTAAGTTCCATCAGGTATTTGGTTGCCCGGTCCAGGGTTTGAATGTCATTTGTGACAGAAACTTTACAAAGTTCCTGCATCATGGCTAAAAAAAGGCCTCTTAGAAAAGAAACTTGTTCATCTTCAATATTACGAAGGGATGCGTTGAGCTCGGAGATAATGGCAATGGCCTTGCTCAGATTCTCGCCTCTTTGCTTGGGATCTTTGTTTATGACGCCTTCCCGGGCAAAGTGAATACGTTTAATGGCGCCTTCATAAAGCATGAGGATCAATTTTTGTGGATTGATTTCACTGTTGATCTGAATTTTCTGATAGGAACTAAGGGCATTGTATACCATATTAGTTTAACGCTCCTTTTTGCAACCACCTGAATTGCGTCATCCTTAGGTTGCTCTAAAAGTTTGTGGACATAAGCCTGCATGTGCATGGAGCCCATTTCTTGTATTGCGCAGTCATGGGATTCTATTTATTTTTTTGTTTTCTTTCACGTTGATCGCATTCTTAAAGGTCGTTATCGACAAAATTAGGTAATACTTTATACAAAATCCCCATAAATATTTTTTTAAGCCAATTTAATTCCTTTTGTACTTCGTTTTCGTTGATTTCTTTGACGTAAGGGGCTTGGAAAAAATTAATGCTACAGATTTTGCGCCGAATTGTTATTCGTATTCAAGGCGCGGATTAGTTTGAATTTATTGTCCAAAATCAACAAAAGATCCTCTAAATCCGGGCTATGATTTCTTTCAATGCCTGAAATGATTTTGAATTTTTTTTCTGCCTGGCTATATCTTTGTTGGCATTTCTGATCAGCTGTCTTAAGCGCTGGCGGTCTATGTCGGGGGCCGTTGACATAATTTTTTCCATGGCGTCATCATCCCAGGCCAGCAATCTGTCTAAAAACACCTGGATGTTCTTGTCAGTTTGTGAATCAATTTCGGATTTGGGACTGTAAAGACCGGTTGGGGCAGATTTCAACTGTTCAAGTGCGGCCAGAATGGGTTCAGGGTCCACCTGTCTCATCAGGGTGCCGATGTACTGTCTGTGGCGCCTGGCCGCCACATTGGCGGTGATGGATTTTGCCTCTACCAGAGCCTTGAACAGCTCGGAATCAAGATCAAGCTGTTTAAGCTGACTGACGGAAAGCAGGCTTAAATCCTCTCCAAGCTTCTGAAGTTTTTCAGCCGTCTTTTTTTTCTTTGTTTTGCTTAAAGGCAGTGGCGCATCAGGGGTGTCGTCTATGGGTAAAGTCATTGGTCTGATGTTTTATCTATAAAATTAGGTTACAAGTTCAGTGGCTGATCTATTGTTTTCATCCGGGTACGGAAAAATGTTTCCTGGATAATGAAGGCATCTGAACAGGCTCTGTGCCGGGTTAAATCCAGGGACATAAAAATGTTTTCCTTGGTGGCGTGCCAGATTTCCATCTGGGGTTCAGTCAGTATACGTTCCAAAGGACTGATGGTGAAAGCCTGGCGGATACCGGCCTCGAAAAAAAGCCGGGTCACCCAGGATTTGTCCATCGCCCATCCATCCGAATAAACGGTCAGGCCGTTCAAAATACTATTTAATTCCTTGGCCACGTGATCCAAAGGTTTACCGTGTCTGATCAAAATTTCCCGGGAAATGTGGTGGGTGGCCTGGGCTGCCATATCCCAATGGACCCACCGGTCTGCCGGGCTAATCAGGCTGCAGTACCTGTTTTCCCCTTCAAGGGCCAATCCGATTTCAATGGGATAGGATTCATAGCCAAAACCCGATGCTTCCACATCCACGATAAAGGGTCTGAATAGCTTGGCATTTTGCCTCTTTTTCATGGAACAACACATCGTAAAAGGGTGAAAATTATTGTTTATATCTACGTTTTTCTAAGTAAAAAGGCAAACTTTTTTACAACATCTCGATTGCACAAGCCATGGATACACCGCCGCCGCCGCAAAGCGTGGCAAGGCCTAAATTTTTTCTTTTATTTTTCATGGCATACATCAACGTGGTCATAATCCGGGCGCCTGTGGAGCCTATAGGGTGACCTAAACCAATACCGGACCCATTGATGTTGGTGATCTCACGGTTAAGATTCAGCTCTTTTTCGCATCCCAGATACTGGGCGGCAAAGGCTTCATTCACCTCAATCAGGTCAAAATCATCCATGGTAATTCCGGATTTTGCCATTAAATCCTTGACCGCCGGAACCGGAGAGAGCCCCATTAAGGAGGGATGGCAGGCCCCCATGCCTGTGGCTTTGATTTTTGCAATGGGTGTTAGGCCCAATTCCTTAGCCTTGTCTGCGGACATGATCACCATGCCGGTGGAGCCGTCATTGATACCCGAGGCGTTACCGGCAGTGACCTTACCGATTTTTGGAATAAAGGCCGGCGGCAAGGCGGCAAGTTCTTCCAGGGTTATGCCGGGCCTGAAATGTTCGTCCTTGTCAAAGATGATGGGGGCTTTTTTGCGCTGGGGCACTTCAACGGGAACGATTTCATCGGCAAAACTCCCGTCGTTGGCGGCCCGTTCCGCATTGTTATGGGAGCGAAGCGCAACCGTATCCATCGCCTCTCTGCTGATGTCCAGATGTTGGGCAAGGAACTCTGCCGTGTGGCCCATAATATATGGCTTGCCCAAAAAAGAGGATGCCGGGGCCTGAGTGGTGTCCACAGGTGAGGTTTCATCAAAAGGCAGAAGATAGGAGCCGCAATGCAGGGAATGAATCAGGGCATCCACAAAATTAGCATCCTGGAGACGGCATCCCCAACGGGCTTTGGGTACGGCATAGGGAACACCTGACATGTGCTCGGTGCCGCCTGCCAGAATCACATCGGCCATGCCTGCCTGGATCATGGCCATACCGGACAGGACCGCTTCCATGCCTGAAATGCACACCCGGTTGATGGTAACCGCAGGGACTGTCTCCGGAATACCTGCCATAAGCGCGCCCACCCGGGTGGTGTTCAGGGTATCGTGGTGCTCCACACAGGTACCGTAGCGAACATCATCAATAATGGCAGGATCAATCCCTGCCCGTTTGACGGCCTCTGTCATGGTAATGCCGGCAAGATAGGCCCCGTTCAGGTCTTTTAATGTGCCGCCAAAGGCGCCGATGGCAGTGCGGCAGGCTGATACAATGACAACATCTTTCATAACATATCCTTCTGAGGGCTTTGTTTCACTCGATGATCGAGTTTCAACCTTCGCTGTTTACAGATTAAATTCATCCGCCCAGGCGGAAAATCTTTGTGCATGGCCCGGATTAAGTTTGGCAAGGGATTTTTCAATCTTTTTCCGAGTCATGGCTTTATCTCGTTTCTTGGGGCTTTTTGAATAGAATTTGTCTGCGCAACAGATGATTTTTTCTTCCAGGGAGACAGGCACCATATCCCTGTGGGGCAGGGGTAAATCGGCGTCAATAATATTTTCAAGGGTGATGCCGGCTCCGGTATGACGTTCGGACACAAGGCCGAATTCCCGGGGCAGACCCAACCCGTCTAAAAGTTCACGCCCAAGGTATCCGTGACATACATAAGGGTATTTACCCACACACCCGATTTTTGGAGAATGGGTTTTAAAAATACCGATGTCATGGAGCATGGCTGCTTTTTCTATGAAGTCCATGTCCGGGTTCAGGTGGGCAACCCCCTTTGCGATCTCCAAACTTTTTGCAGCCACCTGTCTGCTATGTTCCACCAGAAGGGCAAAAAGCGTTGAATCAGGATCATAAAACTGCCTGATAATTTCCACAGGATCTATCGGCATAAAAATGTCAAAACCTTCCTCTTAGGAATGAGACCGAAATAACTTGACCTGGGAGCGCAGGCGTCCCGCCTGCATTTTACTGCAGGCGGGACGCCTGCGCTCCCGGATATATCAAAATGGGCAAGTTATTTAAAATCCGTTCCTTAGTTAGTGTCTGAACGAAAACCTGTGTTTGGACGAAAAGTTGCCCAGGTGCAAGGCGCAGAAAAATTTAAAACCGGAGCAACCTCATGGTTGTGAGGCCCGATTTTATAATTTGGTAAATTTTTTTGCAACGCCGCAGATGGGTGACTTTTCGTCCAAACACTATTTATTCAGTGAGCCGGACATCAGCACCCCCTCAATAAACGGATCAAGATCTCCGTCCAGCACCCGGTCCACATCCCCGATTTCAAGGTCGATACGATGGTCTTTCACCATTCTGTAGGGATGCAGTACATAGGATCGGATCTGGCTGCCCCAGGCATTGTCGTCCTTACCGTCATGCAGGCTCTGCCTTTTTTGCTCCTGTTTCTGCTTTTCCAGCTGATAGAGCCGGGACTTAAGCACTTTCATGGCAATCTCCCTGTTCCGGTGCTGGGAAGATTCCTGCTGACACTGGACCACTACGCCTGATGGTGCATGGGTGATACGTACGGCGGAACTGGTTTTGTTAACATGCTGACCGCCGGCCCCACTGGCCCGGTACACATCGACTCGCAAATCCCCTTCATCAATGTCGATATTAATTTCGTCCTTGATCTCCGGATAAACAAAAACCGCAGCAAAAGAGGTCTGGCGTTTGCCGCTGGCATTGAAAGGGGAAATCCGAACCAGGCGGTGCACACCGGATTCGGCTTTCATGAATCCGTAACAGTTTGGGCCGGAAACATGGAGGGTTGCGCCCTTGATACCGGCTTCGTCTCCCTCCTGAAAGTCAATGACCTGGCACTTGTACCCCTTTTTATCAATCCACCGGGTATACATCCTGAACAGCATTTCCGCCCAGTCCTGGGAATCCGTTCCCCCGGCACCGGCATTGATGGAAACAATTGCGTCCCTGGCATCATCTTCTCCGTCCAGGGTAATCTCCAGTGAAAAGCGCTTTACCTTTTTCTCCAGATGGGCCAGCATCTGAGCGGCTTCCTGTTCGGCTGCCTTGTCCGACTCCTCCCTTGCCAGTTCCAGCATCACCTCAACATCCTCAATGTCTGAAAATATGGCATTGCAGGTGTCAATAAGGCCCGCGATGGAGGTGCGTTCCTTTAACATTTCGGTGGCTTTGTCCGCATCATTCCAGAAATCTTCCCTGGCAATGAGAAGCTCAAGTTCCCGAAGCCGTTTTTCCTTTACAGGGAGGTCAAAGATACTCCTTAAGCCGGTTGGCTTTAGCAGTTATGGAAGAGATGATCTGTTTGTATTCTACACTCATTATATAGATCTCCTAAATTTTTTTCTCATGGGTTTTATCATACAAATCAGAAAAAATGCAACCAGGCAGGCTTTGGCGGCAAGATCCCCGTGGCGGGTATAAAACGTTTTGCCGGACATGACCGGAACCTGACGGGTAAGCGCGCAGGCCGTAAAAATTTCTGTTTTTTCCAGAATGGTTCCGGCAGGATCAACAAACCCGGAGATACCTGTGTTTGCCGCCCGGACCACACTGCGACGGTTTTCAACAGCCCTGAACACGGCAATGGAAAAATGCTGGAGTGCCGCCTGGGTCCGGCCGAACCAGGCATCATTGGTCATGGTGGTTAAAATATCCGCCCCATTGAGCACAAACTCTCTGGCAATATTGGGAAAAAGGATCTCAAAACAGATTAAAACCCCGGTTGTTCCTGTCCCGAATTTCAACGGCACCGGCCCGGTTTGCCCCTTTGAGAAATCACCGGCCCCGGCTGTCAGTTTTTCCGCAAACCGAAGCAGGCTTTTGAAAGGTACATACTCTCCAAAGGGCACCAGGTGATGTTTGTCATAATAGCCCTTTGGCAGGGCAAGGGGGGTAAGCATACAGGCCCGGTTGTAGTATAAAAACCCCTGGTCCGAAGGCTGGGCGGCAGGGATGCCGATGAGAAAAAAGGTACCTGCCTTTCTCACCATGGCATCCACCCGGTTCGAGGGTACAGGATCCATGCCGTAATAAAACGGCAAGGCTGTTTCCGGCCACACCACAAGATCGCAGGGAACCGTCTGGAGGGATAACCGGGAATACCGGTCTATGGTTTCATCAATAAATACGTTATCCCATTTCCGATCCTGGGAAATGTTGGCCTGGATAACCGAAATTTTCCGGGAAGGTACCCCTTTCATCTGCCCATGGATCTGTGCCAATTTTAAATGGCCGTAGATAAACGCCGAGCAAAGTAGGACCACTGCAAGGCCTAAGCCTGCCATATTTGTTTTTTTAGGCCATGCCTTTTGGGAAAACGCCTTAAAGACAGAGACCAAAACCCCGTTGGCAAGCACCAGCAGAAAGGAGATCCCCAGGACCCCGAAGATGTCCGCCGCCTGAATGAACGCAAGGTTAGGATACTGGCTGTAACCAAGCACCCCCCAGGGAAAGCCGGAAAACAAATGTGTCCTGATATATTCCAGGGCGACCCAGGCCACAGCCCCCCAAAATGGAACAAGGCCTTCAGGGACCGGTATCCGTTTCATGGCCAAGGCAAAAACACCCGTGTAAAGAGACAGGTACAAGACCAAAAGCAACAGGCAGGACATGGCGACGAAAGGATTCAGACCACCGTATTCGGTCAGGGTAGGAGAAATCCAGTAAATAAGGGGCAGATAAAAACCGATCCCTGTGCCAATACCTGCATAAAAAGCCTGCATTGAATCAAGCCGCTTAATGGACAGCCATAACGGAACCAGGGCAAAAAAGGCTGCCGGATAAAAACCTGGACCCGGAAATGCTGAAAAAAGCATTAGACCGGCGACCAATGCAGGAACAAGGGGCAATAAAGCGCCATATATGGGTTTGAAGTGCATTTTGGGTGACCTTAATTAAAAATTCTGGTATATTTACCAAATAATCTAAGCGCTCGTCAATTTTTGGAGGGCAGTGTTTTATGACCCAGGGACATTATCGCACATCTCTTGATTCTATTTTTATTCAACAGGGCGAGCCTGAGCAGGCGCATCCTTATTATTTTACGGAGTCAGATTTTTTTTCCCGGAAAAACATCAAAAATATATTAATCTATTCCCCTGTGGGTATCTGTATTCTTCACCGCACCAAAATTTACTGGGCAAACCCTGCCTGTCACGCCATGACCGGCCATGAATACCGCAGTCTGGAAGGCAGATCGGTCCGGGCCCTTTTTCCCACGGATAAAGAGTTTAAGCGTGTCTACAATATCTTTATCACAGGAATTAACCGTACAGGAACGGCGACGGTTGACTCCCGGTTGTCACGGGTGGACGACACCGCTTTTGACTGCCGCCTTCGGGCCTGCTGGCTGGACCCTGGTGACCATTCCCAGGGCGTGTTAATCACAGTATCGGATATTACGGAAATCAAGTCCGGACAGATCCGGGAAAATCAGGCCCGGAAAATGGAAGCCATTGGTGTGCTGGCCGGCGGTGTTTCCCATGATTTTAACAATCTGCTTATGGCCCTTCAGGGGCATTTATCCCTGATGGGGATTAACGTAAACCGGCCGGAAAAAATAAAAGATCACATCCGGCAAATGACCCGGCTGATTGAGGCTGCAGCGGAACTTACCGGTAATCTTCTAGGGTTTGCCGGCGGGGGGAAGTATCAGGTTAATACCCTGGATATCAACCAGGTCGTGGACATGGCCCTCAATGTTTTTCAGCCGGGGAAAAAAAATATAGTCATTAAAAAAAAGCCGGCACCGGATCTTTACAAGGTAAACGGGGACCGCTCCCAGCTTGAACAAGTGTTGCTTAATCTTTTGGTCAATGGCTCCCAGGCCATGGTGGATGGCGGCTCGCTTACTATAGAGACCCGAAATATAACAATCAAGGCTACCAACTGCTTTCATTTTGACGTGGTACCCGGTGCTTACGTGGAAATCAGTATCCAGGATACCGGAATCGGCATGGATGAAGCCATTCAGAAAAAAATTTTTGACCCCTTTTTCTCCACCAATATGCCCGGGGATATAAAAAGACGGGGATTAGGGCTGTCAACGGTATTCGGCATTGTAAAAAATCATGGTGGGTTTATCACTGTGGAGAGCAAAAAAAATGCCGGATCGCTATTCAGGGTGGCACTGCCCGGTCTGGCCCCCGTGGATATTCAACGTACTGAAGAAGAGAGTGGCGCGTTTGATCTGATGCCCAAAGGCGGGGAAACCGTTCTTATTGTGGATGACGAGGATGAAGTCCTCGAGGTGGGGGTAAGCCTTCTTGAAGCCTTAGGGTACCACGTCCTCCAGGCCCGCAATGGCAGGGAATGTCTGGACCTGTTAGCAAAACATCCTGGTAAGATTATGCTGGTAATCCTGGATCTGATCATGCCTGTCATGGACGGCAAGGAGGCGTTTTATGGGATTCGAAAACTGGACCCAGACATAAAGATACTGATTTCCAGTGGTGTCCGCATGGATGAAGAGATGAAAATTATGCTTCGTGACGGATGCCACGGCTTTTTACAAAAACCCTTTTCCATGGACAAGTTCTCAAGGGTTATTCGCGAGATACTTGACCGGCCGGTTTGATAACCATTTAATTTTTATAGTACTTTACAACATTTATGCCAGATGGTATTCTGTCAAATCATTATCAGGAGCATTTTATGGAACAGATAGAAATTCGATTTGGTAATCATATTGAAACACCGGCCACAGAAGAGAAGTCTTTTGACGATATGTTTCAATCCGTTAATCCCATGTTTTGCTTTTCAAAACGAATCTGGAGACCCCAGATGGATATTTTTGAAACCAGGGATAAAATCATTATCCAGGCTGAAATCGCAGGCGTTTGCCGGGAGAATATAATTGTTGAACTCTCGGATAAAGCCGTAAAAATTTCCGGGTTGCGTAAAAGCAGCCAGCCGGACCCCACCGCCACCTACAGGCTTGCAGAAATACAATTCGGACGGTTTGAGCGTGTCCTTTATCTGCCCAGTGTCATTGACATGGAAAAAGTATCTGCTTCATATGCCAACGGGTTTCTTGAGCTGAAATTAGGAAAACAGCTCCAGGAGAATTATTCTTCCGAACAGAAAATGCCCATTGATTTTTTATAACAGCCATGGGATAGACCGGGTCTATTGACGCTTGGGAATGACCCCAAAAAAAATTAAAAAGCCCAATGGATTAGGCGATTGTACATAAAAAGGAAAACGAATGGATGAATTAAACCATCCCTCCGTCCCCATCACCACTGACGACATACCTGACGAACTGCCCATTCTTCCCATAGTGGATACCAATCTGTTTCCCAAAATGGTGTTGCCCTTGGTTTTGATCCAGAAAGAAGCCATTGACCTGATTGACGATGCCATGTCCGGCAACCGTATGCTTGGCCTCCTGCTGTCAAAGCGTTCGGATATTGATTCCAGACACACGGCCGACGACCTGTGCCGCATCGGTACCGTCGCCGTAATTCTTAAAATGTCCAAAATGGAAGATGAAAAGGCCCAGCTGCTCATCCAGGGCCTGAACCGGTTCAAGGTCGAAGAGTACCTGGAAAACCGGGGGTATATGCATGCCGGCATTTCCGTTCTTAAAAGCCGTAACAACGAAAGGAACAAGGAAAACCGGGCACTGATGGCCAACATTGTTGAACAGTACGAAAAGATCGTGGCACTTTCGCCGGGGCTGCCGGCGGAAATAAGCCAGATGGTTAAAAACCTGCAGGAACCCAGCGCACTTGCCGACATGGTGGCCTCCACCATTAATGCCCCTGTTAATGAAAAACAGAAGGTTCTTGAACTGATTGATGTGAACCGCCGTCTGAAAAAGGTCACCCGCCTGGTTAATGACCAGCTTGATATTCTTGAAATGGGTTCTAAAATTCAGAATCAGGTCCGGGAAGACATGGACAAGCGCCAGCGCGAATATTACCTGCGCCAGCAGCTCAAAACGATTAAAGAGGAGCTTGGGGAAACCGACCAGGAATCCGTTGAGGTCCGGGAATACAAAACCCTGATCAAGGATAACCCCATGCCCGAAGAGGCCACAAAAGAAGCACAGCGTGAACTGGAACGCCTTTCAAGGATGAATCCCTCATCCTCCGAATATGTCGTATCATCCACCTATCTTGACTGGCTGACCTCCCTGCCCTGGAATGACTATACCGAAAATGGACTGGATATTGCCAAGGCCAGGAAGATTTTGGACCAGGACCACTATGGCCTTGAAAAGCCCAAAAAGCGGATATTGGAATTTCTGGCCGTGCGTAAACTCAAAAAAGACTCCAAAGGCCCTATACTATGCTTTGCAGGTCCCCCAGGCACGGGGAAAACGTCCCTGGGACAATCCATTGCCAGGGCCCTGGGCCGGGAATTTGTCCGCATTGCCCTGGGCGGCGTCAGAGACGAGGCTGAAATCCGGGGACATCGGAGGACTTATGTAGGGGCCATGCCGGGCCGGATCATCCAGCATTTAAGAACAGCCGGGAAAAAAAATCCCGTCTTCATGCTGGATGAAATTGATAAAGTCAACTCCTCCTACCACGGAGATCCATCATCCGCCCTGCTTGAAGTCCTTGATCCGGAACAGAATCAGAATTTTGTTGACCATTACCTGGATGTACCCTTTGATTTGTCCGATGTCATGTTTTTGACCACAGCCAACGTGCTGCACACCATTCCACCACCCCTGCGGGACAGGATGGAAGTTCTGGAGCTTACCGGCTATACCCAGGAGGAAAAGCTTAAAATTGCCACCCGGTATATCATCCCCAAACAGCGGGAAGCCAACGGCATCAATTCCGGCCAGATCAAAATAACCCAGGGCGCGGTCAAACAGATTATTTCCGGGTATACCAGGGAATCAGGGTTACGCAACCTGGAACGTCAAATCGGCGCCATATGCCGGGGGGTTGCCGCTAAAATAGCCGAACACCAGGTGGAACATTTGACCATTGGCCGCAAAGAAATTCCCGAATATTTAGGTCCCATCCAGAACATGCCTGATATGGCCACCCGGATCAAAGCACCGGGCGTAGCAGTGGGTCTTGCCTGGACCTCTGTGGGCGGTGAAGTGCTTTTTGTGGAAGCCGTAGCCATGAAGGGCGGCAAAAAGGGCTTGACGCTCACCGGACAGCTTGGGGATGTCATGAAGGAATCTGCGTCTACTGCGTTAAGTTTCATCCGGGCCAATGCCGACCGGCTGGCTGTGGATGACACCTTTTTTGATACCCATGATATCCACATTCATGTTCCCGAAGGGTCCATTCCCAAGGACGGCCCTTCTGCCGGGGTAACCATGCTTACGACCCTTGCCTCGCTGATCACCAAAAGGAAAGTGAAATCCCGTCTGGCCATGACCGGAGAGATTACCCTCAGGGGTGACGTTCTGCCCGTGGGAGGCATTAAGGATAAAGTGATTGCGGCACACAGGGCCGGTATCCGGTCTTTGATTCTGCCCCTTTGGAACGAAAAAGATATGGAAGATGTTCCTGAGCATATTAAGTCCACCATGACCTTCTATTTTACTGATAAAATGGAAGATGTTCTTAACACGGCCCTGGAATAAAAAATGATATTCTGTATAAAGTATACGACCCGGACATTAATGCCGGCCCTTATTCTCTGCCTTGCGCTTACCGTGGCCGGATGCGGTGCCGGAGCCCATGAGTCCGGCCGCAGCAAATCTGCGGAGAAACAATACCGCGGAACCGAACCCACCCAGCGCCCCTATCGCATTGCAGGAAAACACTATTATCCCATGGCTTCAGCAAGCGGGTATGTGGAAAAAGGATACGCCTCCTGGTACGGCAAAAAATTCCACGGTCGAAAAACATCCAACGGTGAAATCTACAATATGTACGCCATGAGTGCAGCCCACAAAACCCTTCCCATGAACACATGGGTCAAGGTTGAAAACCTGAACAACGGCAAAACAATCACAGTGCGCATCAATGACCGGGGCCCCTTTGTGGCGGGCAGGATCATAGATCTGTCCTATAAAGCAGCCCGGGGCATTGGTATAGTTGGCCCCGGCACTGGCCGGGTAAAGGTAACCGCCCTTGGAAAGGCAACGGCCTATTCCAAGAAAGACCACTCCCCTGTAAACTTTACCCCCGTAAATTATTGGAAAGGCAATTTTACGGTGCAGGTAGGGGCATTCAAGGTGAGAACCAATGCGGATCAGTACCGAATCAAGTTGTCTAAAAATTATCTTAATGCCCATATTGTTCCCTATGCGGATCACCGGGGGCAATTTCACCGGGTGAGGATTGGTAAATTCACCAACCTCAATGATGCCGTGACGTTCAGCCAGAGACTTATGGACAGGGAAGGGTTTCAGCATGCCTTTGCCGTAGCCGATTAATAAAGACAATGACGAGATATACTGTTTTTCTGGATCGGGACGGTGTGATCAACCATGATTCCGACGCCTATATCAAACATCCGGACGAATTCCATTTCATCCCCAAAAGTCCGGACGCCATTGCTCTTTTGAATGCCGCCGGTTTCCAGGTGATTCTGATCACCAACCAATCGGCTGTGGGCCGCGGTATGATATCCGACCGGACCCTTGATGCCGTTTTAAAAAAAATGACCCACGGGGTGGAACAGGCCGGTGGCCGGATCAAAGATATATTCTTTTGTCCGCATACCCCGGATCAGGAATGCGATTGTCGAAAACCCAAGCCTGGAATGATTCTTCAGGCCGTGGCCTGCCATGGCATTGATTTAAACAAATCTTTTATGGTGGGAGATTCCGCCAAAGATATTGAGTGCGGTAAGAATGCCGGGTGTGCCAAAACCATACTGGTTAAGACCGGCAACGGGGAAAAGGCCTTGGCCGCTTTGACAAAAAAAGGGATTGCCCCCGATTTCATCGCCAAAGATCTTTACGAGGCAGCCTGTTGGATAACCGCTAAATTTTCGTCCGGCAATAGGGCGTCATGATTACCATCAGCGGAACCCTGTCCCGGGTTACATTCCAGAACCCGGAAAATCATTATACCGTCTGCCGTGTGTCAGTGCCCAAGGTGGCCGATGCCATTACCGTGGTGGGGCATCTGCCCGGGGTAGCCCAGGGGGAGCGACTCAAACTCAAGGGCACATGGACCAGCCATCCTAAATACGGAGAGCAGTTTAAGGCTGCCTCGTTTGAAGTCACCCTGCCCTCCTCCATGGCAGGTATTCGAAAATACCTAAGCTCCGGTATCATTCCCGGCATTAACCTGGAGCTGGCCGACAGGATCGTAGATACCTTTGGGGAACAGACCTTGGAGATCATTGAAAATGAGCCGAGCCGGCTTCTTGATGTATACGGGATCGGCAAGGCCAAACAGAAAATGATTGAAACGGCCTGGAATACCCACCATTCAGTGCGGCGGGTCATGGAAATGCTCCAGGGCACCAGCATTGATTCGGCCAAGGCCGCAGCCATCCTTAAAACATATGGAAACCACGCCCTGGAGGTGTTGACCCAGAATCCTTTTCGCATTGCCCGGGACATTCCTGCCATTGGTTTTGCTGCTGTGGATGAACTGGCAAGGGGGCTTGGTACGGAAAAAGAGGACGAAGAAAGACTTAAAGCCTGTCTGGTCTGCCGCTTGCTGGACCTGGAGCAGGACGGCCATGTGTTTGAAGAAAAACAGGATCTGATCCGGGCCTGTATTCAAAGGGCGGGGGTACCTGAGGAAAAACTTTTAGATGCGCTCGGGAGTCTGGATGCGGATAACGACGTAGTGATTGAAAAGGACCAGGTGTATCTTGCGCCTTTACATAAGGCTGAAGCCGGTATTTCCCGGCGAATCAAGGCGCTTTTATCCATGCCCAATCCTGATTTCCGCGTTGATGAAGATTTAATCCAGGGACAGGTGCTCTCCGCCATGGCGGTTCAGTTATCCCAGGAGCAACTGGATGTGGTGACCCGGATTATGGGCTGCAAAATTTCCATTATCACCGGCGGACCCGGTACAGGGAAAACCACATTGATAAAGGCGTTGTGCGTTGTATTCAAAACCCTTCGCCTGAAGGTGATGCTTTCCGCCCCCACGGGGCGGGCCGCCCGGCGTCTATCCGAAGTGACCGGGCGAGGGGCCAAAACCCTTCACAAACTTTTGGGCTTTAACCAGGAGACTGACAGCTTTGAACATGACTTCACCAATCCTTTGGACCTGGACCTTCTGGTGGTGGATGAGGTCTCCATGGTGGATACCCAGCTCATGTACCGTCTGGTCGAGGCCTTGCCGGCCGGAGCCAATTTAATTTTGGTGGGGGACACCTTTCAACTGCCTTCCGTAGGGCCGGGTAATGTGTTGTCGGATATTATTGATTCGGCACAGGTGACGGTGTTTCCGTTGACCCGGATTTTCCGCCAGGCCCAAAAAAGCCCCATTGTCATGCATGCCCACAGTATCAGAAACGGACAGATGCCGGACATAAAATCGGCAAAGCCGGACCAGCCCTCCCAATTTTATTTTATTGAAACCAGCACGCCGGCCCGTGTGGCTGACACCATCTGTGAGCTGTGTGCCCAAAGAATTCCCAAGGCCTTTCCCCACATCCGGGAAACCCAGGTGCTTACCCCCATGCACAAGGGAGAGGCCGGTACCATCAGCCTGAACCAGCGGCTTCAGGCGGTTTTAAATGACGCCTCCGGTGGTATTGAATCCCATGGTCACACCTTTAAAACCGGTGATAAGGTCATGCATCTGAAAAATAATTATGACAAAGAGGTGTTCAACGGGGATATTGGACGGGTGATCGAGGCGGATAAATCCACTGGCCAGGTGCTTGTGGATTATGAGGGCAGAACCGTTGCCTATGATCTGCCGGAACTGGACGAACTGACCCTGGCCTATGCGGTCTCCGTTCATAAATCCCAGGGCTCGGAATATGATGCGGTGGTTATTGCCCTGACCACGGCCCATTTTCCGCTGCTCCAGAGGAATCTGCTGTATACGGCCATGACCCGTGGAAAATTCCTTGTCATTATTGTGGGATCCACCCGGGCCTTTAAAACGGCCTTTGACAATAACAGGACCGCGTTGCGGCGGTCCGGACTGAAAGATCGTCTGAAGGAAAACCTATGAAAAAATTATTGATCATTTTAATCTGCCTGGCTGTTGTATCTGCTGCCGGCCTTCCCATTGCCAACGGCATCGTCATGGAACGTACGATTAAATCAGCTATTGAAGAAAATAACACCAAAGCAGCCAACACCGGGACAGGTTTTCGGATAAAAATCCTTGAATATGACCGGGGCCTGTTTTCTTCCCGTGTCAAGTGGTGCATTGAAAATGCCAATGCTTTCCCCGGAAGCGAGACGGCGCAACTGGTACTGGTAGACCAGGGAACACACGGGTTTTTCTATGCGAATTCACAAACAAGTCTTAAAGAAAATCCCTGGTACACGCAATGGGTGAACACCCGCCTGAACGGCAAAGATCCTTTGTCCATCCAGACCCGGTTTTCCCTTACAGGCTCCATGAGGTCCACAATACAGATGAACGCCTTTTCCATTGAAGAAAAGGGGAAAAAGGTTGATGTTCATGCCTTGAATCTGGACATTTCCACGAGGAAGGGGTTTGAGACCCTGGATGCAAAAGGCCGGTGGGAAGGATTATCCCAGGGCAGTGAATTGGTGATGGGACCGGTCACGTTTACATCGGATCTGTACCAGCTCACAGACATTATCTGGGCCGGAAAAAATACATGTTCGCTGGAACAGCTGAACATAAATGACGGAAAGTCAGATCCCGTAAATCTTTCAGGCATCACCGTCAACTTTGATACAAACGCGTCCGAGGATAAAACATCCATAACCATGGCCACGGATTTTCATGTGGACCGCATTGAACTGGGCGGCAAGTCTTTGTCGGACTGGGCCGCTACCCTTAAGCTGAAACAGATGGATACGACATCCGTTGAACAGCTCATGGTCCTGTATTCAGACATGATGACCCAGGCAGGCCAACGCTTTGAAAAAACAGACGGCACTCCCGGTGATTTCCAGGACACCTTAAAGGATGAAATGGCCCGGAACACGCCACAACTGATGTCCGCGCTCAATGGTTTGCTCAAAAAGGGGCTGGGCATAGAAGTCACCGGCCTGGATATTGATCTGCCCGAAGGAAAGGTATCCGGAAGCCTGAACCTTAGCCTGAAAAAGGATTTGGACCCCTCTAATATTTTTGTTTTTGCCATGCAACCGGACATGATGTTTTCTTTTTTTGACCTGGATGCTCAACTGAGCCTGCCCTATGCCCTTGCAGGCGGGATCCCGAATCTGACGGAGCCGCTGTTACCAGGAATGACCACCGGATTGTTCGTTACTAAAGGCGACCTTTTGTCCCTTGATATGCATATCAAGAAAGAGAAACTGTTTCTCAACGGACACCAGGTGGTACTAAATCATTAGTGGGGTGTCTAAATGCCCGGATTCAGAAGGATTCAGAAGGATTCAAACTCAATGTCCCAGTAAATTTCAGACAGCGGCAATTCACACGGAACAGATTCCATCTTTAGAACCTGATTTGTGCCTTTGTATGAACCATATTCCCATTTGCCGCTATTTTTGCGTGTAAATTGTTCAATAAAATATTCATGTTGAGAAACAAGAATATACTCTTGAAGCGTGGGGATTGCCTGGTAATAAGCAAACTTTTTCCCCCTGTCAAAGGCTTCGGTTGAATCTGAAAGAATCTCCATGATAACAACCGGGTTTGTCAATGTGTCAAACTCATCATCCTCAAACTGGGCATCACCGCAATAAATTACAATATCCGGATAAACATAGTTCTGATCAATTTTAACCCGCATGTCATTGGAAAATAGATTAAAAGCACTGTTATCCGCTTTGAATTTATTTCTTAATTCTCCTGCCAGATTAACATTGATACGATTATGACGTCTTCCGGCTCCAACCATAGCAAAAAGGTAACCATCAAAAAATTCATGCTTAACATCAAGCGAACCTCTCTCAAGTGCAAGATATTCGGCTGGTGTCATTTTATCTTTTTCCTGCGGCTGTGCGGTCATTGCTGCCCCCCCGAATTCTATAGCATTGGTTTATCAAGTATATTCAAATGTTAATCGATAGGCAACCCCTCACTAATGACAATAAGGAAAACCTGCGGTAAAGCTTGCGCCCCCCCCCCCCCGACACGGGCTTCTTCAATATACCCACATTGCAGCAGCACCTCGGCACAAAGCAGATGAACACCCAAATGACCGGCAAATAAAAGTGTTTCTGTATTGCCCCTCGGTATACTCAAAGGCCTTGTCCCACGCTTCAATGCCGACAAACCAGGGCCGTGGATTTGGGTCTTGCAAATTCGTTCACCTTTAGATAAGTGAAAACACAGGCCGCCGGCGGCGTATACACCATCCCGGCCCAGACCAAAGATCTGGGCCGGAATGTTCGCAGTATCCGGATCCTGCCGGTTGACGGCAAAAGCAAGTTTGCCGGGGCGGCTGAATTTGCCGAGGCAAATTGGCGGATCATTACCCACGCCAAATAAGCCGGTTTCAATTTTCGGGAAAAATCAACCTGCAGCGCCTTTAATACAATTTGGGGGCCACCTTACTCAATTACTGTTTGAATTAAATAATGTCCCCCGAATTCCGATAGTTTCATTAAATGTAGCAGCAGCTCACCAATAACAAAAGAAGTCAACACCCCTTGCAATAAGAGCTTTGGACAAAAATAATAGACATAAGTGTCGCTTTCCCAGGATTTAATCAGAGGCTGGATTTTGATATAAATGTGCTCTTTAACGCAAAATTCAGCGGTTTGCGGAGCTTCGCTTCGCTCCACCCCGCAAATCCGCTGGTATGACTGGTTAGCATGCTTTTTCGTTTTCATTCATCAAAATCAGGAACTGCCCCCTAAGTGCGGGAACCTGAGACTATCAATTTCTGACGTAACGTGCTGCAACCTTAAGATTAACACTATGATTTTTTATTATTCACTGTCTGGGTCATAGCTTGATGTAACGTTTACCACACTCTGAGATGTGGAGAATTGTATCAAATTTGGGTTATCAGTATGGCTCGACCAACTGTCAGTGCTGTATGTGTAGATAGCATTAAGGTAAACATCATTATCAACTCTAAACTGAATTATCACATCGCCACTGAGGGTAAGAGTATAAATGTGTCTTGCCTGACCAACCGTAATCCTTTTGTTGATTACACCCTCAGAGTAAATTTGCCATACTTGATCCTTGCGGGTGTTATTATAAATGAAAAGTTTTTTGTTACGTTCCATTTTGAAATACCTCCTTTTAGGTTATCTTGAACGTTGCTGAGTTCGATTTTCATTATCGAGTCATCCAGTTAAATGCATGCTCTCAATTTTCTGCTTTCTGCAAACCAATCAATATTGCTTGCTAACAGCATATTAGGCAGAATGGGCCAATATGGTTATAGGTAGATCCTGCCTATTTTTCTCAGTCATGCAAATCGGGAGGGCTCCTCAGTGATAGGGAGTCCTATCCCAATTATATGTGTCTCCCTACAACCGAGCATTGCATATGCTTAGGTCGATGGCGTCTCTGCAAAATCAAAAAGGCAAATAGTCCCGACATCAACAAGGTGATAGTGCCGGGCTCAGGAACAACAACAACTGCGACTCGGAACCCCATGTCGTTGTCCTCTGTCATTGGGTCGTCGTAGCCCCGCATGGACGCATGCATGTCGCTTGAGTAAGGGATAAACGATCCGCCACGCACTCCACGCCACTGATCGATCAGAGTCTCGTTCCACTCCCAGACGTTCCCAGCCTGACCCATCGTACCGTATGCGCTGAGAACTCCGGCGTTGTCCACATCGTTCGGCCTGCCCTGGTTATAGCCGGCACAGTACACAGCTTCGAATGTGTCTCCGAGGAAGCTGATGCCATCGGGCACATTAGGACTGTCATGCTTGGTCGGGTAGTCCCAGTACCCCGCCCCGCCTAATTTGTTAGGATCATAATACGCCGCCTTGTACCATTCGTCCTCGGTCGGGAGGAAATAGGTTGTGCCATACTTCGCCGCATAGGCAGCGTGGCCAAGTGGGTTGGGCGTGGCCAGCCCGCCGCTGATCGAGTAGTAGCCAGCGGTTACGTCCCCAGTGGTTAGCCAGTTGACGAACATCGCTGCGTCGTGCCAAGAAATTTCCGCCACCGGCTGGTTATCGCTCCAATAGCCGGGATCATCGAGCGAATCGGTCAAGTTGGCTCCGACCACCGCATCCCACTGAGCCTCGCTGACCTCGTACTTGCCAATTTTGTACACGTAGTCAACGGCACCTGTGATTCGATTTGGCCCATAACCGCCAGCGATAGCACCCGATAGTTCGCCCGAATTGCCAGGGTCCCCAACTGTGACGAAATCCATGGTAATGCTCGTTGCCCCATGGTTAATTTGCGTGGCTAAAGCCGGATTCGCCAATGGCATCATCGCGGCCAAGACGACTGCCGATCGAAACAAGAACACTTTAAACATGGTCTTCCTCCTTGCTGTGAGAAATTGCACGACATCAGCCGATCTGCCGCGCGCCAACAAATTGATCTGTAGTTTCCGTTCATCTTTTGTATTCAATTATCTAACGGGATAGCATCCGAAAAGTAAGAATAACCAGACCTGGATGAATATTTAAAGAATCAATGATAAAACTATTAGCATCATCGGGAAAGACTTACAAATTTTTTCTTCAATTTGTTTGTCACATATTTAACTAAGCACTAATGGTATCATTGTTGACTGTCCTTCATTTTGAAAAAGGCAGGACTGGCAAAAGCATTGTTGTGATTATCCAATACTTATCAACTTCAGATCCATCCAACAATACCGAAACATTTAAATAGAAGCTTCACGTACATGGGGTTACCCCTATTAACGCATAATGAGAGCCCAGCTTATTTCGTAGTAACGTATAATCAGAGCCCAAAATCGGAATAATTCCGAGCCGCTACACGTAGCTATGGTTCCTCTAAACAAAGGGACATAACCCACCACAGGAGTTTACGGTTTGAGATGGCCCCGCGAGTATGAAATCTGAAGTTTCTGTTCAAATGCCCCGCTGGCCCCCACTGTAAAAAAAAGGGGGTGGGTGGGCTGAAACCTTGTTCTGGCCCCAAAAGGGAACCCTTTTGACACAAAAAACGGGGACTATTAACCTCTTGAAATAATTACACCTTGAAATAATCAAAAGGGTCTGTCAAAAACATCTGCATGAAAATAGGCTATGCCCGTGTCTCCACGGATGAACAAAATCTTGATTTACAAATTGATGCTCTCACGGCTGCCGGATGTGAGGCCATTTATACCGATGACGGGATCAGCGGTATTGCCAAAGAGCGGGACGGTCTTTCCCAAGCACTTTCAGCAATTAAAAAAGGAGATATTCTAGTTGTCTGGAAACTGGATCGTCTGGGGCGTTCTCTGGGTTTTCTGTGTAATTTGATCGAGCAGTTTAAGGAACAGGGGGCAGGGTTCCAAAGCCTGACGGACGGAATCGATACCACCACGACAGGCGGCAAGCTGGTATTTCATATCATGGGCGCACTGGCAGAATTTGAACGTGACCTGATAAGTGAGCGCACAAAAGCCGGAATGAAGGCCGCCAAAAAGCGCGGTAAACATATCGGGCGTCCCAAAGCCTTGTCACAGGGACAAGTTCAGCATATGCATGAATTGTTGAAGCAGGGAAAAACACAAGGAGAAGTCGCGGCATTGCTCGGTGTGTCCTCAAATACAATCGGGCGAAGGCTTGCGCAAAAGGAAAACTGATTGGGATTTTAACAGAGATAAATCGGGGTTGTACAATTGTGGTTGGCTAAAGCCAATGCCTAATAACAAGACTATTCCCAAAAATATTGCTATAGGGCTTATGTTGGAAAACGAGGTTCCGTGTTGGCGAGAGAGCTAGTGTGGCGAAACTTGGGAGAGTATGCGACCGTATCTCATGGGTGAACCCTGTGGCAAACGCTCCTCAATGTTTTTAGATCAAGAAGCAGGTTAGGCGATGAAAAAAATATATGAAGCCATCACCTATTCGGGGATGTTTGGTAACTTGAAAGTCTAAACGAAGTTCCGCTTATGGCCGAGAGCGACCCATTGAAGTTAAAGAATATTTTCTCATAAAAAACTTACGACTCACGAGAAACATATTAAAATCAATGTGAGCCCAGCTTATCTCGTAGTAACGTATAATCAGAGCCCAAAATCGGAATTATTCCGAGCCCTGGGCTTTTTTATTCCAAGCCGCTACAGTTAGCTATCAACTGCTATCCGCAGCTTATTGAGTAACTTTTTTCGACGGCTCACCATCAATTCGAATTGATTGCTGTTTCTGAAATCGCTTGATCGCACGACGGGTCCTATTGCCGATTATCCCATCCTCTGGTCCTACCGGAACTTGATATCAACCCCTCTGTTGTACAATGGGGTAGTTGACAAATTTTTTTTGAAGTATAAAATAAATACATGTATTCATGAAAAGGAGTTAATATGCCAACATCAGTAAGATTACCTGAGGAAACAGAAAAAAGATTAGCGGCCCTGGCTTTAGAAACGGGTCGGTCAAAAGCCTTTTATATCCGTGAAGCCATTTTGAAATATATAGATGAAATGGAAGATGTTTATTTAGCCGAAAAACGCATTGAAGATATGAAGCGCAGCGGAGATCAGACTATTCCTCTTGAAAATTTGATGGAGCAATATGGCCTGGAAAGTTGAATTTCAAAAGGATGCTGAAAAGGAACTTGCTCGAATTGATCGGCAACAGGCAAAGCGTATTTTGCGGTACCTGTTTGAAAGAATTGCCACTGAAGAAGACCCCAGGCGATTCGGTGACGGCCTGAAAAGCAATTTGGCCGGCTTGTGGAAGTATCGCATTGGGGATTATCGAATTATTTGTGAAATTCAGGACGTCGTTGTAAAAGTCGTTGTGGTTCGTATCGGTCATCGTCGAGACGTCTACAAATCCTGATTTCCCCACTGCCCCTTTGTATGGCATTGAGGGTTTGGCCCCGGTTTGGTATGGTCTCTAAGTAAAAATGGTCATGACATCTTTCCCGGTAAAAATCTCTATTCAACTGTCAATAATGCCTTTGACCTTTTTATAAAAAGTGTCAACAATAAAAAGAATGATCTTTTTGACGGCATTTTATAGACTGTCAAAAAGGTATACTTTATTTGATTTTTTGAGTTGAGAAGCTATCAGTCATGTCAACCCCGGAACATGAGCCAAAGGAGGCACAGAGGACCAGCGGGGGCATTTGAACAGAAACTTACGATTTGACCATAATATTATTGATTTCTGTTATAAACTGGAATGAATTGGAACCTGATGAAATAGACCAAATCAGAAAAGCCACGAATAGAGATTTTGCATTGAGGGCCAAACGATTTCAGGATGAAATCAGCATAATGCTTGGCAGGCGTGCTTTTCCGGGGAAAGCCGGCAGACCGAGGAAAAATAATTTATAAAAAACATGTCCTCTATTTATGTAAACCATTTAACCCGGATCTAAACATATTTTTCCTAAAGGCTAAGTAGAAATTTTCATAAAATAGTGAAATACTTTGCATCATTATCCAAAAAAGTTTCGACCTGTGCGGGTGGCCTCAAGCAACTAGTTTAAAATCCAAACTCTTTGTTTCAAACCATTTATCATTTTCTTTGTTGCGTTTTATTGCTGTGATTGTTGCCAGGCCTAAAGAGCCTTTTTTTGACCAACTCATCCCATTATGTTTCTGACGGCTTGAGACTACAAGATCATTCATTTTTTCACCGATAGCACTGGAATTACATAAATTCAGTTCTTTCCTTACTGCATAGCAAGGAATGTACGGTTTATTCCTTTTCAGATATTCCATCAGCTTATCTAACGACTCTATTTTTTTTATAGAATCTTTACCAATTGATTCCAGATGGGCCACAGCCTTATCGGTCAGGCCATGCCACAATAACGGCTTAAGCGTATCAAGCGTCTCGTTGCGGATGTTACGTCCTTTCAATGCCAAGCTCAATTGTTCTTTGCATTTCTTTTCCAAATGATACCAATCAAGGATGATCCCAATATTCTTATACCAACTGAACCCCTTGAAAATTGAACTATTCAAGGTTTTATGGCCGTCGGTAAAAAATTGGATACGGTTACCAATCAAGCCATTGTGAAACAGAAATGCAGTTAAAAAAAGTAAAACATCTTTTGTGCCGGGACCATTTAACACATACGTTCCAACTTCTGCCTTTGATATATGGGCAATTGTATTGTGGATATACTTTCTTTTTCCCCGTTCCGATTTGATACCACCGGGACGGAACTCTTCTTGTTTCTTAACATGAACATCATCAATCGAAATCTGAGTGCTACTGCCAGGATCCTCGTAAGGAACAGGATTGTTCAAGATGTCTTCTGCGTTGATAGTATTGTCCCGGCAACATTTATCAACGGCGTTGAGCACATTCCGTCTGGATACCGTCACTGGGTGGGCATTATTATATTCGAGTTTGATTACCTGACATGTGCCATCTTCTGAGAAACCATTTTCTGATAGGATAGAACGTGCGTTTTTGTCAATATAATCAAGGACCTCTCGCCCTTCTTTTTCGGTGCACTCATGAAGCGTCCGGTATGGGGTTCCTCCCTGCTTTTGATGTCGAATCCGGTTAATCAATTTTGCGGTTTTCTGATAAGATTGCTCGGTATCCCCATGGATCAGGGCTATATCTTTAAATCCTACGGTTTTGTAAATTTCAACGCCTCTTAAGCTGCTAAACAAATCGCGCGCTGTGTTATAGTGGTTTTGGCTCTCATTTACAGTACTATGCGTTGTAAAGTTAAATCGCCCAATTTCACCGTCAACTCGGTAAGGATGAGGATTGGTTATGATTTCCTCCCCTTCTCCAGCTTTTATTTCGGCTTTTTTTTTGAAACTTGGCTGAAATGGTTAGATACTGCTTTTCGTATTGTCGGGTAAGCTGTTTGCAATACAGACTTTTCACACATATCAATACTGATGGCATCTTTCTCACTTATTACTGTTGAGAAACTTCCATCGCTATTTTGAGTGATCTCATAATTTTCGTTCTCATCACATTCTTCCAACTCAACGTGGACCTTGATTCTGTATTTTGACATGGTTTCTCCTTTGAGACGTTATCGCTGTATAGCTTTACATCTCAAATATAGATGTCCATGTCTACCATTTTTTGTTTGGATGACTTATTACTACCATCGGTTGCTATGTTTTTGAAAATCCACCCGCACAGGTCGAAATATTTTGGCAAAGGTCAGGGGATCAGCGCCAATTCCTTTATTGATGAGCGCAATCTGCTTTGGCATTCCTTGGTGTTCAGCGCTGCAGAACGTGAGAGCGCCTATGTAATTGATGGGCTGATGTACAATGATGTTATTAAGAGTGATATTCATTCCACCGACACCCACGGCTACAGTGAAGCCATTTTTGCCGCCACGCATTTACTCGGATTTTCCTACGCGCCGCGCATCAAAAATCTGAAAAAGCAAGTGCTCTATATCTTCAAGTCCCATAGGAAATCAAATTATCCGGACTGGGCGATCAGGCCTGACAAATATATCAACCGCGACATTATCGAAGAGTGCTGGGACGATATATTGCGCCTGATTGTCACCATCAAGCTCAAGGAAACCACGGCTTCTGATATATTCCGTAGGCTCAATTCCTATTCCAAACAGCACAGGCTATACCAAGCGCTCAAGGCATTCGGTCAGATTATAAAATCTGACTTCATTCTACGCTACATCGATGACGTGGAATTACGGCAGACTATTGAAAAACAGCTTAACAAGGTCGAACTGGCCAATCGATTCACACGGGCCGTAGCAGTTGGAAATCCGCGCGAATTTACGCAAGGAGACAAGGAAGAACAAGAGATCGCCGAAGCCTGCAACCGCCTCATCAAAAACGCTATTATCTGCTGGAACTACCTGTATCTGTCGCAAAAACTCGCTCGCATGAAAGAGCCAGAACAGAAGGAAAGGCTGCTATCCGCTATCGCCAGCCATTCTGTCATATCCTGGGCGCACACCAATATGCTCGGCGAATACGACTTTTCCGATAATAAGCTTAAAGATTCTGTCGGGATCGTCCTCCCCCAAATTGCCACCTGATGCAGGCTCGTGAAAACGGGGGGAAGAATGTTGCCGTTTATAAAGGAATATCAACTGATTAGGGTTATTCTCATGGCCGGTTTGGTACCTTTGTAGGATTAGACCCAATCTTAATTTGATCGAACGTTTTTGGCGTTTCGTCAAAGACAAATTGGTTAAAAACAAGTATTACGAGAAATATAAAATATTTCGCGCAAATGTTTTCCGGTTGCTTAATCACACCGATCAATACATTAATGAATTTAAGAGCTTGATGGTTGAAAAATTTGAAATTGTCAAAAAACAAGCATAATCTGTGCCGCACCAAACCAAAGTTGGAGTACTATAGTATTTTTACAACAGGCAGGATTTATTATGCATTTTTTGATGCTCTGAATTCCTGGTTTCAGCAAACAAACTTTACAACTAAAAAAAGCTTATGATCCAAGAGCCAGGGTTCTGAAGCCTCTGGCAGGATTTCTGGTAAAAGAAAAACCGGAAATTGCGTCTCTTTATAATGTGGCCATCCAGCTTGAAGATGTGGTAATATCAAAATTTGGAAGGGAAAAGAAGATCTTTCCGAATGTTGATTTTTATTCAGGACTTATATACAGCTGCCTTGGCATTGATGCTGAATTGTTTACTCCTCTTTTTGCAATCAGCCGGGTGGCCGGGTGGACTGCCCGTGACCTTGAATACATGGAAAAGAACAGAATATTCCGTCCGAGGGCACAATATACAGGTGAATTTAACAAAAGTTATGTTCAAATTCAAAAAAGATAATTCCATTCCATAGAGAGAGGTCTACGATCATGAATGATGACAGGACGGACCTGAGCAGTGCCGGGGAACCCGGACCGGCGGACAGCGGCGTTGAAAAGCTGAAAACAGCGCCGGGGCCTGAGACCGGTGACGCAAAAGACGTGCAGCAGCAGGTTGAGGAACATGAGGCTGCGCAAACGAAAAAATTCGGTACCTTCGCTGGGGTGTTCACCCCCTGCCTGCTGACCATTCTCGGAGTCATCATGTTTCTGCGCGAAGGCTGGGTCGTGGGCAACGCCGGCCTGGGCGGCGCAATCCTGATCATCATCATCTCCTTTGCCATCACCGCCGCTACCGGGCTGTCCATATCGACCTTCGTGACCAACATCCGGGTCGGTCCGGGCGGCGCCTTTTCCATGATCTCACAATCCCTGGGTTTGGAGGCCGGCGGCGCCATTGGGGTGCCGCTCTACGTTTCCCAGGCCCTCTGCGTGGTGATGTATATCTTCGGGTTCCGGGCCGGTTACCTGAGGGCCGTTGATGCCTGGGGACTGCCGGCCCTGCCGGCCCTGGGCATCGACCTCTCCATTTTTGCAATTATTTTTATAATCACCCTTATCAGCACCGGGTTTGCCTTTAAGGTGCAGTACCTGATCCTGGTGGTTATCATCGGGGCCCTGATCTCGATAGGGATCGCCGGCTTCCACGGTCCGCTGGACAACCCCATCGTCTGGTGGGGCAATTTCCGCGGCAGCCCGGAAAATAATTTTTCCGGGGTGACATTCTGGGCGGTGTTTGCCGTATTTTTCCCGGCCTCCTCCGGTATCATGGCCGGCGCCAATATGTCCGGCGACCTGAAAAATCCACGCCGGGCCATACCGGTCGGCACCATGAGCGCCATTGCCCTCAGTCTGGTGATTTACCTGGCCCTGGCCTATTGGCTGATGCGCACGGCCACCGTTGACGAGTTGACCGGCAACTACACGATCATGATCGACCGTGCCTTCTGGGGCCCGGCGGTGCTGGCCGGTCTGCTGGCGGCAACCTTCTCCTCGGCCCTGGTTTCCTTTGTCGGCGCTCCCCGGATCCTGGAGGCGCTGGGGAACCACAACATCGTCCCGGCTTCAGGCTGGTTCGCCCGGCGAACCAAAAATGGTGAACCCCGCAACGCGACATTCTTTACCTGCGCCATCGTTCTGGCCGCCATCATGCTGCGGGAACTAAACGCCATTGTGTCCCTGGTGACGATGACCTTCCTCTTGACTTACGCCATCATAAATCTCGTGGTGACGGTTGAACAGAGCCTGAGGCTGATCAGCTTTCGCCCTCTGCTCCGCGTACCGAAACTGGTTCCTGTCATCGGTCTGGCCGGCTGCCTCTTTGCCATGTTTATCCTCAACCCGGTGTTCAGCATGGTGGCAATCGGCGTGGTCACGGCCATATATTATATGTTGATGCGGCGGCAGCTCACGGCACCTACAGGCGATGTCCGCAGCGGCCTGTTCACTGCCCTGGCCGAATGGGCCGCCAAACAGGTGAAGCTCTCCCAGGGAATCGCCGAACGTGCTTGGAAACCCAACATCTTGCTGCCGGTGGAAGACCCGGACCGTTTGCGGGGTGCGTTCGGGTTTGTCCAACAGCTTGCCTTCCCGATGGGTTCGGTCAAACTCCTCGGCATTGCTCCGGAAGGTGCAGTGGAGGATCTGCAGGAAAAGTTGCTTGATACGCAGCAGACCCTCATGAAAGCAGGGTTATTCAGTTCCTCCACCGTGATGGTCGGCGACAGCTTTCCGGAGGACGTGCGCAAAGGCATGCAGGCTCTGGCCGGATCATTTTTCCGCCCCAACCTCCTCTTCCTGGAGCTGCCTAAAGACAAGGAGACCCACCGGTCCCTTGAAAGGGTGATCCGGGAAACGAAGCGGCAGCGGATGGGGGTGGCGCTTCTGGTGCGGCACGAGACCGCAGGACTCGGACGCCGCCGCAGGATAAACCTCTGGATTCCAGACCAGGGACCGGAATGGAAGATGGAAATGGAGTTCGCCGATCTCGATCTGGCGATCCTCCTGGCCTACCGCATGATGGACAGCTGGGAAGCCCGCCTGACTGTGATTGCGGCCGTGGAGAAGGAAGAGGACAAGATATCGGCGGAAAAATTTCTCAGCCGCCTGATTGACCTGGCGCGGCTGCCGGCTGCGACCGCCTCCCATATAGCGGACGGTGATCTCGGCCGCTACGCCAGCAACGCGCCGGAAGCGGATCTGAACATTTTCCCGCTGCCGGAGGAACTTGATGCAGATTTTCTCTGGAGCCTGCGGGATGCGACCGGTTCATCATGCCTGTTCACCCAGGACAGCGGCGATGAAAGCGCACTGGCATGATGGTTTGCTCCCTGCATAACGTTTTCAATCTTCTTTGTTTTTATGGCCCAGTTAGAACATAGCTGCGTTTTCACCCAATATAAATTCCCTAAATCAAAATAGCACCGGAATAAAATATTCACTGAATCGGAAAATCTTTCATCGCATCCCAATATTCCTTCTCTATGTCTGATAGGCTAAGGTCTTGATAGATACTTAAGTTCTCACGATTTTTATGCCCGCTGATAAGTTGAATTTTTGCATCCACGATACCCTTGCTCGTCAGATAGGTCAGGAGTTGATGTCGAAAAAGGTGGGGGTGGATACGCTTTTCGATCTCGGCTTTGCAGGCATATTTTTTCACAATCTCCCTAATCCAACGTGTTGTAAACTTTGACATCCGGTTCGACTCGAACAGATAAACGGAGGCCTTCTCCTTTTGGATACTGACATACTGCGCCAGTTCCCCACGAAAAAAAGGCGGAAACAAAACGTAGCGATCTTTATCTCCCTTTCCATGATGGGGTTTTTGGCACAACGCCCCGAAAAGGGGTATTCCAAATTTCATAAAGATCAATGACGTGTATTGGCAATGTGTTGCGGTCTGTCTCTCATCAGTCAGATAAAATATACCAGGTCAGATCAATCAACCATCCCCGCTGGCTTTTTGCATATTATCAGCAGACACCGGCAGTGTTCCTTATGGAGCCGGGGCAGACCGCTACACTTAATGGGGTAAGTAAAATAACTTAGTGCTCCATGATGTGGGTCTGGACCTATGATTCCTGGCCGCTACAACTATATATTTTCGACATCTCTTGGATGATCTCGTTCATATTGACAGGCTCAAGACGGCTGTTGAACTCATAGCGCCCGTGAAGATTGATATGCTGCCAGGCAACAGGAGAGATATTGCCGAGCCAGTCAGAATTTTCAATATTGCCGGTGTTGTTCATGTGGTCCAGAAGGCCTGATAATATAGTGGCGTTATAGCAGATAATGCAGTTGGTTATCAGGCGGCTGCATTCTTCCCAGACCTGTTGCTCGTATTCTGTTTTGAAACGCAGCTTGCCGAAATTGGCGTAGGCCACAGCCCTACGTAACTGGTGATAACTCTCACCTCGATTCAGTACCCGTTGCACATTGCGGCGTAGCGGCGGCGAATCTATATAATCAAGCAGATACAGACTTTTTATAATGTTGTCATATTCCCACAAGGCCCGTCGGGTCTTGTTCTTTCGCGCATATGCGCTCAGTTTGCCAACAATTATGCTCTGCGTTGTTGTCTTCAGGGCCAATGACACCATAATTCGCTGGATACCCTCCCATTCTTCCATGATGAGCTTTTTGTTGATCTTACGAGCAGGAACAAGCAGGCTGCCTCTGTACCGACTCGGATGCCTGAAACCGTAGAGCGAAGTTTTGATTTTTCCGTATATGTCCCGGTAACGCGGCGCGAACTGATACCCGAACAGATGAAGGATCGCAAAATTGACCTCATTAGTTCCATGGCTATCCGTGGAGTGGACTTCCGGCTGAATTTCCGAAGTGTTGTTGAACAAAATGTCGAAGACATAATGGCTTTCATGTTCGTTTGCGCCTATGATCCGGGCGTTGACAGGGATGTGGTTGGCAACGAGTGTATAGGCCACAACGCCCTTTTTCAGGCCGAAGTATTTGGGAGAATGGCGGGCATTGATTGTATTTAGCCCGGTTTCAAACTTCTGTCCATCCGAGCTGGAATGGATAATACCGTCGATATTGTAATGGCGGAAAACGGGCATAGCGGAGATTGCATTGCTGATAAGGTCATTTGCCTCCCTGAGCGTCTCAAGCCGGATAAAATTATCCGATGTGGTGGACAGCACATTGTAACTGATGTCGGATACCTGGCCCATCTTGCCTAATCCCATATTGGTGCCCCATGCCAGCAGGCAGGCTGTGATAATCCGGTCATCTGCCACCTTCCTTGCACGGCGCCCAAGAACATGCTCGAAAGCATTCATAAACTGGCAACGCTGGTTGGCAAAATCCATAACGCTGGCAATATTGACCTGTCCGAGCGCATCAAAAAAGGGATGATTCGAATCTTCCCGGCCGGCGGGATACTTGAGATGCCAGCGAACTTTTCCGCCCTTTTTCCGGATACAAACGGATTCGTTTTCACCGTCCTCTATCCGCCTGTTGACCCTGGCGATTTTACCTTCGAACTTGTGTTCAAGCGCAGCCAGATGTTCTGAAATCGGCTCTCTGAGGATCGCCAGTCCGGTGCTGTCAAAGAGCTTGTCCTTTTGCTGCCACAGGCGGTCACCAACTATATCATCGCTGAAACTGCGAAAACGAACACTGTCCGGACAGAAAATATCACCCGCTTCCAACCGCTCCCGCAAAAGGCGACAGACCAAAAACTCATAACGATCCGAAACGGGCAACTTATTTCCGTTATACAGATAGCGTTTGACTTTGGGCGGAATAAATAGGGTAGGGATCTTTTTGACGGGATACTGGTTGATCGGTCTTCCTTTACCGAAAACGCCTTTCAGGAAATTTACGGCTTCTATCAGCGGGACCTGTGCCGGTGACCCCATGAAATCCACGGATGATAGAATCGGACGCAGATAAAGCTTGAACTGATGCCCCAATCGGTCGATGTGATCCCATTGAAAGGCCTTTTCGTTGAAACCGGCTTTTGCCGCAATGTGATCAGCTACTTGTTCCATTTTCTCGCGATCAAGAATGAGAAAGGCTTTTTCCTGAAACTCGCTGAAAGGAACGTTTTTTCCAATACTCCCATCTATAAAGAGATTCAGAACCTGTGCGGCTTTTTTCATATCACGGTTGGTTTCAACGCGATGTTCGTATACACGCTCTTTGGCGGCCGCCTTTGTAGCGTCGACAAATTTTCTGACATAATAAATCAAACTCACCAGCAGATTGTCATGGTGCCGCTGATACCGGTGATGGACGAAACACAGCAGATAAATATAGACAACCCACGGGTCAAAGCGCTTCAACCGGTACACGGAGTAATAGCTCACCAGCGACGCATAGTATTTTATACTCTCGTTCGAGATTTCCAGCCGCTGTAACACTTTTTTGGAAATTCCATACAGCTCGCACATCTGTTTGCCCCGTGCAATTTCATTCCTGATCTCGGTCACGGTAAAATCCCTGGGTTCCTTTTTGAGACAGGTTATTTCGTGAAGGCCTGATGTATTTTCCAGAAGTGCGTCCAGGTGATCTGTATTGCTGGCAGTCAAGTGGTTTCGAAGTATATCAACCATGCGGTTTTGCTCAAAGGTCAGCGCTTTGCCAACAGTTTCCTGCAAAAAAGTGTATCCGGGCACAACGACGCGCTGTTCTTCCAGGTCACGGAGAACCTCCCTTAAAATATAGACGGGTTTACCGCAAACTCTGGCGGCACTCCGAGCTCTATTTTTCAGCTTCAGGCGGGTGGCTGCATCGCAGTTCCGGTAATCAAAGAGCGTAAGAATCATACGCTGCTGCTTCAATCGTGTTTTTTTTGAAACCATCAGGTTTGTTATCTGAAATTCCGGGAAATATTGTTCCTGAATGTACCTGACGTCCTCTTCCCTTTCACCTGGATCGAAAACAAAGAACATTCGCCGGGCTTTGAAGTAGCCTGCCTGAAGAATAAAAAAGATTTTTGACTTGATGGAGTGTAACTGGTCAAGAACGCTTTTTTCCGAAGGAGACAATGCAAAATATTGTTCCCGTTCTTCACCCGTAAATCGTGGTAATCCGTAAATAGCGTCGATCTCATCATCGCCCAGAATTTTAATCCGCTTTTTTCTATCATCAGGTACCTGGTTCTTTACAGTTTGTTGGCCATTAAGAAACACAAGCCGATTCTCCCTCATTGGTCTCAAAAAGTATACTTTGCTCAACACGGATCGGAAAAATTGAGACCCGCCAAAAAACGGTGTTGGTTAAAGTTGTTTTCGATTTTTCCGGCGTGGTGTAGTATAAAGTCTTAGATTTTAACCAGCACGGAGAAATGAGAATGCCAGCACAACAACCACAAGGAAAAATGACAGCGGCAGAATATCTTGAGATGGAAAGGACATCCCTGGATATTAAGCATGAATTTTACGATGGTGAGGTTTTCGCTATGGTTGGGGCCAGCAGACACCACAATCGGATTAATGTAAATCTGACAGCGAAATTACATAATACCCTTGGGTCCGGGGGATTTAATTGTGATCTGTTTTCAAATGATATGCGGGTAAAGACAGGGGTGGAGAAATACAGCTATCCCGATATTGTTCTGTATTGCGGGGATGCTGAATTTGAGGATGACAAATTCGATACCCTGACAAACCCGGTTGTCATCATCGAAATTCTTTCCGATTCAACCGAGGCCTTTGATCGTGGGGATAAATTCGATCATTATCGAAGAATCCCCACGGTAAAAGAATATATCCTTGTGTCCCAGAAAAAATACTGGATCGGGCAATATGTTCGTCAGCAGAGTGGCAAGTGGACGTATGATTCATACGAAGGTGTAGATCAAACTTTAAAGATCGAATCTGTTAATTGTGAACTGCCATTGTCCGAAATTTATCTTAACATGGAGGAAGGATGGCAGAAGTAGGGTACATACGGGTTTCATTCCTGGATCAGAATACAGACCGTCAGCTTGACGGCATCCCCCTGGACAAAATTTTTGAGGATAAGTCCAGTGGAAAAAATATTAACCGTCCTGAATACAAAGCCTGCATGGAATACTTGCGGGAAGGTGACAGGCTTCATGTTCATGCGATGGATCGGCTGGCCCGAAATCTCCGGGATCTGCAAGAAACCGTGGAAAAATTAACCACCAAGGGCATCAAGGTTAAATTCCATGCGGAGAACGTGGAGTTCTCCGGTGAGGACGATCCTATTGCCATGCTCATGCTTCATTTAATGGGAGCTGTCGCCCAATTTGAACGATCCCTGATTAAGAAACGGCAGGCAGAGGGCATCGCCAAAGCCTTGCAAAAGGGCAAGAAATTTGGGCGTAGGCCTAAACTGAACCCGACCCAGGAAAGGGAAGTGGTTGCCCTGGTCGAGTCCGGCCAGGAGAAAACCACCGTTGCCAAGAAATTCGGCATATCCAGAGACACCGTGTATCGGATCATGCGGGACCGGAAAGAAGGTAAAATCTCCGGTCTTGTTGAGTGTCAACTTGAACTTTGACATACTCCCACGACTAAAGTTCGTGGGATTCTGGCTTCAAACCCCTATTAATACTGCCGGTTTGGTTTTTACAATCCTCAAACAGGTTGAATACATCGGAAAGACCCTTTGGGTTGATACTTTTATTTTACTGTAATAATTAAAAATAGTTTATTTTGGCGTAAAATTAACCGAAAAATCTGAATCAAAAAAAACTTGCAATAGAAAACATTTAGTGGAAGTGTAATTCCATTGAATGTAACAATCCTTTTAAAACCCATTTTATTGGATTTGGAGGCCGATCATGGCAGAAAAATCCGGCCAAACATTAAAGAAGAAAAAACTTCCATTGAATATTGATTCCTGGCAGGAGGTCACCGCAGCCTTTGAAAACGATCTCTTCCGGAAGAACCAGTCCGATGCCACCATCACCACCTATGGAGCCTGCCTCAAGGTGTTCAGGAATTTTTGCCTCCACCAACTAAATAAACCCGGCCCCTATGTGACCCGGCTCCAGGAGACAGATCTGATTGCTTTCATCGACTACCTGCGGCACGACCGCCAATTGTCGGCTGCGTCCATGAACAAGTATATCGCTGCATTGAAATCCTTTTCCAAATTTTTGTTCATCAACGGGCTCCACCGGAAACTGCTGGCCGGCAACCTGAAAACCTTCCGAGTCCAGGCCGAGCCCGACGTACCCCGCCTGTCAAGGGCGGAGATCAGACGGCTGATTACGGCCATTGATCTGAACGGGCGGAACGGATACCGGAACCTGGCCATCCTCCAGCTCTTTTTGCAGTGCGGCTTGCGGGTGGGAGAACTGGTGCGGCTATCCCGGGATGACATAACCCTTCACAAGACCACGGGCAAGGTCCGGGTCCGGGATGTAAAAGGACGCGGCGACCGGGTGGTCCCGCTGAACCAAACCGTCCGCCAGGCCCTGTGGCAATACCTGGATATCCGTGGACCCGTGGCCGGGCATGATCCCTTTTTTATTTCCGAGCGGCTGGGGCGTATGAGTGTGGCCGCGGTCCAGTATATGATCAAGCGATGTCTGTGCCAGGCCGGCCGGGAGGATCTCTCCACCCATGATCTGCGACACCATTTTGGCTCCGAATTTTACGCCCGGTCCAAGAAGCTGACCGCCACCCAGCAGGTGCTGGGGCACCGGGATATCAACACCACGGCACGGTACGCCAGGGCCACGGATGCCGAAATCCAGAAGGCCATCGATGACCTGGACCGTTAAACCCCAATCGCCCGGGGAGGTTAAACAGGTTCCCAGCGGGATGCCCCGGAAAGGCACGGTGTACCCATGGCTCCCGGCCATCATCGATGATGAAACCCTGGCCGAGATCACCACCCTGGAAAGCGGAGAGCTTGCGTTTATCTCTCAGCAGGGGCGTCCGAGGAAGCAGTATCTATCCGGCTTATATCTAAAGGCGGCAACTGTCCTGGGATATTTTCATTTTGACCCCAGGGACCTGCCCCTTCAGTTCAGGCGGGAAATGACGTTCCGGCTCGGGTGCGACCAGCAGTTTGCCCCGATACTGACCATTGATAAAGGCGAAAAAAGCCGGATCATCCAACCGGTCCGCTCCTATCTCGGCTTGAGCAAAGCCGAGCAGGATGTTCTCGATACGTTAAGGAATTGGCTGGAAACCACAATTGCCAGAAAGGAAACAGAAATCCCAATGGTGGTCAATGCCGCCGTTCATTATCTGCGGGACAGAAAATTTGAATTACCGACCCGGAATAAACTGAACGCCATTGCTGACAATGCCATCAAGCAAGCAACCAAGCATTTCATTGACCTGATTAATGACAGTCTCTCCCCGAAAGAGCAGACGCTTTTGGAATCCCTGGCAAAAGGCAATACCCTTGAACGGTTTAAAACGCCTGTTCCCCAGGCATCTTCCAATAATTTGGCAAAGGAGATACATCGGATTGTCCAAATCAAGGGATATTTTCCTCAAAAGTTTTTTTTCGACAGCACCTTCCGCCTTCATCTTGAGAGTTTTGCCGAACTGACAAGGCGGTATACCACCCCTGAGGTTGAGCAGATCTTCAAGAAACGGCAGCGGGCTCTTATATTGGGTAAAATTAAACATTGGGACGAAATCCGTCATGGCAAAGAGGGTAACCTATTGAAATAAAATGATTTAGAGGGTATTTTATATTCCCAAAAATTCGGACTAAAATAGCCTAAAAAACAGGAACCGTGATTCTTCCTTAAGGTTTTAAAAAAATTAAATTTTCAAAAAATCCTACGACAGATTTCGTCCCAATGTTTAATTACACCCAACCAGCAAGCCCTATTAGCTTCTTAAGAAGAGGTCTGCTTTGTTGGCAGACCTCTTCTTAATTTTAGACTAAAGGGTTTATTTTTTGATGACAGCTCTTTTGGCCGGCATTGTCATGATGGAATCTTCAATTATGAACGGTACCATTGTGCGAGAGGCGCCACCGTTAGCTGACTCCACATCCAGGATTATGGATCCTGCTTCGATTGGAGCCACAACCTTTACATCGAAACTGAACTCTTTTGTCTCGTCAGGCTGTAGCTTTTCGATGCCGGGGATCTCTTTGTCTCTGAGCATCAGGGCAAATGGCACCCTCAGGTCGAGACGCACGTCTTCCAATATTACCTTGCTTGTATTTGTTACCTTAAAGATTAATGTGACAGTTTTGCCGGGTTGCATAATGCCTTCAATTTTTATTGCTGAAGTCAGATAGTCTTCCAGCTTGACAGGAGTTAAGGCGACAACTGAGTCTTCTACTGTGGTACGCAGATACATGTCGTATCCGGCAGGTCGTGATCGCGGTAATGGAATTTCATTGCTGATCGTATTTGTGGCCTTGCCATCCAGCTCATATCCAATTTTTTGGGTATATATTACTTTATCCGGGAAGAGTTTGCTTTCGGGCAGATCAAACAGGAGTTCCACTGTCCCGGAGCCAAAAACTTTTGCAGGATGCAGGTTTGTGAGGGTTAGGCGATGACCTATTCTGCGTCCCCAGCCTGCGTCACTAATGTCAATTTCACTCTCGGCAGACAAGCCGGAAGATGAACTACCGACGCCTTCGCAATTCCAGTGATTGGTAGTCCAATAGCCTCCTTCGCACAGCTCGTAAATCCAGTTTTTCTTGTTGATGTTCTGTTCTGGTTTTTTGCAACTATTTCGTTTGTAGGTTACGTCATAGCTGTTATCGTTTGCTTCGTTCCAATCCCAGTTTTCATTAGCCATGATAATCAGATCCTGGGTGGATTCCATTGCGACTCCGGCGTTGGTTCCAAAGTCGATGCGGGTGCGTGGCGTGACACCAGGATACTCGTGGGGATGCAGGATCATCCATTCAGGGTTGGCATTGTTAAACACCAGAAGCTCGGTCCAGGTATCAAAGTTCCAGTTGGCATTGCCGGTTTCGATATCAGCATCAGCAGTTGCCGGATGAGCCGGAATTCCTACAGCCCTGAGCAACCCGGTCAGAAAGTTGGCGTCATCAGCGCACTGGGCAGAATTGTAGCTATTGAGAAGAACAAGAGTGTCATTGGTGTGGTAGTTCAAGCTGTATGAAAAAAGGGCTTCTTCAGCCGAGGCAATCTTTTTTGCGGCTTCAATCTGTTTGGTATGCCCGTTTGCAGCTTTAATGGCTATATCAAAAATCCGTTTGTCATCAGGATGCAGATGATAAAGCAATCCTTTGTCAGCGTTTGAGCCTGCGCCGAACCATACTCCGATTTCGTTAAAGGAGAATCTTCCAGGCCCATTGACTTCATCAGGGTCGAAAATAATATAGAATGGTTCTTTTACGGTTTGATTGTTGAGACACTGGGCCGAGATCGTTACGCTGTATTGCCCCACAGGAATATCGCCTGGTATTGTCCAGCTGGCAGTGCTTGTCCATGGCCATTGACCAGTGAAGTATCCTGGGAAAATTTCAGCAAGGGTGATTTCTGCGATATCATTGCCATTGATGTCCTGTACAGAAGCTTTGACTCCTGATGAGCAGCAGGTGGTAATGGCAATAATAGGCCCATCTCCTCTTCCGCGAGGAAAAACACTGCCGTTGATCTGCTGTTCATTTCCTTCGGCGTTGAAGAACCAGTGTCCTCCGAGAACTTCCACCACTGGTTTTTCAATTTGTCCAACAACTGTAACAGAATTGGAAACAGGGCTGAGGGTCTGGCCCATATATTGGATAGCAGTGACTTTTTCACCGGTCTGGAGTTTGCGACCACCACCGAGAGTTATAATAAGGTCACCGTTCACAGCTCCGGAGTAGCCGACAATGTCGCCATCGGCAAAGAGTACTACAGTGGCATTGATGGTGGTTTTGCGCACCACGACATGTTGGGCGCCGTTGCAGATTGGTGCGATAACTTCAGGCGCCTCAAGCATGCCAGTTGGTTTTTCCGGCGGTGTTTCCGGACTTGAATTGCCGCAGAGTTCCTGTATGGCTGTTATTGATGAGTTGGAACTGATGGGAGGGTCGATCGGAACCCAATTCCCGCTTCCGGTAGCCCAGCCTGCGCCTACTTTAACACCTTGGTCGCGTACTTCCACATAGGCCCCAACTTTAAGTCCGCTAAGAGTAACAGCATCGTTGCCAACGATAAGACTTGCCGATGAAATGTTCGGCATCGGCATTGGATTGGGGGCTGGCTTGACTGTTACTGGATCAGCCTCAGGGCTGCGCATTTCAGTTTGGGGATCACCTTCACAGGCAACCTGGTAGGCAGTCACCTTGCGGTTGGCGTGTAACGGTTGTGTCCATACAGCTTTCCATTCTTCGGGTGCGTCGGCTTTGCCTATATCGATATTGTCCTCAAGAATATGGACTTTGACCGATGGAACAAGATTGCCGACCGGAACAATGACGCCGCATTCATACAGATCATCGCCAACATCGGGTTTGTTAAAGCCGTCAGGCATATCCGGCCATTTTTTGACTACGACGGGAATTATGGTATGATCGCTTACTATGTTGTTGACAGTCTGGGTGGCAGTTATTTTGTCACCCACTTTCAATGGCCTGGATGTCTGGATATCCACGAATGCTAAGTCAGGGGTTGCTTCGCCGATTTTTTCAGTCTGGTTGGCATAAACCTCGACTTTAGCGTGCGGTATGAAGCTGTAAATGTGGACAGCTTCAGCACATTCGTGAATGGGGCTTTTCACCATTGGGGGTGACAGATTCTTAGGATCCTTAATGGGAAATTCTTTGTGGATTTTAGGTCCAGTTTCCTCGTCGCCGTTGCCGCAGCCGGTCAGAAGGACAGGCAGTACGACAATCATCATCACTCCAAGAAGATACCCAAATAGGGATAGCTTTATTTTTTGAAATTGTGAGTTGATCATTTAATCTCCTTTTAAATGTATTACACACTCATTTATGGTAATGGCATAACAGGGAATAAGCCTGCTGTACCGTTGTCTGGCGGCACGTCATGTCGCGATACAAAGCCTGGGTCGTCGTTTTCCACGGCGCATGAGTCAGCAGAATACTGGTTTAAAAAATGCTTTAAATTTTTATTTAATAAATAAATGACGCAAGTATCAAACCTAAAAGTTGCAATATATATCGTTACGTCATTTTAAAAACAGCGGGTTACAACAAAATAAATTCACCAGAGTTGAAGCATAAAACGGTCTTGAGCATCCTTTGGATCAAATTTGATTATCGAATCATGAATACTTATCTAAAGATCTTTAACGGCAGGGCTTTCTGAATTTGAACAATGCTCCAAATCCTCAAGTGGCCGAAACGATGATCAAGGCCCATAAAACTTATGATTATAGGAAAAAGCTGAGTATTCTATTTCGACATTTAAGAAACTAATAACATATAAAAAAATCAAATAATAGTATTGTTTTAAACTATTAAAAGACTGGTTGATCTTATCGAACAAACGGAAGACCTTACCCTAGTAAGGAGACCATGCGAAAACGGGAGGGGGTTTGAAGTCCAACGGTACGGAACCGTACGCTAAGGACAAGAAGGCTCGCTCGAATGTCTAAAAAATCGATTAATAGACACTGGATGTGTTGAAATAGCATAAAAACTTTGAATAAAATATATTAATATATTAGATAGTTACCGCTAATCGTACAAATTCGTACCGTTGGACTTCAAACCCCTATTTTGACAGCATCAAGGGCTTTCCGGGCAAAACCCATTGTGAATTCTATCCGGTCACCTTCCCCCCAAGGATCTTTCATCCGAATTTTTTAGTTTCCGATTGATGCAAAAAGACATCCGGACCGCCGCCTTCCTGGGCAAAGAAACCAAATTCTTTGCTGTCATTAAACCATTTTATCGCATCTCCTTTTTTTCCCATTGATTCACAAACGGGACGCTTCAACATTTTTTCATACAACAAAAGATACTGTTCTACTGTTACCGCATGATCAAACATTTCGTGGCTTTGTTTCATGATCCGGGATATCTGATGGGTTTTTACCTCCCGTGGTAAGTTGTAAAACATCATCGCCTTATCAATTGCTATCATCAAACTGTCTGCATCAAATTGATTGAATAAAAATCCGTTCCCGCTGTTATGCACAACATCCAGGGAGGTAACGGCTTGATGATTGTCTTTATTATTATGGATAATGGGAAGACTCCCATATAAAAGTCCGGTAATATCCTCAGAACTGACAGGTTCCACTGCAAATGGAACCAGAACAAAATCTGATGCAGCATAAGCCACCCGTAGAAATGAATCCTCCGGATTACAAACAGCAACCCTGTTTGTTAAATTAAAATCACGAATGGTATCTTTTATCAGCTTCCTCATCGTTCCTCGGGCTGCAAAAATAATCTGCAGGTTCTGGTGCCGTTTCCTGGAAAGAATTGCATACAGTATTGTTGAAATAAAATATGAGCTGCTATGGACCTTGTCTAAACATGACGGCCAGAACAAAATCGGCTTCCGCGGATCTTTGAACAATCCCAGACGATTCTGGATGAAAATTTTATTGGCTTTTTTACCGTCGATATGGTTTTTTTCATCATAATTTTTAAAAAGGGCGGTATCGTTTTTTGGCAGGCGAGATCCATCCGAGCTGTTTGAAATTCCTGAAGCATATCCCTGAGCGACTTTGTTTACAAGTTCCTGTTTAACGGATGGGGTGACCAATGGATGCTGCCCTTGGATTATTTCTTTTAGGAATTCAGGACAGGTCGTATTAACAAAATGAGCTGCAAAAATACCACTGGTAAGGAAGTCAACCGGATTAGAGCTGCGGGTTTCTTCATAATTCAAGGGTTGGTGTTCAAAAAAAAGGTTCTGCCAGAAATACGCGGCATCAATGCCCCTGTCTTCGATGTGAGACAGCAAGGCCTTATTGTTATAAACATTGTGAATCGTAAAAAGACAAGGTATCCCAAGTTTTCTTGCTATGGCCGGGATCAACCCCGTCATCCAATCATTGCAATGAATCAGGTCGGGTTGAACCCGGCGGATAATGGTGTTGATCACCTCCCGCTGGAAGCACAGTGAATTTTTTATATTTTCCTGATCAAAATCGGAATAGATCTTTTCTTTATTAAAAAATATCCGATCGTTGGCCAGATGAACCCTTGTTTCCCGGTCGCGGCTTCTTACCTCGCTCAACTGCGATCGACACAAAGAACTCTCATTTCTATTAAAGTTCCAATAAGTGACTAAATTACTGCCATTTTTTGATGTGGGTTGAGCCTGGGTGCTGATAGACCAGGTCGGCTCATGACCGTTATTCTTAAACAGGGTGCGGTAATCAGGCAGCGCCACATGGATATCCACACCTTTTTTATAAAGGGAAGAAATAAGTGCGGCGGAAAAATCCGCCAACTCACCGGCCCTCGCCCTCAAGAAGGTGGGCATGGCGCTCATTTTTTCCGGCAGATAAGCCACTTCCGGCGTTACGAATAGAATCCTGGGTTTTTCAAAATCATGGGGCATTGGGTCACTCCATTCTAAACAACCGTAACATTTACGGCATTAGGTCCCTTTTTCCCCTGTTCAACATCAAATTCCACCTTATCCCCCTCATTAAGAGACTTAAAGCCGGTGCCGTTAATGCCGGAATGATGGACAAAAACATCCGGTTCACCGCGATCCTGTGAAATAAAGCCAAACCCCTTACTTTCATTGAACCATTTTACTGTTCCGCTTGCCATTTTAGACGATCTCCTTTTTTGTTTAATTACAACCCTGGGCTGACCTGGTCTATTGATGCCCGGACTCAACCCATAACAAAGCATGAAAGTGACTTAACAATTTATTAAAACTTTCATTTCTTTTGCATCATCTGCCGCTTTTTTTTTGAGCTGGGAAAGTTATCCTGCACTGTGTTTTATTAGTCTCAAGTAAGGTTAAAACCTCCGCCTTTAGGCGGATAGATTTATCACTCCCATTTTGATATTCATTATGCCTCAACTTAAGGAGGACTTATGGAATATCGATATGGAAGTCATACAGTTTTTAATATTGAGTATCATTTTGTTTGGGTCACCAAGTATCGTTATCATGTGTTGACAGGTGATGTTGCAATCAAAGTGAGAGATCTTGTTCGGCAAACCTGCGAAGCCTTTGAAATCAGCATCATAAAAGGTGTTGTCAGTAAAGATCATGTGCATATCCTTGTTTGGGTATTTTGGCACAACGCCCAAAAAGGAACATTTTGGAGATTATGCGTCAAATTTTTCACTGATCGCGCCTTTGACCATTTCCTAAATAATTTCTTGCATGTCGATGGCATCCCTCGATCTTGGGCTTTGGTGAATTCGCAACGGCCGCCATCAAAATGAGAGATCGGCTTGACGTTCTTTGGGCGCTAAGGCGGTGTACGGCCATGAAAAGCGCCAAAGTAGAGTCGATCAAGGTCGCCGGTCGGGAGCTGGATCACAAAATGCTCCTTTTTGGGCGTTGTGCCAACATACCCATCTTGCTTATTATATGCTTTATATAAATCCGATAATAAAACTGCATTATAAAATATAATACAATTCGCAACCAATCGATTGCATTCGTTGTGCATTTCCATTTCTATTTCATTTTTTCCGGATAGTTTTTTCTCTCCTATTTTTCGAATAGCCGAAATCAGTTGGTGCAATGCTTCTCCTCGATTTAATGATCGGAGGACATTGCTGCGCATATCGGGATTATTAATCTTACCCAATCATGCATAGGTTCATCCCCCTGCTGCCCTTTGGGGCGTTCCCGGAGGATGAACCTATTAGAATCTGCCATAAGAGGAAGAAGATTTAGCCCCCTACTACTCTCAGCTACCTTCGACCAAAACAGATTCAGGCCCAGCCAAGGGCCTGAATGTTTTAGCTGAAGATCCGCAAAACGGACATTTCCAATCATAAGGAAGGTCTTTAAACATTATTCCTGGAGGCGTATTGGTCTTTGGCTCACCTTTGTCAGGGTCATAAACATACCCACAGTTGTGTACTTGACATTGATACATATCTTTTGGATCGGCCATTTTAACTCTCCTTCGCTGGTCCATTGTGAATTTTTCTTAAATAATCTTTTTTCAAATAAAGGGGTGTAATTGCACATTTGGGTGAAAATCCCCATAGGATATTGAGAAAGATTTTGAATTTATTATGTTTTGTTTGAATTCACACTTCCCGATTTTTATCCATTTATTAGCCTTATTTTTTGGAAGCTAATTTCGTCAAGATTGTTTTATATATCAATTGATTATCTGTTTTGCTATGGCGGATTTTCCCTAAATGTGCAATTACACCCAATAATTTTACGCATTTTTCCATCCTTATTGGCTCAGACCATGATTAGTGATCTTATTTTTAAAAATATTTTATTTATGATCCCAGGCAGGTGTTCGTCTGCCTGGAATCTTTTCCCCCAAGAACGCCAACGCCTGGGTTACGCCAACAGCGTGCATGATAAAAGCGCCTATGAATAATATTTCATAAACTGGAGCCGGTCGTAAACAGCCGGGTTTTGGGCTTCTGCCTGGCTCAGCTTCCCGCGGAAGTCCGCCAGAGAGTTAAACCCATGGGTTTCCATCCAGTTCCGGATATCCTGGATAACTGTTTTAAGGTATGGCGTTTTGTTTTTGTACAATGTCGATACCATCTGCACGGCTTGGGCACCGGCCAGAATATGCTTGATCACACCCTGTGCGTCATGAACCCCGGTGGATGCCGCCAGATCACATTTAACTCTTTGGGACATAATTGCCATCCATTTCAGGGAGATGGCTATATCCGAAGGGGAACTGAAAACAAAGGAGGGTTTGACTTCAAGTTTGTCCGTATCAATATCCGGACTGAAAAACCGATTAAACAGGACAATACCGGAGACACCGGTTTCCGAAAGCCGCTGGATCATTCTTCCCAGGTTTGAAAAATAGTAGCTTATCTTCAGTGAAACCGGGATGGTGACCGTTTTTAAAAGTTTTTCAACAATCTGAAAATAGACTTTTTCCAGTTCACTGCCTTCCCGTTCAAAATCAGTGAGCGCAAAAAACATGTTCAGTTCCAGGGCATCAGCCCCGGCATCGGCGATCTGTTTGGCAAAGGAGGCCCATTCATGGGAGTAGACACAGTTTACGCTGGCAATAACAGGCATACTCACCCCGGCCTTTGCCTGTTTGATCAGGTCCAGATATGCAAACAGTTTCTTCCCCCGGAGTTGCATGTCAAGGTAATCAAATTGTTCCAGGTTGTATCCGCTTGTAAGGGACACGTCCTTTATGATGTCATTGTACTCATAGGCGATTTCTTCTTCAAAGATGGATTTAAGTACGGCGGCACCCGCTCCGGCTTCTTCAATTTTTTTTAGTTTTTCCACAGAGTCGGTTAATCCGGAACTGCCTACAATAACAGGGCTTTCAAGGGTAAGCCCCATATAGGTTGTTGAAATGTCCATAGTATTCATCCTTTTTTTGTTATTGTAGGAAATGTTCAGAACTTAACTTTGTCTTCCCCGCATAATACATCGTCCTGCTTAGATGCAATTTTCTTTTGATATGTTGTGTGATTTCTTCTCCCTTGATTCAGGCGGCAATTTCGTCCCCAACCTGTTTATCAATATTGCTGTCCTTCGGTAAGCGGTGTATTAACCCCTGTTCTTCGCAATTATTCGTATTTTTTGAAATCATTGACAAATCTGTATGCGCCTGCCAAAATACCCTTCATGAAACTTGGAATACCCCTTTTCGGGGCGTTGTGTCAAAAACCCCAAGTTCCCAAACAATTTCCCGTCCGGGAACGTTTTAACAGTATAGATCGGTTACATTAGCTGCAGAAGGACCTTTCTGACCTTGTTCAATATCGAATGAAACACGCTCCCCTTCTTTCAGGGATTTAAAACCTGGTTTATTGATAGCTGAGTGATGCACGAAGACATCTTTCCCTCCACCATCTTGTTCGATAAATCCAAAACCTTTTGAGTCATTAAACCATTTCACTGTACCTGTAGCCATATTGGCGATCTCCTGTAATGGAAATAAAAAAAAAATGAGTTTCAAGCCATTTTGATCCTGTTGGGAAATTTGCATCTTAAGTACTTGTGCCTAACTTGAAACAGAGATGTCATAACTATAAATGGGGATAGCGGCGAAAGTCAAGTGCTAAATGGCAGCAATTCAGAGCATCGAATTAGCTTCATAGTTATTGATGATGCTTTTCCAAATTGGGGGTTTTCACACAAAACCGGTACTTCCATTTGCCCTTGACCTTGATGTAGGTTTCGTCAACCCGGTATGAATCATTTGTTGGTCGAAGGTGGGGCCGGCACCGTTTCTCAATTTCCGGGGAATAGCTTTGAACCCACCGGTATATAGTCGTGTGGTCAACCTTTACCCCCCGTTCCAGCATCATTTCTTCCAGATCCCGGTAGCTGAGGGCGTAACGCAAATACCATCGAACATTTAGAAGAATAATCTCTTTTTCAAAATGACGCCACTTGAACGAATTTTTCGAATTCATCAATACATTCCCCCTGGTATTTGAGTTTGAGGAAATACTTTTAATATGGATTCAGAATTTTTTGCAACAGAACCACTAATCGCGGTGCTGACTTCGTCCAGTACCTTGTCCCGGCGCCTTTGGCACCTGAACAAGGTACTGGACGAAGTCAGCACCGCGATTCACGGCGGCGGAGCCGCCGTGAACGTACGGCTAACCGGCTGGGAAAAGCGTTAGCTTTTCCCAGTCCGAGTTCAGCCGATTGTTGGAGCTTCTGTCTTTTTACTCCACTTTGACCTCGATGGCTTTCGGTTTTGCCTCCTCAGATTTTGGAATCTGGAGATTCAGCATGCCATCCTTGAAAGAAGCCTTAACTTTAGTTTCATCGACATTGTCAGGCAACGTAAAGCTACGGGTGAAGATCCCGTAGTATCGCTCGACTCGATGGAACTTTTTCCCTTTCTCTTCTTTTTCCTGTTTTCTCTCTCCCCGAATCGTCAGGACACCATTGTCTACAGTAACTTTGACATCCTCTTTATTGACATCGGGAATCTCCGCCTTAATCTCGAATGCTTTGTCGGTCTCAGCGATGTCTACCCGGGGAGCCCAGTCACCTGTTGCGATGACCTCTTGGCTTCCAGCCCGAGGTTGCCCCACCGCTTTGGTGTAGCGTTCGAACATGTCATCAATCTCTCGCGACGGATCCCATCTTATTAGTGGCATAATGCACCTCCATATTTGCGGGAATTAGCTTACCCCAATGGACAGTCCCGCATTCAGACCATCAGGGTTTTGGTTGTTCTCTCTGTAGCTTCAATCGCGGAACGTTAAGTTGAGCGGCCAAGACTGGGCCGTAAAATTACCGGATTGTTTATCTGGCCGCTCCAACTTTTTTGTTACATTAACCGGATCGAAGACTCGGTGTTGTTTCCTTGGGTAAAAGTAGGGGAACATGTTTTCCATAGCCTGAATTTGGCTGTCATAGTTTTGAAATTTGACTGGAAGATTTGAGCGTTCATGGGTGTAATTGCACATTGGGACGAAATCCGTCATAGGATTTTTTGAAAATTTAATTTTTTCAAAGCCTTAAGAAAGAATCAAGGTTCCCATTTTTGAGGCTATTTTAGCCCGAATTTTCGGGAACATAAAATTCTTTATAAACCGTTTTATTTCAAGTGGTTATCCGTTTTGCTATGACAGATTTCGTCCCAATGTGCAATTACACCCATAAATCGTCGACTTTAATCAAACTGTCATTTACGGATTGGGTATGTGATTCAGATGAGCTCTAAGCGAATATCGAAAAGTGAGTTCCGGAAATCTTTATCTGAGCGCAACAGTTGAGTCAGTTCTATAAAGTCATTTATAGAATACGAAATAAGCCTTGTCAATAAAAAAACGAAAAGTCTATATATTTGCCATAAGGACTCGGTCAGATAAGTAAAAATACACTCTGTATTGACTCTTTTATGGATTGGGCCCTAATCAAACTTTTTCGTTGAACGCATAGATTTTATTTTCTGGCCGCATCCTCGCACATCTCCCAAGATCGTCTCTATATAATAAGGTTGCATACAAAAATAGTGGCCGGATTCCGGGTAAATTTTATTGCACATAAAAGGCATTATGCGCAACTGGTGGTTGGCGGCGAGATCCGTTTGTCCAATCTTGGAAAAATGGAGTGATCAGCTCTAATGGCCGGGCGACCAATACAACATTTATTTACCAGTGCCTGATTCCTATAAATCTGAATTTTTCCTAAGAGTTGACTAATGGTATGATTAATCGCTCCCAAGGATTTCAGAAAGGTGAGAAATAACAGAAGCAAGGCTCGGTGCCCTTCTTTTTAGAAATATGACATACCTTTTTATTGAGCCTCCAAAAACGATCGTTTGATGAAATTGATTTCGGTATAGTTCCTCAGATGGTGTTTCAAAATCATTGTCCATCATCGCTGCCGGTTTCAGGGTAAACCATTTTTCCGGTCATGGACAAGTCGTATCCACCCAGTTCATCGGCGGTTCTTTTAATCACCTTACCTTTGAGCATGGCCAGAAACAATTGGACGCCCTGCTCAAAAAAGCTGTCTTTATTGACAAAAAGGTCAAAACGCTCCCAGCATAAAGGAATGAAATCCAATCCCAGAAGGTTGGCCACGGCTCTGATGCCGGGGGCCGCATTGGCTTTTCCATTAAGTATGGCCAAGCCTGCATCCATATGCCGGGAAACACAATTTTCATATCCGTTAATGGCGTCACCATCCATTCCAAACCGTTTTAATTCCCGGTCCAGAATTTGCCGGGCTCCGGTGCCAAGACGGCGGTTGACTATTGTGAGTCCCTTTTGGGAGAAGTCTTTTACAGATGAGAGCCCCAGGGGATTATTTTTTTGAATGATTAGACCCTGCTCTCTATGGCACAGGTTGACAACCGCCGAAGCCTGGGCAATATCTTCGTCCATGAACGGGAAAGTGGTATCGCTGTTTTCATCTGCGGATCGGCAGCCGGCAATGTGGCACAAATTTTTTCTTAAGGCCGTAAGCCCGCCCAGGCTGCCTTCCAAGCCGAACAGCGCCATGTGTTCACTGTGTTTCAAATTGAATGTGGCGACCAGGGTATCCAGCAACAGATCGTTGGCACCGGAAATAAGAACCAGTCCGTGATATGGGGGCAGCTTAACCTGTTCCGGAAAATTCCGGGTGCCGTTTTCAACCCATTGGCGGACAAGATCAAGGGGAAACAACCATTTCCCCGTTACTTTAGAAGCCGGCAGGCCCTTGTCGGCGATCAGGGAATAGATCATTTTCTCGTTTACATTAAGATATTTTGCCACCTGTCGCGTGGTAAGCATTTCGTCCATGTTTTGATGCCTTTGAATCCTTGTTTATATCTGATCTGCCAATGCCGCGGCAATATCTGCCGTCACCCGGCCGGGCAACTTTTGGCCACACGCTATTTTGATGTCGTAGAATTTCTCGTACAAAGGCGTTCTTTCTTTGTAAAGCGCATAAATGCTGCTGCTCGGATCAATGGCAACACCCCTGGCTTCAAGATCGGACAGCCGGTTCAGCAGGGTGGGCAGGTCTGCATGCAGGTAGATGACCGTGGCTATTTTTTTCAGATGGTACATGGCCTGTTCCCGATAGATGACAGAACCTCCGGTTGAAATGACCTGGCGTTTGCCGCCAAGGCCGAGCAGGCACTCGGCCTCAATGTCCAGAAAACCCTTAAGCCCCCTTTTTTTAATGATCTGGGCAAGGGTCATGTTTTCCCTTGTCTGGATCACAATATCCGTATCCAGAAATTCATATCCCAACTGTTTCGCCAAAAGCACCCCTACCGTACTTTTTCCAACAGCCGGCATGCCTATCAACGCAACGCTCAGGTCTTGAGATATCACTTATTCCTTGTTAGTACTCATAATATTAGCCTTGTAGCTCTCCGGCTGAAGCGTTCTGGGCAGAAAGCCCCAGATTTTTTCAACCCCCAGGGTGACCAGGAATGCGGTACCGGCCACCATGATAATAGCAGCCCCCGAGGTCAGGTCAAACCGGTAGGACAGATACAGGCCTGCCATAGTGAAACAGGCACCCAACAAGCTTGAACCGGCCATCATGGCGCCCAGAGACCGGGCATATTTTTCCATCATGAACGGCGGGATGGTGAGCAGCGCAATCACCATGATCAGCCCCACCACCTGGATCACCATAACCACGGTAAATCCGAGCATGGCAATCAGGGAAAAGTATATCCCGCGCACCGGAAGTCCCCGCAAGCCTGCAAATTCCTCGTCATAGGAAATGGCCATAAGTTCCTTATAGAAAAAGACAACCAGAAAAAGAATCAAGGCGCCGATGACACCCATGATCATCAGGTCTGATCCCGGCACGGTGAGAATGCTGCCGAAAAGATAGCTCATCAAATCCACATTATACCCCGGGGTCAGGTCTACCAGAATAATACCGAAGGCCATACCCACGGCCCAGATTACACCAATAACCGTATCGGCCCGTTGGCGGTTGTTCAGGGTAACTGCCGCCATGACCAGGGAGGCGACCAGGGAAAATCCCATGGTGGAAGGGATCACCGGCCAGTTAAAATAAAATGCCATGCCGATCCCGCCATAGGCGGCGTGGGCTATTCCGCCGGATAAAAACACAATGCGGTTCACCACCACCAGGGTGCCCATGATGCCACATATGATGCTGGTCAGCAGTCCCGCGGCCAGGGCATGGCGCATGAATTCGTACTTAAGAATTTCCATCGGCATCTCCTCTTCTTTTTAGCCCACCCCCGGGAAGCCCCTGGGTCAGCACCTGGACCAGGCACACATCTTCCACCGAGCAGGCATACATGGATTCAAGCGTCTGTCCTTCAATTTCCTCTGGGGAGTGGTAATGCAACCGATGGTTCACGCAAGCCACGGATTTGACATAACCGGACACGGCAAACAGGTCATGGGTGACCACCACAATGGCCACATCCTTATTCAGGGTTTCAAGCAAGTTTAAAAAATCTTTCCGACCCCCGGAGTCGATGCCGGCCGTGGGTTCGTCCAGAAGCAATAGGCGCGGCTGGGTCATCAGAGCCCGGGCAATAAACACCCGCTGGCGCTGGCCCCCGGAAAGTTCCCCAATCTTTTTGCGGGCGTGCTTGGCCATGCCCAAGCGTTCCAGGGTGGCTAACCCATCTTTTTCACACTCTTTTCGGGTCCGCTTGGACTGCTCGAAATGCCCTCCCGTACCCAGGCATCCCATGAGCACCACATCCAGGGCGGTAATGGGAAAATGGTCATTGATATGGACGTTTTGGGGCACATATCCCAATGCCTGGGTCAACTTACCTGGACGTTCACCTAACACCCGGATTTGACCTTTATCAGGCTTAAGAAGCCCCAAGATCAACCGGACCAGGGTGGATTTCCCTCCGCCGTTGGGGCCGATAACGGCCATAAAATCATGTTCCCGGATGGTCAGGTTGATATCGGAAAGAACAACATCCTCTCCATTGTAGGAAAAATCCACATTCTTAACCGTGACCAGGGCTTTTTCTAAATTCTCGACTATTTCAGAACCTCCTTGAATTGTTCAGCCATTTTTTTCATATTATCCAGCCAGTCCAAAGCCAGCGGATTAGCCCGCATAACCTGGCCATTGATCTCCTTGGCCACAAGTTCTGCACTTTTGGTTGAAAACTGAGGCTGGACAAAAACCACCTTGATCCCTTCAACTCTGGCATGCGCTATCAGTTCCTGCAACTTGGCTGGTTTCGGCGCCTTGCCTTCTATTTCAATGGGGATCATTTTCAGATTGTAATCCCGGGCAAAGTAGCCCCATGCCGGATGAAAAACCATAAACTGCATGCCGGCATTGTCCGTTAACATCCGGGTCAAATCCTGGTCAAGGGCATCAATTTCCTTGATAAAGGCAGTGTAATTGGCCGTGTAGAAGTCCTTATTTTCAGGATCGGTTGTGGCAAGAGCGTCAAGCATGTAGCCGGCCTGGATCTTGACCAGTTTAGGAGAGAGCCAGATATGGGGGTCCAGCCCGGCATGGCCATGATCATCCTCGTGGTCATGATCCGCCTCTATCTTAGTCTTATCATCATAATGGTCAGCCTGGTATTCCTTTTCGTGATGATGCGCGGCCATGGGATGCTTTTCTATGCCTTTGTCTGTATGGACAATGGTCATATCCGGGTTTGCGGATGCAATTTTGTCCAGCCAGAATGTTTCAAAGGGTACACCAATGGAAAAATAGAGCCGGGTTTGGGATAATTTTACCATCTGTGCAGGTTTTGGCTCGTATGTGGCCGGGCTTGCCCCGGGTTGGACCATCACGGAAACATCCACCTTATCTTTGCCGATTTGCTGCACAAAATATTGCTGGGGTACGATGCTGACAAACACGGGAACCGGCGTCTTGGCCCAGGCCGGTGCGTAGAACACTGCAATGACTGAAATAACCGTAAACAAAGTAACAAACCGCTTCATATCAGACTCCTTTTGAACAAGTTGGATATCATCATGCCGGGCAGAATCATGAATAGTTCATCAATGCAAATTTATTGCATTTTGCAAAAAAGGCAAAGTGTTTTTATTTTTTCATAGCACTACAGTGCGTTCGTATGCGGTTTGACGTCTAAAAAGAAATTGGCAAAACGGCTATTTGGGGATGGACACTAATTTAGGTCCTCGTTGTCTTTTTTAAAGTCTGGAATTTTAAGCACAGGCACGCCCTCTTTTTCCAGGGTCTTTTCCTCTTCCTTGGTTGTAGTTCCCCGGATCTGCTTGAACGCCTTGGCCCCGTAATGCATTTCCAACGCTTCTTTGGCAAAGGATGAGCCGACATCCTCGTAATTGTTTTCAACGTATCGGCTCATTTTTTCGGCAAGCTCGGCCATGACGTCCATTTGGGCCTGGGAAGCCATATCCCGGCCTGAAGCAACAGGGTGTGGGGAGGCGGATTTCCGTATGGCCACAGCAGAGAGTTTGGGACTTACGGAAAAGCTGTCGCACACCGGACACTGCAGAAGCCCCTGCTCCTGCTGCCGGTTAAGGTCATCCCGATCATCAAACCAGCCTTCAAACACATGGCCGTTAATGCATTCTAAATCAAATACTATCATTTTAGTGAGCTATACGTTATTTCACCATTTTTTTCAATTGAGAAATGCGCTCCAAATCCTGTTGCGAGCGCACACAGGGGAACAGGCTGTTATTGGTCAGTGCCGGATGGGCCGCGATATCAAAACGGGCATTTTTGACGGCATCCGTCCACATGGGGGTATGGGGAATGGGGGTGTAATAGGCTAAAACCGGGGTTAGCCCTAAGCCTTTCACCAGGGTGATGGACCCTTCCACCTCATCAAGGTTCTGGCCGGGCAGTCCGCATAAAAGGTAGGCGCCCAGCTGATCCTTTGCAAATCCTGCGGTGCGCAGGTGATCCACGGCCATAAGAAATTCATTCCGTTTCACCTTAATGTCGTGGCGATGGCTTGAAAAATCTGCGGTTTCAAGCCCTAAGCGGATGGTTTTAAAGTTTGCCTTGAACATCAGATCCGCTGCTTTTGCCGAAATCTCTTTGATGTGTACGGCATTCGGGGTATGAAAAAAAATGTCCATTTTTGCATCAATAATGCGTTCCAGCAGGGGGAATGCGTATTTTTCAGGCTGTATCAGAAGCGCATCATCGTAAAAGGCAAAATTTTTCACCTGAAAATTGTTGTGCCAATGGCAAATCTCCTGAAACACATGTTCAGGGGAACGCCGCCGAAACCGAGGTTCAAGAAAGGACGACGCACAGTATTCGCAGGAAAAGGGACACCCCCGGGAGGTGAGAATCGGGGCATAGGCCATGGTGTCCTGGAGATCCAGGGCGGCAAAAGGCGTGGTATCAAGATCTGCCGGGTCCGGTATGTGATTCAGGGTAAATCCGGTGTACGTTTCAACCAGATCTGAAAGAATGGGTTCGGCCGGGCCGGTGACGACATGGTCCGCCCCGGAATATTTCCGGGCATGGGTTTCACAAAGGCTTGCGTAAATACCGCCCAACACCACGGGCACACCGGGAAAAATATTTTTAATCAGGGCAATGGTTTCAGCCACACCCGTGGCCCAATAGGTCATGAGTGATGTGACCAGAATCAGGTCAGGCCGATCCATTGCCATAAGATCCTGTTCAATCCACTCCTTTAACGCCCCGTACCGGGTGAATTTTTTACTGATGTGCCCCAGATGGGCGTTAAGCTCCTGAGGTAAAGGAATCGGGGTTTTGTCAAAGGGGCCTCTGCCGTCCCAATACACCTTGACATGATTTGTTTTCCGGGGGTGAAACCGATTCATGCAGTCCAGAAATGAGACCCGCACGCGGTTCTGCCGCAGGATGGCGGCAATGGTGAAAAGACCCAAGGGCCGGGCCCAGAAATCAAAGGCCGCAAAATCATGGACCCAGGGGTTGACGCAAAGAATATGGGGCGGATCAGTTTTCAAAATACTGCATGGAGGTTTTTTTCAGCTCCCGGCGGGAAAACAGCAGGTGATAATTTTTTTCACCTGTGGATTCGGAAAGTTTTGCAGCAATGGCAAAGCATTCGTCTTCGGAAGCCCCGTGAACCATGGTGTATAGATTCTTATCCCACCCAGGCGCAGGATTTCTCCGATAGCAATGGGTGACCTCACGAAAGGATGCCATGATACTGCCCACCTCTTCCACCCGCTCCTCAGGCACTTTCCAGGCCACCATGGCATTGGCCTTAAATCCTGATTTCTGATGTTTGAGTGTGGCACCAAACCGCCTGATCATATTTTTGTCATTGAGACCGGACAAAATTTCAAGGAATTTTTCCTCTGAAATGCCAATCTGTTCTGCCATGACAAGATAGGGGCGTTTGCAGACCGGAATATCGGTCTGCAGCAATGAAATTACTTTTTTTTCCAGGTCTGTGAGGGATGTTGTCATAAACTTTTTTTCCAAAGCCCTTTTTGGAGGCTGCGTTTTTATCACTCGATGATCAAGTTTTTGTTAATTTGCCCAACTTCGGCGTTGGAAAAAATTTTTAATCCTCAAAATATATTGTATATTCCTCCGGTTAAAAATTTTTCCCGCCTTGAATTTGAACAAATTCCCTAAAAACTTGATGATCGAGTATCAATTTTTTTATCTGGGAACAATGCCATAATTTCATCTTCACCGGCACCGCAGATGCCGCGTTCGGTGATGAATCCGGTTACAAGGCGGGCCGGGGTCACGTCAAATGCGTGGTTGGCGGCCGGACTATTTTCCGGGGGCACCAGAACAGATGAAATTTTTCCATCAAAAAAACCTTGCACATATTTAATCTCGTCCGGGTCCCGCTCTTCAATGGGAATATCTTTTACACCATCGGTGATGGTCCAGTCAAAGGTGGATGAGGGCAGCGCCACATAAAAGGGCACATGGTTGTCCCGGGCAGCCAGCGCCTTGAGATAGGTGCCGATTTTGTTGGCCACATCGCCGGCCCGGGTAGTGCGATCCGTGCCGACAAGAACCAGATCCACCATGCCGTGCTGCATGAGATGGCCCCCGGCGTTATCCGTGATCACGGTATGACGGATGCCATGTTTACCAAGCTCCCAGGCGGTGAGGCGCGATCCCTGGTTCAAGGGCCGTGTTTCATCCACCCAGACATGAATGTCAATGCCTGCATCAAAGGCGGTGTACATGGGCGCTGTGGCCGTGCCGTACTCAATGCAGGCAAGCCACCCTGCATTGCAGTGGGTTAAAATATTTACGGGCTGACCGTTTTTCTTTTCAGCAATCTCTTTGATGATGGACAGACCAAATTCACCGATTTTTTGGCAATTCACCGCCTCTTCTTCCACAATGCCCAAGGCTTCCGTCAAGGCTGCCGTCACCCGGGCATCATATCCGGACGCATTGAGGGCTTTTTCCATGACCCGGTCCACGCCCCAGGCCAGATTGGTGGCAGTAGGCCGGGCATCACGAAGGCGTGCGCACTCACGCTTAAACCATGTATCATCCGCACCCTGGTTATCCTTCTGCACCAGGATGACATAGACACCCAAGGCCCCTGTGGCACCGATCAACGGGGCGCCTCTGACATACATATCCTTGATGGCATGAATGACCAGATCATTGGTTGTCAGGTCTTGAACAATCAGTTCATGGGGCAGGCGCCTTTGGTCTATGACCTTGACGGTTTTTGACTCATTATCAAACCAGATGGGCCGCATCTGTTTTCCATCCACATTCATGGTGTGTTTCCTTCGGGATTTTAGTTTTCCAAATTCTTATATCTCAAACGGCTAATTTGTACAATAAAACCCCAAACCGGATCAGGAATCAAGGCGCAATGATATTTTAAGCAAATGGAAATATCAAAAACTTATTCTGTCAAACTGCGAATAAACGGGCCTGTGGCATCCACCCCTTTTTGCTCCACCTCCCGGATGGTTTGGGAACCCACCACGGCAATGTCGGCTTTGCCCACAAGAAAATCAATGTCTGCTTTTTCCTTTACCCCGAATCCCACGGCCGTAGGCAGCCGGGTTGACTTTCGGCACCTTGCCAGGTAACTGCCCATGTCAGATGAGAACTGGGTTTCTTTTCCGGTCACCCCTTTTCTTGCCAGACAGTAAATAAAGCCTGTAGCATGGGTATCGATCATCTTCATACGCTGGTCCGAGGTTTCCGGAGAAAAAATGAACACGGCTGACAGATCATGTTTATTCATGGCTGACAGATAGTCATTCGCCTCTTCCGGGGGAAGATCCGGGACAATGGCGCCTTTAACCCCGATTTCCGACATGCGGGCGGCAAAGGCATCCATGCCATATTTATAAAGGATATTGCCATAGGTCATGAACAAAAACGGAATGTCAAAGCTGTCTGACACTTTTTGGGCAAAATCAAAACATTGTTCCACGGTGGCACCGCTGTCAAGGGCGGCCTGGTTGGCTTTGAGAATCACCGGCCCGTCTGCCATGGGTTCTGAAAACGGAATCTGCAGCTCCATTAAGTCTACGCCTGCGTCCACCATCTGCCGGACTATTTCAAAGGAGGCCTCAAAGGAAGGGTAGCCCATGACAATATGGGTCATCAACAAAATATCTTTTTTCTTTCGCTGTTCCCGGATATAGGTTTCCAGAAAGGCGGGGGCAGGTGCCTGGGTTTTAGTTTCAGTCATTTTGATATTCTCCAGCTTTAGAACAGATAAATTCTTTCCATTTGGGATCGCCAATGGCATCGGCCACGGTAAAGATGTCTTTATCTCCCCGGCCGGACTGGTTGATGATGATAATATCATCCGTTGACATGCTCGCAACTTCCTTAAAGGCGCCTGCAAAGGCATGGCAAGACTCCAAAGCCGGGATAATACCTTCCATCCGCATGGTCAGCTTCAAGGCGTCCACCACCTCGGTATCCGTGGCATATTCAAACCGGGCTTTACCCTGATCGTGCATATTAGCAAGAATGGGGGAAACACCGACATAGTCCAGACCTGCGGAAATGGAGTGGGTCTCTTTCATCTGACCGTCACTGTTCTGCAGAAAATAGGTTTTATAGCCCTGGGCGATGCCGAAACTGGCATCTTCGGAGCAAAGCCGGGATGCGTGACGGCCCGACGCAATACCTTCGCCCCCGGCCTCCACACCCACAAGTTCAACCGGATCATCCATGAATCCCTGGAAAAGCCCCATGGCATTGGAACCGCCGCCCACGCAGGCAAACACCTTGGTCGGCAGCCGGCCTTCGGCTTTCATAATCTGGGCACGGGCCTCCTTTCCAATAATCGACTGGAACCAGGAGACCATTTCAGGGAAGGGGTGGGGTCCACAGGCGGTTCCCAGGACATAGTGGGTGGTGTCCATATTTGTGACCCAGTCCCTGAACGCCTCGTTGATGGCATCTTTGAGAATCCGGGTGCCGTCGGTGACCGGCACCACGGTGGCGCCGAGCTGCTCCATCCAGAACACATTGGGCCGCTGGCGCAGTACATCCACCTCACCCATATAGATGGTGCAGTCAAATCCGAACTTGGCCGCCATGGTGGCCGTGGCCACCCCATGCTGGCCGGCGCCGGTTTCGGCAATCACCCGTTTTTTACCCATTCTTTTGACTAAAAGCCCCTGTCCCATAACGTTATTGGCCTTATGGGCGCCTGTGTGGTTCAGATCTTCCCGTTTAATATAAATTTTTGCCCCGCCAAAATGCCGGGTAAGGTTCTCGGCATAGGTCAACGGCGTGGGACGGCAGGAATATGTTGCCATCAGGGTTTCATATTCTTCCCAGAAATGCTTGTCTTCTTTGGCCTGCCTGAACTGGGCATTCAACTCCTCAAAGGTGGCCACAAGAATTTCAGGTAAAAATGCCCCGCCAAAGGGGCCGTAATATCCGCGTTTTTTCATATAATCCTCCAAAAGGAAACCCCGTCCTTCAGGTCGGGGAGGAATTTTGGATTGCTAAATTATACCCGTTTTGACGGGATATGATTTGGCAATAACGCCAGGAAATACCCTGGGCTGTTCCTGTTTTTGTTTGAATATTAAAGCTACCGGTTTTTCGAACAGCAACCCTTCCAATATAACTCCCTTGCTTTTTGCCTTTTGGGACGTCAGCTTTTACGATGTCTCCGGTGGCAAAATCATGCACAGCCTTTTTCCGCATTAAATAACCCCGGGGCAAACCGGCAGCATTGACTCTTGTTCTTTGGTAGCTGCCCCGGCCCATGGCTTTGATCAAGAGGACACTTTGTTTCCAGCCGGTAACTGCGTATGTTTTGCCGGTACAAGCTGCATCCAGGCAATGCGTTTTGGGGATATTGAACCGACACCGGTTATATTTGGTCCTGCCACCGGTTGAGCATTCCACTGGCGCCAATTGCCTTAACTCAAAAAAAATGGCATTCCTGGTGGCATTTACCGCTGCGGTTGCGGCCAAAGAAGGACGCTTTCCTTCAAATAGCCGGTTAAGGTTGCATAGCCTTGTTTTATCAATCTTTTTTCGACTTTTACCCAAAACCTCAGCCCACTGTTCCGGCTGGTAATTGTTCTTGGCTTGATTGCAGGTCCTACAACCGATAACCAAATTTTTAATACGATCTGTGCCATTGGGACCCTTTGCAGGATTCTTTGGTACAAAATGCTCAATCTCAAGAACCGGATCTTTGCTTAAACCGTCACAATAAACACATTTGCGGCCATATCGTTCAAGTAGATATTCTCTAACCTCATATCCAAATAAAGTTCCTTGCTGATACTCGACACCTGAAATCTCCGGATTTTGAAGCTTCTGAATATCAAACCTCACCCGTTCCAAAACAATGCCGGAAACGGGGCAAATTTTTTGATATTTTTTTACCCAGGATGTGACATTATCCACCCGGGACCGCAGGCTTGGCGGGAGCCACTCTTTGGGCCGGGTTCTGTTATCGAACCGGGGCTTTCGGTACCACAAATTGTTAGACCTGCGTCTTCTCCGATAGTTCGCTCTTTGTCCCATTTTCTTACGAACGGCATATCCTCTATGGGTTAATTCGGAAAGATGAAGGATGTGATTTACCTTTACATTCTGTTCAACCCGTACAACTGCCATGCCGGTTGTATTGGCCCCGGGATCAATTTTAACATGAACAGGCTGGACATCACTCTCCTCCCGGATTCTATCAATGAGCCTGATGGTAAATGGGAATTGCTGATGAACCCTTGCACTGTCTTTAGCCAAAAGTTTTCTTGCTCTGGCCGGATGACACGGCATTAAAGGTTTACCTCTCTTGTCTAATACAAAAACACGGCTTACGCCGTTCTCAGCTGATGCTGGTGACGGTTCTGTCTTGGCATTGGCAGAACTCTCCCCTCGGGACTGTTGCATAGCGGCTCTATTCCCGGATCCGTTTCGTCCGGCCCCTCGGTTGTCTGCAACCCGGGATTCAAGCGGACGGGACTGAGGAAGCATCCCGTCGTCGGTGTTTAGCGCTCTATACAACTTCTAATATTCTCCTTTAAATAACTTTGCCAATAGTTGAAAATATTTCCCTGGTCAACCGATCCCTGACGAGCGAAACTCGGTTTCAAGCCCCGTCCTTCAGGGCGGGGTGGTTGACATATCTGCCTTTCATAAAATGGTTGGCAAGTTGAGTCGGCTCATGAATTTATATCTGGTTTTTAATGGTCTGGGTAAAGGCAAACCGATCCGTGCGGCAGAACAGAACCGAATAAACAGCGCCGGGCGCTTTGGGAAAATTTAACAGCCGCCGGACCACCAGAATGGGATCTAAAGGCGACATGCCCAAAAGGGATGCCCGTTGTTCATTCAAGGTTTCCACCTGGAACTGCTGGTTGCCGTCGGAGGGTGTAAGGTAAAACCGCTCGGACACCACCCGGGACAAGGATTTATCCCCAAGATCCATATCGTCAATACCCGCAAACAGATCCGGATCCAGAAAAATATCCTCCAGCAATACGGGTTCATCCCGGGCCACGGTCAAACGGGACATAACAAAAGCGGGTTTACCATGAAACGGATTTGCCACATCGCCTGTAACAACTTTTTTTTTCAACGGCACAATCACTCTTTTTTGGGTGGGAACCCCCTTTGTCGAAAATGCCTGGGAGGTCCCGGCAAGGGAGAACAGATCAATTTGCGGCGAAGGTTCCTTCACAAAAGTTCCGGATCCCCGCTTTCTTTGGATCAGGCCCCGTTGCACCAAAATATCCATGGCCTGGCGCACGGTGGGACGGCCCACCCCATATGATTTTGCCAATTCCGTTTCAGACGGAATCATATGCCCGGGCGAGTAAACGCCCTCCCGGATACGAGACTGGAGCTGCTCACAAATTTGGTGATACAAGGGTATGGGGGAGTCAGGATTCAGCATAGCCTGTCTTATCTCTAAACTTGCAGCCGCCCGGAAATTGCATCTTACCCGTTATACGGCGAGCTGCTAAATTAATAATACCAAAATCATAAATGATAATATGTTAAGTTGTCAAGACATATTTACAATACAAATATACTTTGCAATACGTAACGGTACAGCAAGTTTAGGAATGGGACCGAAATAACTTGACCTGGGATATATCAAAATGGGCAAGTTATTTAAAATCCGTTCCTTAGTGGTCCGGGTTATCCACACCCTATATCACAGACGGGTAACTGCAGACATTTTTTCAATGGTTTGATTAGCCACCTTGAAGCCCAAATCGGTGAGTACTAAAAAAAAAAGACCGAGTCGAATACTGCATGCGCCCAATGAACCGGGTCATTCCGGGGTTCAAATATCTTCTTCGGGTACTGCGGAATTACAAACTCATTTTTCGTTTCCAGGTGGGGGCGTCTTTGTATAAAGCACAAGCATCAGTCCCACGAATCCGAAAACAAGGAAGTTCAATAGTGTATCAATAACGGAAGGGTCCATAAGTTCATTCCTTTTCCGCCTTGAGGGCCACTAACAGGCACACCATCATGAGGGTAATGATAAAAACGAACGGGTTGGCACTGAGGGCGATGATGGCCCGCACGGCATCGACGCTGTCAGTGATGATCATCACCAGCCCCAGCGCACCCAGGATCATCCCCCAGACCACCTTGAGGCGGGTGGGCGGATTCTCGTCGCCTCCGGCAGTGAACATGGCCAGGACAAAGGCGGCGCTCACCACGCTGGTGACGATGAAAAGAAACGCCGCAATAATTGTGGCCACAATAGTGAGCTGATGCAGGGGAAGGGTTTCCAGCAGGGCAAAGGTGGCGGCGTTGATGTCTGTCGATGCAACAGTATGGTCATAATGGCGTGAGTCCGCTCTGTACCTGGAATACCCCCCATGGCAATGGAGCCCGACAGGCCGATGGCGATGGCATACAGCGCCATGACATCCACCCACCAACCGGTCACCCGGGCAACCGGCCCCCTGCCGAACACCGTGTAAATGGGTGCGGATATGGTCTTGGGGCGTCCCAGGCGAAAACCAAAATAAGCGATCACCAGCCCCCCGACACCGTATATGGCCCATGCATGAAGCCCCCAGTGGAATCTGGTCAGGCTGAGAGCCTGTCCCATGGCAACATTGGATTTGTTGAATTTACTGATGAATTCGTAATGGAGGGTGGGCTCGGCAACGCCGTAGAACAGGAGCCCCACGCCCATACCGGCGGCAAACATCATGTTCAGCCAGGTGAACGTGGTGAACTCCGGACGGTCGTCATCACGGCCCAGTCGAATGCCCCCATACCGCGAAAGCGCCAGCCCGAAGCAGGAAAAAAGCAGAAAGCTCACAGTCAGCATCACGAACCAGCCGCGGCTTTTCAACAGGACGGAAACGGTGTCGTTGGCGAACATAGCAAGGCTGGGAGTGTCCGCCATCCCCCAGACGACGACCACGGCGGTCATCCCCATTGCGGTCATGAAAACAGAATTACGAAACAGGTCGGTTCCCCCATTACAGATTCAAGGAACCAGAACCCGTTCCAGCCGCTCCACCATGAAATCCATCTCCTCGTCATTGATGATCAGGGGCGGAGAAATACGAATGGTGTGGCCGTGGCTATCATTGACAACGAGTCTTTCCTTCATCAGTTTGCGGCAAAACTCCATGGCATTGTTGTCTTTAAGTTCAATACCGATGAAAAGACCCAGGCCCCGGACCTCCTTGACATAGGGAGAGCGTTTGCCAATCTCTTCAATGCGTTTTTTTAAACGTACGCCCTTTTCAGCGGACTGTTCATCCAACTTTTCCTCCTGGAACACCTTCAGGGCGGCGATACCGGCCACACAGGCCAAGGGATAGCCACCGAATGTGGAACCGTCAGACCCCTTGGAAAAAATCATATCCATGAGTTTAGCGTTGGTCATGAACACGGATAAAGGAAGCAGTCCGCCGGAAAGGGCCTTGCCCAAAATTACGCCGTCGGGCACAATGCCTTCATACTCAAAGCAGAACCGCTTGCCGGCACGGCCCAAGCCCACCTGGATTTCATCACAAACCAGGAACAAGTCTTTTTCGTCGGCCAGCTCCCTCAATCCTTTGAGGAAACCTTTAGGCGGAATATTCATACCGCCTTCTCCCTGCAGCGGTTCCACAAGAATACCGCAGGTGTTGGGGGTAACCGCTTTTTTTGTGGCTTCCAGATCCCCAAAGGGCACAGAGACAAAACCCGGTGTTAAAGGCCCGAACCCTTCCTTGTATTTTTTGTTGGAGGAAAAGGAGACCACGGAAATAGTACGGCCATGAAAATTGCGGTCAAATACAATGATTTCCTGCTTGCCGTCTTCGATTCCCTTTTGTTTAAACCCATAGTAGCGGATGGCTTTTATTGCCGTTTCAACGGACTCTACGCCACCGTTTTTGGTCAGAACCTTGTTACCGTGCGAACCGAATCTAGGGGCAAGTTGGGGGGCAAATGCCGCACATTCGGAAAGAAAAAGTCCTAAAGGGTCAGTGAATACCACGTTGGAGAGAACCGATGCATAATTACCGGTGAGTGCGTTGAGCAGGGCATTGGTGATGGTGGGATGATGGTGCCCCGTATTGGCAGCCGAGTAGGCGGCCAGACCGTCCAGGTATTTGTTTCCTTTATTGTCGGTGAGCCAGCAGCCTTTCGCGCATCTGACCACCAGGTTTATCCTGTTATAGTGATGGGCGCCAAAATTGTCTTCCAGATTAAATATTGAATCGTCGGATTCCGTGGAAAACCCGTTGTAATTATGTATTTTCCTCATACTTGTCATGGGAAGCTCTCCCTGCAGTAAAAAATAATACTATCTAACTGAAACGGTAAATGTATGAACCCCCTCAATATTTGTTTGGGGTGCAAATTTTAAAACTTCTCGTGTTGTACGATTTTTAAGAAGCTGACGAATTCTTATTTTAGGAACACTAAGTCTGGCGTCGTCTATTTTTGTCATTTTAATGCTAATTTCGTTTTTGTCCTTGCAAAGGCCACCGATAACTACCCCGGACCAACTCGCTGTAACGGGCTTCTGAGGGACACCGTTAACCATAATTTGAGCCTGGTAACCGTAGCTGAAGATATCAAGCAGAGCTGTTGAATACGGCGTTTGAACCAAGGCTGGTGGGGGTTTTACCTTCCCGTCCATAGCACAAGCCGGTCGCAGGTCGGACATATAAAATTGTGTTTTATAGCCGTCATCCCGATACATTGGCTTGTCGCAATTCATGGTGGCTTCCACTTTCCATCCCGATTCCTTGACAAATTTAATGGCGCTGAAAGTTACAGTGGGGTTTCCATCGGCGTCTTTTTTTCCTGAATCTCTGACATATACAAGACCTGCATTTTCTCCTTTTTCAAGCAGCCTGGCAAATTCCATTTCAGATATATCAGGGCCGTATTTTGCAAAACTTTTTATGATATCAGGTGTTAACGACCGCTGTGCCGAAACGAGTTTGTTTTTCAAGGTACAAAGGCTGTAAGAAGACATTGTTTTTTGAAGTTCCGACTCATTTCCTGACCTGCTGGCCTGAAGATGGGCATGCCAAGCATTTTCCAAATCATACCGCAAAGACGTGGCAAAAGAGCAGTCAGGAGCTATAACCAAAAAGCTTGCAAAAATTACCAAAAGAAGCGTATTTATTCGTAACGCCATGTTTTAAATCCTCCATTTACATGTAAATAAGTCACTCGACTATCAAGTTTTTTCTTCAACTTTGTAACCATATAATTTGGAAACGACCGTTTTCGTAAGTCAAATATATTTCCCAAAAAATATGATAAATTGATATTATTTCGTTTTAAAATCATGCCAAGGCAGCATACTTTATTAGTATGCTTTGCAGCAATGATAAGTAATATTCGTGTATTATAAAAAAAGTTGATAGTCGAGTCAACAGGTGCAAAATACCGGCATCTGCTTTTTCATGCTTTTATCCTGCACAATCTCTTCAGTTAGGCTATAAAATAGAGATAACCTTTTTGTCAACCTAAGTATAAAATATTAGCCGAAAGATCCCTAATGTTGGGCTTGATTCTATTGCAGGCCATTTTTCGTAGGGGCAATCCCTCTGTGGTTGCCCTCGTTAGGGGCTTGGGGAAAATAAATGCTACAGATTTTGCGCCGAATTTTTATTCGTATTCAAGGCGTGACTTAGGGAGCATATTGGAATATGTGCCCTAAGTCGCAACGAAGAATACGGATAAAAAGACAAGCAAAATGTAGGATTTATTTTTTCCGAGCCCCTTAGGGCAGGCACGGTGGCCTGCCCCTACAGCAGCCCTGGCAAAAAAGTAATAATCCATGGAAAAACCATGAGTAAAACAATGCAGATCAAATAGGCCGGCAGAAAAAAGGTTACCCCTTTAAATACTTCATTCAAGGTACTTCCCTTGGCCATCCCCGCCACCACATAGGTGGTGGCCCCCACAGGGGGGGTGACGGCACCGAGCGTTGTGACCACGGTGATGAGAACTGCAAACCAGATAGGGTCGCAGCCCATCTGGGAGGCCACGGGGAAAAAGATAGGAATAGTGATCAACAAAAGGGCCAGGGCATCCATGATGGCGCCGCCAATGGCGTACATGCCGAAAATTACGGCCAGGATGACAGGGCCGGGAACGTTCAGGTCCGCCACCCACGAGGCCATGTTAAAGGGAATGCGGGTGATCGTTAAAAATTTACCCAGAATCATGGCCCCTGCAATAAGCATAATGACCATGCAGGAAACCCGCAGGGTATCCATGACGGCCTTTTTGAAATTCTCCCAGGAAAGTGTCCGCTGCACCAAACTGATGACCACGGCGAAAAAGGCCCCTGCCCCGCCCGCCTCGGACGGTGTAAAGTATCCGGCATACAGCCCGGTCATAATCAGAAAAAACAAAATCAGCATTTCAATGGCCCCGGAAAGAGACCGGATGCGTTCGCCAAAACCCGACTTTGGGCCGGCCGGACCCCATTCGGGATTCAGACGACAGACCACATAAACGGTGAGCAGCATCAACAGACATAAAAGAAGGCCGGCTCCGATACCGCCGTAAAAAAGTCGTGCAATGGACTGTTCCGTGGAAAGGCCGATGATGATCAACACCACGGACGGCGGGATTACAACCCCCAGGGTAGAGCCGCAGGCAATGGACCCGCAGGATAGCATAGGTTTGTACCTGAAATTGGACATCTGGGGAAATGCCACCGTGGTCATGGTGGCAGCGGTGGCGGTATTGGACCCGCAGATGGCGGCAAAGGCGGCGCAGGCCATGATGGTGGCCATGGCAATACCGCCCCGGATATGGCCGACCCACTTATACGCCGCCTGATAAAGGCGTTCGTTAACCCCGGAATAAAAAGCAATTTGCCCCATGAACACAAACAAAGGGATCACGGTGAGCCCATACTTGGAAAACACCGACCAGAACTCCTGGCTGACCATGTTTACACCGGCATTGAAGTTGAGAATATAAGAAAAGCCGCCAAAGCCCACCAAGGCCATGGCAAAGCTAACAGGCATGCCGAACACAAACAGCAGCAGCATCAGGATGGCAATCCCGAGGATGCCCACCAGGGCCAAACTCATTTGGAATCCTTTTGAAAAAACAATTTAAGCAAATCAATAAACAGCATGGCAGCCAACAGAAAGCAGCCGAATGCCACGACAAAGGCAAAGGGATAATATACCATTCTAAGGGTTTCGGACACCTCGCCTGTTTCAAGAAGGGTCATACCCCGCCGGCCCACAAACCATGCAGCCACAAGAAAAAAAATGGTGCACAATCCATTATTCACTACAAATACAGCCGTTTTGACTTTCCGCGGAAAGCGGCTGATCAAAATGTCCACATGGATGTGCTCTCTTCTCTTCTGGGTAAAGCCCATGGCAAGGGCCGTGATCACAGCCCCTGCAAATCCCATAATTTCATAGGTGCCCCGGATGGGCACCCAGACCCTGCGCAGCACAATATTGCCCATGGTCAAAAGGATCATGAACACCAGGATGGCCCCGGCAATGATCCCGGCCAACCGGTTAAGCACGTCGCTTATTTTTTCAATGGTTTCCATGGGTGAATAGTTACTTTGCGGTGCGTTTTACAATAAGTTCTCTGATATCTTGAACAATCCGGGCTCCGGGCAGACCTTTTTCTTCGGCTTTTTTAATCCAGCGTTCCGTAATGGGGGCAAGTGGCGCATTCCACTCGGCCTTTTTCTCAGGTGACAGCGTAATCACTTCAACCTGGTGTTCGTTCTTTGACCAGGCAATGGAATCGCTTACATGTTGGTCCATGTATTCGCCGGTCCAGGCAGCCTGTTCCTCGACCATGCCGTCCATGACCTGTTTTACATCGTCGGGCAGCTTGGCCCAAGCGCTTTTGTTCATGATCACGGCAAAGGGATAAATCACGGTGTCGGTGATGGTGATGTATTTGCAGATTTCAGCAAATTTGAGATCCTTCATCACCTCCAAAGAGGAAAAAAGCCCCTTGACCACACCTTTTTGCAGGGCTTCGGGGGTGTCGGACATGGGCATACCCACCTGGTTGGCACCCCAGGACTTAAGAATCTGGGCCGCACCACCAGAGGCACGCAGATCAAGGCCCTTAAGATCGGAAAGCTCGGCCACCGGCGCCTTGGACATAATGTTGGCAGGGGCTGTGACAAACATGGTCAACACCTTGACCTTGTCAAAGGCCTTGGGCTGGTATTTGTTGTACAGGTCCAAAAGCACAAGACTGCCGGTTTTGGCATTGGGAATTTCCAGGGGCAGGCTTGTGGCATTGGTCACGGTAAACCGGCCGGGCTGGTAAGCCATGCAGATACAGCCGATGTCGGCCTGGCCGTTGATGACCCCGTCCATCATATCTTTGGCGCCCAAAAGCGTGCCGCCGGGAAAGGTGTTGACGGCAACGGCACCGTCCGTGCGTTTTTCAATTTCGGTTTTCCATCTTTCCATCTGAACACAAGGGAAAGTAGGCGCAGGGGGAAAATTGGCATAGTTCAGGCTGATTTTTTTGGCCTGGACCGATACAGGTGCGGTTCCGGAAACAAGGGCAACCGCTGCCAGAATACAAAAAAACAATGATATTTTTTTCATTTTAACTCCTTTGTACAAGAAACTAGAGACAAGAAATTAGAAACAAGAGGGTGAAGCGCCTGCGGCGCCCAGTTTGGCCCTGCATTGTTTGGAGTCTTTAGTTTCATTATTTGTTGTGGGCTAGCAGCCCATTTGCGTTAATAAAAAATGCGCAGTTTAATGTCATTAAATTAAGGAATTTTTATTAATTTATAAACTATTGGCATACAGGCATATAAAAATGGGCGCCAAAGGCGCTTCTCCCTCTTGTTTCTTGTTTCAAGTATCTAGTTTCTTGTGTCAAACACCCGCTTGCTCTTTTTTTCCGTCCGGGGCAGGTGGCCGTAATTCACAATCTCAACCCGGGATCTGACCAGCAGTTTTTTACGTATTCGGCCGGACACCTGATCGGCCAGACCATTGTCGTCTCCTGGGTCGGCATCTTTGGTGCGCTCCACCTGGATGGTCATGTAATCCCTGCCGTCTGCATCCTGGTTCAGGTGAATCTGGTACTCACTGCCCACTCCGCCAATCTCGCTCAGGATATGATCAATTTGGCTGGGGTAGATGTTTACGGCCCTGTAAATAAACATGTCGTCAGTGCGCCCGGAGATCCTGGCATGCCGGGGGAAGGGGTTGCCGCAGGCGCAGGCCCCGGGGATCAGCCGGGTGACATCATGGGTTCGGTAGCGAATTAACGGGGTGCCCTGTTTCTTCAGGGTGGTAACCACAAGCTCGCCTTCTTCCCCGATGGGAACCGGTTTCAGGGTCACCGGATCAATCACTTCAAAAATAAAATAGTCGGCCCAGTAATGGATACCTGCGTGTTCTGTGCAGTCAAGACCGGTGCCGGGTCCATAAAGTTCGGTCATGCCATAGATGTCATGGATATGCTTAGCTCCGGTGATTTCCTGGATGCGTTTGCGCATGGACGAACTGTGGCGCTCAGCGCCGAGGATGATGGTTTTAAGTTTAATTTTATCCATGAGTTTACGCTTTTCAATCTCTTCGGATATAAGAAGCCCCATGGAAGCAGTCGCGCAGAATACCGTAGCTTCAAGATCCAAAAGCATGTCAATGTGCATGTCCACGTTGGCAGGCCCTAACGGTACGGCCATGGCACCCAATCGCTCACATCCATTCTGAAAACCGACGCCTGCAGTCCAAAGCCCGTAACCCACGGCAATCTGAACCCGGTCTGTATTGGTGACACCGGCCAATTCATAGCACCGGGCAAAAATTTCGGCCCAATTATCGACATCCTCTTTTGTGTAGCACAAAATTTTTCTTTTACCTGTGGTGCCCGAAGATCCGTGGATTCTCACAATGTCGGACATTGGCGCAGCCCGCAAGGGAAAGGGATAGTCCTCAAGAAAATCCTGCTTGCCCGTAAAGGGAAGGTTCTTGAGATCATCAAGACTTTTAATATCTTCGGGCCGGCAACCTGCATTTTCGAGCTTTTTTTTGTAATATGGGCTGTTATTATAGGCGTGGGACACGGTCCATTTCAGACCCTGCTCCTGAATATCTGCTATCTGTTCTTCGGTTATATTTAAAGGGATAAAACTCATTAATTTACCTTTTTTCGTATAGTTGCATACCTGACTTAAGCAGGCTCAATACATTTTCCGCCACTGCAGGTTTTGCCTGAAACTTCTCCTTGATCATATGCGAAAGGGTGTCCGGATTGAAAACACTGGCGTCATCTTTCATAGCACCCAGAAAAAATCCCAGCATGGCTACATTTTCGCTGCGTACATTACCCGCCTCTTCAGCCAGGGCGGTGGCATCTCCATAAAATACCCGGTATCCGGCATCTTCAACAGGAACGGGGCTGTTCACCACGGCCAGCCCCCCGGGTTTGAGGAAATAGGAATGGTGGGCAAAGCTTTCAGCTTTCAGGGCAATAAGGGCATCTGCAGTGGCAGGCCGGATCAGCGGGCCTGAAAAATCACCGATTTTAAGATAGGAAATTACATTTCCACCCCGCTGGGCCATACCGTGGGTTTCCGACGTGAGTACGGGAAGATTGTCGGCCATGGCAGCGCCTGCAAGCAGTTTTGTTATAAAAAGAACGCCCTGGCCGCCCAGACCTGAAATGATAATCTGCTGATTATTTGACATGATATTTACTCCTGGTTTTCAAGAACAAGTGCGCCCTTGGGGCAGACAAATGAACATACGGCGCATCCGGTGCAAAGGCCGGGGTCAATGCAGACCTGTTCAGTCTCTTGGTCCATGCTCAGGGCCGGGCATTCAAACTGGCTTACGCAATATCCGCAACCGTCACAGATATCCCTATTTACAATTACTCGTTTAAAGGAGGCCTTGAGTTCGGCCCTGTCCATGTCAAGCAGACAAGGATGTTCGGCAATAACCACGGCGGGTCCGTTTTCTTTGCAATACGCTTTTGCCTCTTTGAGAATTTCGATAAACGCCGGCAGATCATATGGGTCTGCGGTTTTGATAAAATTCACCCCGCAGCCTTTGACAATGTCAGGGATATTTACGGCGATGCAGGGATCGCCCGAGGCGTCCCGGCCCGATGCCGGTGTTGGCTGATGGCCGGTCATGGCCGTGGTCCGGTTGTCCAGAATCACCAGGACATAAGGAATTTTTTTGGTGACGGTTTCGATCAATCCGGGAACACCGGAATGAAAAAATGTGGAGTCCCCAATGGTGGAAAAAACGGGCGGCTGCTTCTCGTTTTCAGCATAAGCAATGGTGAAACCCGCAGCCTGGCTGATGCCTGCACCCATGCAGGTGACTGTGTCCACGGCACCGAGGTTGCAGCCCAGTGTATAGCATCCGATGTCGCTGGTGAAAATGCCCTTGGGCGCGACTTTTTTAATGGCATAAAAGCTGGCCCGGTGGGGGCAGCCTGCGCACAGGGTGGGCCGCCGCCCCGGCAGCAGGGTAATCTGCGGGGCCTGATAATCCAAACCGGTAAAGGCGCAGATCCGTTCTTCCACGTTTTCGGGCAATAGTTCCCCCACCGGGGAGATAAACCCCGTGTTCTTACCCTTGACCCGTTTTTTGTCTGCCAGCTGCATCTCAATGACGCCCCAGGTTTCTTCCAGCACCAGAATTTCGTCGTAGCCTTCCATCTCATCGATAAAATCCTTGTGAAGGGGGAAGGGCTGGACCACCTGGTACACAGGAATGTCCAGGTTTCTTTCCTTGATAATATCCCTGGCATTGGCAGCCGCCACACCTGCGACAACAATGGCCTGTCCGGTACCTGTGGCCGTGCCGGATACCAGCCGGGGACGGGTGGGTTCATAGTCTGCGATTTTTGCAAGTTTGGCCTCCAGTTCCTTGTGAAGCTGGAGCCGGAATTTTGGCGTTGCCGCCCACCTGCCCGGATTTTTTTCAAAATCTGCCTGGCGCAGCGTTATTTCAATTTTTTCAACATCCATGCTCTGGCGGGAGTGACACACCCGGGTGGTAGGCCGCAGCATCACCGGAATTTCAAAGGCTTCGGACAGTTCAAAAGCAATACCGGCAAGCTCGGCCGCCTGGCCCGGGGAATCCGGGTCCAGCACCGGCAGTTTGGCCATAACTGCCATCAGGCGTGAATCCTGTTCGGTCTGGGATGAGTGAGGGCCGGGATCATCGGCACTGATCACCAGAAAGCCACCCTTCACGCCTAAGTATACGGAACTCATCAAGGGGTCGGCCGCCACGTTCAGTCCAACCTGTTTCATGGCAACCGCTGTTCTAAGCCCTGCCTGGGCTCCTGCGTAAGCGGTTTCAAATGCCACTTTTTCATTCACTGCCCACTGGGCGTGAATATTAAGATCCATCTCTTTTTTCAGGGAAACAACGGCGGATAGGATTTCCGAAGAAGGGGTGCCGGGGTAGGCGCAAGCCATCTGGCAACCGTTTTGCAGCAAACCATAGGCTAAGGCCTCGTTCCCCAGCATCAGTCGTTTTGTATTCATTATTATATTTAACCTCAAATGGTTTTATCTTGTGTTTCTGCGGACAGCAACATGCCAAAAATTCGGATAAAAATCAATTTATTTGTTGAAATTGTTAGAAATTAAACGTGGTTGCGCATGACGCCGCAAGGGACTTTATAAAACATGCCTTGCGCGTGGATGGCATCGTTCCTCGACGTACATTTTGCTTCCAATTCGATATATTGTTCCCGATGTAATTTAGCCTTATCTCAAGAAACACAAAAGCCATATTATTAATCAATTATTATATTATAATAAAGTTTTAACTTTTAAAAACGGCATAACGTTGCCGCAACGATCCGTTGACAATACAGATACAAACAACCTTAAATCAATTCTAACATAAATAAAATATATCGAACTCGATATATTTTTCCTTGACCTTGTATGGAATAGCTTATAAGGTAGGACGCTGTTAAAACCTGATGCGCAAAAATTAAAATTACAATTGCGTTAATTTTTACGAAATTTTTAACGTCCAAAGTTGAACTAACGGCGGATGAAAAAATAAAACCCGGTTCGCTAACCCCAAATTAAGGAGAATATTTTGGAACTACAAAAAGAGAGACTAGGCAATGACAAATGGTTTGCAGAAGGTAGTCAAGCAAGTAACGAAGTTGAAGAATATTACAACACCTGGGGCAAAGACTACGAAGATTCAGTAAAAAGCTGGGATTATGACGCACCGGAAACGGCCGCTGCATTGCTGAATGAATACAAGCAGGTTGACGGCACCGTATGTGATGCCGGATGCGGCAGCGGACTGACCGGGGAAGCCCTGAATGCCGCCGGTTTTAAAAGTGTTATCGGTTTTGACTTAAGCCCTGATTTTGCCGCCGTTGCCAAAGACAAGGGTGTATACGAAGACGTGCACATTGTTAATATGCATGAAAAACCTTTCCGTTATGACGACAACCAGTTTGCCAACCTGATCTGCATTGGCACACTCACCTATATAGAAAATGTACCTAAAGTTGTTCGCGAGTTTGCCCGGATTACCAAACCCGGCGGCATGGTGATCTTTTCCCATCGTACGGATATGATTGATGATGAATTTACCGGAAAACTTGAAGCCCTCAAAGCCGAGAAGGTTCTGGAAGAAGTCCTGGTTTCCGACCCCAAACCATATCTACCCGGAAACAAAGATTTTTCCGATAAAATCAAGATTGTCTACTACGCATACCGCGTACTGTAACTCGATGATCAAGTTTTTGTTAATTTGCCCAACTTCGGCGTTGGAAAAAATTTTTAATCCTCAAAATATATTGTATATTCCTCCGGTTAAAAATTGTTTCCGCCTTGAATTTGAACAAATTCCCTAAAAACTTGATGATCGAGTGTAACCCTCCCGCCTGAACAAGACGTCTTCGTGGCCCTGGAACCGGCAATTGCGCTTGGCGGTGCCAGGGGCCCCCGTGCGGCCGGAAAAGCCATTGCCGCCGCGACCGGACAAACAACTCTCGTCAAGTTGGTTTACCAGGAGGCTTTCAAATGCATTCTACCCATGAGATTGGAAGGTGAAGATGAAAAGATTTATCACTATTTTATTAAGTATTATGATCGCTGTAATGTTCCTTGCACCCTATCCGGTGTGTGCAAAAAAGCCTGTTAAAATCGGAGTACTGGTACCCCTTACCGGAATTGCCGCCCAGGGCGGACTGGAAATGAAGTACGGCATTGAAATGGCTGCCCAGGAAAAAGGAACGGTTCTTGGAAGTCCCATTAAGCTGCTGGTTGAAGATACCCAGGTGAAACCGCCCATTGCGGTTTCAAAGGCGGAAAAGCTGGTTTACAAGGATGACTGCAAGGCATTGATCGGTGTCTTATCCAGTGGCGTAGGCCTTGCCCTTGCTAAAAACATTGACAAGCTGAATGTGCCTTTTTTAAGCACCCATGTCATGACCACTAAATTTTATGGCCTCCACCCCATGGTTTTCAGATCCGGACAGTTGGCCAATGACCAGACAGCCGTCGGCAATGTCAAGGGAATCCTGGCACGGCCCAACCTGAAAAACCGAACCTATTATGTCCTTGTCCACGATTATGCCTGGGGACATGATGCCGGGGAAAGATTTATCGCACTGGCCAAAAAGAACGGTATTAAAATTTATAACGAAAAATATGACAAAGCCCCCATCAAGACAAAGGACTGGTCATCTTATATCAGTAAGATCAAAGCGTCCGGAGCAGATGGCGTATACATGGCATTTATCACCAACGTGATTCCGGTTTTTGCCAAACAGGCCTCTGATTTCGGCCTCCAGGGCAAAGTAAAACTGGTTTCCGCGGCAGCCCCCGGCCCTCTGGAACTGGAAGCCGGCGGAACGGCCTGCCACGGTATTTACGGTGTATCGGACTGGTCCTGGGATGTCAACACCCAGACCTCTGACGACTGGGAGATGCGGTTCTGGAACACATATAAAACCATCCCCTCCGATGCGGCCGTTCATAGCTATGTGGGGGCTATGAACCTGTTTAACGCCATTGAAAAAGCCGGGAGTACGGATGCCAAGGCCATTGCGTCAGCCCTCAAGGGAATCAGTTACGACGGTCCCTACGGTACGGTCCGGATTTCCGCAAAAGACAACTGCATGCGCAATGACGCCGTTCTGACGGAAACCATGGCCGCACCGGACAATCCTTTTGGTGCCAAGGTCTATATGAAAGTGCTGCATACATTCCCGGCAGCCGAGCTTGGCCCTCCTGAGTAAAAATTATGAGCGGAACACTGAGTATTATAGTCGATATTACATTGAACAGCCTTGTTCTTAGCGGCGTGTTTCTCATAGTAGCCATCGGATTGAACATTATTTACGGGCTGAGCCGTATAATGAATATGGGCCACGGCGCCTTGTACGCCGTGGGAGCCTACACCGGTTTTTCACTTGTGGCATCGGGGTTGAACTTTTTTGCCGCACTTTTGATTGCCCCCCTCATCGTGGGGGTGATCGGGCTGATCATCGAACGAACCATTATTGCCCCCATGCGAAAAAGATCCATGGCATACACCTTGATCCTGACCTATGGGCTGATGTTTTTTCTTGACGGCTCGATCAAGTACATCTGGGGGAACAAACCCCGTTTCATCGAGTTGCCGGAATTCATGCAGGGCACCCTGCCCATACTCGGTACGGACTACCCGGTTTTCAGGCTGATGACACTGCTGCTGATTATACTCATCATGGGCGCTTTAATGCTGTTTTTAAACAAGACCAAAGTCGGGATTATTCTCAGGGCATCCAGCACAATCCCCGAAATGGTTTCTTGTCTGGGCGTGAACATGAGCTATGTGCATATGGGTGCATTTGTTCTTGGATGCGTCATGGCCGCACTGGCAGGAATTATTGCAGGCCCGTTGACCACCATTGATCCGCTGATGGGCGGGGAAATGCTGATCAGTTCTTTCGTGGTCATTGTTATCGGCGGCCTTGGAAGCCTTCGCGGCGCAGTCATTGCAGCCCTCCTGGTCGGCGGGGTCCAGACGTTGGCAGAATTTTTTATCACAGACCTGGCAATGGTAATCGTTTACATCCTCATGGCGGTTATCCTTGCCTTCATGCCTCGTGGTCTTCTTGGGGAAGGAAAGTTTGAATGATGAATCGTACAACAACCATACCCGGCATCAGATCAGGGTTTCATCCCGTAAAAATTGTTTTGATTATTATCCTCCTTTCCGGCTTGGCCGCGTTTCCTTTTGTCTCCGGCAACCGGTTTTACATCAGTCTCATCACTGAAATGATGATATACGGGCTGCTGGCCATGAGCCTGGACGTGCTTTTAGGCTATACCGGCTTGTTGTCGTTCATGCACAACGCCTATCTTGGCATCAGTGCCTATGTGGTGGGATTGTTTTTAATCCATGTATCCCCGGCATCCTTCTGGCTGGCCTGCTTGGCCGGCATTGCCTTTACCTGTGTTGTAGCCCTGCCCGTGGGGTGGGTCCAGGTGCGGACCGGGGGGCTGGCCTTTGCCTTGCTGACCCTGGCATTCGGCATGATGTTTCATACCATTGTATGGAAATGGTATGATGTGACCGGCGGGGATGACGGATTAATGGGAATACCCAACCCGGACATCAGCCTGTTCGGCATCACTATCGGAAATTCCGGGGACCCGCTGGTGATTTACATGTTCACACTGGCCATTGTAACCTTGTGTTTTTTCCTCACCCGGAGAATCATAAACTCACCTTTTGGCGCGGTTCTTGAGGCTATTCGCGAAAATGAGAGCCGGGCCGCCTTTATCGGTATCAATGTTAGAAAATACAAACTGCTGGGCTGGATGATGGCCTGCCTGCTCGCCGGCATCGCAGGGGCATTATTTATCCTGTATAAAGGCTATATCGGCCCGTCCACCATGAGCGCCTTTGCCGGGGCCGGTGTTCTCATGATGGTCCTTTTGGGCGGCATGGGATCACTTTGGGGGCCTCTGGCCGGTGCGGTCTTCTTTATTTATATCCAGGACTATATCAGTACGATGACAGAGCATTGGGAGATTTATCTCGGGCTTGTGGTCATATTTCTTGTCCTGTTCCTGCCGACCGGATTTGCCGGTCTGACCGATCATATCAGACGATTGAGAAAGGAGTAACGATGCGGGGATTACTTTGTACACAGAATTTATGCTGTCAATTCGGCGGCGTAATGGCAACCAATGATGTTTGTTTCAGTGTTGACCATAATGGATTAACCTCGATTATCGGTCCCAACGGTGCCGGAAAGACCACTTTTATCAATATTGTCACTGGAAAAATCGGAGCCAGTTCCGGAAGGATCTTATTCAAGGAAAAAGACATTACCAACACGCCCACCCATAAGCTGGTAAAGCAGGGGATTTGCAGGACCTTCCAGATCAACAGCCTGTTTGAAGACTTAAGTGTATTTGAAAACTTGAGAATTGCCAGGCAGGCCAAAGTCGGGGGCTCTTTTCGCATATTTTCCTTAAAACAAAAATTGAAACCGGTCATTAAAGATACATGGGCCATGCTGGAACGCCTGGGGTTGGACAAGATGGCTGACCTGCCGGCCAAAAACCTGGCCTATGGTGATCAGCGGGTGCTCGAGGTCGGCATTGCCATGGCCGGAGACCCCAAGGTTCTGTTTCTGGATGAACCCACGGCCGGCATGTCACCGTCGGAAACCCATCATATTGCAGACTTAATCAAAGATCTGGCCAATGATATCAGCGTTGTCCTGGTGGAGCACGATATGGATATGGTCATGCGGATTTCAGACCGGATCACGGTCCTCCAGGACGGTTGCATCATTTCAGAAGGTACACCCGAGGACATTCGCAAGAATCAGCAAGTCAGAGAGGCATATCTTGGAAAAGCGGCATAAGATCCTTGAAATTGAAGACATGCAGACCTATTACGGCGACAGCCACGTTATCCAGGGGCTTTCCATGCACGTGTACAAGCAGGAAGCCGTTTCAATTATCGGGCGTAACGGTGCCGGGAAAACCACAACCTTAAGATCCATTATGGGCCTGACCCCGCCCCGGTCCGGCAACATCTTTATTGACGGCCGGCAAACCACCCGGTGGCAGCCCCATAAAGTATCCCGGCTGGGAGTGGCCTATGTGCCTGCGGAACGCCACATTTTCCCGGGATTAAGTGTCGAGGAAAACCTGCGCCTGGCAGCCAGGCCGGGGAGCGGTGAAAATGCCTGGACACTTGAAAAAGTGTGCGAGCATTTTCCGGTACTGGCCGATAGAAGCCATCAGGACGGCGCTACCCTGAGCGGTGGTCAACAGCAGACGCTGGCCATTGGCAGGGCCCTGATCAGTAATCCCCGGATAATTATCATGGACGAGCCCTCACAGGGTCTGTCACCGATCCTGGTCGAGACCATTACGGATGTGGTTTTAAAATTTTGTGTCCAATCGGGTATCACCCTTTTGATTGTCGAACAAAATTACCAAATGGCGCTCGAGGTCGCAAGCCGCCACTATCTCATGGACACCCGGGGGCAAATTGTTAATAATCTGACCACCCGGGAGCTTGAGGACAATCCTGAAATCATTCAATCCCATTTATCGGTTTAAACCCGGGCTCCCCCACACCAAAATTTAATCCTGTAAAAGACTCAGAGCATAATCAATCGCTTTTACATTATTTCCGGAAACTTCAGATTTCAACGATTCGAGTTTGCCCTTTGCATCAGACACATTGGCTTTAGCAATCACATTGGCTGATTGTTCAAGTATGCAAACCCACCCAGTCGTGTTATCATCCGGGGTGGTAAATATTTGAACAAGTACGTCAAGTGCTTTTTCTTTGATCATTCCTTCGCCTTCATTCAAGATCCTTGACAACACCCTGATCAAAAAACAATTAGCTTCTTCGGCATTTCCACGCTTTCTCCATCCCCTGTCTTTAATAACACGAATAGTCTCGCTCGGTGACTTTATAAGCGGTTTAGCCAACGTTTCTTCATATAGTGGATTATTGTTTTTATAAAGAGTTTCCTCCGCCTTTTTAATCACCTCGATTATTTCTTCTGTTTTGTCAATTTTCTTTTCAGGGGTTTGCAAACTGTTTTCGATTGATTTTTCAGGGACAACGGTCATACCGACCACCTTATTTTTTATTTTTTTTAACCAATGCTCGTTGTTTTTCATTTTAATCCTTGAGTCTGGATAGTTGAAGTTTTCATTGTCTCATTGAACTTTGATAAGTAAAGTCAAATTTTGCATTCGCCTATTGAATTCGGGCACATCTTGTATAATCATTGACAACCTTACTCTTATTTTTTTTGATATAAAAAAATCTTTGTAACCTATAAATATCCTATAACTTTTGCTGTGGGCGCAGCCCGGATGCTGACAGGTAGGATCAGCCCATGGCGGTTTATATGAAAAATTATGGCTCGCATAGCAAGAGTTGTCGCCCCTGTAGCACCACATCATGTAACACAACGGGGGAACAGGCGACAACAGACATTTTTATAAATCTGAGGGTGGAACCGAATGAAAGGGATGCACTGCAAAAGCATGAGCATGAGAGAACGGGGCGTCCACTTGGTGGAAATGGATTCATAAGCCAATTAGAGGCCAGAACCGGTCGGATGCTGAAAAAAAGAAAACCGGCCCAAAAGGGCCAAGGAAACAACGATAATTTTGTATCATGCCCCCGAGCTCTGGTGTCCCCCGAACTCCCGAACTCGCACCCAACTCTTTTCACCTCGTACTGGGGTAAAGCAAAGGAAACCATCGTTCAACAACATTTATCGGAAAGCCTAAACGAACAGGGCCTCTTGGCGTATCAGAGACAAGCATGCCTTTTTTTACCAGTGCATTTTGAAAGCCCCCTTGCATCGTAAGCCTCATCAAAGCGCCTTAAAAACATATCAAGGTTTTCAGGTCGCGGGGGGATATGCCGACCGACCTTGACCGTTTTGTTACGGTGAACGCCTGGGATAACTTTAATTTTCTCGCCCGTATCCGGGTTCTCAACAAAGAGCAGTTCTTCGGGCATGCGCTCACAAAATTCCTTATGTATCCACTTGCCGAATCCTGATGAAAGAGGGCAGATATCTGGTGCCTTGCCTGCGTCTATCATTTTCTGGACCGCGATATGAGCCATAGCTTCTTTTTGTAGAGCGCGTTTTTCAGGCTCGCTTGAGTAGTCTTGTGCAATGGCTCGATCAATATCATAAGGATGGGTATCATGACCCTCAATCAAGTTGGAGTAATAGCAGTTCATGGAGCGAACCAGATTTCCGACAGAACTTGCCACGACAGGATTCAGCATGCCTGCAAAAGCGCTTGATTTAGCGACCAGATCAAGCGCAAGATCGTTTAGTTCACTTGCATTTTGCGGTGGGAGCAACGGCTCCATTAAACCAATAGTTTCCGTCATGATATTGCCTTTATACATACCACTATTTTTACCACTAATTTTATATTTATAACATACAGTTACGTCAATTTGTATAAAATTATTTTCCACTATAAATGCCACTCGATAAGCAAGAGCGTTATCAACCCGGACAAATAGTGGGGGCTTGAATTATCACTTTTGTTTTTAAAAACGAATTATGGACGCCCCCACAGGATCTATCACCGACCCTGGTCCGAACCATTACGGATGTGGTTTTAAAATTAGACTTAACCACGGAAAGCACGGAAGCACACGGAATTGAGGGCTTTGCGCTCTAACTTTCAGTGCTTTCCGTGTCTTCCGTGGTTATAAAACAGAAGATGTTAAACGATGGATTTATTTTAGTTTTTGAGCCGCTTCCATGGCCCGTTTGAATCCGGCCATGGAATTTGTAATGACCTGTTCAGGCACAGCATAGGAAAGCCGGATATGACCGGGACCACCAAATCCGGAGCCGGGCACGACCAGGATATTCTCTCGTTTAAGCAGGCCCGCAAATTCCACATCATTTTCAATGGGACTCTTGGGGAATAGGTAGAAGGCGCCTTCGGGTACGTTAAAATCATACCCTGCCGCAGCAAGCCCTTCACAGATCATATCCCTGCGTTTTCGATAGATGGCAATATCCACACTCACGCCCTGCAGCTTTCCCACCACCTGCTGGAACAAGGCCGGGGCATTCACAAACATCATAGTGTTAGCCACGCCGGCGGCTGCCGCAATCAATTCCGCATCTTCAGCCCCAGGATGAACCGCAAGATACCCCACGCGCTCGCCGGCCAGGGAGAGCTCCTTGGAATAAGAAGTCAGAACAATGGTATGGTCATATACGCCGAACATCCAGGGCACGTCCACATCATAGACAATCTTGCGATAGGGTTCATCCGAAATCAGGTATATGCGTCGACCAAACGCCTTGCTTTTCTTTTCTAAAAGCAGTCCCAACTCGTCCAATTCCTGTTTGGTGTAAACCACTCCCGTGGGGTTGTTGGGAGAATTGATCAGCATGACGCGGGTATCCTTATTAATAGCCGCATCAATGGCCTCAAGATCCAGATGAAAGTCGGGCTTGGTAGCCACGGTTTTAAGGCCGGCGCCGGCAATAAAGGCGTATTGATTGTACCCCACAAAATAGGGAGCCGGCACCAGAATCTCTTCACCGGGATTGACCAAGGATTTTAAGGCACCGTTCAAAGCACCGGCCGCCCCCACACTCATGACCACCAGATCCCCGGTCATCCCAACGCCGCATTGGGCATTCAGGTAATCGGCTACAGCCTGGCGTACCCAGGGGTATCCTGCATTGGGCATATATCCGTGACTGGTTGCGGCATTGTCGATCAGATCCAGCACCGTCTCCTTAACCACCGGCGGCGGCGGGACATCAGGATTTCCCAAAGAAAAATCAAATACATTCTCAGCACCGAATTGTTCTCTCATCCGGATGCCTTCCTCAAACATCTTCCTGATCATGGATGCGGATTCCACAATTCCAACCATCTTGTCTGCAATTGGCATGGCAACACCTCTTTGTATGTTAAATGTAAATCAGTATTTGGAGGGACACCATAGCGTAAAACGCCTTAAACCAAAACGTTTAATTTGTGTTTTAACGCAAAGTCACCCACCTGTTATGGCCCACCTGCGGCGTTACAGAAAAATTTGCAATCCTGAATGCCAATCAAATTTCGGTTGCAAATTTTTCTGCGCCTTGCATGAGGGTAACTTTGCGTCCAAACACTGTTTTTGTTCAGACAGTATTCACAATTTGTTATTCTTGCATCTTGCCTTATTTAAAATATTCCAGTATACCTTAATTAAATTAATTATTTATAAACTTATAGGAGGCAAAGACATTGAATAAAATTGCTGTACTTGCCGGAGACGGTATCGGTCCGGAGGTGATGAAACAGGCAATCAGGGTGCTTGATAAGGCAGCTGATATTTTTGATTTTGAACTATCCTTTGAATACGCAGATGTGGGCGGTGCAGGCATTGATAATCATGGCAAAGCACTGCCGGACTCAACCCTGGCATTGTGCGAACAAAAAGATGCCATTTTGTTTGGTTCTGTAGGCGGTCCTAAATGGGAAAATCTGCCACCCGAGGAACAGCCTGAACGTGCTTCGCTTCTAAAGTTGCGTAAACATTTTGGTTTATACTGCAACCTGAGACCATCCAAAGTGTTCCCGTCCCTTGCATCAGCCTCCCCCCTGAAGCCGGAAATCATAAAAAACGGATTTGACATCTTATGTGTCAGAGAGCTGACCGGCGGACTCTATTTTGGTAAGCCTAGAGGTAAAAGGGGCAGCGGTCCTGATGAAACTGCATTTGACACCATGGTCTATTCCAGGTTCGAAATTGAACGGATTGCCAAAATGGCCTTTGAGGCCGCCAGGAAAAGACGCAGCCTTGTCACATCTGTGGACAAGGCCAATGTACTGACCTCCATGGTTTTGTGGCGGGAAGTGGTCATAGAAACCGCTAAATCATATCCTGATGTCACCTTGAATCATATATATGTTGATAATGCCGCCATGCAGCTTATCCGAAATCCCCAGCAATTTGATGTGCTTTTATGCGGAAATATGTTTGGAGATATTATATCGGATGAATGCGCCATGATTACCGGCTCAATGGGATTGCTTTCCTCGGCAAGCCTGAATGAAAAAAAATTCGGCCTTTATGAGCCGGCCGGAGGCTCAGCACCTGACATTGCGGGTAAAGGTATAGCCAACCCCATTGCCCAGATCCTGTCCGCAGCCATGATGTTGAAATACACCTTTGGACAAACCCAGGCCGCTGATGCCATTGAGGCAGCAATTTCCGATGTTCTTGATCGGGGAATTCTCACCGCAGACCTGACAGATAAAAAAGAAAATGCCGTCAATACTGAAGAAATGGGAACTGAGATTATAAATGCCTTGACAAATTAAGGCCCTTGGGCAACAAAACCCCGGTACACACCCGGCCATCGAGAATATTTTCTCCATGGCCGTTTTTTTGTTTTTTTTATTTCTGCCCCAAAAAGTCAAAGGGCTTTTGAGTTTCCTCAAAAGCCCTTTGATCTATTGTGGCGGGAGTGACGAGACTCGAACTCGCGGCCTCTAGCGTGACAGGCTAGCGTTCTAACCAACTGAACTACACCCCCGTAGCTTACTCTTATGTCTGGTGGGCGATGCAGGGATCGAACCTGCGACTTCAAGCTTGTAAGGCTTGCACTCTCCCAGCTGAGTTAATCGCCCGAAACGGCACTATGTATATCAAGTACCAATATGGGTGTCAAGCAAAATTATCATTTTTTATTTTCCCTAAGCATCTGCCTAAGAATTTAATCAAATCCTTGCAAAATTACAGGGACATTGCTATGCTCCCCTATTAACATGTAAACATTATAGAATAAATGAATGCAAAATCTTATCACCTCTTTTCCTGACAACAATCAAAATAAAACAAGGGACATCTCACGTATAAACGCCCTTATTTACAATATTTATAATGTCAGCAGCAAAAGTATAATTTAGGAGTCGACAATGGAACCTGTTCAGGGATATCTGGAAATCATGGACAAGGGGTTTGGTTTTCTGAGGAATATTGAAGAAAATTTCAATCCCAAGCCTGAAAATCCCTATGTACCCAACAGCCTGATACGCAAACTCAATCTTAGAGAAGGTAGCTTTATTCAGGGTTTTGGAGAAAAAAAGAGCTCACAGAATGTAAACGTTGCGCTCATACGTATTGAAACCATTAACAACCTTCCCTTTGACGAGTTCATAAGAACGCCAATGCTCCAGGAGCAGGTCAGCGTCAACCCCTTTGAAAGGTATCATCTGGCCCAGGGGCCTGATGACCTGACAGGAAAAGCGTTAGATCTGATTGTTCCCATTGGCATGGGACAGCGGGGTTTGATCATCGCCCCGCCAAAATCCGGAAAAACAACAATCTTAAAACACATGGCCAATTCCGTGGTCCTCAACCACCCTGATGCTAAAGTATTTGTTCTTCTTGTGGATGAACGGCCCGAAGAAGTTACCGATTTCCAAAGAGGATTGACAGACGCCCATGTGCTGTATTCTTCTGCGGATCAACAAATCGGCCAGCATATGAGAATGACCCGCCTTGCCATGCATACGGCCATCAGATGCACGGAAATCGGCCAGGATGCCGTCGTTTTCATTGATTCTTTAACCCGGATGACCAGAGCGTTTAACATTGACACCGATTCCTATGGCAAAACAATGAGTGGCGGTCTTGGCGCCAATGCCATGGAATTCCCCAGAAAAATTTTTGGGGGTGCCCGCAAGCTTGAGAACGGCGGTTCCCTTACAATCATAGCCACCATTCTGGTCGAAACCGGCAGCCGCATGGATGATGTTATTTTCCAAGAATTCAAAGGCACGGGCAATATGGATCTTTACCTATCCAGAGAGTGCGCTGAACAAAGAATCTGGCCCGCCATTAATATCAATAAATCAGGAACCCGGAAAGAAGACCTGCTAATGGAACCTGAAGAGTATGAGGGCATGGTCAATATTCGCCGCAGTATTTCACCGTTAGATGAAGTCACGGCTATGTCACAGTTTTTATCCATGATCGAAGACGGCTTATAAAAACGGCATTTTCCTGTATCTTTAAAAATAAGAATCGCGGCACTCAACATTTCAAGTGCAGCGATTTATTATTTTTACACACCCAACAAGTGGTTAAAAGATACTATACCAGGGCATGCTCAAGGACTTCAGACATACTTTCCACATAGACAATATCAAGCTGTTTTTGAATCGCTTTGGGAACGTCTATGATGTCTTTTTTATTTTCCTCGCAGAGAATAACCTTTTTAATCCCATTGGCATGGGCTGCCAGAAGTTTCTCCTTTAGGCCGCCAATGGGCAGTACCCTTCCGCGAAGGGTAATTTCCCCCGTCATGGCCACTGTCCGGCTTACAGGTCGGCCGGTGAGAATAGAAACGACGGCCGTGCACATGGCAATTCCGGCTGAAGGCCCATCCTTTGGAATGGCCCCTTCAGGCACATGGATATGAATATCCGTATCCTTATAAAAGTCTTCTCTGATGTTAAGACTTTCACTCCTTGAACGAACATAGGACACAGCGGCCTGGGAGCTTTCCTTCATCACGTCCCCAAGCTTTCCGGTAACCATTACATTCCCCTTGCCCGGCATGGTCACAGCTTCAATGGTTAAAAGCTCACCGCCTGCCTGGGTCCAGGCCAATCCGGTAACGATTCCGGTTTTATCCTCCTGTTCCAGAATGGAATTTCTAAACTTAGACTGCCCCAGATATTTTGAAACCGTATTTGCTGTAACCTGATATTTTTTACGCGTTTTGGTCCGTACAATTTCTGTAGCTATTTTTCTAAGCACAGAAGAAATCTCACGCTCAAGATTTCTCACCCCGGCTTCCTTGGTGTACTGCTTGATAATCATCTGAACTGACGTTTTTGAAAAAGAAACCTCCTCTTCATCCAGCCCGTTTTCACGCATCTGCTTGGGAATCAGGTAACCGGTGGCAATCTGACATTTTTCATAATCGGTATACCCGGGGATCTGGATCACCTCCATGCGGTCACGCAAGGGGGCCGGGATTTCATGCAGGGTGTTTGCTGTGGTGATAAACAAAATCTCAGACAGATCATAATCAATTTCAAGATAATGATCGTTAAAATTTTTGTTCTGTTCAGGATCCAGTGCCTCCAGAAGCGCAGAAGAGGGATCGCCTCTAAAATCACTGGTCATTTTATCAATTTCATCCAGACACAACACCGGGTTGTTAAACCCTGTTTTTTTCAATGTCTGTATAATCTTTCCGGGCATGGCACCAACATAAGTTCTTCGGTGCCCCCGAATCTCTGCCTCATCACGAACCCCACCCAGGGAAATTCGGGCAAAGGAACGCCCGGTAGCCCTGGCCACAGACCGGGCAAGAGATGTCTTGCCTACCCCCGGAGGCCCCACCAGGCAGAGAATTGGCCCTTTTATCTTTTTAACCAGAATCTGAACAGCTAAATACTCAAGGATTCTCTCCTTGGGTTTTTTCAAGCCGTAATGGTCCTGATCCAGAATCTTCTCTGCCTTTGAAATTTCATTTTTTACCCGTTTTTTCCGGTACCAGGGCATGGAAATCAACCAGTCAATGTAATTTCTGACCACGGTTGCTTCCGAGGAAGTTGCAGGCATCAGTTTAAGCTTTTCCAACTCCGTACGCACAACACCGGCGGCTTCTTTAGGCATGCGCTTGGCCTTGATCTTTTTTTCAAGATCTGCAAACTCACCACCCTGACCATCCTCGCCCATTTCCTTTTGGATAGCCCGCATCTGTTCATTAAGGTAGTGGCGCTTTTGAAGTTTATCCATCTGTTCTTTAACCCTGCCCTTAATCTTCTGGGACATGGAAAAAACTTCCGTCTCCTTTTGAATAAACTTTAAAAGCAAAAAGAAACGTTCTTCAATATCACCACACTCCAGCAGCGTCTGTTTATCCTGAACTTTGAAGGGCAGTTGGGCGGCAATGGTATCGGCATACCTTGACGGATGCTGCTCAAGGACATCCAGCCCCTTGAAAAAACTTTTGGAAACCACGCCGGACAAGTCGGCATAATGCTTGAACGCTTCATGAACAGTGCGGACGGCAGCCTCAGTGTTGGCTTCGGTCAACGGCTTTTCATCGACGTCAATATAATCAACAACCTGAAAACCGTCCTGGTCAGCCATTTTAATGATACAGCCTCTGGCAACGCCTTCAACCAAGGCCTTTACCGTACCATCCGGCAATCTCAACAGCTGTGTAATCCGGGCTTCGGTGCCTACCTGAAAAAGATCCTCAATAGTCGGTTTCAGGACTTCCGGATTTTTCTGGGTCGTAAGAAAAATCTTCTTATCACCGCCCATGGCCTGGGAAAGCGCCCTGATGGATTTTTCCCTTCCGACAAAAATAGAGGTTGTAACAAAGGGGAAGAGGACAATATCCCTCAGGGGCACCAGCGGAAGTGTCTTTTTCTCCTTTTCAGGCCCATCCTCGGGATTGAAAAAACGGGAAATACTGATCATGAATGAAAACTTTCTATTTAATGCCTGACCGGAAACCCGTATTTGGACGAAAAGTTAGCCAGATGCAAGGCGCAAGCAAAGCTGAAACCGGAGCGTACTTTAGTACGTAAGGATTTCAGGTTTGTGCAGCAACGCCGCAGGTGGGTAACTTTTCGTTCAAACACTATTTAAGCCTGCTTTTTGGGCTGCTCATACAGCAAGATGGGCTCCTCATTGTTTAATACAACTTCTTCGCCCACCACACACTCAACCACATCTTTTTTAGAAGGAAGCTCATACATGATGTTCATCATGGTTTCCTCCATAATGGCACGCAGCCCTCTGGCTCCGGATTTTCTGGCAACGGCTTCCTTGGCCATAGCTTCAAGGGCCTCATCCGTAAATTGCAGATTCACCCCTTCAATGCGAAAAAGCTCCTGATACTGCCGAACCAAAGCATTCTTAGGCTGGGTAAGAATCTTGACCAGAGAATCCTCATTAAGTTCCCCTATGGACGTTATAATGGGCAGTCGTCCTAAAAACTCGGGGATCAGGCCGAACCTAATCAAATCTTCTGGCTTTACCTGCCCCAGGAGCTCTCCGATATTTATATCTTTTTTATCTGCGATTTTAGCGCCAAATCCCATGGTTTTCTGGGTCAAGCGGCGTTCAACCACTTTTTCAAGGCCCGTAAACGTTCCTCCGCAGATAAACAGGATATTGGATGTATCCACCTTTACATAATCTTGCTGGGGATGTTTTCTTCCTCCCTTGGGGGGCACTGAAGCAATGGTGCCTTCAATGATCTTGAGCAGGGCCTGCTGAACCCCTTCTCCGGAAACATCCCGGGTAATTGAAGGGTTGTCCCCCCGCTGGGAAATTTTATCTATCTCATCAATGTAGATGATACCTTTTTGGGCCTTCTCAATATCGTAATCAGCATTCTGAACCAGGGAGAGAACGATATTCTCCACATCCTCGCCAACATAACCGGCCTCGGTCAGGGCCGTGGCATCAGCAATGGCAAAAGGGACATCCAGAAACCTGGCAAGGGTTTGGGCCAGAAGGGTTTTCCCACATCCAGTCGGCCCGATAATCAGAATATTGCTTTTCTGAATTTCAATATCATCACCGCTTTTTGTCAAATGTGAGGCCAGTCTTTTATAATGATTATAAACCGCTACGGACAAGACCTTTTTTGCACGATCCTGTTCTATGATATATGAATCAAGCTGATCTTTAATCTGCTTGGGCACCATGAATTCCTTGGCGCTTTCCGGCTCGACAGCCAGTTCTTTTTCTTCATCTTCAATAATTTCACTGCACAGCTTAATACATTCATTACAGATATAGACGCTGGGCCCGGCTATCAGTTTTTTTACTTCTTTTTGGTTTTTACCGCAGAATGAACAGAAAAACTGATCGTTCGCATCATCTTTTTTGGCCATATCTTATGACTCCTTTGACGCCTCCTGCTCAGAGGCCTGTTCCAATTGGCTTCTGTCACTGACCACACGGTCAATAATGCCGTATTCCAAAGCTTGCTCCCCGGACATAAAAAAATCACGTTCCGTATCAGCCGCAACCTTTTCAATGTCCTGTCCCGTATGCTTTGCTATAATTTCGTTCAAAACATCTTTCATTCTTAAAATTTCAGTCGCCTGAATCTTGATGTCAGTGGCCTGCCCCTGGGCACCGCCCAGGGGCTGATGAATCATAATCCTGGCGTTGGGCAGGGCAAACCGTTTGCCGGATGTTCCGGCAGTTAGAAGTAACGCCCCCATACTGGCTGCCTGACCGATACACACCGTTGCCACATCCGGCTTAATGTACTGGATGGTGTCATAAATAGCCATGCCTGCTGTCACAACGCCGCCAGGGGAATTGATATAAAAATTTATATCTTTCTCAGGATCCTCGGATTCAAGAAACAGCATCTGTGCAACAATGAGATTGGCAATTTCATTGTCTATGGGAGATCCCAAAAAAATAATCCTGTCTTTTAAAAGCCGTGAATAGATATCATAAGCACGTTCTCCCCTGTTGCTCTGCTCAACAACCATTGGAATAAGAGGCACGATTTAACTCCTTGTCATGATCTAAATATATGTTTTTAACTTTGTTACCGGCCAAGCAATAACAGATGAAGCATTTATATATAAGCTTGCAGATTTTTTTACGCCTGCACACCTTCTTCCTCAGTTTGTACATCAGCGTCTTGCGAATCCTCCGGCGTCACTTCAACTACGTTGCTTTTCTCTACTATAAGGTCAATCGCCTTTTTTTCAAGCTGGGTATGTTTATAATAGTCAAGCTGACGCGGGTCCATGTTGAAAAAATTCTTGATGGCATCCTTTGTCGCACTCATGGCCTGGGCCATCTCTTCAAAGCCGGCGTCAAGTTCTTCATCGCTGAGCTCTATCTTTTCCTGGGTAATTATTTTATCCAGGATCAGATGCCGACGAGCCTGTTTTTCAGCCACATCCTTATATTTTTCCTGCATGATTTCCCGGCTTAAGCCGACGTCTTCAAGGGAGGTGTTATTCTGGGCATAGGCCTGTTCCGTCTCGGCAATAATACCGTTAAGTTCACCTTCAACCAGGGCTTCGGGGACTTGAAAGTCTATTTTTTCAAGAATTTGGGAAAAAATCTGTTCACTCATTTCATGCTTGACCCGTTGGGCAATCCCCTTTTCAAGGTTATCCCGGATGGCAGCTTTTACATCTTCAAGGGTTTCAAATTGGTCAAGATCTTTTACCAGGTCATCATTGGCTTCGGGCAGCACCTCTTCCTGAATTTCCTTGAGTGTAACCTTATATTGAATGGTTTTTCCTTTCAGATTCTCATCATGATAATCATCATCGTAAACCACGTCAATTTCCAGGTCCTGAACCGGAATACAACCGATAAGTTTTTCAGAAAATTCCTTGGGCAACGGTTCCCTATTAATAGCGGTAACATAATTTTCAACTTTAGGGGTATGCTCAAAGGCTTCTCCATTTAGAAACCCTTCATAATCAATCAGAACAAAGTCGCCTTCTTTTACCGGACGTTCCTCTTCGACCTTCCGTTTTGTAGCCATGCTCTTTTGAAGCATATATATCTGGCTTTCAATCTCGCCCTCGGCTACTTCATAAAGCCTCTTTTTAATTTCAAGACCTTGTAAATCAATATCATCCAGTTCAGGTCTAACTTCCACAGAGATCTCAAACGCATAATCAGCATCCGGCTTGAGTTCCGGGGGGTCAAGTTGGGGCCCGCCCACAATATCTAACTTATGATTTTCAACTGCTTCAACAAACGCCTCCTGGATCAGGCGCGGGGCAACTTCGGCATGAACGTCTGCGGAAAACCGGTTTTCAAGCACTTTTCTGGGAATTTTTCCTTTTCGAAAACCTTTAATATCTGCCTTCTTTTTCAACTCGGCATACGCTTTATTCAACTCTTTGGAAATTGTTTCCTTAGGAATTTCAAAAGAAAGCACTTTTTTAATACTACTCTGATCTTCGATTTTTACCTGCATGATTTTGTCCTGTTATATCCTGTTAATTGGCGTTATTATAAAACGCATCTTCAAAAAAAATAATAGCTATACCCTAACTGACTTATTACACGGTACAAACACTTTACACAAAGTTAATTAAAATACCCCGTCTTTATAGTGGTGTCAAGGAAATTGCCACACCCCATGGATAGAGTCAAAGCCTGAGCCATGTAACTGTTTAGAGCCTGTTTAAAATGATGGGCAGGGCTGACCGGAAAAATTGATCTTGATTTTTTTTATTCCAAGTGATACACATTGCTTTCAATTTTTTTAAGTATCGGGGCGTAGCGCAGCCTGGTAGCGCGCTTGCTTTGGGAGCAAGATGTCGGAGGTTCGAATCCTCTCGCCCCGACCATTAATAATAGCTTTTCGGGATTCTAAACGTTTGTATAAAAAGTTATCTTTTTGCCCGCCTTACTGATCAACCCCACATCGGAGCTTGGTCATGCCTGTTCACAAACGGTATTTGTAATGCACCATGCTTTACTATCCACTCGATGATCAAGTTTTTGTTAATTTGCCCAACTTCGGCGTTGGAAAAAATCTTTAATCCTCAAAATATATTGTATATTCCTCCGGTTAAAAATTTTTTCCGCCTTGAATTTGAACAAATTCCCTAAAAACTTGATGATCGAGTATCCATAAAAACATGATCACCCCGGTCTTTGAACCCCATTATTAGCGACCTGATAAGCGATGTTAGGAATTAGCCTGTGCCTTGACAAAAACCGAAGGCCTGCTCTAATGTATGCCTGATTCACGGCGCTCAAAGCAAGCGGAGCCAAAACAGCTCTGCCTGCCTGCCGGTATTTATTGACTACTACAACTTGGTGAAAAAATGCCTGCTAAATTCAGGATTAATCTTGAGGCCGTGGAGTATTATCTCGGTGAAAAAATGCCTGCTAAATTCAGGATTAATCTTGAGGCCGTGGAGTATTATCTTAGGACGGTCCAAAAAAATTTCGACCAGATTAATGACTCTCTGCATATGCGCCGGGAGCCCATGCGCGATGAGATTGTTGAAAACATGCTTGCCGGCTACCGTTATGTCAACAACCTGTTTGACCAGGATTTTAGCCTGGTGGAGCAGGAGGGACTGCATCATTTCCTTGAGCTTAACCATATTGTCCTGTGTGGGGATGACCTGAAAAAAAGAAAGGATTTCAAGCAACATATCCTGGCCACAAGCGACCGATTTTACAGCCAAGGAGAATTTTGCATCAAGCACCTGCGTTCTTGGGCAAAGGATCATAAGCATGTCACACCTTGGAAACGCGCCGCCGGCATGTACATTCTCCATGTCAGCCAACCCCAGCTCTTTTTTGAAGGCAACCACCGGACCGGGGCACTTTTGATGAGCAGCATTCTTGTCCGTGGCGGCAAGCCTCCTTTTGTTCTGACGGTGGATAATGCCAAAGCATATTTTGATCCTTCAAGCCTTGCCAAAGCCACAAAAAAAGATCTGATGGGCAAATTATATAAACTGCCAAAAATAAAAAAGAATTTTGCAAAGTTCCTTGAAGCCCAAGCCAATCCGGAATTATTGATCAAGGCGTGCTGACACCTGCTTTTTCTCAGTTTGCGTTTCTGACTTACACGCTCCTCATTAAATCGTAACAAAATCATAACATTTCAATAGTAATAATACTGGCCATGTTGATCCTTAACTAAAAAATTAGTTTAAAACGTTAATAACAGGAGAAAAAGCCAGATGAAACTGAAATCTTTACTTAATGTTGCTTTATCCGCTGCCGTTGCAGCATCCTTCATGATTGCGGGCTCCGCAACTGCAGGTACAACCAAAATCACCGGTGCCGGCGCCAGCTTTCCTGCACCAATTTACAGCGAATGGTTTAAAGACCTTGCCAAAAAAACCAATGGCGAAATCAGAGTGGACTACCAGTCCATCGGTTCAGGTTCCGGCATCAAAAACTTCATTGGACACACTGTTGATTTTGGTGCCAGTGACGCAGCCATGAAGCAGAGTGAAATTGATCAGGTACCCGAGGGTGTTCAACTGTTGCCCATGACCGCAGGTGAAATTGTTCTTGCCTACAACCTGCCCGGCATTGACGGCCTCAAACTGCCCCGGGACGTATATCCCCAAATTTTCCTGGGCAACATCACCAAATGGAATGACGCCAGAATCGTTGCCGCCAACCCCGGCGTAAAACTGCCTGACACGCCCATCACCGTTGTTGTCCGTTCCGACAAATCCGGTACGACCTTTGGCTTCACCGGCCATTTAAGCGCCATATCTTCTGATTTCAAATCTGCTGTCGGCCAGGGCAAAATGGTTCAGTGGACCGCCCGCAACATGGTAAAAGGCAAAAAGAATGATGGTGTATCTTCCGCTGTCCGCCAGACCCCCGGCGCCATCGGTTACACCGAATACGGTTTTGCCAAGCTGAATAAACTGCCCACGGCATGCCTGGAGAACAAAGCCGGCAAATTTGTATGCCCCGGACCTGAAGGTGGTGCTGCCGCACTTGCCAACGCTGTCCTGCCTGAAAACATGATCGTGTTTATCAATGATCCTGCAGGCGATGCATCCTACCCCATTGCAACCTTTACCTGGATGCTGTTTTACAAAAAGAACAAAAGCCCGGAATTGGCCGCAGCACTTCGCAAAATGGTCGAATACTGCCTGGATGAGGGTCAGAAAATTGCTGACAAAGCCGGTTATATTCCCCTTCCTGAAAGTGTCGTAGAAAAAGTTAGAGCCGCTTCTAAGAACATTCAGTAAAACAATCTATTTTCTTGATCAGGTAGGCACTTTCATTTAAAATGAAAGTGCCTTATTTCTTATCCGGAGACTAAAAAAATGGCTGACAATGAATTTCTGGGTAATGTTGGTGGCAGGACATTATCCAAACCGCCCACCCCCGGCGACATTTTTTTTGACAAATCATTCAGATTCCTGACCCGGGCGTTTACCTGGGCCACCATTTTCCTGCTAGTGTTCATTGTCTATAAAATCGGCGGGGAAGCGTTGCCGGCTTTTCCGGACCTGGGAATCAAATTTTTGTTCACCTCGACCTGGAACTCAAGCCAAAATATATATGGTCTTCTTCCCCAGATTTGGGGAACACTATACAGCTCATTTCTCGCCCTTCTTCTTGGTGGGTTTTTCGGAATCACCATTGCAATATTCATTACCCAGGATTTTCTTCCATATAAAATTGAAATTATATTAAAAAATATTATTGAACTGCTTGCCGCCATCCCAAGTGTTGTATACGGGCTGTGGGGCATTTATGTTCTGATCCCCCTGATCCGTCCCTTTGCTAATTTCCTGCACGAGTACCTGGGCTGGGTTCCTTTTTTTTCCACCCGGCTTTCGGGCTTAGGCCTTCTTCCGGCAGCACTGGTTCTGTCCATTATGATCCTGCCCACGGTTGCAGCCATTTCCCAGGATGCTTTCAAGGCCATACCCCATAAAACCAAGGAAGCCGCCTTCGGCATGGGCACCACCCGCTGGGAAGCCATTTTGCGGGTTATGCTGCCCACGGCATCTGGTGGTATTTTCGGTGCCCTTGTACTGGGGTTTGGCCGGGCACTTGGTGAAACCATGGCCCTTGCCATGCTTGTCGGCAGTATGTCCACAGTTACGCTGTCCGTCCTTTCCCCGGCAGACACCATTGCAGCCCTTCTGGCCAACACCTTTCCGGAAGCAGACGTTGGGCTTGAAACCGGTGCACTGATGTATGCCGCTTGTGTACTCTTGCTGATTACTCTGATCGTTAATATTGCAGGTGCTGTTATTGTTACCAAGGCAACACCTGGAGGAGATAAAAGATGAACCGGGACGGTCTTCAACTACCGCAGCTGGAACGTCAACCCATGGAGCCAAGAGCGCTTAAGTCCATCGTTTTAAGCGCCATCACCATTGTCTGTGCAGTCACAGCCTGCATCCCTTTATTCTCGGTGCTTATCATGCTGTTGTACCGTGGCGGAAAACGAATAACCTTTGAACTGTTTTACTCCCTGCCGCCGGGCGCATTTGACGCCCCGGGTGTCGGCGGTTTCGGCAATGCCATCCTGGGCACCGCTTTTATGGTGGGTATTGCCGGTTTAATCAGTGTCCCTTTTGGCATTCTGGCAGCGATTTATCTGGCAGAACTTGACCCCCACAGCAAAGTGTCCGAAATTGCTAGATTCTGCGCAAAAACGATGACCGGTCTGCCGTCTATCATTGCGGGCGTTTTTGCCTACGCCATTGTTGTCATTGTCATGGGGCACTATTCTGCGTGGGCCGGGGGCATTGCCCTTTCCCTGCTGATGATTCCAACAGTCATGCTCACGGCCGAAGAAGCCATTAAAATGGTACCCAACCCCATGCGGGAAGCGGCCTACGGCATGGGATGCACCCCGGCCCAAAGCCTGGTCAAGGTCATTTTACCTGTTGCCATGCCAGGCATTATAACCGGTGTTGTCCTTGCCGTGGCCAGGGCTGCAGGCGAAACGGCACCCTTGCTGTTCACAGCCCTTTTTTCCGAAAGCTGGCTTTCCCCCAACGACCCCACGGCATCTTTGGCCGTACTGATCTACAACTGGTCATCCAGCCCCTATGAAAATCTTATTGAACTGGCCTGGGCCGCATCGCTGATCCTCGTTGTACTGGTATTTGTCCTCAACATTGTCAGCCGCAGCATCGGTGGTAAAATAAAACTATAGCTTTAAATCATGAACAAGGGAGTATGAACGCCCATGGAAGCATTAAAAGAAATAGATGCAAACGAAACCTGTGAAAACGACCTGCCGGCCGATATTGCATTGGATTGTAAAGCCGAACGAATTTATTACAGCGATTTCCTTGCTGTCCGGGACAGCCACGTACCCATCAAAAGAAATCAGATCACCGGCTTTATCGGGCCTTCCGGCTGTGGTAAAAGTACGGTGCTTAAAAGTATCAACCGCATGAATGATCTGATCCGGGGGTTCCGGTTTGTGGGGGATATCCGTTTCCACGGAGTCAATATCTATGCCGGCAATATCGACCCTGTATCGGTTCGTCGCAACATCGGCATGGTGTTCCAGCAGCCCAACCCGTTCTCAATGTCCATCTTTGACAACGTGGCCTTTGGCCTGCGCTTGAACCGGTATAAAGGAAACATGCAAGAAAAAGTTGAAAAGGCCCTTAGAAGTGCAGCCCTGTGGAACGAGGTAAAGGACAAACTTAAAAACAACGGGCTCTCCCTTTCCGGCGGCCAGCAGCAGCGCCTGTGCATTGCAAGAGCCATCGCCACGGAACCCCGTGTTATTCTCATGGACGAACCTTGCTCCGCACTGGACCCCATTGCCACCCGCCAGATCGAAGAGTTGATGGTGGAACTGAAAAAACAGTTCACCGTTGCCATCGTAACCCACAACATGCAGCAGGCCATGCGTGTGGCCGACCAAACGGCTTTCTTTGCCGTAGACATCTCCAAGGGCGGCCGTACCGGCTATCTTGTTGAAATGGGCCCCACCAAGGAACTGTTTGAAAATCCCCAGGAAGAATTAACCAAAGAATACCTGCAAGGCGAGTTCTCCTGATCCGACGCTTTTTGTCATTGAAATTAAGATAAAACAGAAAAATTGGGATTGGTTCTAACGTCGGCCGCTGTAGGGGCAGGGGCCCCCGTGTCTGCCCTGGCCACCGTGTCTGCCCTGGCCACCGTGCCTGCCCTAACGAGGGCAACCACAGAGGGATTGCCCCTACGAAAAATGACTGACAATAGAATCAACCCCCAAAAATTATTTCTTTTTTAACTGAGACTTGCCTTTCTTCACCACCATCTGGAGTGTCGTCTTCAACCTCTTTTCCGCATTTTTAATTAAGTGCTCAAAAGAACTGCGTTCATTTTCACCCGGCTCCACCTGCAGTTTGACATAGCTGCCGTCACTTTGCATTTCCCAGCAATTAAGCCTGTTGTTCAGCTGTATATCAAGCATCTCCCGCAATAAGGCCTGCAGGTGTGGAGATTCGACAGGCGTGCAGACCTCGACCCGACTCTCAAGGTTTCGTTTCATCAGGTCGGCCGAAGATATAAAATATTCTTCCTGACCGCCATTGCGAAAATAAAAAATTCTTGAATGCTCCAGAAACCGGCCGACGATGGAAATAACGCGCACATTCTCAGAAAGTCCTGGAATGCCCGGCCGCAGCCGACAGGAATCACGGACGATGAGATCAACGTGAACACCGGCTTGGGAGGCCTTGTACAATGCACTTGTGATATCTTTATCTTCAAGGGCATTTGTTTTCAATTGGATAAGTCCTCCCTTCCCTTCAGCCTGTAACTTGCTCTCCCGGCCAATCTTCTCCAGTAATCTTTTCTTCAAAAGATTGGGGCAGGGTAAAAGCTTTTTGTATTTGCGGGCGACCGTATATCCGGTCGTCAGATAATTAAATAAATCCGTAAGATCGGCACCGATGACTGAATCAGAGGTGAAGAGACCAAGGTCGCTGTATCCCCGGGCAGTACCGGCATGATAGTTGCCGGTTCCTATATGGGCGTAGCGATGCAAACCGTCAAAATCCTTGCGTACCACAAAGATAACTTTTGAGTGGGTCTTCAAGCCCACAACCCCGTAGGTCACATGGATCCCCACCTCTTCCAGAAATCTGGCCCAGCGGATGTTGGCCGACTCATCAAAACGCGCCTTCAGTTCCACAACCACGGCGACCTGCTTACCGTTTTGGGCGGCATCAATCAGGTATTGTATGACTCTGGATTGCTTGGCTGTCCGGTAAAGCGTCATCTTAATGGCCAGCACCTTGGGGTCCATACTAGCCTCTCTTATAAATCGTTCTACAGAAGTATCAAACGATTCATATGGATGCTGCAAAAGAATGGAACCTTTTTCCCTTATGATATGGAAAATATTAGGATCCTCTCCAAGCAGTTCCGGATGATCGACGGGTTGATGCGGCGGAAAGTGTAAATCATGCCGGTCAAGTTGAGCAATCTGCATCAAGTGCCGCTTAGAAATGAGTCCTTCAACTTCAAAAACATCCTTTTCTTCATTGATGTTGAGCTCTGCAGCCAGCATACCTCGCAGAGCCAGACTCATATTCGAGTTCACCTCAAGCCGGACGATCTCAGCAAATTTTCTGTCCCGGAGGGCGGATTCGATCATAGATAGAAGATCATTAGCCTGCTCCTGGTCTCGTTCAGTAATGGCATTTCTGGTCACCCGAAAAAAATCGCACGATTCAATAACCATACCTGGAAAAAGCAGGTCAAGATTGTTGGCGATAACATCCTCTATGGGTACATATAAATCGTCTTGCCCAATCTTTATAAATCGCGGAGAGACACCGGAATCGATCGGCACCTTGATTCTGTTGAGGTACGCGTGATCCGAATGAGGGTAGTTCGCTTTGACCAGAAGATTCAAGGACAGGTTGGAAATAAAAGGAAACGGATGTGCCGGATCCGTTCCCTGGGGCGTTAAGAGAGGATATATGTTATCGTAAAAATACTTGTCGGCAAATGTCTTCTGCTCTTTTGTCAATTGGTCGTATCTGATAAGAACAATGCCCTCTTCAGCGAGCAGTGTCGTCAACTCTACTTCCAACATTTGGTTCTGCTTTAAGATGTCCTGAACAACAATATGGCAGTCGTCAATCTGCTCCTGCGGTGTCCGCCCGTCAACACTCAGTTTTTTGACCCCGGCCCCGACCAGTTGCTTGAGCCCACCGATACGTTTCATAAAAAATTCATCAAGATTTGAACCCACGACGGAGAGAAAAAAGACCCGCTCCAGGAGGGGATTACGTGAATCCTGACCTTCATGGAGAACCCGACGGTTGAACTCCAGCCAAGTCAACTCTCTGTTCAGGAACCATTCCGAAGAGTTCAGGTCAAACTCCGTAGCAATTTGTTTTTCCGCTTGAGCCGGCTCGCTTTCTATAAGATTTTTCTGTTCATCGAGAGACATAATCCACTCCAAATTATTATACGCCAACGTTAATTAAAATTTTCAGTAACAAACCGGTAAGAACGGCACTTGAAAACTGTGCCGCAAAATAAGACAGAATATTTTCTGAAAGCTTCCATAACGTTGTCATGATGCTTTTTTAATGGGATAAATTAATTTTTTAATTATACCACATTTTTAATCAACGTGATCAATAACCTGAAGCAAATATAAACTAAGAATATAAGAATTGTGTTAGCGGCTTACCCCACATATCTGAGAGGCCATCTCTCACAATTGTGGAAAGCCTTTTGTGATACTCGATGATCGAGTGATAGGGGATTTAAAATTTAATTTTCGGGAATCCCGTTTTCGGCAAGGCTTTTATTTTTATACCGGCCGTCTTCGGTCACATCCGCCCCAAACCATTGGGGCGGAACAAAGGCCCTGGCCTGGGCTTGGTCATCGAATTCCACTTCACATAATAAAAGGCCGGCAAGCGCACCTGAAAATTCATCAATTTCGGCGGTGAGGCCGCTTTCAAGGGTGGCTTTGGACCGTTGTTTTTCCACCTGCCGCCCCTGGGTCAACGGCCACAGGTGATTGAAATCGGCTTCATCAATCCTGATCTCCGCTTCATCCCGGACAAGGCCCTGGCCCCGTTTAAAGGTCATAAAAAAGGTATCGCCTTTCCGGCGAAGTCTGATCTCAACAGAATCCCGGGATTTGGTAATATAGCCCTGACGGATACAAGTAGGGGACTGCAAAGCAATTTCAGGCATCTTTGGCAGCAAAAATTTTCGTTCTATCTCTTTCATTCGGCACTGTTCCCTTTCTGAACTTCCTGCCACAATTGTGAATAAGCTGCCACAGCCCCTTCTTTTCCGGCGTAGGATAAGGCCGGGGCCCTGTGGACACCCATGCGCTCGATATGTGTGGAAAAAGGTATCCAGGTGTTCAGCACCTGTTCATTTCCGGCCCGAATCTCTTCCATAATCTCAAGATGCAGGGATTTACTCTGCTGGACCATGGAAAAAAACGGAAAAATCTTGGATGATTTATAGCCCTGTTTTTTAAAAAACGCATACAGTTGTTCAAGGCTTCTTTGGGACAGGGTGGTGGGGATCACCGGCACCACAATGCGGTCGGCTACTTTGAAAATATTTTCCGAAAGCAGGGAAATATTGGGGGGACAGTCCAGAAGAACAATATCATATTCGCCATCAACCGGTTTCAAGGCTTTGTTCAGCCGGGAGCGACTCTTTTTCATCCGGGACAGAAAAATATCAAAATCCCTGAAACTCATGTTGGCCGGCAAAAGGTCCAGATTTTGAAAATCACTTTCTCTGATGGCATTTGCAAACTTTTTTGTACCTTCAAAAAAGGTATTACTTTTCAATTTTTCGGACGGCTTCACACGAAAATAAAACCCCGAGGCCCCCTGGGGATCAAGATCGCACAAAAGAGTCCGGTTGCCGCTTAACGCACTGGCATATGCCAGGTTGACCGAGGCTGCGGTTTTTCCCACACCGCCTTTGTTTGAATAACAAGCTATAAGTTTCACGAAATAATATCTCCTTATGAATCAACCTGGGTGTTGGCTTGTTTAGTCACTGTTTTCTTTAACGCAAGCAAGGCATTAAACGCATCCTGTGTATCCGGGCTGTAAAATCGGGACAGGTTTTCAATAATCATCCGGCGTTCTTCCAGCTGTTTGCGGTAAAGCATGGCTGTCAAGGCCCCGACGCTTTCGGCCAGGGCTTTGGCATTGGGGCCGGTACTCGGGTAACGGTCAAGGCACTCGGCCAAGGTGACCTGCTGGACGGACTGATCATTGAAACTTCCCAGATGCTCCTGCAATCCTTTAAGGGTTTTAAGCAGGCGTTTTACCTGTTTAACGTCAAATAAGGGCTGGGCCGATTCAATCAGGTACCGCAATTTTTTGCACTGGATGCGCAGTTCATGAATGGTCTCATCCGGAGTTTTATTGGTTATACTCCCGGCAAGCTTGCACACCTTTTTATATCGTTTCAAAACCAGATCTGCAGCAAAAGCCTTGGATGGGGCATCGGCCTTGGGCCCTTTGGGCAAGCCTTTAGAATTTTCAAATAATTTCTGAATGGATTTTATCTGTTTTTTGTAAGCTTTGGATTCAAGCATGGCCTTAACCTTTCCAAAGGCCTCATCCCGATCCTGTTGCAGCAGATCAAAAAGAACCTCAAGGCCAGAGTGGGCCTGGGGGGGAACCAGGGCAAAATAATCGTCCTTGGATAACAGGTAAACATCCCGGTCCCGCATCAGGTTGGTATCCTGCATAATATCCCTGAAATCCTGCTTGAGCTGGTCAAGGGTTTCGGTGGCCACCACGCCTTTGAACAAGGTGAGTACGGAACGTACTTTGCGCAGACTGACCCGCCACTGGTGAAGAAACTCGGTGTCCAAATCATCAATCAGTCCGGGTTCGTTGCGGCGTGTTACCTGCAAAAAGGTCTGAACAATAGTACAAAGGCTTTTCCTGGCAGGGGCATTTTCAGACAAGTGAATATCCGGCTTGGATGTATAATCTGAAATCCTAAGCTTAAGCGCTTCTGCCGGAAGCCCGGGTTTGGCTTTTCCCATTTGCTTCAAAATGTCGCAGATCAAGGTATGGCTGTCACTGTAACCACGCATGGGACGGGTCCGAAGCCAGGACCAGGTATTCTTTCCACGGTTCAAGGTGACCGATTCAACGCGACAGCAGGTTTTTTGTTCGTCATCCATCAGGCGTAATGTATCCCGGATGATGGCCACCCGGCCTGCCGGTGTAAATGCCCGCAAAGGTGACTGACTCAAAAGCAGATCCCTGACAGGGCCCTGGGGAAGCTCCCGGGCAAATTGCCATTCAGATTCCGGCGCGGCCTGCACCGTTACATCCCCTGACCAGCAAATCCTGGCCAAATCAGAGTCCGTCTGGATTAAAAGGGCATCCGACTTGTAAACCGCCGCATCAAAGGTATCCAGAACAGTCCCTTCTTTGGGCTCACATGCATTGCCTGCCAAAGTCATCTTTGCATCTTTAAGTATAGTATTTATTTTTGTGACATTGATGCCGGTCGACAGTATAAACGTTTGCGAAGGAGGCAGATTCATCGTTCTGATTTTTCCTTGTTCTTTTCAATGTATTCATGGATCAGGTTTTCAATAATGGCCTGAACGCTGGTCTCTTTTTCAATGGCCAGGATTTTAAGCGCCTTGAGCACTTTTTTCTCCAGCCTTAAAGAAGTATTCACCTTTTTGGTTTTTACCATGTTAGATCCTTGTTAGTCTTTGTTTTACGCCTTGATATGATGACGTCATTAAATTAAGATGTCAACCATTATGGATTCAATGACAAAATACGCAGCCATCGACATCGGTTCAAATGCCGTCCGCCTGCTTCTAGCTATGGTATCGGAAGAAGAGTTCGGACTTCGGGTAAAAAAAATCTCCTGGATGCGCATGCCCATCCGCCTGGGTGAAGATGCCTTTTTACAGGGCACGATCTCGGATGAACGGGCGTGCAAATTGACAAAAACCATGGACGGTTTTGCAAAGCTTATTCATGCGTACCAGCCTGTGGCACTCAAGGCCTGTGCCACTTCGGCCATGAGAACGGCCCAAAACGGTCGGCAGGTATGCCGCAGAATAAGGGAGCAGACCGGTATAGACATTGAAATTATTAACGGCAGACAGGAAGCCCGCTATCTTTTCCAAAACCGCCACAGAATAATGACCTCATCGGAAAAAGCAGCGTTGTTTGTGGATGTGGGCGGCGGGAGCACGGAAATTACGTTGTTCTGTGACGGCAGGGTCCAGGCCACTCGTTCCTTTAACCTTGGCACCATCCGCCTGCTCAACAACCGGGAGCGGCAGCAGGACTGGGATCTTATGAAATCCTGGTTAAAAGCAATTACCCGGGGACACGAGACTGTGGAGGCCATTGGCAGCGGCGGCAACATTAACAAACTGTTTAAGCTGGCCAAGGGTCGCCCCGGGACATGGGTGACACGAAAAAAAATAAAAAAAATCCGGGATGAACTGGCTGATTATGGGGTGGAAGAACGGATGAGACGCTTTAACTTGAAACCAGACCGGGCAGACGTCATTATTCCGGGCGCACGGATATATATTAAAGCCATGGCCTGGGGCCGGTGCAAAAAAGTTCATGTCCCCATGCAGGGGCTTGCCGACGGCATGATCCGAGTCCTGCACGACCAGAGGATTCAGGCGCAGTCCATGGAAACACACATGCACGCACCTGCAATTGAACCGGTACAGGATGAGCCCATCGCTATAACAGCCATGGGCTGATCAGTAGGTCGTGCTTTACGTCCGGTAGGTACCGCGTTCAAGCATTCGGGCAACAGAAATAGACTCCGCCAGGACCTTTTCCGTCCAGTTGTTGTCCAGCGGGTCGACGATCAGGACCCGGAAATCAAAACGTTTACCCTCAATAAGTACCCCTTCGGAGTTATCGATATGCAGCATGGCGTTCACCCGGTTGGGGAGCTTGGAGGGTTTTCTTTTCACCAGGAGATTTTTTATGAGTTCCTCATGCTGGTTGATCACCAAATCCAGCTTGAGGCCGTGGAGATTGAACAGTTTTTCAATGTATTTCTTGCGGTGGGAGGTGGTATAAATTCCAATCTGCCAGCCATAATTTCTCAACTGGTTGAATAGATCGACCGTCCCGTAACGCAGGGGTTCGATGTTGAACCACTTGTGGTGCCAGGGCAGGACCACATGCTCGGTAGGAATTTCAGATTGCCAGCAGATGTATCGTCGAGGTCGAAAGTTATCATGGGCTTGACGCCGGCGTCGCCCAGAAAACCTATAAATCTTGGCGGATCAATTTCAACCTTTTGATATTTTAACAAATTTTATCTCCCATATTGTAAATATAGTTAATAATGGGCGAACTTAAAACTCATCAGTATTGATATTATATGAGTTGTGTTAGAAAAATATTAGATGATGCCGGTTTAGGCCATGGAAATTTTAAAATCTACCAATAGGGCTTGGAGCGGGATAATGGGTCTTGATGTAGCCCCGCAAAGATGTTATCGCCATAATTGGTGTTTGAACGAAAAGTCACCTGCCGCGTTGCTGCACAAAGCTGCCCAATTATACGACCGGGCTTAAGGACCTGTTTGGTAATTTTCGATCCCATAATTACCAAACAAGCTCTAACATACTAAATATGCAGGGATAAAATATGGATCCTTTTTGGATTTTAGGTGCTTTTATTTTCGGTGTGACTGCAAGCCAAGCAAACCTGCCGCCTTTAGTCGGATACTTGCTTGCAGGATTTATTCTTAACGGTTTAGGTATCAAAGGTGGAGAAACGCTTGTAACCATTGCGGATGCAGGTGTTACTCTACTTCTTTTCACAATAGGTCTAAAACTACAATTCAAAAGCCTTATAAAGCCGGTAGTCTGGGCAGGCGCTTCAATTCACATGGGAACTACGGTTCTTTTTTTTACCTTATTGTTATGGACAATGGGTTTTTCAGGAATCGGAATTTATTTTTCAACGGATTTAAGCTGGCCTATTGCTGCTTTGATTGCCTTTGCTTTAAGTTTTTCAAGTACCGTTTTCGCTATCAAAATGATTGAGGAAAAAAAGGATTTATCATCGCGTCATGCAACCACAGCAATCGGTATCTTAATTATACAGGACATTATAGCCGTCATTTTCCTGGCCGCCTCAAAAGGAAATATCCCATCCATCTGGTCATTGGTACTTTTTGCCGTTATGTTTACAGCCAGGCCTGTCCTCGCAAAATTCATGACACGTTGCGGACATGGAGAGCTTTTAATGCTATTTGGCATTCTGATGACGGTAGGCGGCTACAGCAGTTTTGAAATTGTCGGCTTAAAAGGTGACTTGGGGGCACTTGTTTTCGGAATGCTTCTGGCCCCGTACCCCAAAGCATCTGAACTGTCAAAAAAACTATTGGGTTTCAAGGAGTTGTTTTTAATCGGTTTTTTTCTGAATATCGGCATATCTGGAACCCTGACACCGGGAATTGTCATTACGGCCTTTTTACTGTCACTTCTCATACCATTAAAAACGGGATTGTTTTTTCTTATTCTTACAAGATTCAGACTGCGTGCCAGAACATCATTGCTTGCCTCTCTAAATTTATCAAACTATAGTGAATTTGGTTTGATCGTCTGCTCACTAGGTGCATCCAATGGTTGGATTGGTAGTGAGTGGCTTGTTGTGATTGCCATATCACTTTCTCTGACTTTTATTATGGCAGCACCGATAAACTATAGAGCAGACGATATTTATGCGTTCTTTTCAAAAAATTTAAAATCTTTTGAAACCCAGCACCGTCTGCCGGAAGACAAAGCAATTGAAACTGGTAATGCCCAAATAGCCATTATTGGGATGGGGGGTGTGGGGAGAAGCGCATATGATGAAATGAAGCGGCGTCATGGTGATGTTGTAATCGGCATTGATTTTGATATTGAAAAGGTAAATGATAATTGTAGGCAAGGCCGAAAGGTTGTTTATGGAGACGCAGGGGACAGCGATTTCTGGAATCGAATTGAACCCACAAAAAGTAAAGTGAATATAGTTATGCTGGCGCTGCCGGACCCCAAAGCCAGTATCTTTTCGATTCATCAAATGAAAAAAAAGGGTTACAAAGGACAGATAACGGCATCGGTGCGATATGTAGATGAAATTCCCTTGTTGGAAAAAGAGGGAATTGATGCTGTTTACAGCCTATATGAAGAGGCCGGTGTGGGATTTGCAGACCATGTATGTGAGCATATGAATTTTTGTGGTTTAAGAAAATCCCAATAATATAATTTCAAAATTCGGCACGGAATCCAAAGTCTGGAAGAAAACAGGCGCGGCCACACCATTGTTTGGACGCAAGGGATATCCTGGAAATCAAAAAAAGCTCTTTTCTCCTCAGCGTTTTTTAAAGGCCAGGCGTTCACTGATTTTTGCAGCCTTTTCGTTCTCCACAAAAGCCAGAATCTGGGAAGCAGAAACTTCGCGCATTCTTAAAAATATTTCATAGGCAACAGAAAGTTCCATCTTATTGACAATTTCCGCAGCGTCTTTGGGTTTCATGCTGGCATACATTTTTACCAGACGGTTCATTTTTGCCTCAAAGGCGGCAGTTTCTTCCCGTTCTTTTACGGTTTTTTTCCTCTCAAGCCGCTCCATATCCGCTTCAATCTGTTTTTTCAGGGCCGTCAACGACTCTAGTTTTTCATCAATCTGGGCCTCATAAGTCTCCAGTTCCTTTTTTTCTTTGGCAAGTTTTTCACTGGCTTCGGCCACGGCTTTTTTCTTCTCTTCAAGGCCCTGGAGAACGACCTTGGCAGGGTCCGGACACTCAGGACATTCCGGACAGGGTGCAGGCTCTTCTTCTGTATTTTCATTTTCAGCCGATGCATTCTCCGGTTTATCCTGATCTTCCGCCAAAACCAGTGCCGGCTGCCCCGAATGCATATATGAAACACCGACAAAGGCTGCTGTTACCAGAAGCAGACTGACCAAAAGACCCACTATCCAGCGCTTAAATGCGTTCATTGTTCACCTCCCTGGCCGTTTTCAAGGATGCAATTTCATCCAGACCCTTCTGCTCTTCCCGGATCATTTCTTGGGTATATTCCCGGGCCTGTTTTTCCCGCAGCCGCTCCAGTGATTTCTTTTCAATGGTTCTTTGCTTAAGGGCATCCCGCTTGTCGCTCAAAATTTTTTCAAGTTCGGTTTTTTTGCTCTGTTCACGTATGATCATCTGGTCAAGGGCAGTAATAAATTCTGTGTACCGGTTGAACTGACCTGCCCCCATCCCTTTTTCCACCTGGGATTCAAGCTGGTCCGTGGCCGATATTCTGTCTTTTTGTAACTCTGTGATACGCTGTTCACAGGTCAGGACATCGGCCACAGCTTTAGCCATTTCCTGTTTGGCCACCTGCTCAAGATGGCGTTTGTACTTTAAAAGGCTTTGCAGTCTGAACTGAAATTTTTTCATGGATTAGTGCCTTACGCCTCAGTTTCTGTCACAAAAAACAAAAAATTGTGGAACTCCTTTCTTCTTGTTTCCAGTTTCTATTCTCTAGTTTCTGCGGCGTAGCCGCCTTAGGCCGGATTCCGTTTGCGTTCAGCCGGCGAATCTTTAATTCCCAGCGCCCTTTTCAGGCCGGCCACACTGGCCCGCATATCCATTTTTTTGTCAATACCCTGGCGCAGTATTCGGTTGATACCGGGCATCAATTTTTTGGCCTGGTCTACATCAGGGTTTGACCCGTCCACATAAGCACCGATGGTGATCATGTCCTCTGCATTTTGATATGCCGCCATGATATTGACGGCTTTGTCCCGCAAGGCCATGTGGTCGGGTTTGCTGACATCCCGCATAACCCTGGAGACACTGGCCATGACATCAATGGCCGGGTAGTGCCCGCGATTGGCAAGATCCCTGGATAGGACAATATGTCCGTCCGTTATGGAACGTACCGTATCTCCCACCGGGTCGTTCATATCATCGCCTTCTACCAGAACCGTATAAATCCCGGTGATTGAACCTCCGCTTTCAAGGACACCGGGACGTTCGAGAAGAATGGGAATCTGGACAAAAAATGAGGGCGTATATCCTCTGGTGGTCGGTGGCTCACCCGCAGCCAAGCCCACATCCCTGGAGGACATGGCAAACCGGGTAATGGAATCCAGCATGAGCAGCACGTCCTTTCCCTGATCCCTGAAGTACTCGGCAATGGTGGTGGCCAGATAGGCACCCCGCATACGGGTCAACGGCGGGGAATCCGATGTGGCGGCCACGAGGACAGCCCGCTTGAGCCCCTCTTCTCCTAATGTTTCCTCCACAAAATCCTTAACCTCCCGGCCCCGTTCCCCAATAAGCCCGATCACCACCACATCCGCATTGGTATGTTTGGTCATCATGCCCATGAGCACACTTTTTCCCACGCCGGAACCGGCCATAATGGCTATCCGCTGTCCCCGGCCCAGGGTAATCATGGAGTTTATGGCCCCAATACCAACATCAAGGGGCTCTTTGATCATTTTCCGTTCCAGGGGCCCCAGGGGCTTTCCATACAGATAATAAGACGTTGAACCTGAAATCGGCCCCTTATTGTCAATGGGATTTCCCATGCCGTCCATTACGCGCCCAAGCATGTCATCGCCCACCGGCACCATGGGGGAAGAGGCAACCGGTACAATCCGGCTTCCCATGCTGATTCCCCTGATTTCACCAAAGGGCATGAACAACGCTTTTTCCTGCCGGAAGCCCACCACTTCAGCCATCACGGCCATCCCACGGTCATTGATAATGCGACACACTCCGCCCACGCCAAGGCCTAAACTGTCCCCTTCGGCAATCAACCCGATCACCTGGGACACCCGGCCTTCGGGCGTCACGGTCCTGACGTTTTCCACAGCATCGGCATAAACGCTAAAATTCACTTTTTTAAAAAAATCGGCCATTTTATCTCTGTTTAGCTCCCCGCCTGGGCAATAGCATCATAAACCGCCTTAAGTTTGGATTCGGGATCTGTGGCAATCGTGGCACCGGCGCTTTCAATACGACACCCCCCTTTGGGAATCATGGCGTCCGTATTCACTGTAATATTCGTCAGGGAGCGCACAGACTCAAAAAAAGTCTCCTTAATCATCTCCACATACTCATAGTCTTCTTCGGCCACACTCAGGACAATTTCCTCCGGGGAAGCAAGCTGGGACAATGCGTCCAGGATTGTGTTCTTGATCACAGTCTCGTCTGCGTCCAGTTTGGCCATCACCACTTTCCCGGCAATCTGACAGACAAGTTCAACCAACTGGGTTTCATATCGCGCCAGCATGTCTTCCAGCATCTGATCTGCGGTTCCCAGTGCCTGCCGGAAAGGGTCCAGGATCTGTGCCATCTCCTGAGCAGTTTCCTGTTTTCCGGCATCACGCCCCTCTTTCATCCCCTTTTCAAAGCCTTCGGCCTCGCCCTTGGCAAATCCGTCGGTCTCGCCCTGTTTAAAGCCCTCGTCCCGGCCTTTTTCCAGACCCTCGTCATACCCCTTGGCATGGCCCGCGGCCTGCCCTTTTTCAAACCCCTGGGCCATACCCTGCTCATAGCCTGCCTCAAATCCCTGTTCTTGCGGCGTGGGTATTTCTTCCGTTTCATCCGTATTCCGGGCTTTCTCTAAAGGACCGGAGACATCTATGTTTTTTGCGGGTTCATCCGTAGCCACATCCGCGCCCTGGATCAAAGGTTCGAAAAATTCCTCTTTAAGCTGTTTGGTAACTTTATAAACGGCCTCAAACCCGCCTTCCTCCCTTTCAACTTCCAAGGGATCAAACAACAGCTTAAACCGGTCAAAATCAGGCTCGGTATCCGGCCTCTTCAGTGATACCTCTTCATCAAAATTGTCAAGGGAACCCACATCAATGACTTTGAATCCATCATCCTGTGAGAAAGCCTTTCGATTTTTATGTTCTTCTTGATTAAACAAGGACATCATCCTTTCCTTTACCCAGGGTTATGGTGCCGTCGGCCTCGAGCTCCTTGGCAGCCCTGACAACGGCCTGCTGGGCCTCTTCAACCTCTGCCAGGCGGACAGGACCCATGGCATCCAGATCGTCCTTAAGCATTTCACCGGCCCGCTGGGACAAGTTGGCAAAAATCTTGGACTTCATATCTTCGGTGGCGGTTTTCAATGCGTAGGTGAGCTGCTGACCTTCAACCTTTTTAAGAATTTCCCTCATGGCAGCGTCATCCACATTGGCCAAATCCTCAAATACAAACATAAGTTTGCGTATTTCATTGGCCATTTCCGCATCATCTTCCTCAACATATTCCATAACAGCATCTTCGGTGGATTTATCCACACCATTGATGATATCCACCAGGACTTCCAGCCCCCCTGCCTTGCCGCCGGGGCCGACAGCGCCGCTGAGTTCATATAGCAAAGCCTTGTCCACATCCCGGACAACATCTTCGGAAATCTGACCTAACCGTGCGATTCTCATAGAAATATCACCTTTGAGTTCATCCGGCAGATTCATCATAATTTCAGAGGAAATTTCTGCAGGCATATGGGCCAGAATCATGGCTATGGTCTGGGGATGTTCGCCTTCAATATAGGCCGACAAAGTGCCTGTATTCACATTCCGGCTCCATATAAACGGTTTGTCTTGTTTCTTTTTTTCCAGATCTTCCAGGATGGCTTTGGCGTCCTTGTCCTTCAGTGTCTTGCTTACCACATTCTTAATAAAGGCGTCCCCTTCAACAATCATCTTGGACTCGCCTTCATATTTGACATTGAAATCAGCGCACACCACTTTTAACATGTTTGGTGTAATCTGATTAACCTTGGACATTTCAAAGGCAATTTCCCCGATCTCCTGTTCTTTCATTCTTGAAAACACCTGGGTTGCATATTCTTCCCCCATGTACATGAGAAAGACTGCCGCCTTTTGACAACCGTTTAGATTTTCCGGATCAATTGCGTTTGACATGGAATTACGCCTCCTTTTCTTCCTTTACTTCACCAAGCCATCCTTTGATGATATTCACGGTCTTAAACAGGTCTTTTTCCGCATAATACCGGGCTTTTTCCTGGTCATTCATCTTGTCCAGGTATGCATTCCGCTCAGCTGCAGTCATTTTCCGGATGAACTCTTCCTTTTGATCTTCGGTCATCATTTCAAAAAATTCACGCTGCTGATCCGCATTCATCTCAACAAAGTCAGGTTCCTTCTTTTCCGTCTCAAGCTCGGCAAGTTCTTCCGGTGAGGGTAACGCTTCCTGCTCCACCGTAATCTTGATGTCGCGAACAGTTTTTATGATAGGCCGGATGATGAACAGGAACAATACAAATACCAGCAACAAATTGGCAATGAGACGCCCGTGTTCCTTCTGGACCATGCGCCAGCCTGTAAGTTTTTCTTGGGTTCCCTGCATATCGCCAATTGAAGCAAAGGGAAAGCACTCCATGGAAACCTGGTCGTTGCGCTCCTCATTGTATCCCATGGCTCTGCTTACAATACTTTGAAATTGCGTCATCTCCTCGGCGGACCTGGGCATATATACCCGCTTGGTGTTACCTTTGTCATCGGTTTGAAGTTCATATTTACCGTCAATCACGGCTGCGACGGAAAGCCTTGTGAGTTCGGCCATGGGTTTCTGGGTTTCTCTGACCCGTCGGCTGATTTCGTAATTGATCGTATCATCACTCTTATTAACCCGCTCCCGGTTTTTTTCCCCGGCCTGGTCTTCATCGGTGATGGGGTTGACCGATGAAGGGGTGCCGACCTGTTCATCAAGCTGAACAACCTTTTCAGCTCTGTTTTTCCGGCTGCGTATAAATTCCCCGCCCCGCTCAAACGGATCATAAATTTCTTCATTCATGTTATTTTTGGAAAAATCCATTTCCGAGTTAACCCGGACAATGGCTTTCTCCGCACCCACGATGCGCTCAAGCATGGTCTGAATTCTGCGTGTCAGGTTCTCTTCAAACCGCACCTTATACTGATACTGGGCGTCTGCAAGACTTTCTGCATCAATTCGGGCTTGTTCTTCTTCGGATTTTCCCTCAAATAAAATCCGTCCGGCAGTATCCACAATGGTCACCAACGTTGGTGTCAGATCCTGGACGGAAGATGCCACCAGATGTGCAATGGCTGCCACTTCCTCTTTTTTGAGATCAGCGATCAGCTCCAGCAGAATGGATGCCGAAGGCTGTTTGGTCTCTTCGACAAAAACCGACTCCTTGGGCAGCACAATCATGACTTTGGCATCCTTAACAGCCTCAAATGCTGCAATGGTGCGTGCCAGTTCTCCCTGAAGTGCCCGCTTCTTATTGATTTTCTGCACAAACTCGGTGGTGCCGAACTCGCTTTTATCAAAAATCTCGTACCCAACCCCTGCGCCTTTGGGGATACCTTCCTTGGCCATGGTCAGCCGGACATCATATACCATGGCATCCGGCACCAGGATGGTGGTCCCGTCACCGGTCAGACGATAGGGCGTATTGGAGGATTTTAATATTTCAACGACAGCAGCGGCATCTTCCTGGCTCAATCCTGAATATGCGACTTTATAAGGCATTTTATTGGCCCATACAAACATGGTGATAAACCCTGCCACGACCACCAGGACCAGTCCGCCCAGAAGGAGTTTACGAACCATGCTCATCTCTTTGAACATGGTAATGATTTTTTCAATTACGGGATTCATTTAACGGCTCCAGCTCTACCAGGGGTTATACCTGCATACGCATGACTTCGTTATAGGCATTCATGGCCTTGTTCCGGACTTGCGCCAGTACTTTCAGGGAGGTGGAGGCACGGCCTAACGCCATCATGCCTTCATGAATACCAAGCCGATCTTCAATGACAGCCTCAACAGATTCATCTGCCACATGCTGATTATTGTTAACCTCCAGGACGGCTGATTCCAGACGTTCCATGAATTCGGGATTTCGCTTGGCGACCCGATCCGCCACAGGTTCCCTGTACATTGAGAGTTTACCCGGGGCTGTTGTATTTATCTCATCCATTTATCCCATCCTTTCCCCAAAAATTACTTAGTGTCTGAACGAAAATTTTGTGTTTGGACGAAAAGTTGCCCAGATGCAAGGCGCAAGCAAAGCTGAAACCGGAGCGTACTATAGTACGTGAGGATTCAGATTTGTGAAGCAACGCCGCAGATGGGTGACTTTTCGTTCAAACACTACCTGCCTATCTCAAGGGCTTTGCTGATCATATTCTTTGTGGTGGAAAGTGCCGTAACACTAGCCTCATAGCTTCGACGGGCCACCATCATGTCTGAAATCTCGGTTAAATGGTCCACATTGGGCATTTTCACATACCCTGTGTCCGGATCTGCATCGGGATGGGCAGGATTGTACACCAGATGAAAATCTTCCTGGGACCTGACAATCTGCTCCACCCTGACACCTGTACCGTTGTCCGGCTTTTTTTCATCCTCAAACTCAATGGTAGACAACTCAATCCCGCCGGACTGCTCCTTGCGCATTTTTTGTTGCACCACACTTTCAAAGGCGTCGATATTATCGCCTTTTAACACCACCATTTTTCTACGATAGGGTCCGCCGTCTTCGCTTCTGGTGGTATCCACGTTGGCCAGGTTTTCAGCAATGACATTGAGTTTCATTCGATGGGCCGCAAGGGCCGTGCCGCTGATTTTTGATGCATTCATTAAATTCATGGATTATTTTCCTCCCTCATCAATGGCATAGTTGAGTATGGTCATTTTACGCAACAGCATCTCGGCAGTAGATCTGAATTTCACATTGTTTTCCATCAGATTCATCATTTCCGTATCAATGTTCACCGAATCGAGATGATAGATATCCACATCCTCGCTGTCCATACGGTTAACTTGTCCGGCTGACCCTTCAATATTGCCGGGTAAATGTTTTTCATTGGTTTTGTCAAGAGCATCAGGTTCAGGTTCAGTCATGGCCCGTTTGAGCGCACTTTGAAAATCGATATCACTGGGCGCATACCCGATGGTATCGATATTGGCAATATTGCCCGCGATCAGGTTATGGCGCCGGCTTGAGATGTCCATGCTTTTTCCGATCATCTCGTAGGTGGGTCCAAACATTCTTGAATCTGCCATTTTAATCTCCGTTTTTTAAATTGACGCCCCGGGTCAGCCACAGGTGGCATTTCCCTCAAATATCCGGGCAAAAACGCCTGAATATCAAAGCCATAAACGAAAAAAGCAAATTACATGCCTGAAATAACAAACAACAGAAATAATCAGATAGATTCTTTGTATTCATTCAGTTTATTGCGAAGGGTTCTAACGCTGATTCCCAGAATTTTTGCCGCATGGGTCCGGTTTCCCTCGGTCTGATCCAGTGTCCTGAAAATCATTTTTTGTTCCATCTCTTTGAGTGATCCTGCACAAAAGTTCTCATCCGCAGCGGATTCTACGCCCGTGTCATCATCGGTAAGGGTGATGTCTGCGCCATCATCCATGAGCAGGTCAGAAGGGGTGATCATATCGGTCTCAGCAAGCAGGACCGCACGATGAATCACATTTTCAAGTTCCCTGATATTGCCGGGAAAAGAATGGTTATGGAGCACGGAAAAAGCTTGATCTGTCAATCCTTTGACAGATCTTGCGTCAATCCTGCAGTATTTTTTTATAAAAAAATCGCATAAGGGCCGGATGTCCCGATTGCGCTCCCGCAAGGGGGGAATAATCAGCGGAATGGTATTAAGACGGTAAAACAAATCCTCCCTGAATGCCTGATTCTCCACGGCTGCCTTAGCGTCTCGGTTGGTGGTGGCGATCACCCGGACATTCACATCCACGGGCTGGGTTCCTCCCACCCGGTCGACCACCTTTTCCTGGAGTACCCGTAGTAATTTAGATTGAAGGTGGAACTGCATCTCCGTAATTTCGTCCAGAAACAGGGTGCCTTTATCAGCCAGTTCAAACTTACCGACTTTCCTTGCCAAAGCGCCGGTAAACGCCCCTTTTTCATGGCCGAACAATTCGCTTTCCAGAAGGTTTTCCGGCAGGGCTGCGCAGTTGATGGCGATAAACGGCTGATGCCGGCGGGCACTTTTTTCATGCAGAAACCTTGCAAGCAGTTCCTTGCCGGTACCGCTTTCCCCCTGAATGAGCACCGATGCCGACGAATCCGCCACCCGGGCGGCAAGCTTGAGCAAACGTTCCATTCTGGGATCTTTAGTAATAATCTGAACCGCTTTATGCCTCACTGTTTTTTTCTTTTCAGCTTCCTGATTATTAGCTAAAGGTGCAATGGCTGTGGCCAAAGATTTTTTCACGCTGAGTTCAAGCTGTTTTGGGTCAACCGGCTTGATCAGATAATCCATGGCACCATGCTGTATCAGGTTGACGGCATAATCCATCACAGGATCCCGGGTAAGGATAATGGTCTTTGGTACTCCGCTATCTGAATCAGCCGCCTGTTTAAGGAAATCCAAGGCTGAGAATCCCGGTGTACCATCGTCGGCTACAACCACCGCAGGTTTTTGAGAAAGCAGGTGGGTAAGCGCATCCGAGCCGTCGGGCACGGCATCAACCATAAACCCCATCCCCTCGAATAAATCGGTATAGGTCATTCGCTCTTTAGGGTTTTCAATTATGAGAAATAATCGTTGTCCAGGCACGTTGCCAAAAAGTCCTTATGAATTTATTATTTTTTCCGCCAGCCCCATTGTGCTTAGCCTCTGCCGGGCAAGCCGGGCCCAGACCGAGTCGTAAGACTGTGCTACCTGCTCAAAGGTTTCTTTCGCTTTATCCAGCACATTGCCTTTCTGGTATGCGTCACCCAGCAAAAAACCGATATTTGACTTGGCCCGATCACCTTCTGAAAAATCAAGGGCTTTGGTAAAGGCGTTGGCTGCCTGCACATAGGATTTCATTTCCAGGTACGTTGAGCCCAACGTTTTGTAAGCACCTGCCAGTATCTCGTAATTTTCGCCTGGCGATGCAGCAAACATTTTCACCGCACGGGCCTGGAGTCCGGACGCCGTCTTCAGGTCTGATGTTTTCTGGTAGACATCGGCGCGAAGCATGAGTATCCGCCCCTTATCCAACGCATTCCTCTCCACTTTATATGCTGAGACAAAAGCATCATCCGCCTTTGCAATACTGCCCTTTTCCAAATAAATCCGCCCGATCCGGATCTGACCCTCCACCCGGTTTTTATCCTTTGGGAACCTTTTTACAAAGGCGTTCAATAACTTTAAGGCATCGTCATCCCTGCCTGATTCATCCATGGCCTTGCCCAGGCCAAACAGCAGTAACGCCGGCCGCTCCACTCTTTTATAGAGTTTATAAGCGGTAATCAACTGATTAAATGCCTCTTCATACAAATCTGCCTGTAAATATGCATTGCCCACATAAAAGGGGATCAGCTGCCCCCCCATTTTTTTAAACTTGGCCTGTTCTCTTTCATACCGCAGCAATATAGAGGTATATTCATCTGCCTTCAACTGTTCTTTAAACAATGCCTCGTAGGCTTTCTGCATTAACTTAACCGCCTCGTATCGCAGCCCCCTGGGATGGGTGGACAACAAATCCTCAATTTCCTGAATACACTTATCATACTCACCGTTCTTCTGATAAATTTCAGCCAGGCGCATCATGGCGATCCGGGCATAGGTATTTTCAGGAAACCGGATCTTGATCATTTCGTAAATTTTTATTTTTTCAGCATCCGTCTTTAAATACCTGGCAATCCCAATGGAAGCATTTATATATCCCGGAGATTCGGGATATTTTTCCCGGACAAGTTCGTACAACTTGATCGCCTTTTCTTCCTGATTCTCCATACCATAGGCATCGCCGGCCTTGCTTAAAGCCATGTCAGGCGACTTGGTATCGGGGAAAAGATTTAACAGCCGAATATAATTTTCCCGGGCCCTTTTACTTAGGCCCAGTTCAAAATTGGCATCTGCCGTGTATTTAAGCAGATCAGCAGATTCATAAACCTTTTTCACATCATTTTTTATAACATAATTAAGAACGCTCAAAGCGTCATAATATCGCAGATTTTCAAACAGTGCCTTACCATAACCTAACCCTGCATCCGATATATAGCCGTTACTTATTTTTGACTCAAACACCTTTTTATACAGATTCAACGCTTTGTCATTATACCCTCTTTCATTATAAATCTCGGCCAGATGGTACTCCACCTCGGGCATACCGGAATAGTCCGGAAAGTCCTTGCTGATCAAATCAAAATATCCTTGGGCGGTTGCGCTGTTGTGCAAACGGGTATGAATCAATCCCATGGCAGCATAGGCAAAGGGAAGATAGCTTGATTTAGGATAGGCGACCATGGCATTTTGGAACATACGTTCGGCAGCTAAAAGCCCTGCCGGATCATCATTCTCAACACCCATAAAATTGACATAGGCCCTTAAATAATAGACCTGTTCCAGGCAAAAGGGATTTTCTTCAAACAAATATTGCTCCAGGATAGCCCCGGCTTCTTTGTATAACTGCTTTTTAACCAGAAGCATCGCATTTTTAACCGCATTGGCCTCACAGCCCTGTAACGGATCCTCGCCCCGGTACATATCGCTGATGTCTCCTTTAAAACGACTGGCCTGACGCTTTGGAGGTATATAAATCGGTGGTTCCTTAATTTTTTCATTCGCTTTCGTCAGGCTGATATCCTTTGGGGTGACAGGAACCGGCGGGGCTTTCAGGGTTGGCTTCGCTTGGGACCGGGGGGCAGGCTCTTGCTCTGCAGGCTTATCAGGGACATCGCTAACAGGTTGCTTTTCACGGGATTCAATTGCCGGAGCCATCGCCTGCTTTTCAGATTTGATAACATCCAGGGCCAACGGTTTTTGAATAGTCACCGGTTGCGGAACAGGGATTGATTTGGGTACGGGAGGCGGGAACTTGACGGCTTTATTTAAAATCACGGTCAACTGGTTATTGGCAGTATTAAAAGAGGAGTTTATTTTTTTTTCACTTGCGTGCTTGCCCGTCACCATCACGGCGACAACGTTACCTTCTAGAGTTTCCACATGGACGGATTCAAGGTTCGGATTATCCTTTCCGCCAACGACAAGCCCTTTGCTAAGACTTACATTTTTAATGGCCACCAGGACTTCCCGCTCTCCGACACGGATAACTTTTACAGGGGCTTTCCCAGTCATATCAACCGTCACTGAAAAGGGATTGTCCTTGATGTGGATTGCTTTGACAACGGGGTATCCGGCCATGGTCGTCCCTGCCGGGATGAACAGGCAAAAAAATGCAGTCCAGACAGCCGATACAGCCTTCAGGTGTGTGGGACTTAATTTTCTCATTACATATTTATATCCGTTGGGTTTATGGTTGGAGAATTAGAAAGCAAATAATATACCATACCTATAACTATGCATCATATCAGATTGAATGGTCTGTAAAAAGCATGTCCGGCAAATGAGTTCACAAAAAAGGTCTGGACAGGGTGTGGGGATTTCCGGCGGCAGGTGTCAAAAAACCGGCATCTCATCTTCCGGTTCAATATCCATCTTTTTTATCTTTTCAACCAGGGTAGTCCGGTTCATTTTCAACATTTCGGCGGCCCTGGCTTTTACCCATCCGGTTTTATTCAAGGCGTGGGTAATCAAAGATTTTTGATATGAGTCCACGGCCTCATTAAAACCGATGTTATTCTGGAACACGCCGGTCACACAGACCGGGTTAACATCTTTTCCAGCACCGGTCATACAGCCCGGCAGATCAGCTATACTTACAGTATCCCCTTCCACAAGGACTGACAGCCGTTCCACCAAATTTTCCAGTTCCCGGATATTTCCAGGCCATTCATAGGTCTCAAGCACCTGTTTTACCGAATCAGGAAATACCTTGGGCATGTATTCGGCATTGCGGCGTGCAAAACCGGCCTGGAAATGATCCACAAGAGGCATGATATCTTCAGAGCGTTCACGCAGGGGCAGAATGTTGATGGGAATCACATTAAGGCGGTAGTAGAGGTCTTCCCTGAATTTGTTATCCTCTATGGCGGCGGTTAAGTTTTTGTTGGTGGCGGAAATTACCCTGATATCCACCGCTATGGTCTGGGAACCGCCCACCCGCTCGAACCGTCTTTCCTGCAAAGCGCGCAAAAGTTTTACCTGGAGATCAGGGCTCATATCACCGATTTCATCCAAAAAAATCGTACCTTTATCGGCAATTTCAAAGCGCCCGATCCTTGCCCGGTGGGCACCGGTAAATGCACCTCTCTCATGGCCGAACAACTCACTTTCGAGAAGCTCGCTGGGAATGGCCCCGCAATTGATGACCACCATGGGGGCGTCTTTTCTTGCTGAATTTTTATGAATGGCCCGGGCAATCAGTTCCTTGCCTGTACCGCTTTCTCCTGTAATAAGCACCGATGAATCAGAGCGCGCAACTTTACGCACCCGGTCGAGCACGGCCATCAGTCCTTTACTTACGCCGGCAATGCCGCTGCGGTTAAAATCCGATACACGTTTGGGCGGAGCATTAACAGAGCCTGTTGTTTTTTCGGCTGTTGCTTGGATCATGGGGGCCTGACTACTTAAGGATCTTTTCGAGTTTGTCGGAAATGGCCTCTGCTGTAAACGGCTTGACCACATAATTTGAGACACCGGCTTGTACGGCTTCTATGACGTTTTGTTTCTGGGCTTCTGCCGTGACCATCAGGAAGGGTGTTTTCTTATACTCAGTGCTGGCTCGTACCTTTTTAAGCAGTTCAAGCCCTGTCATTTTAGGCATGTTCCAGTCGGAAATAATCAGATCAATCTTCTGGCTTTCAAGGACGTTCAACGCCGTTGTACCATCATCGGCTTCCACCAGATTTTTAAAACCAAGCTGTTTTAAAATATTCTTCAGAATACGGCGCATGGTCGCAAAATCGTCAATTATCAAAATTTTGATGGATGTATCCATCGCCACATATTCCTCCCTAATTGGATTGAAACCCACCCTCTATCTATCAAAACACACCTCAATTGTAAAATTTCCACTATCGGTTTGAAAAGGGATCGCTATTTTAGGACCACTCCCATAGTGCCTGATCGTATGTTTTTTTCCAGTGATCACTGACGGTATGGCAGCCTTAAAAACCTTGCCCATTTCATCAAGCTCCCGCCGGGCCTGTCCGGAAATCATATTTGTCAATTCCCCAACGGCATCGGCGATATCCTCGTTAAGCCCTTCTATTTTCTCTCCGAACATATTGGAAACCACCGTTAAAATACATTTTTCTTCAAAGGTGACGGCAATGGTTCCCTGGGCGACGCCGGTCAATCCCATAACACCGGTTACATCACCCACGGCGATATTATCTTTCTTCAAATAGGGTTTTTCCGCAGCAACCGTAACAAAGGCCATTGTTTCCAGCACGTTAATGGTTGCATTGATGAATGGATTTATCAGTGTAACATCCAAATGTCCAACACCTCCAGCCGGCTTGCAACGTTACCCGATAACTTGCCGGGACAGCTAATCATTGCCCTCAATATTGTACATAACCAACGTTTTCAGATGGGTATATGTATCAATGTCCATGGACTCGAACACTACACCAAATCCGGCATCCGTATGTCTGACGATTCGTCCCTGAATTTCCAGCTTGAGATCGTCTATTCCCCGGGATAGGCAAACAGTCACCCGGCACGTCGTATCCAAGGACGGCCGCTTGTCTGTTTTAACAAACACGCCTCTCTGGCTCAAATCCTTTGAATTGGCCACAAATTGAACATTCTGTCCGGACGCATCAAGCATATGAATTTCGATTTTGGTTGTAAAAACTACCCTGGAACATTTTCGCCTGTCGTCTTTATCTGGAATGCTCAATGCAATTTCACCCCACGCTGAAAGATCTAACACTTTTATATTCAAAATTTTTTAGATAGATTAGCATATTTCATTTTCAGGCTCAAGCCATTAAAAATCATCCGGCAGGTTCTGATCCGCCACCTGCAAAAAAACCTTCACCACATCAGGATCAAACTGAGTGCTTGAATTTTCTTCTATTATTTTAAGGACAACATGCTTCTCCATTTTCTTGCGGTAGGCCCTGTCCGAGGCCATGGCGTCATAACAGTCGGCAACGGACAATATCCTTGCAAGTTTAGGAATCTGTTTTCCTTTAAGGCCGTCGGGATACCCCCTGCCGTCAAAACGTTCGTGATGATGCCGGATAATTTGCGCTTCCCTGCCCCACAGACCCAGCTTGCTTATTATATCAGCGCCGATGGCCGGATGCTCTTTTATTTTTTCGTATTCATCTTCGGTCAGGCGTCCGGGTTTTAAAAGGATATCATCCCTGATACCTATTTTACCGATATCATGAAGGCTGCCTGCCACATTAATTATGTCCAGTTCTTCTTCAGTACACCCCATTTCTTCGGCAACTATTTGGGCGACTCTGGCCACTCGGGTGGAGTGCTTGCGGGTATAAAGATCCCGGACCTCAAGGGCCGTAACAAATGCAAACATGGTAAAAAACAAATTTTCATATATATTTTCATATAACGCGATATTTTCAATACCCGAAGCAGCTTTCTGGGTGATAAAGCTTAAATAATAAAGCGCTTGCCCGCCAAAAAACCGTGGCCCTTGGAACATATACGCCGAAACAACACCAAAAATCTTGTCCCGGATTTTCAATGGTGCAACCATAAAGGAGTGTACCTGCCCCTTCATTGATGGGATACCGGACGCATCTTTAATAAGACAGGGGGTGTAATCGCTGCCCAACGACTCTATGATAAACACTTTTTCCTGTTCAGGAATGTCCATGGAATAGGATGCCGGGTATGTCTCGTTTTCCGTACCAGCCTTGTCCACAAGGATCAAGGAATTATCCTGTTCTGAATAAACATGAAAAAAGACCAGGTCCGCCTTGAGTTCGTCAACGCCCAACCGGACAACCTTGTTAAAAATTTCGTAACTGGAATCAATGGCGGCAAAATCCTCCATGATCCGGTTTAAGGTATTGACTTCATCCACTTTTTTGACCAGTTCGTTATTGAGCTGTTGCAAACGCTCTCGACGCTCCACCTCTTCCTTGAGAATCAAATTTTCAACAAAAAGTTCGCGTTCACGCAGTATTCGGCGAAGGGTCAACTCCATCTGCTCAAGGTTCACCGGCTTGATCAGGTAATCCACGACCCCGTTTTTCAAGGTCTGAATGGTATTTTCAAGGGAAGGATACCCGGTCATCACCACAACAGGCAAGGTTCTATCAATCTGACGAATTTGCTCGGCAAGCTCAAGTCCGTCCATCACGGGCATATTGATATCGGTAAAAACGCAGTTTATCTTTTCCCGGTTGACAATATCCAGGGCCTTTTCCCCGTCCCCTGCCGTATATACCTGGTATCCTTTTCTTTCAAAAAATCCTTCGGTGACATCCAGGATACCATCCTCATCATCCACCACCAGGATTTTAACGTTGTCCTTGTCCATCTACCTCAACCTGTTGTTAATCGGAATTTTCTTAAAATTTACATGTATACGAAACACCATATTTTATCAACCAAAATCAAATTGCCCAAGATTTCGGCGACACTCGCCCCAAGAGAACTTAATTTGCATTGTTCGCACTATTAAAGAACTATATTCTTGACTTTATAAAATTCAAAGAATATTATTTTCCATAAACAAATTTACATGATAACTTTAGCATAAATTGAATATTATTGTTATGGATAAAATTGATCTGGAAATTCTTAAAATCTTGCAGAAAAAAGCCAGGATACCCAATGTTGAAGTTTCCAGAACCATCGGCATGGCCCCTTCCGCAATACTTGAGCGGATTAAAAAACTTGAGGCAAAAAAGATCATCCAGGGTTATGAGGTTCGCCTGAACCCGGATATGTTTGGCTGTGCCATGACCGCCTTTGTCAGCATCCAGGTGATCCATCCATCCAAGATCCGGGAAACCGGCGAACAGCTGTCAGCCATTGAACAGGTCCAGGAGGTTCATTATCTGGCAGGTGGAGACACGTTGATGATTAAAATAAAAGCATCCGGCAACATGGAACTGGAAGAACTTATACAAACCCGGATCGCCAGTATAAGCAGCGTAAAGGCAACCAAAACATTTATTGCGCTTTCCACCTTCAAGGAAAGCGCCAAGATAAAACTGCCGGATGACGTTTAGATTATTATATATAAAGGAATTATTACCATGCCCATGTCACCTGAATTCAAAGAGAGACTGTCAACGGTGGTCCAGGATGCCGTCGCATCCTTTGGCACCCCTTTTCACATCTACGATGAAACCGGAATCATTCAAACCTGCCAAACCCTTAACAAAGCGTTTGCCCCCATTGACGGATTCAAGGAGTATTTTGCCGTAAAAGGCCTGCCAAATCCCACGGTGATGGCACTTTTGAAAACCCAGGGGTTTGGGTTTGACTGCTCTTCAGTGCCGGAAATCGAACTGGCCCGTAACGTGGGAAGCAATGCCGAAGATATCATGTTTACCTCCAACAACACCACCCGGGACCAGCTGAAAGCCGCCATGGACAAGGATGGCAGTATCATAAACCTGGATGACATCACCCTGATTGCCAAACTGCCGGCCATACCTGATCTGCTCTGTTTCAGATACAACCCCGGCGCGACACGCCAGGGAAATGAGATTATCGGCAAACCTGAAGAAGCCAAATACGGCCTGACCCGGGAGCAAATGTTTTCAGCCTATGGCCAGGCCCTGGACCTTGGCGTCAAGCGATTTGGCCTGCATACCATGGTGGCCTCCAATGAGCTTAATTACCAATACATGATTGACACGACGGACATGTTGCTGGAGTTGGCTGAAGATATAAGCCATACCCTTAACATCCAATTTGAATTTATCAATATCGGCGGCGGGTTAGGCATCCCCTACACCCCGGATGCCAAGCCATTCAACCTTGAAGGCATGGCCGGCGGCATTATCGCTGCCTTTGAGACCTTTAAAACGAAAAACGGCTGGGTACCCAGACTGTATATGGAAAGCGCCCGGTTTATCACCGGTCCCCACGGCGTCCTTGTCACCTCAGTGATCAATCATAAAGACACCTACCGCAACTATGTAGGCGTGGATGCGTCCATGTCGGCATTGATGCGCCCCGGGATGTATGGCGCCTACCATCACATTCATATCCATGGCAAGCCGGAATCCGCCCCGTTGAAAACAGTGGATGTCGTAGGTGCGCTGTGTGAAAATAATGATAAGTTTTCCATCCAAAGGCAATTGCCCGAAACCCGGGAAGGCGACATCCTGATTATCCACGACACCGGGGCCCACGGACATGCTATGGGCTTTAACTACAACGGCCAGCTTCGTCCCAAGGAACTTTTGCTTAAAACCGACGGCAGCATCGAACTGATCCGCCGGGCAGAAACCATGGACGACTATTTTGCCACATTAAATTTTGAACCCCAAACCATCACACCGGGACGGGACTGATGCTGCCCTCGTTAGGGCAGGCACGGTGGCCTGCCCCTACAGCAGCCGACGTTAGAACCAATCCCGTCTTTTGCATGGTTTAAGGTTGATGACCAAAATAAAAATAATTGATTATCAATCCAATTTATGGTTTGCTTTAGCCTATACATGGGCCTAAAGATTTCGACAGGCTGTTACAGAATAAATAATTTTTCCAACGAAGAAATTGGGAAAATTGGCATTTTGTAACAGCCTGTCGACGCTGGCATTGACCCGGCAGGAGAAACAACATGGATTTAAAACAAGTCTGTCCCGATAAGCTACTCACCGCCCAAGCAAGTGTAAAAAAAATTCGCAATGGTTCACGGGTATTCATCGGTACAGGATGTGGAGAACCCCAGCACCTGATCCGGACCATGGTCGCAAATCAGTCCCTCCAAGACATTGTTGTATATCAAATGCTGTCAACTACCCTGGCGGAATACCTGAATGACGACAATTTTTCGTCCCGGTTTTCCATTAAACTGTTTTTTATTTCCGTTCTTATGCGTAAATTTGCATTTGAAGGAAAAATTGACTATATCCCGGCCTACCTGTCCCAGATTCCAAAAGTTTTCCGGAACAATGAAATCGGCCTGGATGTTGCCCTGATCCAGGTCAGTCCTCCGGACCCCCATGGCTACTGCTCGTTAGGCATTTCCGTGGACATCACCCTTTCCGGAATGAAAAGTGCCCAAGTTACCATCGCACAGGTCAATCCCCAAATGCCCAGAACCTGGGGAGATTCGTTGGTACATATCGACGACATTGATTATTTAGTGGAATACGAAGAAGAGCTTCTGGAATCCCTGCCCAAGACAAAAAACAAAACCGTGGTCGAGCGCATCGGCCATTATGTCAGCCAGCTTGTGGATGACGGTGCCACACTGCAGATCGGTTTCGGGCACCTGCCCCATGCCATCATGCCCTATCTGGCCGGCAAAAAAGACCTTGGTATCCATACCCAGGTAATAACGGACGGTCTTCTGCCTTTATTTAAACAGAAGGTAATCACCAACCGCAAAAAAAATTTTCTCCCCGAACGGGCTGTTGCGTCCCTTTGTATGGGATCAAAGGAATTATATAAATATATAGCTGACAACCCCATGTTCTACTTCAGCTCCTCTGAATTTGTGAACGACCCCAATGTCATTGCCAGAAATGATCACCTGATCTCCATCAGCTCAGCCCTGGAGGTGGATTTGACAGGCCAGATATGCACGGATTCAAAGGGGTATCTGTTTTATTCGGGCATTGGCGACCAGGTGGATTTCATCAGGGGGTCTGCCATGTCCAAAGGTGGATTTTCCATTGTCATCATCCCGTCCACCGCCCAGAACGGCCAGATATCCAGGATTGTGACGCATTTAAGCGAAGGTGCCGGGGTTGCCACCACCCGGGGTGACATTGATATTGTGGTCACTGAATACGGCATTGCAGAAATCCGGCGAAAAAGTATTTTCCAAAGAGTTATGGAGCTGGCCCAGATTGCCCATCCTAAATTCCGCAAGAAGCTCATTGAAGAGGCCAAACAGCGCCATTATATTTTCAGCGACCAGCTGCCGCCCACAAACCAGGACCTGCTGTTTCTTGTTGCCTATAAATACAACATGCTTTTACCCGGCGGAAAACAGTTGGAAGTCAGGCCGCTTCAGCCTTCGGATGAATTCGAATCCAGAAATTTCTACTATTCCCTCCAGGAAGATTCCATCTATTTTCGATTTTTTAACCGGCGCAAAGTGTTCTCAAGGCGCATGCTCCAGCAGATGTGGGCCCAGGTGGATTACAGCCGGAATATGACCCTTATTGCCCTTATGCAGCAGGGCAAACGCAAACAGATTGTGGCGGTGGCGTCTTACGCAGAAGTGGACCCCAAGAATGCGGAAGTGGCATTTCTGGTCCAGGAAGAACTTCATGGTCAGGGAATTGCCACTTTTTTACTAAACTGCCTTGAAAAAATTGCCCGGAAGAACAATTATTCCGGTTTCACTGCCCTTGTCCTGGCCGAAAACCGGAAAATGATCAATGTGTTTAAACACACCTACCCCCACGCAAAATTTATACGAGGGGAAAGTGGTGAAATTGAGGTAATTATGCCTTTTGACTTCATTGGAAAACCGAATACACCTTCCAACCATGACAAATAATCCTCCCTTTTTGATACTGGCTCCTTTGCAGGGGGTTACAGATGTGGTGTTCAGACAGACGTATGCCCGGCATTTCAACGGCATTGATCAGGCCATGGCCCCGTTTATCTCCACCATGAGCAGCAGACGCCTGAAACCGTCCAGGCTGAAAGACGTGGATCCGGCTTTGAACACAGCCCTTCCTGTCATCCCACAGATCCTGGGAAATAATCCGGATGATTTTATCTATCTTGGGGATTATCTTTTTGACATGGGCTATACCCAGGTGAATTGGAACCTTGGGTGCCCCCATTCAAAAATTGCAAAAAAACTGCGGGGCTCAGGCCTCTTATCCCACCCGGATAAAATAGACGCCTTTCTCCCGGGTAATTCCGGCCATGAAGCCCACCCTAAGCGTTAAAATACGCCTGGGCCGTAAAAAAAAAGAAGAGATCCGGGACCTGATTGCAATGTTCAACACCCACAAGCTTGACGAAATTATTCTGCATCCCAGAACCGGAGAACAGATGTATACAGGCACCGCTGATATTGACGCGTTTGAAAGGGCCATGAACGCCTGTATCCATCCCATGGTATATAACGGGGATATTGTGGACAAGGCATCATGGGAAAAAATCCGGCAGCGGTTTCCAAAAATCAGTCATTTCATGATCGGCAGAGGCATTCTTTCCAACCCCTTTTTGCCCGAGCAGATCAAGGGGGTGAACACCGATTCCCAAAACAATGAGAGCCAACAGCGTGAACGCTTGAAAACCTTTCACGCGGATCTTTTTAACAGTTATAAACAGGTCTTTTCAGGCCCGGGGCACCTTATCGGTCGCATGAAGGGATTTTGGAACTATCTGGGACCCTCCTTTATAAACAGCAAAAAACCGTTGAAAAAACTGCTTAAGTCAAATTCGGAACAGGATTATTCAGAGCGAGTCAATGAATTTTGGGAAATGAACTTAAAATTTTGTCCGGGCAGGATAGAATGACCCGCCGGCCCGAATAGATAATGATATTGGCTCATGTTTCGTTTTGGGTGCTAATTTTTGGCTTTACAACCCATAAAAAGCCCCTGAAATGCAACATGAACCAATTTGAACGATTATTACTCTACTAATTGGACTTTCATCCCACCAGGCGCCACTGTTAACTTAAGGCCTTTCTGGGTGGATCTAAGCTGCATTACAACATTGTTTTTGTTACTCATCGCAGATGAAGACCCACCGCCTACTATTGTGATTCCGGCCTCGCCTGTAATGAAAGTTCCATTCAAATCTTTTGCCTCAACAAGATTAAACACCTTACCAGTTGCACTTATTTTAGACATACCAAGATCAACTACGGATAGGCCATTTACCTTAAACTTGTGAGTAGTACCATCATGCATGGTCATAACACCATGCCCCCAGGTGACACCGACCCCAAGCGCTACAGAGGTGCTCTCCAGGGTTACGGTTCCGGACACCTTGGGCGCCGGCACCAAATTAACGGCGTAAGACTCAATGTAAAGGGCCTCTACCTTTTGATCAACTTTGATTTTGGAGATATCGACGTCTTCAGACACCACAAGTGCGACCCTGTGTTTAACACCTTCGAGTACCACAATGCGTTTTTGGGTGTTAACAGCCTTCACGACGCCGACAGCCGCTATCGTTTTGGAGACCCTCACGCCAGGTTTTTCTCCTTTTTTAGCCCGATCTACGCTCACGGCATCCAAGCGGTCCTTAACGCCGCTTCCCTCAGGACCTAAACCAATAGCGAATCCATTATAATACGATGCGATAATCTGGTCTCCGCGTTTGATCTGGTCAAAATTTCGCACCTCAGGACCGGCAGTAATTGTCGAATAATCTCCTTCAGGGCCGACAAGGTCGATAATCCTGGTTTTTTCATCAACGCTCACAACGGTAGCAACCATAACAGCGGCGCCATCAGCCACAACAAAAGGCTCTGCGGCATAAACCGTAAAAGTCGATATCATGATAGTTACCAACGACACTACGATAAAAAGCATTTTCTTCATCTTAATCTCCTTAATTTGTTATACCTATTTGATATTAGCCCTACAGTGCTTTTTTCCATTGTTCATCTCTATGAAAATTTTACATGAAACACACTTGACTCACCTTGTTGCAATGGACACCATCGTGTTTCGGTTTATCCAACTTCAATATAATTGTTTATGAACAGCAAATTTAATGCCGGCAACCGCCAATTGGGAGCCAGCACAATTTCGACATAGCTTAGGGTGGTAAAGGTAGCCATGAAAAAATAGATAGCCGGTTCAAATGAACTGAAGGCCACCAGCATTAAATAAACACCAACCCAAAGGCAACTTCAGCCACAGCGATGACAAACATCAGCACTAAAATACCGCTGACGCGAAACCAGGGGATATAAATGGGATTAAAATACCGATTCATTACCTGGCAGTTGAACAAATACCCGGGTCACTGGGATGATACAACCCGGCAAAGTGTGTATATAATGTCGAAACCAAAACGACGGTCAAAACCGTCCCCAAAAGGCACCCGACCATCATAACCAGTGCCATGGAGACCCAGAATGCATTTTGGACCAATGCTACGACGCCGAGGATCGTAGTTGCCGTCCCCAGCACGACCGGTAAAACCCGAGATAACCCGCAGTCACTGTAGCAACGTATGGAACCATTGCCTGTTTCTTATTTGCCTCAATTACATCCAGAAGCACAATGGAGTTTTTAATCATCAGCCCCACCAAGCTCATGGTCCCCAGAAGGGGACCAGCTTTTAATGATTTAAAAACAATATGTTAATAATTAGAAACAGCACCGAATCATGTGACCGGCACTATAATTAATGCTTTTAATTAAATCTCAGGCTCTGCCTGAGCGATCCGAATAATTCGGACAGTCCCAACGAGATTAATAAGTGTGAGAAAGGTCCTTCCTCGGAAAAGCCCCCAAGGATAAAGGCCGGACCTAAGCGCATGAGCAGAATCTTGTTCCAACTAACCTTCTAATATCGCTATATATTTTATCCAAAACCATTGCAGGATTACTGGAAAAATTTTATGTCTCATTACTTATGAAATATAAAACATAAAATATTAACAAACACTATCATACGCAAAATGAGACTGCAAATATTATATTGTATTTGTGACAAAATACCGCATGAAAACATTGTATGGAGGGGTTAGGATATATCTTGGACTAATTTTCAAGGACTGAGCACATAACAGAGAACGTGAGATTATTGAAGGGAATGAGATGCCGGAGCTTGTTCAAATAAGAGCCGCTTAAAAATTAGCTTTTTTTAAGTGGAATATCCCATTTTTTCATGTACTTCCAGACAAGGGTACGACTTTTCCCAAGTTGTCTTGCCACCTCAGCCTTGTTCCAATTGCAGGCATCCAGAAGTGATACCAGGCGCTCCCGGGTTAAGGGGGCCGGGAGAAAGTAAGGCGGAGATGACAATGAAACGCTCCCTGGGGACGCCGTATGGAATTGATTCTGACTGCAAACCTCGTCAGGCAGGTCCGCACGGCTTATTTCACGGGTGCGGCACAGCACAAATCCATGGGCAATGGCGTTTTCCAGCTCCCGTACATTTCCAGGCCATGGATAGGCCATCAGTGCTTTCATGGCATCCGGGGTCACATTGCGGATATCCATGCCCTCGTGCTTGTTTCCCTTTTCAATGAAGCTGCGGACCAACAAAGGGATATCCTCCAAGCGCTGCCGCAACGGCGGAAGCCGGATGGGAAATACCTTAAGCCGGTAATACAAATCCTCACGAAACGTCCCCTCCCGGGTCAGGGTGTTCAAATCTTTATGGGTGGCGGCAATAATCCGGATGTCAATTTTCTTTTTCCGGGTATCCCCCACCCGCTCAATTTCCCTTTCCTGAAGCACCCGCAGCAGCTTTACCTGCATATATGGCGTCAGTTCCCCAATTTCATCAAGAAATATGGTGCCGGTGTCTGCCTGTTCAAAGCGTCCGATCCTGTCTTTATGCGCACCGGTGAACGCGCCCTTGACATGACCGAACAACTCACTTTCCAGCAGTGTCTCGGACAGTGCGGAGCAGTTCACCGTCACCAGGGGACGCTGCCCCCCGGCCGCTTCATAGTGGATGGCCCGGGCCACAAGCTCTTTTCCGGTACCGCTTTCCCCCTGGATCAGAATGGTCGCCCGGCTGTCGGCCGCTGCCCGGATGGCATGGAACACCTTTTCCATGGCGGCCGATTTCCCAATAATATTGCCAAGGGCATAACGCTTTTCAAGTTCCTGTTTAGCAGACGCCTCCCGGGCCTTGATGGCTTTGATTTCCGTTAAATCGGTCAAGGTTTCCACAATACCCAGGATATTACCCTTTTCATCCCGGACCAGTCTGGCATTTTTGATCACCGGCACATCATAACCGTCCTTGTGCCGGATAAAGCATTCCTTGGTTTCAGTTTTGCCATGCGCCAGCACCCCGCATTGGGATATATCCGCCGGATTCACCTGATCATAACACCGGCTGCATTTTATCAGGCTGCAACTCTGTCCCACAGCCTGTTCGGTGGTGTAGCCGCTGATATTTTCCATCGCCCGGTTCCAGGCTGTAATTTTACCGTCCTGGTCCAAAGTAAACAGCCCTTCAGCCATGGCATCTAAAATATGGTTTAAAAAATTAAGGTTCCAGACCCCCTGATTATTCACATGTCACCCGTATAGTTCGTGTTTGAAGCAAATCCCTTAACGCTACGCGACACCGAGTAACGATATAGTAACGTTACGCAGCAATCAATCGTTATCCTCAAACGGGTTGTTTTTTTTCTTCTTGCCTGTCCCCTGACAGGCATCACGCATTCAGGTGGACACACCCATTTTAGGAAGAATATAAATTTGAAGCAGCAAATAAACAGCAACCAAAACGACAACAAACAAAAGTTCCATTCACTATCTCCTTTAATGTAAGAATTACGCAGGTCCATCGTGCATATTTTATAAAAAAACAATCTCAATTTTTAACAGTATAGCAAGCAATATGCCAAAATTGCTACGCATTTTCAGACATTATCTATTCGGATCACCACAAAAAAAGGGGATTAGTGCTTGATTACTAATAACTATGAGCTATTATCATATTGAAATTAAGTTGCAGAAACCAAAAGGAAGTTAAATTATGATCCAAAAACCAAAACGTATTTTGTTCGCCTCGGACCTGTCCGCCAACATGAAAGAGGTGTTTAAACAAGCCGTATCCCTTTCCACGCTAAGCGATGCGGGTATCATCGTGCTTCATGTTATGGAAGAGGCCGGGAAAAATTCAGAACGACGTGTACAGCGCGCATTTGGAGAAACACTTTACAACTCCGTTCTATAAGATCCGAACAAAAAAGCGGTGCCCGGAACCTGCTCACGGGGAAAAATGTAGATGCCCTGAGAATAAAACAGGCCATTGCAGGCTTTCTGGAAGACAGGGAAAGCGGTCAGCCGGATATTGAGGTGAGTTCTCCCATTGAAAAAATCCTTGTTACGGAAAGTAAATCCATTGCCGATGAAATAACACGGACAGCAGTAGAAGAAGGATGCAATATAATTGTTATCGGGTGTGGACACCAAAGTTTTATAGAAACGGCATTAGGGGACAATATTGCCCGCAAGGTGCTCAAACGAACGAGTGTTCCTGTGCTGGTGGTCCCTTTGCTTAAAACTTGATGATCGAGTGATAACAACAGCTCAATCCTGTTAAATCACAACTTTTGATAATCTTACGTTTGTGTTATATGTTGCGGCTCGGACACTAAATACAAAATAGAGTCCGACCAAAAATAAAAATTATAACCAACGCCTGACAATGGAGGCCACGTGGCTGAAATAAAAGATATTGTACTGATTCACATGGAAGACGCCCCTGTCGGTTTTGCAAGGGTTGAAGATATTGTGCCGGACCATAAAAAAGACTGGTATCAGATCAGACTGCTGATGCTGCAGATTCCGTTGCAGGTCGTCACCTGGATTTTAAAGGCTGAATACATCAACGGGGATGTCTTTTCCATGAACGGCAAAAGCATGCGGCTGGAAAAGGTGGAAGCCCCGGTCTCGCCCATTAAACATGACGACTTGCCTGAAAACAGCAACAATCTTGAATCCCTTGAATCGGAAGATCCGCCCGAAAAAAATCAGGGCAACATTATCTCCTTTTCCAAACGTAAAAACCATAAGAACGGTCAGGAACCATAGATTGACCGGCCCCACCGGCATCCTGTCCGCCTCCCGGCGTACAGATATACCAGGATGGTACACACCCTGGTTTCTGGACAGAATTGAACAAGGCTATTTTTTTGTTACCAATCCATTTAATAGACAGTCCCGCAGGGTTAATGCAACCCCCAAGGATATTCACACCATCGTGTTCTGGTCCAAAAATTATGGCCCGTTCCTGGACTTAAACGCCCACAAAATTTTAGCTCAAAAAGGCTTTCACCTGTTTTTCAATTTTACTATCAATACGCCTTTAAAAGAACTTGAGCCTGGCCTGCCGGACCTGTCAGATCGTCTGAACCAGGCCCGGCGCATTGCCCGGGAATTAAGTCCCCTGCAGGTTGCCTGGCGTTTTGACCCCATCTGTTTTTATGAGAAAGGCGGCCAAATGTTTAACAACCTTGACGCCTTTGAACATATTGCAGGGCAATTGTCACAGATGGGCATCAAAAAATGCATTACCAGTTTTTACGATCCGTACAAAAAGGTGGCTGCAAGAATTAAACGCATGACTGAGCCGGGCAGCCCCATGATCAAATTCATGGATCCAGCCATGGACCGCAAGGCAGAAATTATCCGCAGTATGGCACAATTTCTCAAACCTCTTGGTATGGACCTTTTTCTATGCTGTGAAAAAGAACTGATGGACGCAGCCGGATTACAGCCATATGCATCCCCTAACGCCTGCATCAACGGTCACCTTTATAAAACCTTGTTCGGCGGAAATCCGGAAACCCGCAAAGATTATGGACAACGGCGTAAAAAGGGCTGTCAATGCACAAGATCCGTTGACATTGGCGCCTATGAAGACCACCCTTGTTTCCACAACTGCCTTTTCTGTTATGCCAGGACGGGCCTTGACATCACAAAACCGGCCATGGGCTGACCCAACCCAAATAAAACAAACGATGAAAATAAAAGACTTAGAAATTAACGGCATCACCTTTCTGGCCCCCCTGGCCGGGATTACCAACCTGCCCTTCAGGCAACTGGTAAAGGCGTGTGGGTGCGCGGTGGTATGTTCGGAGATGATCAGCGCCAAGGGTATCTTTTACAATGCGGAAAAAACCATAACCCTGCTTAAGTCAGAACAAAATGAGCGGCCATTATCCGTACAAATTTTCGGTTCAGATCCGGTGTCCATGGGGCAGGCTGCAGCATTTATCGATGATCTTGGCACAGCGGATATCATTGACATCAATTTTGGCTGCAGTGTCAGAAAAGTGGTCAAACAAGGGGCCGGTGTTGCGCTCATGAAAAATCCGGCCCTTGCCCAAAAAATCTTAAAGGCCGTCAGGGATGCCACATCCCTCCCCTTTACCATAAAAATACGCTGCGGCTGGGATGCGTCCGGGAATCAAGCCGTGAATTTGGCAAAAATCGCAGAAGACCAAGGCGTTGACGCCATCGCCTTTCACCCGAGAACAGCGGCTCAAGGATTCAGGGGAAAAGCGGACTGGGAGCTGATCGCACGACTTAAACAAGCCATCCGTATTCCCGTGATCGGAAACGGGGATATTGTTACCCCCCAGGACGCAGGAGAAATGCTTTCCCAGACCGGCTGTGATGCCGTCATGGTGGGAAGAGCAGCCATGGCCAATCCGTTCATCCTTTCACAGATCGAACAGTATGTGGCCCATGGCACATTCACTCGTCCTGAGCCTTGGGCCATCTTCAGAAAAATGGAAGCGTTGACCCAGGGGTATGTATCCTATTTCGGGGAAATTACGGCATGCCGGATGCTTCGGGGGCGGCTTTCATGGTTTATCCGGGGATTTCCCGGTGCCGCTGCGTTCCGCCGGGAATTATCCACCATTGCAAGCAGTGACCATGCCCTTAAGATAATCCGGGATTTCGAGGCAGGCCTTAAATCCTAATTATTAGAGGCATCCTTGATATATTCGGCAGATCCCACGGACGAAATCCCGCCGCGTGGGGTGAATTCGCCAGTCACTTTCATGTAAAGGGGATTTATAACATAGACCAGATCATCCAGAATTTTATTTACCACATGCTCATAAAACATCCCGACGTTCCTGTACTGCATCAGATAGTATTTCAATGATTTCAATTCCACCAGATGAGCGTCCGGCCGGTACTCAACGATAATGGTCCCGTTATCAGGCAACCCTGTCATGGGGCAGACCGACGTGTATTCGGGCTGGGTAATTTTAATATCAATGCTGCGTTTGGACTTATATCCATATTCAATAGGTTCCAACAGGTCCGATGTGATAACCTCAGCCGTATCTACTGTAAAAGGGGTGTCGTATTGCTTATTTTTCATTTACAATCTTTCTTTACATTTTTTTACAACTTTTACCCGAAAATTATTTCGTATCGGGTTGCTAATTTTTCTGAAATCATGGTAACATACAGCCTGGAAGTATTCAATATGCTTCAAAATAAACTACTGATAACAAGATCGTCTTTGGAAAACCTTGAATAAACGATATTCAGTATTACTATATTAGGAAATTGTTAAAAATTTTCTTGACAAGCAACATGAAAATTAGATAGAACCATCTGCGATCTACACAAAGAAAATGAAATATTAAATCCTTATTATTGCTCGCATTAGTTGATTAAGGAAGACCAAGGCAAATCCTAAAGCCGAGAAAAGGTTATATATGCGGCAAAAGGAGAATCAAGGAGAAAAGAAAGAGGTTATCATAATGAACGATTTTTTACAAAGCCTTCGTAACGGCCAGGCTGAAAAGCCGAGAACACCTAAAACAAGAAAAAATTTTGACAATTCATATTATTCAAACACATCCAGATTCAATTCATATGGAGGATCCGGATATCCCAGTAATAACAGATCCCCGCAAATGAAACGGCCTATGTCTTCAGGGGTTCCCCAGGCACCCGGTAACCAGATGCCTGAAGATCCCAATACCGTTCTTTTAGCGGATATCCTGGAGAATTTAGGCACTCAGGTTGATATTCTGATTAAAAACCAGGAATATATGATCACGATTCAGGAAAGAACTGCAGATCTTCTCCAGCGCCAGGCTGACGCCATTGAGATCATCATGGACCGATTGGATCTTTCCCCGGACCAGGAGATGGATATCGCACCGACGTTTGAGCATCATTACGTATCGTCCCAGGAACCGGATGAAGAAGACATTGACGGCACTGTGGACGATCTGCTCAAAGCGGAAATGGCCGAGGAAGAACGCCGGAAAGCAACAGCCCAAAAGGCCGCTCAAGACAACAATGTTGTAAAAAAACGCAGAAAGATTGTTGCATCACCTTCCCCGGCAGAATCATCATCCGGGGAAACCGCGGAACTGATGCCCAGAGAAGAAATCATGGATATCATCAACTCCATGCGGGAACAAGGGGCCACCTACGATCAGGTTGCCAAACATCTCATAGATCTTGGCCAACCCACTTTTTCTGGTCGTGGCGAATGGCATGCCCAAACCATCCACAGGCTGTGCAGCAACAAATAGCAACTGCCATTAAAAATAAAAATATATACAAACCGGCTGGATTTGAATGTATTCCGGCCGGTTTGTATATCACTCTATCATCAAGTATGATCCCGTGTTTGGGTGAAAAGTTGCCCAGATGCAAGGCGCATAAAAATTTGGCCCCGGAGCAACCTTATGGTTGTGAGGCCCGATTTTATAATTTGGCAAATTTTTATACAACGCCGCAGATGGGTGACTTTTCGTTCAAACACTAACTATCAGCCCGCAGCCGTTCTATATATTCATCCCATTCTGCCGGTAACATGCGTTTTTTTTGAGTATTACACGCCTTGCAGCATGGCACCAGGTTAAATTTCTCCGAGCGCCCTCCCCGGGAAAGGGGAATCACATGATCCATGGTCAATTCTTTGGGGGGAAATTTTTTTCCGCAATAGTGACATATTCCGGACGATCGTTTTCGCTTCCACCACTGGCCGCCCCTAAGTTGCCTGGCCTTGGCCCGTTCCTTTTTCAGTGCGGCATCGTCGGGAAAAGAAAAAAATTGTATATCTGTCATATCGCCTGTATTTAATATCCAAATTCACTGAGTTTGCGCTTATTGGAAACCCAGTCCCGGGTCACCTTGACAAACAGCTTTAGCAGCACTTTGCTACCCAACATTTGTTCAATATCTTTCCGGGCGCTTGATCCGATACGCTTGAGCATGCTCCCGTTTTTCCCAATGACAATGCCCTTTTGGGAATTACGCACCAAATGAATGCTGGCATGGATAACGATCAGCTTTTTTTCCACTTCAAAAGCATCCACAGTAACTGCGGATGAATAGGGGATCTCCATACCGGTGAGTCTGAACACTTTTTCCCGGATAATTTCGCTGACCATATATTTTTCGGAAACATCGGTGAAGGTCTCCTCGGGATAGAGGGGCGGCCCCTTGGGCAGCCGGGATTCCACTTCATCAAGAAGTAAGTCCACCTGGATATTTTTTCCGGCAGAGACAGGCACAATGGTCTCAAACGCATACATATGCCTGAACATCTCCACCTGCTCATACACAGCCGCTTTTTTCGCCAGATCAATTTTGTTCAGCGCCAGAATCACAGGTTTACGCACGGTTTCAAACCGCTTTATGATCATCTTTTCCGACGCATAGTTCCGGGACACCGCATCCACCATAAAAAGAATCAAATCCACATCGTCCATGGCCTGGACCGCCTGGTCCACGATTCGCTGATTAAGCAGTGTGGTACTTCTATGAATTCCCGGCGTATCCAGAAACACGATCTGGGAACTGGGACGATTCACAATGCCAAGAATCCGGTCCCGGGTGGTCTGGGGTTTTTTGGATGTAATTGAAATTTTCTGACCCAGAACCTGATTGAGCAGAGTGGATTTCCCGGCATTTGGGGCGCCGATAATCCCCACAAACCCCGAACGGGAGATCTTAGACATCTATTCCTCCTCCTGATACCAGTCAATAAGGTTATGAATTTCATCCCATATAATCCGGCGACCCTGCCGGGTTTTAGCCGAGAAAAGAACGATCCCGTCCCGGTCCCGGTTAAACGCTTTACAGGCTGCATCCAACTGCTTTAACTGTTTGGTTTTTGATAATTTATCCGCCTTTGTCAACACCAGAAGACAGGGCATCTGCTTTGTTTCAAGCCAGCGGACCATATCCAGTTCCTCTTTGCCGGGGTCCCTGCGGATATCCATGAGCAGGATCAGACCTAACAAATTCCTGCGCGTCCCGACATAGGTTTCGACCATGGGTTGCCATTGTGCCCTGATTTTTTTGGACACTTTGGCATATCCGTATCCGGGAAGATCCACCAGGGACAACTCCTCCTGGGGCACATCTCCCGTGTCCGGAAAATTGACCAGAAAAAAATTAATCAGCTGGGTGCATCCGGGCCGGGAACTTGTTTTAACCATATCCTTGCGGTTAATCAAGGTGTTGATCAAAGATGACTTTCCCACATTGGATCTGCCCGCAAACGCGATTTCCGGGAAATCGTATTCCGGATAATGGGCGGGCTTTGCCGCACTTTTTATGAATTCAACGGCACGGATTTTCATGCATACCTTTTCAAATAATCTTCCAGGCGGTCCATTCCAATTTTAAGATTGTCCAGGGAATTGGCATAGGAGAACCGTAAATATCCTTCACCATTGGCGCCAAAATCAATGCCAGGGGTCACCCCGATATGTGCCTTTTCCAGGATATCAAATGCCAGGGCATAGGAATCGGTGGAAATATGTTTGAAATTCACAAAAACATAAAAAGCACCAGTAGGCTCCACCATCATTGAAAGCCCCATCTCTTTAAGGCGCCGGATCATGAATTTCCTGCGCTCATTGTATGTATCGCGCATGGCTTGGGTTTCCTTATCGGCATCGGTCAGTGCAACCGCGCCTGCCAGCTGGGTAATGGAATTGGCACAGATAAAGAAGTTTTGCTGCAGCACCTGAAGGGCCCGGACAAATTTTTGGGGGGCAATCAGGTAACCTAAACGAAGCCCTGTCATGGCAAACAGTTTTGAAAAACCGTTGAGGACAAAAGCCTGATCGGTAAATTCCAAAATGGAGTGGTCTTTGCCTTCGTAGGTCAGGCCATGGTAAATTTCATCGGAAACAATATACAGACCATGTTCTTTGGCAACGTCAACAATCTCTTTCATCCGGGCCTCGGGGATGACGGTTCCCGTGGGATTGGAGGGGGAATTGATAAAAATAGCCTTGGTTTTAGGTGTAATTTTTTCCCTGATGGCTTCGGGCGTATATATAAAACCGTTTTGTTCATGCACCTTGACAAAAACAGGTTCCCCCTGGACATACCGGATGAAATTGGCATAGCAGGCATAATGGGGATCTGAAACGATAACCTCATCACCGGGGTCCAGCAGTGCGCTGAACAGCAGAAGCATAGCAGGCGATGTCCCGTTAGTCACAAGGATTTGGTCGGGATCCACAGTCGTTCCGTAGATGCGTTTGTGATAATCACTGATGGCCCGGCGCAGGCGAAGATCTCCTAAACTATTGGTATAGCAGGTTTCATTCTGCTCTAAGGCCTCAACACAGACCCGGTTGACGCATTCAGGCACATGAAAGTCCGGCTCTCCGATCTCCATGTGAATCACGTCCACACCCTTAGCTTCCATTTTATGGATTTTTTCCATCACATCCATAACAATGAACGGCTTTATCTGTTCACATCGTTTAGCCACACTCATTTTCAGATCACCTTGTTCAATGCGCATTCAATGATACCTTCGGCCCCTGCTTTTAACAGGCGGGGCACCAGATCCCTGACCACACTGTTTTCAACCACGGTCTCTACGGAAAACCAGTCGGACTGGTAAAGGGAGGCTACGGTGGGAGCGTTCAGGCTTGGCAGAATGTCAACCACAGCAGGCAACTTGGCTTCAGGCACATTCATTTTGAGCATCACAAGCTTTTCTGCCACAAGAGCCGCCTGGAGCAACATGGCAATCTGTTCAATTTTTTCCCGCTTCACCGGATCCTGCCAGGCTGTTTTATTGGCAATGAGCTGGGTATTGGTTTTCATGATCTCGTGGATGACCTTTAAATTATGCGCGCGGATCGTGCTTTCGGTTTCTGTGATCTCCACAATGGCATCAGCCAGGCCGGATACGATTTTGGCTTCCGTGGCGCCCCAGGAAAATTTTACATTTACATTAATGTTGCGGGATTCAAAAAAGCGTTTTGTAAATTTCACAAGTTCTGTGGAAATGGTTTTGCCTTCCAGGTCCTCAAGGGTGTTTATCTCGGAATCACCGGCCACGGCAACCACCCACCGGGCCGGACGGGCGGAAACCTTTGAATAAACAAGATCAGTGACCACATGGACATCAGATTCATGCTCCGCTATCCAGTCAAGACCGGTCAAACCAGCATCAATAACACCGGATTCCACATTGATGGACATTTCCTGGGCCCGGCACAAGGCGCATTCAATGGTGTCATCATCAATGTCCGGGAAATAGCTTCTGCCTTCCACGTTTATTTTCCACCCCGAACGTCTGAACAGGTTGACGGTCGCATTCTGCAGGCTTCCTTTGGGAATACCCAGCTTTAACTTCTTATCCATTATTTGTATACCTTTTCCGGGTCAAAGACCCGCTGTTCAACTATTTTGAATTCACCGTTTTCAACAACTTTGTGAAAACAGCTTTTATATCCTTTGTGACAGGCGGCACCGCCCACCTGGGTCACCTTGAGAAGCACGGTGTCATTGTCACAGTCCACCCGGATCTCCCTGACTTTTTGAACGTGTCCCGAGGTTTCTCCCTTTTTCCATAACTTTTTTCTGGACCGGCTGTAATATACGGCATTACCGCAGGCAAGTGTTTCTTCAAAGGACTCTTGGTTCATATAGGCCAGCATCAGCACCTCACCTGTATCCGCATCCTGGGCAATGGCGGGGATCAGCCCGCCGGTTTTGTCAAAATCAAGTTCCGGCATGACTCTTTTGTCTTCCTTATAATTTTGATTATTCGATAAATTGAAGGCGGCAAAAGCCGCTCGAAGCCGGGTCATTAAGGGGCCCAATCATTAGAAGCGCCTTAATACGTTACATATTTTATCCGGCCGACCATATCAAAACCTAAATAATTAATGGTTTGAGCACAAAATGTCAATTTGAAAATAGAATCAACAGCAATTCTAAATTTGAGTCCGTACGCCATCTTGCTCTTAATCTCGCTCGTGCTCTTGCTCGAAATAACACTGCGAGCAAGAGCATGATTAAGAGCTCGAGCAAAAAAAAGCAGGCAGAAAAGATAATAATTTGTCAAAGTTAGAATTGCTTTAGGATCAAGGATGGTCAAAAAAAAAGGTTTGATCAAAAATCAGGTGTTTCCCCGTTCGAACCCGTTCCCGCAAAAGGCCCAATTTTTTGTCCAGATCAGCCAGGCAGGCAACACTTTTTTTCTCCGTCTCCAAGGTTTTGACCACGTCGGCAATACCGCCGTTTTTTATCACAATACGCCGGTCGCAGGACAGGGCAAGCAATGGATCATGGGTGGCAATCAGAACAATTTTTTCCTTGTTGAGCAGCAGGGAAACCGCTTTGACACGGTCTATGCCTGCATTTTCAATTTCATCGATCAAGACCACGGGGGACGCACTCAGATAAGCTACATCGGCGATCATCAGGGCCCGGGACTGACCGCCGGAAAGGGACGTAATGGCCGTATCCAGGGAAAAAGGTTCACCTGCAAGCATGACGGAGGACTGGTAAATCTGCTTGATTTTTTCGGGGATATTGTTAATCAAACGGCTTTCGGCATGCATTTGCAAAAATGCCTCAACGGTCAAATCCATGACAAAATTCATGTTCTGGGAAAGCTGGGCCACCAGCCTAAACTCGCCGGAAAAACGAAACGCGGCATCCAGCGCGTTGCCGTCCGGCAGCACGTTTCGACCCGAAGGGGTATCCCCCTGGGCCAGGCATTCAATATCCGAAAGAAGTTGACTTTTCCCGGAACCGGTGGGGCCCACCACACTGACCACCTCACCGGGGAAAAGGGTGATCCCCATGGCTTCCGGGCAACCGTTTTTATCGAATCCGGCCTCAATGACCAGGCAATTCATACTGCCATGAATCTTGTGCCGGCACTGCTCCATCTTTGCAATAAATTCAAGGACCTGGGCGGACAGGGAGTCATGGTCCAGACCAAATTGGGACAAATGGTCCAGGGACAGGCTGTCAATAAGCATAGCCAGCGTCTTTTGCCCCGAAAAAGGGTCAATCCCAAGGGTGCTGAAAAAATCCTTCAGATATGGATAGTTTTCCATCAGCGTATCAAGCCCAAGATTCAAAAGGTCTGTATCCGTATCATGTTTTGTGTTCACGTTGCCCATCATGTAAAATCCATGGTTTTAACATTACCGATCTGACTGTCAGGACCGATTTTGGTTTCACCCAGGCAATAGGAACACAAGGCTGCCGGCATGGTAAAACGAAGGCGCATGCCGTTTAATGACGCAACGGCAGGCGCTGTTTTAAAATGACCGGCAGTTAGAAGAGCGCCCTGGCCCGTCAACCCATTGACCGGCAGAACCGCAGCCTTTGCATTGGCCTGGCGGACACGAAAGGCAAAGACTTCCCGTTCAGCCTGGGATACAATATCTCCCTTGGTCAGCACCACAAGATCGGCGTTCTTTAACATAGGGCCGATTTTCCTGGGTGTATGCACACCGCTTAAATGATCAATGACACATACGGCCAGAACCCCTTTAATATGAGGGGAACACCGGTTACAAAGCCCTGCACTTTCACTGATCAGCAGGTGAAAGCCTTGGTCTATACCCCATTTTACGCAGGCCTCAATGTTGGCAATAAAGAAATGATCCGGGCACAGCCCTCCGGCCAGCCCTTTTTTCACAGGCAAGCCCGCACACTCATATCTTTTATGATCGTCTCCGGTGAGACAGTCAAACTTGATGATACCAATACGAAGCCCTTGCTCCAAAAGCGCGGCTGCCGTATGCAGGATCAAAGACGTTTTTCCGCTTGACGGCGGTCCTGCTACCGTCACCAACCGGATGGAAGGATCTGATTGTTTCAATATCTGGTTCATAGGAAATCAAGGCACCAGAGGCATGAAAATTTTATCAATCTCAACATTTAAGGTGGGTAGATCGTTCTGCCTTAAAAAATCCCACCCCAGCCATTTCAGCGGTTTTGTCTGAACATCTGCAGCCACATCTGCATGGGGCACGGGAAATCCGGCTCCGGCAAGAATTTGTGCAAGTTGACGGCCCACAAGATAATCAAGAACCGGTTTAAGTTCTTCTTTCTTTTCAGGTTTGACCTGGAGAATAACCGGGCTGGCAAGAGCCCCGTCATCCGGCCATATCACTTCAATCCGCTCCTGGTGCCGGATGCGGTCCGCAAAAAAAGCCGGCATGACATACAGTGCGCCCGGGCCGTTACTGTCTATGCGGTTGACCATCTGTGCCGGATGAAGCCCTTCAAGCACATTGTTTGCCAAGGCCTCTAACCCTTTGTTGCCATGTGCCTTGAACGTGGGCAGCAGGACCGCGTGGCAATAAAACCCGTCCCCCCCCCTGATGATCAGACTTTTTTCCCACTCAGGTGCCAGCATATCGTCCCAGGTGCGTGGCAGGTTTCTATTTCCCAACTGATCAAGGTTGGCAACTACGACCAGAGGATTTACGCATAAAATGGTATATTCGTTTTTGGGATCTAAAATTTGCGCATCTGAAAAATTAGGGCCGGCAGGCAGTGCGCCATAACCTGCGAAATGCCCAGGAGCAACAAAACGATCATAAAACCGCCGGCCTAAAAAAACATTAAAATCAGCAGATACGATAATATCGGGGAGTTCATCCCGGGATTCAATGGTGTCAACATAGGAATAATAAGATAATTCCTGGTTTACATTCCCTTCAACCGCCGATTGAATACTAATCCCCTCTTTGACTTGAAGTTCGTTTAAAAATTGGGAAAACGCCCGGCTAAAGGGCATTTTCAATCCACAGGGCATAAGCGCCAGAAAACTCAAGTCTTTTTGAGCCGCCATTGAGGCTAGTCCGGGTGTATCAATAACAGGGTCCCGGGCGATGGCACCCTCAAGCATTTCAATGAAGGCCTCAATGTTGATAAATCGACTTTTCAGCGCTGTGCCCAGAGTTAAAAACGGCGCCAGCACCCGCATGGCATCGTCACTGACCAAGGCACCCAGGCCATTTGCCGCAAAAACCGACCGGGTTTGAGGAAAACGCTGGATGATTTCATATAGTTTCAAGTCTGCATGAATGGTTGTCGGCATATTAACTAGGGCTCCTTTACTATTCTCCTGATTATCGGGGATACTTCCCAATAAAACACAGCAGCAATTCTGATGCCGGACGGATCAAAACAGCCACAAAATTTATTAATTTTAAAAAGAACGCCAGGTAACCTATAAATATTATTGACTTTTCGTTTTAAGTTAAATCCCGGCAAAAAAGCGAGGGCGACCCATGGTTGTTATAAAAACTCCCAATTCCTATGGATTAGGCACCGCCATAATATACAATATTGTCATACAACACAGAACAAAACTCACAACCCTCAAAATAAACACAAATTTGCAACTTAATGCCCTGATACTTACCCCCCCCTCCCTTCGTTATGATCCTCATTAAAAAGGCTTCACCCAGGGTCTAACACATTTGTGTAACAGGGCCCAAATGCATTACCCGACAGGGCGTTTCAGGCAGAGGGACCGGCCTTGCTATTGCCATCTTAAGTCTAATCTGATAAAAGCAGATATTTTATCAAAATAGAACACTATTCCGGACCCTTATGACAAAACAACAAAGCCGCACACAGATCCTGAAGAAGCGAAGCAAGAAAAAAGAAAAAAGCATATGGTTTTCCCTTTTCATGTGGCTGTTTATCCTATTATTCCTTGCTGTTATTGCCGGATGTGCAGCTATTGCCGCCGGTTTTTTCTATCTGAGCCAGGACCTTCCCCAAATCAATACGCTCAATGATTATCGCCCGGCAATTGTGACCAATGTCTTTTCCGATGACGGCAGAAAAATCGGCGAGTTTTACAAAGAGCGCAGAATCGTCATTCCCTTGTCCGACATGCCTGACAATTTGATCAATGCTTTTGTGGCGGCCGAAGACTCCCGGTTCCGGGAACATCCCGGCATTGATATAAAATCCATTATCCGGGCGTTTATAAAAAATTTTAAGGCCGGCACTATTGTCCAGGGCGGTTCCACCATCACCCAGCAGGTGACCAAATCGTTTCTGCTTACCCCGGAAAAAACGTATGAGCGCAAGCTTAAAGAGGTGATTCTGGCCTACAAAATTGAAAAAAAGCTTTCCAAAGATGACATTTTATTCCTTTATTTGAACCAGATCTATCTGGGGCACGGTGCCTACGGTGTTGAAGCGGCGTCTGAAAATTATTTCGGAAAACATGTCAAAGACCTGACCCTGGCTGAATGTGCCATGCTGGCAGGTCTTCCCCAGGCCCCCAGCCGCTACAGTCCATTTCATCATCCTGAACTGGCCAGGCAGCGCCAGGTTTATACCCTGAATCGCATGAAGGAAGAAGGCATGATCTCCAACCTGGAGGCCACCGAAGCCATGGGTGCCAAACTGGATATTAAACCTCGAAAAAACTGGTTCATCGAACGGGTTCCTTGTTACACGGAACATGTCAGACGGTATGTTGAAAAAAAATACGGCAAGGAGATGCTTTACACCCAGGGGTTGAGCATTCATACTGCAGTAAACATTGAACTGCAGAAAATAGCCCGGGCCGCAGTCAATAAAGGTCTGATAGAGTTAGATCAACGCTGCGGGTACCGCGGCCCTGTAAAAAATATACCAGCGCTTCAGGTGGAAGATTTCAGTCGCACCATTTCCGAAGAACTGAACGGCAGCCGACCGGTCAAGGGCGAAATATATAAAGGGGTTGTCCTGAAGGTGGACGACTACAACAAAGTTACCCATGTAAGGGTGGGCAATGTAACCGGCATCATACGGTTAGCTACCATGACATGGGCCAGAAAGCCAAACCCCAAAATATCCTACCAAAATGCCAGGATCAGAAAGCCCTCCCAGGCCTTAAAAAGCGGGGATGTCATCTACTTGAAAGTCCTTGAGGAGATGACTGGAGAAAGGGAATATGAATTTACCTTGTACCAGGAACCCATTGCCCAGTCTGCACTTTTGAGCATTGAAGCTGAAACCGGACATGTTAAAACCATGATCGGCGGAAGGGATTTCAAGGACTCCCAGTTCAACCGGGCGTTTCAGTCAAGACGCCAGCCCGGTTCGGCGTTCAAGCCCATCCTATACGCAGCGGCCCTTGACAAGGGCTATACCCCGGCGACTATTATCATTGACTCTCCTGTTGTGTTTGAGGACAAGCTGAATGACAGGGTGTGGAAACCCAGCAACTATGCACATAAATTCTACGGCCCCACGTTGTTTCGCCAGGCTTTGATCAAGTCCAGAAACATTGTCACCATCAAAATCCTCCAGGATATCGGCATAGATTATCTCATCGGTTATGCTAAAAAGCTTGGGATCACCTCCCCCTTCCCCCGGGATTTGTCAATATCCCTTGGGTCTTCAGGGGTTTCTTTGTTCGAATTGACCAAGGCCTATTCAGTATTTTCCAACCTGGGCTACCTTATTGAGCCGGTATTCATCACTGAAATTTATGATCGGGACAATACGCTTCTTGAATCTCCCAAACTGATCCGTAAAAAGGTCATTGATATGGGCACGGCTTATCTCATGACAAATCTGCTTGAAGGCGTGGTACAGACCGGTACCGGCCACAGGGTTAAGGCCCTGAACCGGCCTGCGGCGGGTAAAACAGGCACCACTAACGACCTGCACGATGCCTGGTTCATGGGATTTACCCCCAGGTACACCACCGGGGTATGGGTAGGGCTTGATCAGGGTGCCCCCCTCGGCAGGAAAGAAACAGGTTCCCGGGCCGCAAGCCCCATCTGGCTGGATTACATGAAGCACGCCCTGGAAGGTAAATCCGTTCGTGAATTCACAGTGCCCGAAGGTATCATCCGCGTTAAAATAGATGCTGAAACCGGTCTTCTGCCCATTGCCCAAAGCAAAAATACCATTTTTGAATCTTTTAAGGAAGGCACGGAACCGACGCAATATACCCCAAGACCGGATGAAGTTTTGAGCACAGAAGAGTTGTTCGAGGAAGGTTTTTAGAAAAAATATAATAACAATGATTCAAGACCCTAGTTTCGGACAATTTATTAATTTTGGCTTAGCTGCCCTGGTTGGTTTTGCTCTAGGCTTAGAGCGTGATATGGCCGGCTCTAAAAATCCCCATGCCGGCACACGTGATTTCATCCTGATTGCTTTAATCGGATCTGTTTCAGGCTATTTAAGCCAGTATTTTCAAAGTCCATGGATCATTGTGGGTGGATTTATGGGTGCATTGTCTTTTCTATTAAGCGGCTACTGGATTGATCGAAAACACGATACGGGTATCACAACAGAAGTTGCTATGATACTGACTTTTTTCCTGGGCGTATTGATCATTATAGGCTTTAAGGAAATGGCGATTGCCATCGCAATCATTATCCTGGTCATTCTGTCACAGAAAAAGGCAATACAATCTTTTACAGGCAAAATACAACGATATGAATTACAGGCTGCAATAAAATTTTTAGTCATAATCTTTATCATTCTTCCTGTTTTCCCGAACCAACCATTATCTGATTACATAAAAACCACATTTGGTACGGTTCAAACCTATGACGAGAGCAGCAAAAAGCTCTCTATACAGATGGATTATATACCATCACTTCAATCTGGAGATGTTGTAATTCTGTATGACAGCTCTGGAGAGCAACTCGGACCTTATACGGTGGAAACCCGCAAGAAGAAAGTTGTGCATGGTATATTAAAAAAAAATGTTGAAACGCCACCGGTTAAAGGGGATGTGCTTGAAAAAACCATAGATATCATCTGGATCTACAATATCCTTAAAGCCCTAAATCCCTATAAGATATGGTTAATTGTTATCCTGGTGTCATTTATTAGTTTAGTGGGGTATGTCGCCGTCAAGATACTTGGACCTGGTGCGGGTATTGGCCTTACAGGATTCATTGGAGGATTGGCTTCCTCAACAGTCACAACGGTTTCTTTTGCAAAAAGAAGCTTAGAGTCTCCGGCGTTTAACAGGAGTTTTGCTGTCGCTATTCTGCTTGCATCCGCAATAATGTTTCCAAGATTGCTGCTCGAAATTGCGATTGTGAATCAAGATATGCTCAAAAATATAACTCCGCCTATATTAATAATGGGAATGACGGGAATAATCCTGGCACTTTATTTTTCATTGAAAAATAATAAGGAAAATCCAGAGCACATGACATCAATGCAGTTGGAGAATCCCTTCTGCCTGAAATCCGCCATTACATTCGGAGCAATCTTCAGCACGATATTGGTCCTGACCAGACTGGCGACAGTTTACCTTGGGGACCATTGGTTACCGGTTGTCTCTATCGTTAGTGGGCTGGTTGATGTTGATGCCATAGCATTTTCATTAAGTGATGCGCAGAAAGCAGGGATCATTTCACTGGATTGTGCCGGCTTCAATCTCGTGCTCGGTGCAATCTCAAATACATTGGTCAAACTTTTTTATGTATTCACTCTTGGAGACCGCAGGCTTTTTCGCCAGTTAGCTATATCATTTATAATAGTCTGTGCTTCAGGTATTATCAGTGTCGCTTTTTATTATCATTTTTAATTTTAAAAAACATTAATGGCTCAACCAAAGGAAGGCACGGCAGCACCGGAACAGTGCGCCGTGCAGAAAGAAAAAAAAGAAAGGATCAGGTCAATTGCCGGGCGCTTAATTGATGATGAAGATCCGTGTCCGGATTAACCTTTGGACAGGCCCGTGTAAGCCAGCGGGAGTGGTGAGGGGTAATCAAGGCATAGGGTTTGATCCAGGTCAGGGCAATGAAAAAGAAGAATCCATAGGCAAATGCCAGTATTGAGGAGATCCTGCCGAATTTCCAGGCGTAGATTGTGGCGGACAGGCTGGAACCCAGCACGATGCCGATAATGGTCTTGCTCCCGAATATGGCCGGGTGCCACAGAATCAATCCCCAGGAAATCAAGAAAAAAATCTGGGCCACGGTAAGCTTGAGCACGTCGGAAACCAGGTTGATCCGCGCCCCAAGCATTGATCCCCGGCGAAACCGCGTAAAGATAAAGGACGTCATGACAATGGTCTCACGCACATTGCTTCTGGCCCATCTCAAATACATTTTGCAAAGCTGGGCATAAGCCACCGGTGCCTCAGTAAAGACGCTGGCGTTCCGCTGAAACACCACATCATACCCTTGGCGAAGAATCATATTTGTCATTGCACGGTCTTCGCCGATATTGGCGCGTCGCCCAAGGAAAGTCTGGTTCAGCCATTTATCGAGCACACCTATGACAGCGGATTTACGGTATGCAGACAGGGCCCCGGGCGTGCAGGTCACTGTGCGGAACATGCTCTGGCTGGCACGCATGAAATCAAAGCTGAACACAAAAACAATGTCCAACATCCGGGGTATAATACCCTGGGCCTGATTCAACACCCGAACATTGCCCGCAACAGCGCCCACGACGGGATTTACTGAAAACGGCGTCACCAGATTTCTAAGGGTGTCGGGTTCCACCATGGAATCACTGTCCACTGTCACCAGCACCGTACCTGTGCTCTTCTTGAACCCATCATAAAGGGCCTGGCGCTTGCCCTGATTTTGGGGTTGGCGTATGGTCAGGACAGGTAATAAAAGTCTTCTTTGGGCCTGTTTAATCCATTCCCAGGTGTCATCCACACTGCCGTCATCCACGGCAATTAATTGAATTTTTTCCCTGGGATAATTGCTGTCAGCAAGACTTTTAAGGGTGTCAAACACTTGACGGCCCTCATTGTAGGCCGGTACCACGATTGTGCAGGTCGGCAGTCGATCATCGGACACACCCGTAATGGGCTTGTATCTCAGTACCAGGATGATTCTCCATGCCAGTTCTGCCAGGGCCAGACATGAAAAAACGGCAAATAAGGCAATTAATGTATTCCCCCAGGTTTCCCCTTTAAGAAACTGGGTGGCAGACAAACCGCCGACACCATGCAGACAGACCGCTGCCACAACTGCCAAGATACAGGCGATAGCAGCAAACTTTTTTTTATTTTCGATTATCTTTCTGGGCGTTACCATAAATTTACATCTCCTTATTCTTTAAAATCCATCACCAGCAGAGCAAAGGCTACGCCATGACGTGATCTATGATCGGTAAAAACCTTAGCAAAGGGCATGCCAAAAGATAACGTATTGAATTTAAATAGAATAATTTAAAAAAATAGAAATTCAAAGACACGCGGGTTACCAAAAGTTCATTTCATGAAACAAAATTTTCATTTTTGACTTTCCTGAATATGGACTTTTAAATGTCTGTTTAAATCACCAGTTTATAGTGAGGCCCTGTGGCGGAATCCTTCTCCGACACAGGGAGGTGATGATGGGTGTGAGACAAGGACAAATGGAGTGTGCCGTGGTTGTGGCCTTTATTATCATACGTGCCCTTTGCTCCTATAATATAGCAAAGGACATGCCAAAAACACAACTATTTGTTTTTAATAGATTTTTAAATTATAAATACATTTCGCCAATAAAATGAGTTACAAACTTTTCATTTTTTACGAAAAAAAGGAGGCAAAATACGTAATTTATCAACCAAATGTGTAACCGCCGGCACAAAGTATTGGCATTAAATATCGCCCGGTGTAGCTGCCGGGATCTTTAGCCACATCTTCCGGCGGACCGGCCGCCACAATCCGCCCACCGCCGCTGCCACCCTCAGGGCCAATATCCACAATCCAATCTGCGGTCTTAATCACATCCAAATTATGCTCAATGATCACCACAGTGTTGCCGGCATGGGTGAGGCGCTGGAGCACCTGCAGCAGCATGCGGATGTCTTGGAAGTGCAGCCCGGTGGTGGGCTCGTCCAAAATATAAAGGGTGTCACCGGTGTCCTTTCTGGCAAGCTCCCGAGCCAGTTTAATCCGCTGGGCTTCGCCGCCGGACAGGGTGGTGGCAGCCTGTCCCAGTTTGATATAGGAGAGCCCCACATCCATCAGCGTATCCAAAATCCTGGTGATCTTAGGATGGGCGTCAAACAGGTCTCTGGCCTGTACTACGGACAGATCCAGCACATCGGCAATGGAGTGATCCTTGTATTTAATCTCCAAGGTGGACTTGTTGAACCGTTTGCCGTGGCATACGTCACAGGGTACAAACACGTCGGCCAGAAAGTGCATCTCCACCTTAATGTATCCATCCCCATGGCAGGCCTCGCACCGGCCGCCCTTGACATTAAAAGAGTACCGTCCTTTTTTATACCCCCTGGCCTGGGATTCGGGCAGCATGGCAAACAGGTCCCGGATGGGGTCAAACAGCTTGGTGTATGTGGCGGGATTGCTGCGCGGGGTCCGTCCGATGGGTTTCTGGTCGATGTTGATGACCTTGTTGATGTGGGACAGCCCGGTGATCTTTTTATGTTTTCCCACGCTCATCTGGGAAGCGTGCAGTTTTACCGCCAGGGCCGGATAGAGAATCTGGTTGATCAGGGTGGATTTACCGGCCCCGGACACGCCGGTGACGGCCGTTAAAAGCCCCACAGGGATTTTGGCTGTGATGTTGGCCAGGTTATTTTCACATGCCCCATGAATGGTGAGCCATTTATTTCCCATGAATTTGGGCGTTCTCCGCTTTTCAGGCACGGCGATGGTTTCACGTCCGCTTAAAAATTGACCCGTGAGGGAAACCGGGTTTTCCCGAATCTGTTCAGGTGTGCCCTGGGCCACAATTTCACCACCCAGGTGGCCGGCACCCGGGCCGATATCCACAATCCAGTCCGAGGCCTCCATGGTTTCCTGGTCATGCTCCACAATGAGCAGGGTGTTGCCGATATCCCGCAGGTGTTTCAGCGTGGAAAGCAATTTAATGTTGTCCCTCTGGTGAAGGCCGATGGAGGGCTCGTCCAAAATATAAAGCACCCCGGTGAGTTCAGACCCCACCTGGGAAGCCAGGCGGATGCGCTGGGATTCCCCGCCGGACAGCGTGGGACCGGACCGGTCCAGGGAGAGATAATCCAGGCCGACGTTCACCAGAAAGCCCAGACGATCCCGGATCTCCTTGAGCAGTTCAGCGGCAATGAGCTTTTTGCTGCCGGTCAGCTCAAGGGAAGAGATAAAATGATAGGCATCTTTCACGGTCATCTCAGTGACATCTATAATGGATTTGTCATTGATCTTGACATGCAGAACCTCATCCCGCAGCCGCCGCCCGTTACATGAAGGGCAGCCGGCAGCGGTCATGAAATTGGTGTAGTACTTTTTCTGATGTTCCGACTGGGTATTCATGTACCGGCGCATCAGGGTATGGACCAGGCCTTCGTGGGTGCGGGAAAAACTGCCCTGGATTTTTGACGAGTTCCAGTTCACTGTCATCTGTTTACTGTCGGAGCCGTAGAGCAGCAGATCCCGTTGTTTTTTGGGCAGCTTTTTCCAGGGAATATCGAAATCAATACCCCACTGCTCCTCCATGGCCAAAAGCTGGCCTTTGCCCCAGGAATTTTCATTGTTAAACCGCGGCTTCTTAATGAAATAATTTTTCCAGGGGACCACGGCGCCTTCACGGATGGATAGATTGGAATCCGGGACCACCTTATCCGGATCAATGGCCAAAAGAGTGCCGATGCCGTTGCAGTCCGGACACATGCCCAAAGGAGAGTTAAAGGAAAAAATCTGGGGCGTAAGTTCAGGGTAGGCAATACCGCAACAGGAGCGGGCCTCGCTCATTTTCAAGTCTTCCCGGCCCTCCATGTGGACAATGAGTTGGCCTGCGCCCAATTTCAGGGCCGATTCCACGGAATCGGTGAGTCGTTTTTCAAACGCGTCCTGGGACTTGACTACCAGCCGGTCAATGACCACTTCAATGTGGTGTTTTTTGTTGCGGGCCAGGGTCTGGACATTTTCAAGATACTGGACCACCCCGTCCACCCGGACCCTTGCATAGCCCTCGCGCTTGAGATCTTCAAGACGCTCCCGGTGCTCACCCTTGCGGTTTTCCACAATGGGCGCCAAAATAAGGATCTTAGACCCGTCAGGCAGATCCATAATCTGGGAGACCATGGCCTGGGCATGGCCCCGACCCACCTTTTTCCCGCATTTATAGCAATACTGGGTCCCTACCCGGGCAAAGAGCACCCGCAGGTAGTCATAAATTTCGGTGATGGTACCCACGGTGGACCGTGGATTTTTGGAAGCGGCCTTCTGTTCAATGGCAATGGTGGGGGAGAGCCCACGGATGGTTTCGTAGCGCGGTTTTTCCATCTGCCCGATGAACTGGCGGGCATAGGAGGACAAGGACTCCACATACCGGCGCTGGCCTTCGGCAAAAATGGTATCAAAAGCCAGGCTGGACTTTCCCGACCCGGACACACCCGTCACCACCACCAACTTTTTCTTGGGGATTTCTACATCAATATTTTTAAGGTTGTGTTCCTTGGCCCCCCGGACAATGATCCGGTCCAGTTCTTTGGACCGGAAATCTTCTTCCTGGGGGTGCAGGGGGGTCGGGCTATCGGCAGTATAATTATCGGCTGTCTGGGTTACAGCGGCGGCAGTATTCTTTTTCATGGGTCACCAGGCTTTGTTTTGGGTTACCCTAACAACGATAATCACCCGCATTAAAAAGTAAAGTCCTGGGCATTATAGAGCAAGAAGAACAACCGCCGTCGTCGCCATGACCAAAGACAAACCAACTCCGGCCTTGATGAAATCCTTTGTTTTGTATCCTCCGGGCCCCATGATCATCAAATTACACTGATGAGCGAACGGGAGAATAAAGGCGCAACTGGCGCCATAGGCCACAGCGAGAAATGTTTTACTGACATCGATACCGCTAGATTCTGCTGCAGCATAAGCAACCGGTGCAAGGATAACTGCGGCGGCAGCATTGTTGGATGTCGTGCTAAACAGGGCAGAAACGACAAACAGCACCCCCAAAACATAGAACGGCCCCAAACTCATCTCCGCCGGGAACAAATTCGCGGCCATTTTACCCGCCACGCCGGTCTGGTATAGTGCGTCACCGAGAGGAATTGTACCTATAATTAAAAATAGGATTCGAAAATCAATTGCTTTTTGAGCGCCTCGAAGCGAGACACAACCGGTCGCCACCATTAAAAGCGCACTGGCCAGTGCACTGACCGCAAGAGGGAACAATCCAAGAACCGGCGGTAAAAGGGCCACGGCCAGAAGCAGCAGTGCGATCGGTGCGTGTCGGACATCCTCTTCAGATTGTTGCCGATCCAAAAGCACCAGATCATTATTTTCCTCAAGCTTTCGGAAGTATCGGACGGGGCCGTATACGAGCAGGGCATCGCCAAGTTTCAACGGGGCAGCGCCAACGTCTTTTTCAATAATTTTACCGCTTCTTAAAATGGCGAGGACGGATAGTCCGAACACGCTTCGAAAACTAATGTCGATCAGGGTTCTGTCGAGGAAGGCAGAGTGAGGTGAAATTAAGACCTCGGCCATATTGATTCCCCGTCCTCTCAGACTCTCCAACTCGAACTCAGTTGCAGTCTCAATGGAGATTGAGTGCACTTTGGCAAGTTCTTGAACGTCTTCGTCCCTTCCATCGACAAAGAGAACATCGCCGGCATAAATCTTGAGACCCGGCTGGATATCTATGAATTGTCTTATAAACCCCTTTTTGCGGGCGATTTGGACAACCTCGATCTGGAATCGCTTTCCAAGGCCCGCCTTCTCGATTGTGGTATCGGCCAACTCAGACTTCGATGGAATAGTTAATTTAAAAAGTTTTTTTTCGGGATTGTACCGTTTTTTCAACCGCTCTTGGAAACTTCCGGCCTTAGGTGTGTTGTCTAAAGCATTCTCACCGATTAATCTAGTCCCGATCAGAACCATATAGGCAATGCCGACAACAGAGATGGGAACGCCTAAAACAGCGAACTCAAACATTCCAAGGGATTTATCTCCGCCGCTAAGTCGGTCAAGTTCACTTCCAAGGATGAGGTTGGGAGTCGTCGAGATCAAGGTCAGCGTGCCGCCGAGAATCGCCGCATACCCCAAGGGCATCATTAATCGGGAAGGGGAAATGTTTGCCCTGCGCGAGAGCACCAAAACAGCCGGAAGGAAAACCGCAACGGTGGCCGCATTTGACATGATTGCAGAGAGAACGCAGGTCGTAACCATGATCAGCAAAATCAGACGCCACTCTTTTTTGCCACCGAACCGCTCAAGCATTCTCCCCATCAGCGTAGCGACACCGCTTTCCTTAAGCCCGGCCGAGAGCACGAATATGGCTCCCAGGGAAATCACCGCGCTGTTACCGAACCCGCGGAGGGCTGCCTCAGCAGGGTTGACGGTCCCGGTGACCGCAAGCACAACCGGGATCGAAAGAGCAGTGGCCTCAAGAGGGATAAGCTTGCTGATAAAAAGAACCATGGCCGTAACCAACGTAGCGACGGCGATCCAGGCGTGGATATCCATTTTTATGAACCCTCCATGTTATAGTTGCTCTTTCCGGGCTTGATTCTATTGTAGGTCATTTTTCGTAGGGGCAATCCCTCTGTGGTTGCCCTCGTTAGGGCAGGCACGGTGGCCTGCCCCTACAGCGACCGACGTTAGAACCAATCCCCTCTTTCCCTTTTCAAAATTGCCGATCAATCAATTGAGTCTGGTCATGTCAGATAACACGGTAACAAAGATAAAAGACTACTCTTGAATACAGATTTTATCCAATATTAGTGTATACTAATATTTTGAATGATTCCGTGTCAAACCAATTCTTGCTCCTCTTAGAAAATCGGTTAATGGAGCTTTTTGGATTTGAATCTTTAGATGTATTAACAGAAACCCATGGGCAATGGATTGAAGAAAGTCTAAAAAAAGATAAACTGGCCCGTGAAGAAAGATGGTCCCGGAGCATTGCAGTTGGAAGCAGAGAATATATTGAAAACAGACAAACTAAACTCGGCGTAAAAGCGATTCACCTTAAAATACATGAAAGTAAGGGCAGTTTTGAAATTCGGGAGGACCAGATCCCTTACACGGCTGATTTCGGTCCTGAAAATGAAAGGCTAAGGCAGGAAAACACTTACAAATGGAACCCTTTTTAAAATTTAACAGGTAGTTACGTGAGCCCGACCCAAAAGCCAGTCCCACAAAAGCCAGTCCCAAAAGCCAAGTGGGAGGTTGGCGCGGCCCGCCCCCATTCCCCTCCCCATTCCCCCTCATTCCCCATCCCCACGCTGCAATTCTTCCGATACATGCCATCCCTGATCAACGACAGTTGTTACGGCATACGGACACCTTACATAACTCCAAATGATTAAATAAGCTGTCCACTGATCCAATATTGTCTCATAGCTAAGTTCACTGTCCACATGATACACATCACCATCACAATGAGACACAATTGAGCCAAAACAATTGACCATTATTTTTTTATTGGGAACTAAATAATAACCCACTGCATTACTGTAATGTGTCGTTGTGGGTTGAATATAGGTGGCAATAGGCCAGATCATCAGCCCATGGCTGTTATAAAAAAATCCCGAATAAAGCCGCCATCAGCTTGGCATAAAATTTGTATTTTAATTGCAATGTAAGTAGATAGTTTGCAAAAGCAATTAATCCATAGGGGGAGACAAAATGTTAAAATTTGGAGAAAAAGGGGGCATCCCCCAAAAAGAAAATTGAACGTATTGGTATTGAACCCTTTAAGGCAGCTGTTGTTGCTTAATTGATTAAAATTTGGAGGAATTCATGAAGTGCCCGACATGTGGATGTGAAAAATTTTATGTCAAAGATGATGATGATGAATACGAAATTTACGAATTCACTACTTTGGGGAAAAATGTTGTTTTTGATAAAGCACTTGATTCGCAAGAGATTCCCAAAATCACAAATGAAATACACACATTCTGTAATAAATGTGCTTGGAATGGCAAGTTTAATACATTAACCAAGTAACATAGAGTCTAATTTATAAAAGGCAGGGTAAATAACGGCTCTGCTTTTTTTACAATGGCAATATAAATAGTCCACATTGCCAGCCAGGTAGGGTAGACAAAATCGTAGCGTTGCCCACCATTGTATGTGTAATATTTTGTGCCTGAACCATAAAACAGATGGGTCTAAGTTTATGAATAACCGGATGGGCACAAAGAACCTGCCCACCCTACCGGGCATGCTATGCGCTTTTGTGGAAACCCATAAGGATTATAATTATCCCCATGAGCCGTCTGGAATAGACATTAAGCGCCCAAAAAATTACTTACCCTGTATCCACACGGCAAGTTCGCTTAGCGCAACGGATTCCATGAGATACGGCTGCCGGTGTCTGAGCGTCAGATCCTGTATCCGGGCCAACAGAGGCACCAAGGACCGGACACTCACTGCGTCCCGGGGTCCTTCATACCTGTCCGACACATACCCCCACATATGCTGAAGGGCATTTTTTAATCCGCCCTGGGATGGCGGTGTTCTCAACGATTCAACCAGAAGGCGGGCCAGGCTACTGAAATCATCCCGGGGGCTCATGCGGGCCACATCTGCGCCGATTTTTTTGTACAAAGGCACATTCCGGGCCATGACGGCGTATTTGTGTTGACGCCATATCTGCTGGGCATTTTGGGGTAAGGGTATGCGTCCCGGTTCCTTGTCCCGGTATTTTTCCCTGAGCAGCTGGATCTGGACATAGGGTTCATCGATAAATGTATCAGGCCATCGGCCTTTATTTTTCCGGGTGTGTACAGGGGATTTGTCATTGTACCGTCCTGAAAAATCTAAGATAATCAATATTATCTATCCTTCTCTTCCTGCTTCATAGAGGTAGTTTCACTGAAAAGAATCTTCCAGCCAGAGCTACGTTCTCCACAGGCTTAAGATCCCGTGGGACTCACGGTACATATCGTTTATGCTGCCACCGCATTATCTTTGATATTTTTGGCGGCATTCACATCTCTATCTTCTTTGTAGTCGCATACTGGACACACAAATATCCGATCCGATAATTTGAGATCTTCTTTTATGTGTCCGCAAGCATTACATGTTTTACTTGATGGAAAGAATCTATCCACCTGGGTAACTCTGCTTCCATACCAATCAGCTTTGTATTCAATCAGACGTTTAAACTCTCCAAAAGCCTGGTCGTTCAACCGCCTTGCCAACTTATGATTTTTTACCATGCCTTTCACATTGAGATCTTCCATTGCGATGGTATGGTTATTCAGCACAATTTCCGTAGTAGCTTTGTGGTGAGCATCATTTCGAGCATTGCTGATTTGAGCCTCAAGTTTTGCAAGCTTCAATTTTGTCTTGCTCCGATTTTCGGAACCTTTCTTGCGGCGACACAATTCTCGTTGGAGTCGTTTTTTCTTTTTCAATAAAGCCTCCAGAGACTTTGCACCTTCGATTTTAGTGCCGTCAGAAAGAGTTGCAAGATGTTTTACTCCCAAGTCAATACCACAAGACTTTTTAGCCTTTCGTTGATGGAGAATGTCTTCGGTTTCAATCGATATTGCTGCAAACCACTTATCCGCTTGTCGTGAAATTGTGACGGATTTGATCTGACCAGTGAAACGGAGATATTCTCTCATCCTCACCCATCCAATTTTGGGGAGTTTAATTTTTTTCCCCTGGATGGAAACGGCATCAGCGCCTTTTTTTTGTGGTCCATTATCTGCACGAAAACTGTCATTTATGAATTTTCGTTTAGGTCTTGGAAACCCATATGGATTTGTTTCAGACCCGGTTTTCTGTCCTTGTTTCATCCTACGGAATGCATTGGTGTAAGCTGTTCCAAGATTTTTAATGGCTTGTTGTGGGGCATTTTTGGTGACCTCCGTCATCCAAGGAAACTCAGTTGCTTTGATAGAATTAAGCTTTTTTCTTAAGACCATCTCAGAAGGCTTTCCACCATCTTTGTATTGCTTTTCCCACTCGGACAGAGCCCAATTATAGGCTGCGCGAGCGACTCCGCAAGCCTTTGCAAAATATTTTCTTTGATCTATATTTGGATCAAGTTTAATTTTATGCACCTTCAACATTTTGAGCGACCCTATTCAAATCATCAATCAATTTTTTATTTTTATGGCTTCTACTGCCATAAAGACGAGCGGAAAAAACGGTAATGATCTCAAGAACGTCCTTCGCTAATTCTTCTTCAAAGCTGGGCTGTTCTCCCTTGTGGATAATGACGATTTCAATTCCCTGCAACTCACACAAAGCGAATACCAATTCAGATCCAAAACGAAGCAACCGATCTTTATGAGTAATCACAAGACGGTTCATTTGCTTCCTTAGAATCATCTCAAGAAGCGTATTCAATCCGCGCTTCTTGTAATTCATTCCGGAGCCAAGATCTTTGATGGTTTCTGTCCTCCATCCCTTTGCGGCGCAATAGGATTCCAACATTATTTGCTGTCTTTCCAAATCATCCTTTTGGTCATGACTAGAAACTCTTGCATAGCAAATCGTTGGTGCGTCTGATGTTTGCAAAGAGAGTATGTCCGAAACTGAATAGTACCTTGTCCCTCCAGTTGTTTTCCTAAATGGAAGCAACTCCCCGGTTTTCTCCCATTTACGGAGAGTCCCCGGAGTTGTTCCAAGCATTTTTGCTGCTATCCCTATTTTAACTAATCCTCTTTCCATAAAGATAGATTATATTAGATTATGACAAATTGTCAAGTTCTGTCGGAAACCCCCGCAACTTCATCTCTGCGGATAGAAGCTGGTGGCGTTTGTTGAGTGCCCAGCCGAAATTCATCCAGCGCAGGGTTTCCGGGTGCCGGGCATAGCCTTTTTTCCCGTTGACAATAATGGAGGCCATACCGTGAAGCTCCCGGTGTTCGCCTAACAGACTCCGGCGGTTCAGGTATCCTGGATGAAGGTCCCAGATTCTCATGAAAACGCTGTCTTCAGCTTAGGGCTTGATCAACGATTTCAGCAGGGAAATCTCTTTAGCCCATATGTTATTGTCCGGTGTCTCCAGAATCATGGGAATATTGTTCAGGCGTTTATCTTCCATGATGTACCGGAAAGCGGTAAGGCCAAGTTGTCCCTTTCCAATGCTTTCATGCCGGTCCACCCTGGAATTAATATGCTTTTTGGCATCATTCAGGTGCATGCCCCTTAATTTTTCAAAGCCGATAATTGTGTCAAACAGGTCCCAGGTTTTTTCATACCCTTCCCGGGAGACAACGTCATAACCGGCAGCAAAGGCGTGGCAGGTATCAATACACACCCCGATGCGGGATTGATCTTCTACCTGGTCAATAATGGTTTTGATCTGTTCAAAGGCAAAGCCCACATTGCTTCCCTGGCCTGCGGTATTTTCAATCACGGCGATAACATCCGGCACCGTTTGAAGGGCAAGATTAATGGATTGGGCAATGGTTGCCAGGCAGTCATCCATGCTGATCTTCTTTAACGTTGACCCCGGGTGAAAATTGAGCATGGCAATGCCAAGTTGATAACATCGCTGCATTTCATCTACGAACGCAAGTCTTGATTTTTCCAAGGCGGCGACTTCCGGATGACCCAGGTTGATGAGGTAGGAGTCGTGAGCAAGAATCTGACCGGGCCCGAAACCCAAAGCACTGCAGTTTGCTTTAAAATCATTGATATTTTTGTCTGATAAGGGTTTGGCCTGCCACTGCCGCTGATTTTTTGTGAAAAGCGCAAAACAGGATGCACCGATTTTTTGGGCATTGATCGGCGCGTTTTCAACGCCGCCGGCAGCACTCACATGGGCGCCTATATATTTCAAGTCTTCCTCCTTTTTTGACGTATATCTCGGTATCATCACATGCCAGACAAAATCGCTAGGATTGGGGCGGATATTATAAGCGACGGATCTCTCTTTGGATTTGAGCATGTGCCTGTTCTGAAATCGGATAAAAACTGATAATGGCAATGGACAGAATATTGCGAAGGCACGGTACCAATGCATAAGCCAGCTTATCCGGCCATGATATGCGGGGCGTGTCGATTTTTCTTTGCCTGCTTATCATTTTGATCCCCCCAGGAGTCGGTCTCTAAATGTTTTATTAATTGGATTTTTACCGATCCAGATCGCAAATACCGCTCTGGCAAATTCCGATCCTTCTATTGTTCCCAGGGGCTCGGCATTAAGCGTCAACTGGGTTCCGAGTCCCGGCAGATAAGTTAACGCATACCGGTCTTTGGGCTGAACATCTTTGTATAGACGATTCAATGACTTGATTTTTGGCAAAAGGCGTTGAAAAGCGTCTTTGCTGACAGACGCCTTAATCTTTTCCGTGGTTGCTTTGGCAAAATCATCTGAAGACAGCGCCACACGATATTCCAAGACCAGGTGCTTGGATATATCATCCAGCGCATCCCGTCCATCCGTTTTCTCCGGTAGGTACAGTGCGCCGGTATATGCCTCGATTAAAAACATGTATCTGAGCAGTGCCGCACCGGATAAATATAAACGGGTTCCCCGAACTTTAACCGTGTTTGAAAATTCAGTCCCATTTACCATTGTGGCACTTGCATAGCCAGTGCCTGGAATGGAAATACAGATAATTGCAGACAATATGCATATTATTTTTAATTTCATCATTGGTGCACCTTTAAACAAAATGCAGAGCCTCAAAGAGACTCTGCGCTGTTTTTCGGATTATCACTTCACATTTTAAATTCATTTTTATTTAACATGAGAACTATATTTGAGTATAAGTTATGACACCTGTAATAGATTTCAATACTGGTATTACATGGCTTTTAAAATTAGGTTAAAACCATCATAAAATATAATTAAGATGGCTTTTCAGGGTTATGCCCGGATGAAATTTCCGGATCTGCCACAAGGTTTTTAATCCATTTTTTTGAAAAAAATCGGGGCAAGCCGATAATCAGCTTGAACATTTCCTCCAAGGCTATCAGAGCCATGACACCGTACACGGGCCAATGGAAAACAAACGCACCGATGAATGCCATGGGTACGCCAATGCACCATACGGAACTCAGGTCCATGAGAAAGGCGAACTTTGTGTCGCCCCCGCCCCTGAACACCGATACCACCGTTGTAAAATTGGTGGTCTTTGCCCAAAAGACAAGACCTGTCGTCAGTATCAGGTAATAGGCATTATCATAAGCTGCCGGGGAAATATTGTAAAATCCCAAAATAAAAGGTCTGCACAGAATGAGCACAAACCCTGCGCCAAGGGCCATGGGAAGCTGGGCCAAAAGCATGAATTTACCATAGGCAAACGCCCGCTTGTATCTTTGTGCCCCAATGCTGTTACCGATGAGGATGGAACCGGCATGAAAAATCCCAAAAAAGGGAACAAATAAAAATTCCTCAAGGGTCGCCACGATATTGACTGCCGCAATGGACTGTGTACCCATGCGGGCGTAAACCAGTTTGTATATGCTCACACCGGTGACCCAGAAAAATTCATTGAGGAACACAGGCCAGCAAGTGGCCGTGATCCGCTTGACAAAGGCAAAATCGAACGACAGCATTTCTTTTACTGACGCGGCAAGGGGGTACGGTTTCAGGTAGATGATCGCCGTTAACAGGCCGGTTTCAATCAATTTTGCCGTGCAGGTGCCAATGGCTGCACCGGTGACACCCATGGCGGAAAAGCCAAGGTTGCCGAAAATCAGGCAGTAATTGAGCACAATATTTACAACCACGGCGACACATGAAGAGATCAAAGGCACACGGGCAAACCCCATACTCCGCATATTGGTCATAAAGGAGAAGGTTATGCAAAAAGGAACAAAAGAAAATCCTACAATACGAAGATATCCGGCCCCAAGACGTACCACTTCGGCATCACTGGAAAATAACGAAATCACGGCGGCGGGAAAAAACAGCGCTGCACCGGCAAACACAGAACCTATGGCAAACCCTGCCAGGAGCCCAAGACCGGACAACTGGTGGATTCGCGATACATCCTTTTTGCCCCAGTACTGGGCCGTGAATATGGCGATGCCTGAGTGAATGCCGAACTGGATAACAAAAAAAATAAAAACAAACTGATTGGCAATGCCCACGGCCGCTACGGCCGCATCATGAAGCTGGCCGATCATGAGTATGTCTATCACAGCCATGGAGCTGGTCAGGAGGAATTGCAGGGAAATGGGTAGCGCCAGGCTGAAAAGCAGGCGTAAAAAAGTCTTGGGGGGAATTACCTTTTCCCTGTCTGTGGCGTGCATATGAAACGGCCTGCTTTCAATAAAAATAAGAAACCCTATATCAGCAGGGGTGGCAGGTCAAGGCAATTAAATGCATGCCATGACCAGAGTTGATTAATGGTCATTTTAACCGTTTTTGGGGCCTAATTCTATTTTAGGCCATTTTTCGTAGGGGCAATCCCTCTGTGGTTGCCCTCGTTAGGGCAGGCACGGTGACCGGCCCCTACAACGGCCGACGTTAGAACCAATCCCCGTTTTTTTTAAACAAATAATGCCGCCTGAAAAAACGAGTCAGGTCATATTCCCCCGGCACGATGGGCCTATTGATACTCGATGATCGAGTGATAGGATTACTGGGAGCTATTGAATCGGAGCGACAGGATAAAGCGCCATTATTTTGCTTACGGCCGCCGGAATTTTTTCTTTTCTGTCGGTTGAATTTTCACTCACTGTGCCTGAGCCGACCCCCTGCCATACCAAATTTTTCTTTTCATGATCAACCACATCGCATACCAGGGTCCCCACGATGTAATCGTATTGATGATAGGCCGTTGTGGCAAATCCGCGTCCCCATCCCCAGGGATGGCCGAAAGAATACCCACGGTATCCGCCGTAATAATCCGTATAAGCGGTCGTCGCCGTTTTTTTATCCGTCACCAGATACAAAGAGACTTCAATATCGCCTCCTGTTTCTACATAGGTTATGCCCCTTGCGTTAAACTCATTGTTGAAAGCGGATTCAATCCGTTTCTTATCCAGGTCATTAAGCAGTTCACTGCTGTTTTTGCTCCAGCCCAGATAGGAATAGGTTTTATATTTGGTAAAATCAACGGAATCATCCAAATCAGCACTGACTTTAATGGTGCTGCATGCACCGACAAAAAAGAACAAAATAACGATAAGAAGAAACAGTTTTTTTCTCATGGTTCCCTTCCTCACATATAGGTTTGAATATAGCACAGGTCTTTGTTTACACGGATGACCTGCCCTGTAATATATCCGGCACCGCTGACCAGAACAATTTTCAGCTTCCGCTCCGCATGGATGCGTCTTTAAATGCCTGATAGAATATCCCGCATCTGTTGTGCTGATAATTGAATGGGAAAATTTTTATTGTCCGATGCGTTGACCACGGTATCAATATGCTGTTCCGTCAACCCGTATTCACGCAGTTCAGGCAATTGTTCAACCCAGGAATTCATATAGTCCAGGGCAACCTTAAAATCATCGGGCCGGGGAATTGCGTCAATCCCCCTGGAAAGCCAGGCGCCCATTTCATCCAGGGCCTCCACCCGCCTCTCTTTGGTCAGTAGAGTGAAGATCGGGGGGAGAAGACGGCCGCATGCCACCCCGTGGGGTACACGGGTAAATGCGCCAAGGGGGCCTGCAATGCCGTGTACTGTGCCAAGACCGGCATTGGCAAGGGTAACCCCGGACAGGTATGCTGCCATGGCCAGATCCGATCGCAAAGACAATTCCACCCGGCTTTGGTAAAGGTTGTCCGAAAATAGCAGCGATCCCCGGGCAAACAGGCGAAGCCCCTGTCTGCTCAACGCTTGGGTGAGCGGTGTGGCTGCTGTGGAGACACGGGATTCCAAAAGCTGGCTGAACGCATCCAAAGCACAGGCAAGGGTCGTTTCAGGCGGGCATCCCAGTGCCAGTTCCGGGTCAATGATGGCCGTTGAGGGAATAAAAGCATCGTGGCGGAAGGATTTTTTAAATCCATCCGGTCCTGTACGGCTGAGCACGGCATTTTTGGTGGCTTCACTGCCGGTGCCGGCGGTTGTGGGCAACGCAATGAACGGCATGGTTTTTCCTTCGGGCGCTTTTGTACCCACACCCTCCAGATAATCCTGGACTGAGCCTTCCTGGCAAAGCATGGCCGCAACCGCTTTGCCTGCATCCAGAACCGATCCTCCGCCAATACCCACCACGCAACCGGCCTTAATCCTGTGTGCCTGTTCCGTCAGGTCATCAACCGTATCCGGGCCGGGCTCTCCATGGACGGTCTGTCTTTGGAATTTGCATCCTGCCAGGCGCAATTGGGATTCAAGCGTTTGCCAGGTATTGGTATTTACAAAATGGACACCGGTAATAAAAAAAACCGGGATGGACGGATCAAGTAGTCCGGCAAGCCTGTTGATCTCTTTGGGACCGAAATAAAGAACAGGGTTGGTGAGATGCTTAAATATTTCCATGATTCGTAAGACTAATCGATAAATTTTATATCAATTTCTTCTGTGCCTTCTTTTTGTTTCATCTCAAACTTTCCGCTTGTGGTAATGGTAAATTCCCTCTGCAATGCGGCATTCTTTAATTGGGCTTCCAATTTTTCGGCCGCCTCCGGTTCACAATCAACATTGAAAAACAGCTTTAAGTTTTTAGAATTTCCATCATCAAACTGGATCATAAAGGGGTTATGCTCAATAAACACCAGATCATCATAGTTATATGTAATATCGAGTCCGGTCTCCTGAATAATTTCTTTTGCTATGCCTAGTGGTCTTAATTCCATAATGTGTTGAACCTTTTTAGGTAATTTTTTATGATTTAAAATAAATAAAATGATAGCATAACCCGACATATCTATCGATAAAAAGTTACCGATAAAGAACACGAAAAATCATTGACCTTGATATCAAACGGGTTTAGGGTACCCCTTTTTTCAACATGAGGTAAAACAATGTCCCTGCTTGAACAAACCATTTCGACCATCAAATCCGAACTTAATCACGACGTGCTTGCAAAGGCCAAACAGCGTCTTCTGGACCAGGCAAAACCCCCCGGCAGTTTGGGGGTTATGGAAGAGGTCGGGGCCCGTCTGGCCGCCATTAAAGGAACCATTGACGTCCATTTAACCAACAAATACATCATCACCTGCGCCGGTGACCACGGTGTGGCCGAGGAAGGGGTCAGCGCCTTCCCCGCAGAAGTAACGCCCCAGATGGTCTTTAATTTCGTTGGGGGCGGAGCATCCGTCAACATTATCGGGAAACATGCCGGGGCCCGGGTGAAAGCTGCAGATATCGGGGTAAATTACGATTTTGATCCCGGGCTTCCCATTTTTCATAAAAAAGTAAAGTACGGCACCGACAATTTTACAAAGGGGCCGGCCATGACCCGGGCAGAGGCGATTAAATCCATTGAAGCGGGCATTGAGATTGTCAATGAACTGCACGCCCAAAGCCCTGTGGATCTTCTGGGCACAGGAGATATGGGCATTGGAAATACCACGCCCTCCACTGCCATTATTGCGGCATTTTCAGGTTTGCCTGTGGAGCGTCTGACCGGCCGGGGCTCAGGCGTTGATGATAAAGGCCTTGCCAATAAAGTTGCTGTTATACAAAAAGGACTGGACATCAACAAACCAGACCCTAAGGATCCCCTTGATGTGCTGGCCAAGGTCGGCGGGCTTGAAATCGGCGGGTTGGCAGGTCTGGTGATCGGTGCTGCCGCTAAAGGCATTCCGGTGGTCTGCGACGGCCTGATCTCCACGGCAGGCGCCCTGATAGCCTGTGAACTGGCACCGGCAGCAAAAAACTACCTGTTTGCCTCCCACAAATCTGTGGAGATCGGCCAGAAATACATGCATGACCGCCTGGGTCTGGAGCCTTTAATCGACTTAAAATTCCGTCTTGGGGAAGGTACCGGTGCTGCTGTGTGCATGGAACTTCTGGACCTTGCCACACGCATTCTTGCTGACATAAAAACATTTGATGAAGTAGGTATTTCCAATGAAATTTGACACATATGCAATAAACAGCACCCTGAAAAAAAACCTGAAAGCACAGGGGTTTATCAGGCCCACAGATATTCAGTACAAAGCGATTCCCTCTATATTAAAAGGGGAAGACGTCCTGGCCATTGCACAGACCGGAACCGGAAAAACCGTCGCATTTGCGGTACCTGTTATAGATACCGTCCTGAACCTGAAAAAAACGAAAAAAAACCAGGGCATCCAGAGTATTATCATGGTTCCTACCAGGGAGTTGGCTGTTCAGATACAGGAAGTCTTCATGGTATTGTGCCGCAAAACAAAAGTTAAACCCTTTGCCGTTTTCGGCGGGGTGGAACAGGATAAACAGATCCAGACACTGGTAAAAGGGGTTGATATCCTGATTGCCACGCCGGGTCGCATGTTTGACCTGATCAGCCAAAAAGCCATTGATATCCGACAGGTTAAAATTTTAATCCTTGATGAAGCCGATCAAATGCTGGCCAAAGGATTTTTTGAAGATATCCAGTGCATCAAACGACTTTTGAAACAACGACACCAGACGCTGTTTTTTTCGGCAACAATAAACAAAAACATTAAGAAGCTGGCCTATTCCCAGGTTAAGTCCTCTGCCGTGCGCATTCAGATATCGCCTGATGATCCGGTATCAAAAAATGTATCCCACTATGTAATTTTTGTGGAAATGGACGATAAACGCTTCTTTTTACGCAAATTCATCCGGGACAATCCGGAAAGTAAAATCCTGGTTTTTGTCAGGACCACGGTAAGGGCCGAACGGGTGGCAAAGGCCCTGGAAAGAGCAAACATAAACGCATTGACCATTTACGGTCAAAAAGATCAGGACCAGCGACTGGCGGTGTTGAACCGTTTTAAACAGGATGCAGACAAAATACTTATTGCCACGGACGTATCAGCCCGGGGAATTGATATCCCCAATGTCGACTATGTGATCAATTATGATCTTCCCGAACAACGAGAAGTTTATGTCCACCGGGTGGGCAGAACCGGGCGTGGTCGATCCAAGGGGAAAGCCATATCATTTTGCAGCAGCCAGGAAAAGAACCTGTTAACGGAAATCCAGGATTTTTTAGGCAAACAAATAGAAACAATAGCGGTTTCCAAGGACGAATATGCCTTTACTGTTGAAGTAACAGAGACATCAAAAGATATCAGAGAAATGATCCTGGCAAATGAAGCGTGGGAAAAAAAGAAAGGCCGCCGAAAAAAACGGTAACAGCCTAACGAGAGGGATCTACTCCACAATACCAATATGGCCTGTTTTTTCAAAATGCACGGCACAGCGGACCAGTTCGCTTGCATGTTTAATATTAAGCTTTTTTTTAATACGCTCCCTGTAGGTACCAATGGTTTTGATACTTAAAAACAGGCGTTCGGCAATTTCCCTGCTTGAAAAGCCCCTGCCGATAAGCTTGAAAACCTGAAGCTCCCGGTCGGTTAAACGGTCGAATGGACTTTTTTCTTGTGCCTCGGGTGGATTAGCCATGGACAAAAGAATATGTTCTTTGACTTTTTCATTGAGATAAATTTTTCCGGCAAGCAGGAGATGGATGGCCTTGACAACGGACTCCACGGCCTCTTGTTTCATAATGTAGCCATGGGCACCGGCAGACAAGGCCCTGGGCGCATAAAGGTATTCATCATGCATGGACAACACCAGCACTGGGATATTGTTGTGATGCTGTTTCACGTATTTGACCAGATCAAGGCCGTCAGACTGTTTCAAGGAAAGATCCGCAATGATCAGGTCCGGCTTTATATGATTTATTTCATCAATGGCTTGTTCAACATCTCTGGCACTGCCATATGCGGCTAAGTCGCGTTCCTGATTGATCAATTCCGCCAAACCCAGCCTGAAAATGGGGTGATCTTCCACCAGCAAAATTTTCTTTTTGGACATATGCCATCCGTATTGACTGTGATATTGTTCGCTTTTCTATATCACCAACCAGGTATGAATACCAGATTTTTCAGGTACTGTAACTCGATCACCAAATTTTTAGAGTTCTTGTTCAAATTCAAGGCGGAAACAATTTATAATCGTTCAAATTTGCAAAGAAATTTTATATAAAAGTCCCAATAAGTTGTTACACTAAAGGGAAATATGCCAAAAGAAATTACACACGTTACTCTGGCCGAACAGGTAAGACGTGTTCTGCCCGAAACGTCAAAATTTTTCCAACCGGTTCAAACACTCCCCTTCGTATTTCTCATTGGAGCGGTGTGTCCGGATTCGCCATTCTATTATCTGGCAGGACCGCAAAAAAAACTGGTTCAGGCCCTGGCCAACCCGTTTCATCGGCCAAACAAAGAAGCCCTTTTACCGGTACTCAAATTTTTGAACCATCACCGAACCCCATGGGCACTGGCACTTGCCGCCGGCACCGTGTCCCACATCATGTCCGACACAATCTTTCATCCATTGGTTTACTATTATGCCGGTATGAACGGGATTCACAGCGGCGCCACAGCCAGGCACAGGTATTTTGAAACCGCCATGGATGTTCATTTTCAATATCTGTTCCGCGAAAAAACCCGGTTGCATAAAATTATCAGGCAGGCAAAAATGTCTAAACAGAAGCTTTATCAGCTTATGGCCGGCCCGTTTTTGCCCCAACACCCCAAAACCTCTTTTGTAAAACACGCCCTGCAATGGCACTCGACGGTTCATGCACTGTTTTGTGCTTCTTTAATACGCAAGGGGACAATAAAGATGGCCGGCACCTCACATCCCCTACCTGATTCTTCCGCCGGATTGATTTATCCTTTTAGCAAACCCTGTTTTTTGCCGTTTTTTTCAGACCGGCTTGAATACCGGCATCCCTGCTCCGGGTCTTTCTACGCTACCGATCTTTTAACCTTGATTCGAGAGTCGGTAAATGCCACCCTTGCGGTTCTTGATACCATTGACCAGGCAATGGAGATATCCAAAAATAACGAAAAAACAGAACCGCTTGAATCTCTGGTTTTAGCGGATACGGACCTGCCGAACATCAGCCCGGACCTGCCGGCAAATACATTTGACACATGGCATGGGCAGCAGGATATCAAACCGCTGCTATACCAAGGCGTTACAATACAATTTTAACCACGGGAAAACATATGGGCACCACCCGGACAGACAAAAAACAAATAGTTGGTTGGGTGATGTACGATTTTGCCAACTCAGCCTATACCACATTGATTGTCACATTTATTTATGCCACCTATTTTGTTTCAGCCATTGCGCCGGATAAAATCCACGGTACAGCGCTGTGGTCCAGGGGCGTCACACTGACAGCACTCTCGGCAGCTTTTTTATCTCCTGTGCTTGGGGCCCTGGCCGACCATGGAAATGCACGAAAAACGTTTTTGTTTATTTCCACAGTGATTGGTGCGGCAGGCTCAGCCATGCTTTGGTTTGTCAAGCCGGGGCAGGTTTATCAGGCGTTAATCTGGTTTATCCTGTCCAACCTGGCCTTTGAAATCGGTATGGTATTTTACAACGCATTCCTGCCGGATATTTCCAATGAAAAAACCATTGGACGGATTTCCGGCATCGGCTGGGGTGTGGGGTACCTTGGCGGACTTTTGGCCATGTTCGTTGCCATGGCCGGTTTTATCAATCCGGAGATTCCCTGGTTTGGCCTGTCCCGTGAATCCGGGGCCAACATCCGGGCCACCTGCATCCTGGTGGCTCTGTGGTACGGACTTTTTTCCATCCCCTTATTCGTTTTTGTGAAATCCAACCCTGGAAACCCGAAAAAAAACAGCGGCAAAGCCGCCATTGTCCGGGCGGCCTTTGCTGATCTTAAAGACACGTTTCAAGATATCCGTTCCTACCGGGAAATCGTCAAACTGCTGATTGCAAGAATGATATACAACGATGGTCTTGTCACTATTTTTGCTTTTGGGGGGATTTATGCCGCCGGCACCTTTGGTTTCTCCTTTAAGGAAATCATGATCTTCGGCATCGTGCTCAACGTGGCAGCCGGCACAGGTGCTTTTATCATGGGCATATTTGACGACAAACTGGGCGGCAAAACCACCATCCAGATATCCAATATCATTTTAACCCTGGCCGTGGTCCTGGCGGTTTGTGCGCCCGGCAAGGAATTGTTCTGGGCCGCAGGCGTACTTGTTGGATTTTTTGCAGGCCCCAACCAGAGCGCCAGCCGCTCCCTGCTCGGCCGCTTCGTTCCCCGGGAAAAAGAAAATCAGTTCTTTGGTTTTTTCGCCTTTTCAGGCAAATTAACAGCGTTTTTCGGGCCGTTGTTCCTGGGAATTTTAACCCAGATGTTCAATTCCCAACGTGTCGGGGTTTCTGTTGTGGCCGTATTCTTCGTTATTGGATTTTTTATTTTATCCACGGTGGACGAACAGGCAGGCAAAACGGCTGCAGGGAAATAAAAAATTAACCTTAATGTTGCGTTTCAGGGTCTTCATCTTTTTCAGATCGTTTGAACCCCAGTTGCAGCAGCGAGGTATACTCACCGGCCAGATCCGGTTCACCCAATCTGCTCAGCATGGACCTCCTTACGCTGTCACGCAGTTCAATCGCCCCACTCCAGTCACTGCTCTCCGGATAACAAAGCGGCCCGATATCAATCTGAACCCTGCCGCGTCGCGGAAACCAGGAGCCTTCTCGCAGTATGTTGCGGGTTCCCCGGATGACCAGCGGCACAATGGGTAACATTTCCTCGCCGGCAAGAATAAAAGCACCCATCTGAAAGGGCAGCAATCCCGGCATGCGCTGCAGTGTTCCTTCGGCAAAAAAAACAGGACGCCTGCCCCTGCGAACTCCCCTGTAGATTGAGCGGGTATCCTCGGTGACCTTCTTTGTGTCAAATCTGTCAACCAGAAAAACATCAAATTTTTTCAAGGCCGGCCGCAGAAACAGATTATTCGCCAGCTCCTTTTTAGCAACAAAATTGCAGTATTCGGGCAACACCCCGATCAGTATAATCGCATCCATATAACTCATATGGTTACTGACCAAAATATACCGGGTTCCAAAGGGATAATTTTCCATCCCCTCTACTGAGACCTGTATCCTTGTTAAGCACAAGAGCATCTTCACAGCCATGCGGCAGAGTGTCCAGCACCACTTCCCAGCAGGTAAAATCATCATCAATAACCAGACAACGCCACCTGTTATGCCAACCATCAACCAACAATAGGCGGCATAGAGGAATGCCAAAGCACGGTTTGCGATCCTCTTGATCATCGGACCAATTGATGCCAACCCCATTCGCAACAGCTGCAACTGCACGGTCGCCTTTTTACGTCCGATGTTGCCGCTCTCGTAAAGCTGTTTACAGGCGGAGCGGCGAATCTTGCCGCTGGATGTCTTCAATACCGTTCCCGGCGGGCTGATAATAATCTCGTCGGCACCCATACCCAAAAGCTCGATTGTCGCCCTGTTGACCTCTTTTTTCAAGCTATTGAGTTTTTTATCATCCCTGATCCGGGATTCGGTCAGGATAACCAGGCTTTCACCGGTGGAATCGTTTTGTCCGCCGGCAAATACCGCTGTACATCCTTTTCGAATACCATCTATTTCCCCGACAATATCTTCCAGTTCATGGGGGTAGACGTTTCTGCCGCCACGAATAATGACATCCTTTTTCCGCCCGGTGAGATAAATCTCTCCTGCGGCAATATATCCAAGGTCTCCGGTCTCCAGCCATTCGCCACAAAACAGACGGCTGGTCTGCTCTTTATTTCTGAAATAGCCGCTGGTGGCGGAAGGCCCTTTGAACTGTAGCCGGCCTTCCTTTCTGTCCGGCATTTCACGGTTGCTCTCATCAACAATTCGTACCTGGTGTCCCGGCAATGGTCGGCCGCAGGAGATAAACTCGAGAGATCCCGACTCATTGGCGGACGCTGCAACGGCAACCCCCGATCCGGAAAATGCGTCACGCTGAACACGATCAATCTTCGGACCATTCCCGGGAGCCGGAAACGCAAGACCGACAGAAGACTCGGCAAGACCATATACCGGCGTCAAAGCGTCCGGGGTGAAGCCATACTTTTGAAAACGATTGCCAAACCGTTGCAACGTCCCGGCAATAACAGGTTCCGCGCCATTAGCGGCAAGCCGCCATGAACTCAAATCCAACCCGTCAAGTACGTCATCATCCAGACGTGTCGCACAGATCTCATAGCCAAAATTGGGGGAGGCTGAGATGGTTCCGCCAAACCTGTCAATGGCCTGCAGCCACCTCTCAGGGCGCGCCAGAAAACTGAGCGGCGACATCACCACAAGACGGCAGCCGTGGCAGAGACTTCCGAACCAGGCACCGATCAGCCCCATATCATGATAGAGAGGCAGCCAACTGACAAAAACATCCTGCGCCGTTATCTCACATACCCGGCCCATGGCCCGGATATTTGCCAACAGATTGGCGTGAGTGAGGATAACACCCTTCGGATCACCAGTGCTGCCGGAGGTGTATTGCAAAAAAGCGATATCCTCCGCCTTATGGGCAAGCGGCACCTGATCGGGCCGCTCTGCATACAACTCATCCAGGGTAAGGATGGTTTGCAATTCAGGCACCTGACTCATCAACAACCGTGCCATCGCTTTTACTTCGGCAATTGTGATGAGAATTTTCGCTCCGGCATTTGAGAGGATTTTCCTGTGTCGCCGCACATGCTCCTCTATCTGGGTCGGCCGTGCCGGCGGATAAAGCGGAACAGGCACCGCGCCTGCATACAACGCACCGAAAAAGCTGTAAAAATAATCCTGTCCCGTGGGTAGCATTATAGCCACCCTGTCTCCCTGACCAACCTGTAAATCCTGTAATTTTGCTACAACCTTCAGACTTTCACGCTGCAGCATACCATAACTAATCGGTATCTCTTCATCACCGTCAAGCAGAATAATATGCGTGGCTTCAGGTTGCACCTCTACATGCTCGCCCAGGACATCAAGCAAAGTTTCGGCTTCTGTAAAACCAACCTCACGTCTCACCGCTGAGTCCTGCTTTTTTTCTACAGGCTGAGGTTTTAAACCGGCGTCTGCCGGATGCGCATGCTGGATATACCGCAAAAGATCTCTCGGGGTTTCAGCCGAACCAAGCGCGTCTTCATTCAGCCGAACGCCGTAACGTTTTTCTATCCTTGCGATGAGTTCGATTCTGGCAAGACTGTCCAGGCCGAGATCCCTGTCCAGATCGCTGTCCAGACGAATATCCACATACCGGCTTGCATCCGGGTGCAGCTCGGCCATCAGGTCAGTGGCGATCTCCAACAATGTTTCAGCAGAATAGTGTTCGGACATTTAGCACCTGTTTCGTTATCTTTCCTCACCCCTTAACGGCAAACCCGTACCGACAATAAGGTTATCCCGGCAACAACCAGGTAAGAGCCATGGAAACAAGTTCTATCATTGATCCTTTAACGCAACAGGTTTTCCAAGGATCTCCGACCAGACCACGGCCTTTTGAAGTCCCCGGGCCCGGGCAGGCAGTCGTCTTGGACCAGATCTTGGGCAACCGGCCTGCATGGCATCATGCCCCAAAGAGGTCAGGGGTAAAGGCTTTGAACCCCTTGTCTCGGGTATCTTGGCGGCTTTTCTGTGGGGTTCTTTTTTTGTGGAACCCAAAAGCGGTTTTTCATAAACAGACTCAATCGGCTCAAGGACCTGGGCACCTGCGTCTTCGGAATAAAAATCCACATCGTCCCTGTCATCAATTTCATCCCAGAAGGTTTGATTTACAGATTCTCTCCCGGCCTGGTCAAAGGGACTCTCATTGCGTTCCCGGGGGTGTTTTCTCTGCCCGGGCGCCCCTTTTTTCCGGGCCTGCTCAGCCTGGGCTTCCATTTCCCGGGCCGCCTCCCTAAGTGCCTCACGTATTTTCCCCAAAATGGAAAACCCGCTCTGCTTTGATTTTCCCGGTTTTTGTGCCTTTTTCCTTTTCAAAAAAGGAGCCACAATAAAAACCAGAAATAAAATCAACGTAATAAAATCACCAAAGTCCATAATGTTATCCTGATTTTTTGATGTTATTTCAGAGATTCATCTGGCTGATCAGACTGATCAGGGGTCGCAATGGTGTCCCTCATCCGGGTATCGGCGCTGATATTCTGCATTTTATAATAGTCCATGACTCCAAGATTGCCGCTTCTGAACGCCTCGGCCATGGCCAGGGGCACCTGGGCTTCGGCCTCCACCACCTTGGCCCGCATTTCCTGGACCCGGGCCTTCATCTCCTGTTCCTGGGCATAGGCCATGGCCCGTTTTTCCTCAGCCTTGGCCTGGGCAATTTTTTTATCTGCCTCGGCCCGGTCGGTTTCCAGCTCAGCACCGATGTTTTTGCCCACATCCACGTCCGCGATATCAATGGAAAGAATCTCGTAGGCTGTGCCTGCATCCAGACCCTTGCTTAAAACGGTTTTGGAAATGGTGTCCGGATTTTCCAGCACCTGTTTATGGGTGACGGCCGAACCAATAGTGGTAACAATGCCCTCGCCCACACGGGCCAGAATGGTCTCTTCGCCGGCCCCGCCCACCAAGCGGTCAATATTGGCCCGCACCGTGACCCTGGAAATGGCCTTAAGCTGGATACCGTCCTTGGCCATGGCCGCCACAATGGGCGTTTCAATAACTTTAGGGTTAACCGACATCTGTACGGCTTCCAGCACATCCCGGCCGGCAAGGTCAATGGCTGCGGCCCGGTTAAAGGGAAGATCAATATTGGCCTTGTCCGCGGCAATAAGCGCCTGGATCACCCGGGACACGTTGCCACCGGCAAGGAAATGGGACTCAAGACTGTCCGTAGCAATATCAATCCCGGCCTTCACAGCCATAATCTTGGATTCCACGATCAGTTTGGGCGGCACCTTTCTAAATCGCATGAAAATAATGTTGAACAGCCCTACCCGGGCACCGGACACCAGGGCCTGGACCCACAGCCCAATGTAAGAAAACGCAAAATAAACAAGCACCAGACCGAGGATGCCTGCAATGATGAGAAGAATGGACATAATCTGCATGTTTAACCACCTTTTTTTAAAATTATAATCATGAGTGTTTCGTCTATATCAAAAGAATTGATACCATTTTTCTTGCTCTTGCTCTTAATCTTGCTCCTGCTCGAATTCATTAATTTAAAGCAAGAGCAGGAGCAAGATTAAGAGCAAGACGGGGTATTAATTCATTTGCAATAAACTGTAAGTTTTCTGTTTTAAGGCCATGGAACTTTTAAAATTTACCACATGGCGCTTACATATTTTCCCCACGGCAGACGATCACCTGATTACCCGTAACCTTACAGACTCTTAAGGGCGCTTCGGCCTCGATAAATTCTCCGTCCGTGACCACATCCAGGCGGACACCGTCAATCAAAGCTGTTCCGGACGGACGAAGGGTTGTGAGGCTTTTCCCGGTGCAGTCCAGGTAATTTTCAAGATCCGGGGACTGGGAAACCACACCCTGGGATGCGGATAATTCCTTTTTAAGGGACAAAGGCGAAACCGCCAGCATTTTAAATCCCAGAATAATCACCACGGGAACAAGGATCAAATCCACCCCCAAGACCGCATAAAACACTGAAATGGGAAAATTACTGAATACAAGGAAAAGGGAGTATCCGAGAAACCCCAGCGCAGTGATGGATAAAAGTCCCATTGACGGCAGAAATATCTCGGCAATAACAGTAAATATTGCCATAATCTGAAGAACCAAAGGCAGGAGCCAGGTACTCATTTTTCCCTCTTTTCCATAATCGTTTCAACAATTACATGCCCTGCTGTTACCCGGGTCACCCGGACCTGTGTGGCAGGATCAATAAAATCCCCCTGGGTAACGGCATCAACTTTTCTGTCCCCGATACGGACCTTGCCCGAAGGCCGCAACGTTGTCAAAGAAATACCTTCATCACCGGCAGATATACCTGAGGCCTCGGTGGATTCAGCACGGGAATCCTGAAGCGTAGCATCCAGATACGGCCCCTTAATCACCTTTGACAAATTGGGCAGAACAAAACGCACCACAGACATTGAAATCAGCAGCGCACCAAGGGCGCTGCCCATGACCAGTCCCAGATTTTTTATCATGAGCTCTCCCTGCCAGGGCAGGCTTGGGTCGGGGAGTACAAAATTCTGAAAAGAAAGCACAAGGCCTGCGGCCAGGACAATGATGGCACTGATACCGGCGATGCCGAATCCCGGCAGGACAAACATTTCCATGCCCAGAAGCAAAAAACCGATGATGAATACCAAAATTTCCGTATAATCGGCAAGGCCCACCAGGTACTGGTTGAAAAACACAAGGCCCAGGCAAAGAATGCCCACAATGCCGGGGATGCCGAATCCCGGGGCCTTAATCTCCGTATACACGGCACCAATGCCTACAATCATGAGAATCGGTAGAAAGGGCTGAAGCCACCTGACAAACGTTTCCGACCAATTTTCCGAAATCTCTATTTTTTGAGCCGCCCCGTACCCCAGAACGTCAAGGGCCTGGTCAAGGGTGGCAACACTCTGACGGGAAAACCCAAGATCAACCGCTTCTTTGTCATCCATGGTCAAAAGCTCACCTTCACTTACAATCGTGGTTTTACGGGTGACGTTTGCCTTTTCTTCTTCGGAAAGCTCCTGCCAGGTCGTTTTATCCATATATTCAGAACGATCCCCCCGGGTAATTTTATATACCTCCATGGACTTGGACACCATGGATTCGGCCAGAACTTGAGAATAGTTGTTTCGTTTGGCCAGGGAGCGAAACTGTGCCCGAAGAACGGTCTGGGTTTTTTCACCGGCTTCCTTGTGCCCTTCACTGGTTTGAATCATGGGCGCACAGTCACCGATAAGGGTATTTTCCCTCATGATCAGGGTACCGGCGGAAAGCGCAATCAGCGCACCTGCGGAAATGGCTCTTTTGTCCACATAAGCAATGGTTCTTTCCTTTGGCACGGTGCTGATGGTTTCCACAATATCAAAGGCGGCATCCACCCGTCCCCCAAATGTGTCCAGGGAAAATACCAGAATGGCGGAGTCATCCTTTTCAAGGGAGGAGACCACCCGTTTAAGGTATGCGGCCATGCCCGGCTCAACAGTTCCGGAGACGGGAATGATGTGCACCATAGGCTCGGCAGCCTTAGCTGCAGCGCAAAGAAGTAATACAAAAAACAGGATTGCGGCCCATACTTGGAATCGCTTTGGTTTTGGCAACATGTCAGATCTCATTTTGAAAGGCATCATCTCTTATCTTTTTGAAACGCGATGAATTTAATCCACTATACCATGGTTTAAAGCAATTATATCCATAATTTTTGATTTTATATAATTTGAATCATACATTCTGCCTGGTTGATTTTTTCCATTAAAAAAGTTATTTTCCGGGCGTAAATGATAGATTTTAGTAGATTTCTAATAAAAATTCGTTACACTGGAATTCAAGATAAACAAGGATAAACGCTTATGCCGTCTCATTTAAATAAACGGGCATACACATGTATTATTTTCTGTATATTGCTCTTGGGACTGGTCCTCCTTACCCAGGGATGCGGGGTCAAATCCAACATGATGACTTCTCTGTCCAAAAGTATCCTGAACAATAATGACCTGGCCATGGTGGAATCCGGTTCGCCCGCTTACCTCATCATGGTTGACAGTCTCATTGATCAGGATCCCGATTCCCCGGATATGCTCTCTTCAGGCGCCCAGCTGTATACCACCTATTCGGATGTATTTGTCACGGACAGGGAGCGAAAAAGAAAACTGGCAAACAAAGCCATGGATTACGCCCTGAACGCTGTTTGCTTTGCCCAAAGCAATGCCTGTGATTTAAATCAGAAACCCTTCGAACAGTTCAGCGCAGTTGTAAATGCCATAAAAAAAGACGAACTGCCATATCTGTTTACCCTGGGGAATGCCTGGGCCTCCTGGATCATGGCCCATAAGGATGATTTCAATGCCCTGGCCGACATCGCCAGGATTGAGGCCATCATGAACCGGGTCATTGAACTGGATGAAACCTACAAGGACGGGGCCGCCTATTTGTATCTGGGCACCCTTGCTACCTTTCTGCCCCCGGCCATGGGAGGAAAACCTGAACAGGGAAGACAGTATTTTGAAAAAGCCATTTCCATTTCCGGGGGTAAAAATTTTATGGCAAAGGTTGTCTACGCAAAATTGTACGCCAAAATGATGTTTAACCGGCAGCTTTTCGATCGCCTGCTCAACGAAGTTATGGAGACCGACCCAAACATAGACGGCTATACCTTGATCAACACCTATGCCCAGCAGCAGGCCGGAAAACTTCTGGATGAAGCTGACGACTATTTTTAACCCGGAGAAAAAATTCAATCATGTTTAACACGCCTATTCTGAAATTATTTTCTTTTATGCTGATCATCACGGTTTTTGCTGTGTCCGCAGAAGCCGTAACCATAAAAATTGCCACCCTCTCACCGGAAGGCTCCATATGGATGGAAAAAATGCGCAAAGGCGCCAACCAGGTCGCCAAGGCCACGGAGAATCGCGTGAAATTCAAATTCTATCCCGGCGGGGTCATGGGAAATGACAAAACCGTCTTGCGGAAAATCCGTATCAACCAGCTCCAGGGCGGCGCGCTCATGGGCGGCAGCCTGTCCTCGTTTTTCCCAGGCAATCAAATATATGCCCAGCCCATGAAATTCAAATCCCAGGACGAGGTGGATTATGTGCGCCAACACATGGATGACTATATCATCAAAGGCCTTGATGATGCGGGGTTTGTCTGTTTTACCCTCATGGGCGGTGGTTTTGCATATATTATGTCCAAATACCCCATCACATCCATCGAGGACCTTAAAGACCGCAAAATATGGGTACCGGATAATGATAAAATGACCGTGGGTTCCATGGGCTGCTTTGGTGTTTCCCCCATTATCCTGCCCCTGGCTGATGTGCGCACGGGGCTGCAGTCCGGGCTCATTGACACGGTGGAAAACTCCCCGGTCGGTGCCGTTGTGCTCCAGTGGCACACGGAAATAAAATACATTACCAATCTCCCATTGATCTATCTTTATGCCGTTTTTGCCATAGACAAAAAAACATTTAATAAAATTTCACCGGACGACCAAAAAATCGTTGCTGAAGTTATGACCCGGGAACTTAAAGAAATCGACCGCTTGAACCGACAGGACAATGTAAAAGCCATTGAAGCCCTTAAAAAACAAGGAATTAAATTTATCACCCCGTCACAGGAACAGATGAATGAGTGGATGGCAACCGCGGCTCAAACGTCCCAAAAAATGATCAATGCCAAAGAGCTGCCCAAAGCGCCGGCAAACAAGGTGGATGATTTGCTTGAGCAGTACCGAAAAAACCAATAAAAAAAATGATTATCTGATATGTCCCGTGTAATTTCCATTCTTCATAAAATCGAAGATGCTCTGCTGGTGAGCCTGCTTTTGCTCATGATCGGTCTTGCCGTGTTCCAGATCGTTCTAAGAAACGGTTTTGATGCAGGTATCGTCTGGGCAGATCCCCTGGTTCGCGTGCTGGTACTCTGGCTCGGGCTCATCGGGGCCATGGTAGCCTCAAGAACAGATAACCACATCAGCATTGATATTGTATCCAAATACTTGCCTGAACATATTAAACAATTTACGACGCTTTTGGTCTACCTGTTTACAACAATTATCTGTACATTGATGACCTGGCACAGCGCAAGGTTTGTCATCATGGAAAAAGCCGACGGGATGTTTGCCTTTTTTTCGATACCCATATGGGTCTGTGAACTTGTGATTCCCTTTGCATTCGGCATCATCACCCTCAGATATGCCCTGTTTTTCTTGGGCAATCTGATCAAATTGTTCAACGACAGGTCCTTGAAGCACTCATAACATGACATTTATAATTATCGGCTTGCTCATTGTTTTTGCCCTGATGGGCGCCCCTTTATTCACTGTGATAATTGCTGCGGCCATGTACGGATTTTACCTGGCTGACATTGATTTGTCAGTCATGGCCATTGAGTTATACCGGATTGCAGATACCCCTATCCTGCTGGCCCTGCCCTTGTTTACCTTTGCCGGGTATGTTCTTGGGGAGAGCAATACCTCCCAGCGACTTGTGACATTGACCCGGGCCTTTCTGGGATGGATGCCCGGCGGGCTTGCCATTGTGGCCTTTGTGGTGTGCGCAGTATTCACGGCATTTACCGGGGCATCCGGGGTGACCATTGTGGCCATGGGGGCACTGTTATATCCAGCCCTGACCCAGGCCGGATATACGGACCGTTTCAGCCTGGGACTGGTGACTACGTCGGGCAGCCTTGGCCTGCTGCTGCCCCCGTCTTTGCCCCTGATCCTTTACGGCATCATTGCCCAGCAGATGAACGGCGGCGAGCAGGTATCCATTGAAAACCTTTTCCTGGCCGGTCTGTTTCCGGCACTTCTTATGATTGTGATGCTGTCAATCTGGAGCGTCTGGGCCAACCGAGGAAATCAGGTGCCGTTAACCCGATTTTCAGTTGGAAACTGCCTTTCAGCCCTTAAAGCGGCCGGCTGGGAAGTCCCTCTGCCCCTGGTTGTATTTTTCGGGATTTATTCCGGATATTTTGCCGTATCCGAGTACTGGTGGTGGAAATGCTTATTTACCGAGAAATCCCGTTTAAAAAGCTTCCCTGCATCATCCGGGAATCCATGGTTATGGTGGGCGGTATCCTGCTGATCTTAGGCGTATCTTTAGCTCTGACCAACTATCTCATTGATGCGGAAGCGCCCATGAAATTATTCAAATTCTGCGAAACCTTTGTAGCCGGCAAACTGGTGTTTCTCATCCTGCTCAATATCTTCCTGCTGCTCCTGGGCGCCATGCTTGATATTTTTTCGGCCATCATTATCATGGTTCCGCTCATGCTGCCGGTGGCCCTGGAATACGGGATACATCCGGTTCATTTAGGGATTATCTTTCTGGCGAACATGCAGATCGGATACTTCACCCCGCCCGTGGGCATGAACCTGTTCATTGCAGGTTACCGCTTCAACAAGCCCATCCATGAAATTTACCGGGCCACAATCCCATTCATGCTGGTGCTGCTGCTGTCTGTACTCATCATCACCTACTGGCCCCAGTTAAGCCTGTTTCTGATTTCATAACAAAACACAATGGTTGACTATCAGGCGTCTAGTTTTGTAACAAACGCTTTGAATTTCATAAAATGTTCATGGTTCATGGCATGTTCCATTCGGCATGCGGTTTGTTCAGCGGTATCTTCATCAAATTCCACATGTTTGAATAAAAAATGCTTGAACACATTGTGACGGGTTGTAACCTCTTTTGCGATTTTATCCCCTTTGGGGGTCAGGGTAATATAGCCATAAGGCTCGTAATTGATCAGTTTCCGGTCAGCCAGTTTTTTGAGGGTGCCGGTAACAGATCCGCATTTTATATTCAGTTTTGCGGCAATATCTTTTGACCGGGCAACCGTATTCATGGTCTGAAGTTCCAGTATGGCTTCAAGATAATCTTCAAGGCTTTCGGAAAGGTTGTGTTCGCTATTCATGTTTAGAATCTCCGTTGTTTATATTAACGTCCTTGCGGGTTTCCGCGCCCATGCCGCCACCCTCTGCCCTTTCCCCGGCCTCGCATTTCATAGCAACCGCCCTGGAGTGTGAGCCGCTTGGCTGTAACCAGAGATTCAGCGATTTTATAGCGGGCGGTTTTCAAAATCCGTCCTACGGTCTGCCGGGAAACATCCATAACCTGCGCGGCTCCGGACTGGTCCATGCCCTCATAATCTATAAGTCTGAGGGCTTCAAATTCTTCCAGGGAAAGGATGACTTCTCCAGTCTCTTCTGTTCCCCTGGGCTTAAACCCTTTAATGGCCGGTTTGGATGCAATACATCTAGGTCGCTTGGGTCTTGGCATGGGCGTTCCTTGTTATGATCATTTGATCAAAAAATAGAGGTTGATAAAGATTATGTCAAGAAAACTTTTCATTATTTGATTAAAATAGTTTAAATAAATGACTTTGACTGGCTCCTTGCAGCAATAAACCGCTCCAGGCGATCCATGGCCTCACAAAGTTTTTCTCTCTTTATGGTGCAGGCAATGCGGATACACCCATCACAGGGTAGCCCGAATGGGTATCCTGGTACCACCCTTACTTTTTCTTCTTTTATTAAATCCAGGGCTGCAATGGCTGTCCGCTGGCTCACACTGGAGGCACAGGCCACGGCATAGTTGCACACGGTTACCATCTGATCAATTACAGGCTGGTGCCCATAGGCAAAGCCCACCCGCCACCCTGTCATGGCATAGGTTTTGGGAAAAGAATTAATTACAAGGGCGTGGTTTTCCATACCCGGACAATTATATATGGATGAAGCCCGGCCTTCAAAGGAAATCCGGTCCTGTTACACTGTTTTTTAAACCCATTGGACTTGACATTGGTTTTCTGTGTTAAAAATTGATATATAGTGCTTTTTATTCAACGGCCCAATTCCTTTGTTTTGATAATGGAAACCGCTTTTTGGCCGAAAATGAACATACATAATAAAGAGATATGCCATGAAAATATTTAATTACCCTTCGCCGGAAGCGGAAAAAAGGGTCCAGGAGACCATAGACAGAGGCTTAGGTTTTTCCAGGGAAGACCAGGACAATGTCCAGGCATTTCTGGATGATGTTAAGAAACGAGGCGATGAAGCGCTCATCGAATACACCAACAAGTTTGATTCCCCGGCTGTTACCCTGGATACCTTTAAGGTGACGGAACAGGAGTTTGAAGAAGCCCTGGAGCAGATGACCCCACAATTTTTAAAAGCCCTTGACCGGGCCGTTGAACAGTTAACGGCGTTTCACAGCCGCCAGAGGGAAAATTCATGGATGGATACCCCCAGAAATGGCGTGATGGTGGGACAGATGGTTCGTCCGGTGACAGCGGCAGGAATCTATGCCCCCGGCGCCAAGGGCGGTAAAACCCCCTTGGTCTCGTCTGTACTCATGGGCGGAATTCCGGCCAAGGTGGCGGGTGTGGAATCAATATCTTTGATGACTCCTCCCATGGCTGACGGAAAAATTAACCCTCATCTTCTTGCGGCAGCCCGGGCCGTGGGCATTGATTCGGTGTTTAAGGCAGGGTCGGCCTGGGCCATTGGGGCGCTGGCCTACGGAACGGCCCAGGTACCTAAGGTTGATGTGATTGTGGGGCCGGGGAATATCTATGTCACCCTTGCCAAAAAAATTGTTTCCGGAACCGTTGGTATCGATATGATTGCAGGCCCCAGCGAAATTTTGATCATTGCTGATAACACCGCAGTCCCGGAATGCCTTGCCGCAGACCTGCTTTCCCAGGCCGAGCATGATGTGCTGGCATCCGCTGTGCTGGTGACCGATTCTCAAGATCTGGCGCAAAAGGTCTCTGCTGCGGTTAAACGCCAGTTGAATGATCTGCCCCGCAAGGATATTGCCGGACCGGCCATCAATGACTTTGGCGCCATTCTGGTGGTGCCCGATATTGATACCGCCATTGACTTGTCCAACCGCCTGGCACCCGAGCACCTTGAAATCATCGTGGAGTCACCTTTTGATTATATTGACAGGGTTCAAAATGCAGGGGCCCTGTTCCTGGGACCGTACACCCCCGAGCCCATGGGCGACTATATTGCAGGCCCTAACCATGTGCTGCCCACCGCAGGCACGGCCCGGTTTTCATCTGCCTTGAGCGTATCCCATTTTACCAAGAAAACCAGCCTGATCCATTATTCCAAAGCCGCCTTTGAAAGGGAGGCAGATGATGTAATTACCCTGGCCGGAACCGAAGCCCTGGATGCCCATGCCAATTCAGTAAAAATCCGGCAAAAATAATAGACTTTTAAAGATTGGCTCTAACGTCTGCCGATGTAGGGGCAGGCCACCGTGCCTGCCCTAACAAGGGCAACCACAGAGGGATTGCCCCTACGAAAAATGGCCTACAATATAGAATCAAGCCCCACCTTTAAGCAGGCTCTTACAGATTTTCAAGGGCCTGTTTCAACGCCGTAATGGAAAAGGGCTTGGATAGTGCCGCAGAAAATCCGAAAAAAGAATGGTTTTCCATAACCTCATCATTGGAATAGCCCGAGGCCACAATGCCCTTGATTCCAGGGTTCAGCGCCAACAGTTTTTCCATGGTCTCTTCGCCTCCCATGCCATGCTTAACGTCAAGATCAAGGATCACCTTGCCGATAATTTTACCTTCCACAAGACAGCACCGGTATTTTTCCAACGCCTCTTCGCCGGATTTTGCAAGGATAGGCTCGTAGCCCAGCTGGTTCAGAATGATTTCGGTGACCTCCAGGATCATGGGGTCATCATCCATAAACAGGACAAGGGGTTTTCGGGTTGCCACCCTGACAGGTCGCGTTGCCTTGGGTTCCACCTCTTTGGGTCTAAGGATTTCTTTGGATGTATCTTTTGGAAAAATGGGCAGAATGATATCCACACAAGTGCCCTGGCCCAGGGTGGAGCGAATCTGGATATTGCCCTGGTGGTTTTTCACAATGGCCCAGGCAATGGAAAGTCCGAGTCCGGTTCCCCGACTCCCCCCTTTAGGTTTGGTGGAAAAATAGGGATCAAAAATTTTTTCCAGATCATCCGCCTTGATTCCCCTGCCCTGGTCTATGATTGATATAACAATCATGCCTTTTCTTTTGGGATAAAGCCGGGCTGTAATTTTTACCGGATACTTATTGTCCATGGCTTCTGATGCGTTGATGACAACGTTCTTCAGCGCTTCATTGAGGGCGTCTCTGTCAGCTTCGATGACAGGAGGCAGTTCAAAAACCTCAAGCCGGGATAAAATTTTTTTTTCTCGTTTCAGTTGGTCAAGGGTGACTGTGATAAATCCTTTCAGATCAATGTGGGTCTTAACGCCCACGGTACTGCTGCTCGAAAAAACAACAAATTTAGACGCCAGATTTTTTGCCTGGAGAACCGATTGTTCCGCGTCATCCAGGTATCCTTTAATAGTCCCGCTTACCGCGGCCATCTGGGCCAGATTGATATTACCCAACGTGACGGAGAGGGTGTTATTGAAATCATGGGCAATGCCGCCTGCCAACGTGGCAATGGCTTCAAGCTTCTGGGTACGGACCAGACGTTTTTTAGCTTTGCTGAGCTCGTTCTCCGCCTGCTTTTTTTTAATAGCCGTGGCAATGGTGTCCGAAACAAAACTGAGCAGCTCCACATGCTCTTCATTGTATTGGACGGAATTGGTATAACTTTTTACCGCCATCACACCAATCACTTCGTTTTTGACCATCAACGGAATACCCAGCCAGTTTTTGGGTAGTCGTCCCATAACCCTGCCCTTGAGGCCAAAGTCCACAAGTTGGTCTTCATCCAGCAATAACGGTGCTTTGTTTATAATTACATCACCGGTCAAGGAAGGCTTTTCAGGAAAATTGTATATCCACTCAGGAGACAGGTCTGACTGCTCGTCCCTGCGAAATACGTATTGTATGGCTTTTTGATCTTTGTGATAAATGGCGATAAAAAAATTGGGAATATCCATAAGACCTGATACGCGTTTGTATATGGAGGCATACAGGTCCGCAAGGGAGTCGCAGTTGGTCAGATCGGATGCAATATAAAACAGCGTTATATTAATCAACTCTGCCCGGTGGGCCTTTTCGATGGAGCGCTCCAGTCTTTTTATCTGTTGCTCAAGCATTTCGTAACTGGGTTTATCGCTCATTTAAGTCTTACCTGTAATATATATATGTATTAAATGAATTCTACAACATTGAGGATATTTTGCCCCGGGGCATGGTTACAGTTTTTTAGACACGTCTTGAAGGTAATTATATTATATGATTTTAACGAAAGCATCAAGCCGTTGCCCCCCAAATAAAACAGCCCCCTACACCACGGTCCCGGCAACGGCATAAATCGGATCGGACAGGCGGGTCTTGTTGATATGTGGATCGTCAAAGGGCCGTGGATATCCCCGGACCGAACGGGTTTCAAGATTTCTAAAACAACCGGATGCGGCAAAGTACGCCATCACCAGCCCCACCCGTTCAAACTCATGGAGATTTTCCCAGAGGGAAATGCTCTTTTCCGGGAACCACCGGTTAGAAAAAGAGACAATGAAACTGCCACCGGGTTTCAGAACCCGGGCCACCTCTTTAAAAACAGCCACAGGATGGATCAGGTATTCCACGGATAAAGAACAAATGACATGGTCAAACTCAGCATTTTCGTAGGGCAGAACAGGAGCTTCATTGAGATCATGAACCAAAAAATTCGTCAGGCAAGGATTTTCATCCATTTCATGTGCGTTCATACCCAGGCCGGACACCTTTGAACATCGGATCCCGTCCGGCAGATGGGACTGCCAGGCGGCCATCAGATCCAAAACAGCATCATGATCGTTGATAAAATCGTTGTAAATCCAGACTAAATTTTCATCGGCCTGGGCGTCAATGTGGCCCACCAGCCGGTCTACCGAATAGAAATCTGCATCCCGGTCAGGGTATTTGCGCTGAAACGTCAAAGTATCCACGGCACCGGCAAACGCATTAAACGCAGCCGCCTGAATCCCCGGCCCGTCAAGGGCCGTTTCCAACCAGTCCGTGCATGCCCCGCCACGCTCCCTGGCGCGTATCCGGGAATTTAAAAGACAAAATTCCAAGTCCAGCTCTTTTAGACTGAGAGGATGGTTCAAATCCGCGATCAGATGGGTATGATTTATCCCGGCCACCCGGAAGGGGATAAAATTTCCCTTAAAGATGCCGGGCACCCCCTTTAATATGTGGCGTGGATAAAATCGATTGGGGACAGCGATGATTTTTTCATCCATGTCCACCCGCTTTAAGGGCACAGAAAAAACATTTTTTTCTGAATACGGCGGTACCACTTGGCCTTCAGCGACATGAACCTTGAAGGTATTTGAATCATGTAAGGCGTCACACGCTGCTTCCAAAAGGGTTCCGGGAAAAACGTCCCGGTAAAAATTAAAATTGGTGGCAAAATAATTTTCCTGATGGCGATGCCCCTGGTCCTGCCAGGAAACCTTGATGGTCAAATCCGCCAAATAGCGGGGATTAAAATCGGTCATATCTCTTTTCCCTTATATGTTCACTTCACTTAAGGTAATCTGTTAATTTAATTCATCAAGACGTGGCTACAATAGAAATGCGAAAGGCGAACTGTTTAATAAAAATTTCGGCCTTGGTCATCCTTTCGGCCACGTATTAGGTAGGGGCAGATTCCATATCTGCCCTGTTCGGGGGCGGATATGGAATCCGCCCCTACAATTTGGACCAAACGATGACCAAGCCCAAAATTTCGTTTTGATTTTGAATCGGCAATCCGAAAATCCAATCCATTGCCTATACAACCATAGATGAAGATGTTACAATCTTCGAAAAAGTTGTCCATGAATTTAAAACATCTTTTTACCTTAACGGTCATTGAATGTATTAGACTTGATCATCGAGTTATAGAATATTCAGGCATAGATCCGTTCAGGCATGGGCAAAAGAAAATGCATACTTCCCGATAACTTCAGGAGCTGACAATGAATCAATTCAACCACATTATGGCCTGTATTGACCTGTCTGATTACTCAGCCATGACCCTGGGCTATGCCCTGGGGCTGGCCGGACAGGCAGATATCAAAGTTACCATTTGTTCTATTGTCCCGTTGCGCGAAGTGAATCCGGTGTATATGGCCGGTATGATGTACCCCTGCAGGGAGGACACCACGGAGTACTTAGAGGAACTTAAAGAGGACAGAACTGCCCAGATCACGGAACTGATCCGGACACATTACCCTGAATTCGACGGCAAGACCGATATCCGTATTAAAATGGGGTATCCTGCCGAAGAGATTCTTGACATGATTGATGAAGTCGATCCTGACCTTGTGGTCATGGCCAACAAAGGGCGCTCCAATCTGTCCAGCTTTATGTTCGGCAGTGCGGCGGAATTTGTATTCCGCCATTGCAGAAAGGCACTGTTCAGTGTCAGGGACAAACATATTTTTAAGCGAATGTACTCAGGCGACGAACTGCCGGAACCCGGAGAAATTCGCAACATTATGGCTGCCGTGGACTTCTCTCCCTGGACCGAACATATTCTTGCACGGGCAGGATGGATGGCACAAATAACAGGTGCAAAGCTTCATGTGGCCCACTGCATCGGCACCAAAGAGCTGGCCTGGATTAAATCCCATTACATCCCTGAAAACACCTTTTCTGAAGAGGAATTTTTACCCAAGGCCAAACTGCGGCGAAAGGCCCGGCTTGAGGATCAGATAAAAGCGGCAGGCATTGAAAATATTACAGGGATTGATATCACCATTAATTCGGGAGATCCTTGTGAACAGATACTTTCTGCGGCAAAAGATCTCAGGGCGGATGCCCTGATTTTAGGCCCGTTAGGTCACAGTCGCTCGGTCAAATTTGTTCTGGGCAGCACCATTGAGAAAGTGTTTCGTCATAGCCCGGTGCCGGTACTGCGTCTGAGTCCTGATATCTGTATTTAAGGCTTATCCACCAATGACGCTCTCCCCATACCATCAAGGCCCTCCGGTACCATTTTTGATTTTGTTCGGAATTGTGGCCTTGTGATCAGCCTTGATCATTGTTTGGTCCAACTGTAGGGGCGGATTCCATATCCGCCCCCGAACAGGGCAGATATGGAATCTGCCCCGACGATGGGATTGGGTCTAACGTCGGCCGCTGTAGGGGCAGGCCCCCGTGCCTGCCCTAACGAGGGCAACCACAGGGGGATTGCCCCTACGAAAAATGGCCGACAATAGAATCAAGCCCATGACGGCTTTTCCTGGATCAAGGTTTTCGGTTTTGAGAATATGGACTATCAACGGTAAAGGGATTAAAACCTTGATCAAGCAAATTTCTCAACGACAAAAATAAAGGTGTTGGGAATTCATTCCAGGAAAACCATTTCCATTCTTCACATTTATCAGGCTCTTTAATTTCCGGTTCTCCAGATTCGTATTCACAGACAACAAACAATGTCACATAATGCTTGTTAGTGTCCTTAAATAAGTCGTTGGTACACGTGACGAATCGGCAATTTTTAATGGAAAGGCCGGTTTCTTCATAGACCTCTCGAACAGCACAGCCTTCGATAGATTCGTTAAATTCTAAATGTCCTCCAGGAAAAGCCCAGGAACCTTCCCCATGCGCTCCCTTCCTTTTACCCAATAATACTTTATCATTTTGGGTAACAATCACTGCAACACCAACAAAAGGTCTATTCATGATTCTAAAATTCTTTATAAATCCGCGCCAGGGGATGACCAGGAGCTTTGATGACCAAGTCGTTGTAGTATCCATAGGCTGTCAAGGATGCGTCATATTCTGCCTTCAGAAGTCTTTGATGCACTCTTTCTAAAAGCAGCTTGGCTTGATCCGGGTCTGCTTTTTCTTCTCCGAGGTGGGTAAATGAATGGAGCAGAATTTTGGTAACATCCCATTTCCTGGCCAGCCATTTGGCATTTTTCACAAGTTTGGTTTCGGATGAACTACCTTGCTCAACATCTTTGGGTTCGATATGGACAAAAGCTACGACAACTTTATTTTTTTCATCCGGTTTTGACGTAATAGGAACTTGATCAAGGGTTTTGATCGTAGGCGTCCAGCCAAATTTATCACAATACCAAAATAATACTCTCATTATGCGCTATCCTAATTTTTATTGACTATTTGACAATGGGCAAAATTTTTCGAAAATCATCGGTATTCGCCCGTAACGCCCATTGGAAAATAACAATTTCGGTGGAACTGATCACAGCACCCGCCTGTTTCAGCAGATCAATGGCGATATCTCGGTTCTCATTTACACGGGAGGCCACGGCATCTGCCACCAGATGTACCTGAAAACCGGACTTCATGAGATCCAGGCAGGTTTGCAGAACACATACATGGGTTTCCATCCCGACCACCACGATCGTTTTATGATTGAACGATTGAACCGTGGGAATAAAATTTTTTTCCAGGCAGGCACTGAAGTGCTCTTTCTGAAATACCTTTGGTGAATCAATTTCCTGGAGCAGTTCAGGGAGGGTTTTACCAAGCCCTTTTTTATACTGTTCCGTCAGCAGAATTGGAATGCCAAGAGCATTGGAGGACCTAATGAGTTGACGCACCTTGTAGGCGATTTTCTCCCACGAGTCAATGGCCTTAAGCATCGCCTGCTGGAAATCGATAATCAGAAGCAAGCTCTCTTCACGGATGGCCACATATTCGGAACGTACCATATTCTGATTCTCCCCAGTAGAAATAAACAAAAGTAAAGTTGTTCAGTTTTGAGATTATACCCCCTGTGCAATAGTGTTTCCAGTCATGCGTTGGAAAAGTCTTAAAAAACTGAGCCCTAATAGACATATTGGGACCCAATTCCTATCTTAAAAACCTAAAATTAGTAAAGCCTGACACTTCAATTTGGGGTATCCGAAATAACGCGGGATAGTTTGACCCGGTTGATATTTTTGCAGTACCTAAGCCTCATAAACCGGGGTATGCGCACATGGGACATAAATTTTTAATTTTAAATGACTGGGGAAACAAATGATTAGCATGAAGTCCTTTTATCACTTTTGATCGTTATCTGTAGATATTAAATATATTTGTTCATTAATAGCGTTTATGAATAAAGACATTGATTTTTAAGTCTGTAACTCACTTTAATTTCATCGATTATTATAGCCATCGCTATTTTTGCAACAAAAGCTATAATAATGCACGAATTGGTTTACGATAATGGGCAAAAAAGATAAAAGTTAGAAAATCATCAGTTCAAAGGATTCTGCAGAATGTTTAAAAATTTAGAACATTAGGACTTTATCGTGTAGCATTGATTTAGGAAGCATTCTCCTATGTCAAAACTTCGTGATTGAAGCTGCGGCTGGTCAGGGAAATAAGCTCTGATGATAAAGAAGCGAATGAATTTTTAACGCACTCATATAAAAAAGATAGAGCCTTTTTTTCTACGGGTTAAAAAAAAATTTTGAAAGCCTTTCAAAAAAAAATAAGCAAAAGTATAGAGCTTGCATTATTTCAAAAAGCTTGAAGGACATCAGATCTATGTGGTAATATTAATCCAGCTCAAATTAGGAAAAAAAGGTCATCAACAGTATTTTGCTTTGAAAACATGCTAGGAAACAATATATTTCAATTATTAAAAAGCTTTAGTATGAAACAATGTAAAAGGATTGATTGATTCATTGCTTTCTGTTTTAATCAGCATATTTCTTAATTCATGAAAAAGAGCAATAAACAGAATGAACCCTCGTTACGATTTTGAAGAAACAGATTATATAATACAATATATAAGTCAAAAGGAACCTAAAAGTAGTGAAAAATTAAATTTTTACATTGAAACAATTCAAACCGTTTTTGAATTATTAAAAGAAATCCAAAAGACCCCCAAAAAGATACAAAGATTCAATAAGATGCTGAATGCGCATTATCATTGAAAAAGAATCCAACGTTGGTGCCATGAGCGATTTTTCCTCGAGTCGGTGAAAGAAAAAGTGATTTCGTTATTGTTCATTGACTATATACAGACTCAAAGTTTGCAATAAGACCGGCACTTAAACCGGGACAATTTGAACTGGCAAATGGGATGGTTTTTCCAGCACATAAGCTTCGAAATAAGGTCTTTGAAGATACTTATTTTGGGTGTCTCAGCTTAAATCGGCTTTTTAGCCCAAAAATAAAAACAATTAGTTTTGCAGGCATTTTTTTAAAAAATATTTAATTGGAAATCTCACATTCACTTGAGTGAATTTGGGATGTTTGAAAATGACTATAATAATGTGTATCCTGGGATTTACAATTCCAACCAATTCGAATTTTCTTAATGCCAGAGTGTCCACAATGATGGTATCATTGCGGAGGAGGAAAGCGGTTTTTCCTCCCCATGACTACATCTTCCAGTAGTCGTTTTTAGCCCTGCCTAACTGCCTAACAGTCAAGTATCCTGGCATAATCATTTGGAGTCTCTCCATCTTCAAATTCAACATACAAGCCGTTAGGATTAGGTCTTGAACACACGAGTCTTTTCTGATAGCGATTCAGGAGACTTTTAACCTGAACCAGGAGCGACCAGCAAAAGCAACAAACTTACACTCGATGATCGAGTTACAGGTCAAATTGGTAAGGAACGGATTTTAAATAACTTGCCCATTTTGATATATCCGGGAGCGCAGGCGTCCCGCCTGCAGTAAAAATGCAGGCGGGACGCCTGCGCTCCCAGGTCAAGTTATTTCGGTCTCATTCCTAAGCACCTTGTTCCAGTTATGCTCGGGACCAAGGAGTTAATAAACATTATAGAGAAAATGCAAATGGAAAATCTTGAAACCAGATGGGCAATAAGGCTTCTTAATGAACATAAGGATATATGTTGGCAATATGGCATCAACCTCACAACGCCGGTAATAAATATATCTTCCGGCAAACGTACAGATGGGTATTGGAGTCCCCGGCATAGGACTATTTCGATTTCAAGGCATCTTATCGAGACTGAACCATGGGATACCGTGCTGGAAGTACTGAAACATGAAATGGCCCACCAATATGTTACGGACTTTTATAATGATGCCGATATACACGGACACTACTTTAGGAAAGCATGCAACAAATTGGGCGTGCACCCAGCCTTTGTTACAAACAAAGACTATGATGCAAAACTGGAGGATTTCAAAGGCAAGTTACCTTCTGATGCGAAACGGATGTTAACGAAAGTTGAAAAGCTTATGGCCCTTGGCCAGTCCAGTAACGAAGCAGAGGCCCAGGCAGCATCCAGAAAAGCCAACTATCTGTTAAACAAATATAACCTTCAGCGGGTCGAAGATGATAGTCCGGAAGTAAAATATCACACGATTTGTCATAAAAAGAAGCGCATTGAAAGTATCCAGCGCGCTATCATGTCTATTTTACAGGAATATTATTATGTTTCCTGTATATCATCCTACACCTATGATTCTCAAGACGATGCCGAATATAGAAGTGTTGTCATCTTGGGGAAAAAAGAGGCTATTAAGGTAGCTGAATATGTTTATCATTTCCTTTTTGATACAGCTCAGACCCTTTGGCAGGAATATCGAAAGAAACATAAGGCCGGACGAGGTGATAAAGTTTCTTTCGATATGGGTTTCATTAAAGGCATTGAGAATAATCATAAAGAAATGCTTGAAAGCTCTCAGATTGAATTAAACGAAGATACACTTCTACCTGTGAGAACCGTAAAAGCATTGGTAGAACAAAATCACATTAAGAATCAAATTGAAGTGTCCCGGATTTTCCCTAAACTAACCAAACGACATTATGGTGAACATCGTCCGTCATCAAGTGCATATAAGAACGGCTTTGAGACCGGGAAGAATACTCATATCAAAAAAGGTGTGGTCAATCGTGGGGGAGGTATCTCAGGTTTTTTGAATTGAAGCAGCAAAGGTGAGCAAAATAACCTTGATTTCATATACGCCGATTCCTGGGCAAAAAAACTTCTTGACAATACAAGCTATCCGTAAATAATAGGGCGGAGACAGACTGAGCGCTCGTTCAATTAAATTATCTACAAGGAGCAGCCATGACCCGGCAAAAGGCGCACCCGGCATCCGGTGCAGATGTCCCCACCCAAATAAAAAATGAGAAGCTCGTCCGTAAACGGCGTCGGCAGATCATTGATGCCTTGGTCAATCTGTCCATCGAACATGGTTACCACAATACCACCACGCGAATGATTGCCAAAGCTGCCGGCTTTTCCATTGGCTCTTTGTATGAGTATGTCAGCTCCAAGGAAGATCTTTTGTATCTGGTGTGCAGCACCATCCACGAGGAGATCCGGAATGCCGTGGAAGAAGCCCTGTCCGGCGGAATAAACGAAAAGGGACAGCTATCCGCAGCCATTCGCCGGTATTTTATCGTGTGTGATAAAATGGCGGATCATATTTGGCTCATGTACCAAGTCACCCAGTTTCTGCCGGATAAATGGAAAAAAAGGGTTTTGGACACTGAATTGGATATTTCCGATACATTTGTTACGGCCCTGACCCGGCTGTCCGGGAAAAATGACGTCCCCTATCTGGATGAAAAAACATGCAGTCTGGTGGGACACAACATTTCAGTGCTCGGGCATATGTGGGCCTTCCGGCGGTGGTATCTCAAAAAAAATTTCACCCTGGACCAGTACATTTGCATCCAGACAGATTTTATTTTAGGTCTCATTAATTAAAAAAACAACATAGAAGAATCAAGGAGCGTAGAATGAATAAAGCAGTTATCGTCAGTGCTACCCGAACCCCCTTAGGCAGTTTTGGCGGTTCATTAAGCGGCATGGGCGCCACAACACTCGGGGGCCTTGTAATCAGGGAAGCAATCCGGCGTGCTGATATTGAGGATGCCGTGGTGGATGAATGCATCATGGGTATGGTTCTGCCCTGCGGGTACGGCCAGAATCCGGCAAAACAGGCTGTGGTCAAGTCGGGTCTTCCCTGGGAAGTGGAGGCCATTACCGTAAACAAGGTATGCGGATCATCGCTTAAAGCCGTTATGCTGGCCGCCCAGGCTATCCAGTGCGGTGATGCTGATGTTGTGGTGGCCGGCGGCATGGAGACCATGAGTATGGCACCCTATTATATGGAAAAGGCCAGATGGGGGCATCGCATGGGGCCGGGCCGCGTTGAGGACCATATGGTCCATGACGGGCTGTGGGATGTTGTCAATGATTTTCACATGGGCATGTCCAATGAGCTTTGCTCCGAGCGTTGGGAAATGACCCGTGAGGACCAGGACCGGTTTGCGGCCCGGTCCTATGAAAGGGCCAACAAGGCTGTGGCCCAGGGGCGGTTTAAAGATGAGATTATGCCTGTTTCAATCCCCCAGCGAAAGGGTGACCCCAAAATTTTTGATACGGACGAATGCCCCCAGGAGACAAGTTTTGAATTTTTGTCCAAAATGAAACCTGCGTTTAAAAAAGATGGTGTAGGCACGGCAGGCAATGCGTCCATCATCTCCGATGGCGCAAGCGCTGTGGTGGTGATGAGCGAAACAAAAGCAAAGGAACTGGGCTGCACTGTCATGGCTGAAATCGGTGCCCAGGCCTCCTATGGCATTGATATGAAATATGTGCTCATGGCGCCCATTTACGCCATCCCCAAGGTATTGAAAAAGCAGGGGATCAGTATTAATGACGTGGAGCTGTTTGAGATCAACGAAGCCTTTGCCGGTACCTCCACCGGTATTAACAAAGTCTTGGAACTGGACCCGGAAAAGGTCAACGTGAACGGCGGTTCCGTAGCTTTAGGCCATCCCATCGGTGCTTCCGGTGCCCGGGTTCTGACCACGTTATTGTATGAAATGACTAAAAGAGATGTGAAAACCGGCCTTGCTTCGCTGTGTTTAGGTGGCGGGGAAGCAGTGGCACTGGTTGTAAACAGGTAGTGCCCGTTTTTTTCAAATTGAATGTATAGGAGAATTAGTACAATGGAAGTTAAAACCTTTGGTGTTGTTGGTTCCGGTCAGATGGGCAACGGCATTGCCCAGGTTGCTGCTGCAGCTGGGATGAATGTAATCATGAGTGATATTAAAGAAGCGTTCTGCGAAAAAGGCCTTGCTACAATTTCAGGCTCCCTGGATCGTCTATTAAAAAAAGAAAAAATAACCCAGGCTGACAAGGATGCCATCCTTGCCAGGATTACCACCACTACGGATTTAAAAGATATGGCCAAAGCCGATTTCGTGGTAGAAGCGGCCGTGGAACGTGAAGACCTGAAATTTCAAATTTTCAGGGATCTGGATGAGATCTGCCCCGAACAGGTGATCCTGGCCAGCAACACCTCATCCATTCCCATCGGCAGTATCGCAGCCCAGACTTCCCGGCCGGATAAAGTTATCGGCATGCATTTCATGAACCCCGTGCCTATGATGAAACTTGTGGAGGTCATCAAGGGGATTGCCACTTCCGAAGAGACGTTTAAACTGACCTGGGATCTGTCTGAAAAATTCGGCAAGGTTCCGGCTGAAGCCGATGATTATCCCGGGTTCATTGCCAACCGGATTCTGATGCCCATGATCAATGAGGCGGTTTTCTGTCTCTACCAGAGTGTTGGCACCAAAGAGGACATTGATACGGTCATGAAACTTGGTATGGCCCATCCCATGGGGCCTTTGACCCTTGCCGACCTCATTGGTCTGGATACCTGCCTTGCCATCATGGAGACCCTGTATGACGGATTCAAGGACTCTAAATACAGACCCTGCCCGCTGTTGAGAAGATATGTGGAAGCCGGCTGGCTAGGGCGCAAGACCGGCAAGGGATTTTACGATTATAAATAGTACAAGGAAAAGGCGGGGCATTCTTTACCCCGCCTTTGATTATTTTGCCGTCACTATCCAGATGCTGACGACACCCCGCGCGTGCCGGATCTGTTTCTCGATGCTAAAAGAGTCTTGAATAACAGGGCACATACCGCCGTTGTTTACATAGGATTTAAAATTGCGATAGTGCTCTTTTCCGGCCATGCGTTCAATCATGGTCGCAGCGACTTTGCTGATCATCTTAGCCTGATCATCCAAAGAAAAATCCACTAAAATGAGCTGCCCATCAGGAGCCAACAGGCGCTTTGCTTCCGCCAGCATATTATGTTGCATCCGGGCAGGTTTTTCATGAACTGCAAATGAAATGATGATGATATCAAAACTTTCACCAGGCAGTCCTGTGTGCTGCACATCGATTTCCAGCAGATTTGCGATTTTATTGCCTTTCCGGGCGACTTTAAGCATTTCTGTGGATAAATCCACACCGGTTAAATTGTTGAACCCTGCATCTGATAATTTTTTCAGCTGATCACCAGTGCCGCAGCACAGATCCAGGATGCGTAGGTTATGGTTTGGGATAAGCCGGATTATTTCCTGCCGGATGTTTTTCAGGGCAAAATAGAGGATTGGATCGTATATTTTTGCAGTAAAAGCATTTTCGGTATCCATTTTTTGCTTCCGTCTATTTTATGTCCAACCGGTCCGCATCCGAATCGTCTTTTTGGCTACAGCAGTTCTTCTGCGCGTCGGGCGTACAGTCGTCACATACGCAACCGCACGAGGACTTGCCTTTAAAGGCATTGACCACTCTTTTTATGCAGTAAAACAGTGCCGCTGCTACAATCAGTCCAACCAAAACGTTTCCCATAGTTTCTCCTTTATTTGCTTCAATTGACAATCAGAGAACCAACCTGATAGGTCAATACAGACAGCGCAAAAGCCAGGGCAGTGTTAAACCCCACGGAAAATGCCGCCCATTTCCATGACCCGGTTTCCCGGGAAATGCATACAACGGTTACAAAACAGGGGGCGTAAAAAATCGTAAAAATCATCAGGGCAAAGGCGGTTACAGGTCCCCATCCTGGGGCTTGGGAAAGCCTGTCAGCTAAAGACATTGAGCTTTCAGAATCTACATCCCCAAGAGAGTAGGCTGTGCCAAGTGTGGATACCACCACCTCCTTGGCTGCAAAACCACCCACCAGGGCGATATTGGTCCGCCAGTCAAATCCGGCCAGGTAAGAAACTTTTTCAAGGGCTTTGCCGATTCTGCCGGCAAAAGAGCTTTCCAGCCTGGTCAAAGCTTCCCGGCCGTCAATACCGGACAGGGCAGCCTTTATCTCCCGGGCCTCAGGGGACAACTCAGCGTTTTTATCTGCGGTTTCAATTTCCGTTAAAACGTCTGCCTGGACGGAACCGGTGATAGCTGCACGCTGGGATTCAAATTGTGCCGTAGTTTTGTCATCCAGCCCGGGAAAGGTCATCATGGCCCAAATGAGAATGGAAATACCCAAAATTACGGTTCCGGCTTTTTTTATATATTGCCAGGTCCGTTCCCACGTGTGGATCCAAAGGCCCTTAAGCGTGGGCAAACGATAGGGGGGCAGTTCCATGACAAAGGGGGTGGCTTCACCCCGGATCACTGTGCTTCTCAACAGTTTTGCCACCAGAAGAGCGCCGACCCAGGAAATCAGGGTAAGAATCAGCATGATCGTAGCCTGTTTCCCGGAAAAAAAGGCTGCGACCAGAAGGGCATACACCGGCAGTTTGGCACCACAATTCATAAACGGCACGGTTAAAAGTGTGGCCAGCCGTTCCCGGGGGGATTTCAGGGTCCGGGCCGCCATAACGCCGGGCACGGCACATCCACCGGCAATGCCCCCGGAAATGATAAATGCCATGACCGAACTGCCGTGAAGCCCGAATATCCGAAATACCCGGTCCAGCATAAAGGCCATTCTGGCCAGATATCCTGAATCCTCAATAAATGAAATACCTAAGAACATAAACATAATCAGCGGCACAAACCCCATGACACCGCCCACACCATCAATGATTCCAGAGACGATCATGGATTTGAAAAGACCGTCGGGAAGGACCGCATCCGTTAAACCGCTGATCCAGCCGAAAAGCCCTTCGACCCATTCAACCGGCAACGCACTGTAGGTAAAGGTAAACTGGTACAAGGCTGCCAGCACTCCCACCATGATCAACGGCCCTAAAAAACGGTTTGTCAGCACCTTATCGATCTGGTCGGAGCGCTGAAGCCGGTTGCGGTCGTGGGCAAACCGGACCACATTCTGTTTAAGTACGGAGTTGATAAATCCGTACCGCTGGTCTGCAATCATGCCTTCGGGATGGGTGTCAAGGGTAGCAGACATATGGCGATTGAGTTTTTCCCCAATGTCTATGAGTTTATTGGCAGTTTCCTTATCCCGGGTGGCGCCAAGATCAAGGATCTGAGTGTCGTTTTCAAAATATTTAAGGCCCACCCAGCGGGCTGGATAGATATCTGTTAAAAACCGATTTTCCTCTATAATCTTTTCCATTTGATCCAGGGCTTTGTCAATGTCCTGGCCATAGGAGATAAACAAAGGCGAGGCAGGTTTGTCAATCCCCTTTGCGACCTGCTCCAGCAGCTCTTTTTTGCCTTTGCCTGTCCTTGCCACCATGGGCACCACAGGAATGCCCAAAAGCTCGGACAGCCTGTCAACATCAATATCTATGCCTCTTTTTTGGGCCACATCCATCATGTTCAAGACCAGGCAGACCGGAATGCCCATTTCCATGAACTGCACGGACAGATAAAGGTTTCGTTCCAGGTTTGAGGCATCCACAATATTAACGACCATGGCAGGTTTTTCATTGACCAGGTAGTCTCTTGCCACCACCTCTTCCAGGGAATAGGCAGTCAGGGAATAGGTGCCGGGAAGGTCTATGATTTCAAAGGTACCGGCCTCGGAAACGCAGGTTCCCTGTTTTTTTTCAACCGTGACTCCGGGGTAGTTGCCCACCTGCTGACGGGCACCTGTCAGTTCGTTGAAAAGGGTTGTTTTCCCGGCGTTTGGATTCCCTGCAAGGGCAATGGCGATACTCATTTTACTCCACCTCCACCTGAATATAATCGGCTTCATTATTCCTTAAGCTCAACGTGAATCCCATGATCCGCAGTGCCACCGGGTCATAAAGCGGCGCACGGCCCTGGATGGTGATCTCCTTTCCGGGTACAATTCCCATGTCCCTTATACGGCGGCCCATTTCGCCTTGCGCTTTTACCGAAGTTATGATTCCGGTTTGATTTCTTTTCATTTGTCTTAAGTTGATAACGGTCATTAAAGGACTCCTTATATAATTCACAATCTATCTTATAATGCTTTTTAGCGTTATTGCGGATAAGTTTTATACAAATAACATTTATGTTGGTCAATAAAGAAGTAATCATTATTGAACAATAGGGAAGGGAGAATTAAAAACATATGGAAATCTGAATGGCCTGAAAAGATATATGGCACAGTCTTTGGTCAAAGGTCTGTGCCGAATTTTCAGTATATAATGTTTATCGCCCGTGGGTATATTTTTCTTTAATTTGAAACCGGTCAATATCTCCTGCCGCAGTCAGGGGCAACTGATCAACAAATACAATGAATTTGGGTTTCTTGAAGCCGGCAATCAGAGTGCCGGTATAGGCGATCAACTCTTTTTCTTCAACGGTGCTGCCAACATTCAGGGTACACACAGCCTTGACGGCCTCTCCAAATTCCGCATCCGGTACACCGAAGACACAAGCCTTGTCCACGGCGTCATGGCTGACAAGGGCATTTTCCACCTCTGCGGGAAACACGTTCTCCCCGCCGGGTTTGATCAATTCCTTTTCCGGCTTGCGGCCTTTAAAATAAAGGTACCCGTTTTCATCAATCTGTCCCATGTCACCGGTATGGTGCCAGCCGTTTCTGAATGTAAAGGCATTAAGCTCGTCGGCATTCCAGTACCCTTTGAACACCAGGGGGCCTTTGACAAGAATTTCTCCGGTGCTGCCTGCCGGAAGGGCATTATCCAGATCATCGGCAACGATCATCCTGGCCAGGGGAGATACCCTGCCTGCTGATCCGGGCGCCTCAAAAATAGGGGAAAAGGTTATAAGGCCGGAGGTTTCAGTCTGTCCATACATGATCCAGAATTTTGATCCTGTAGCGGCTTCCCACTGTTCGGCGGTTTCCGGGTTTTCAAGGCCTGCGACAATTTCAAGGCTGGACAGATCCGGCGGCGTCTCCTGGGACTGGATGCATTCCAGGATGCGGCCCAGAATCGGCGGGAAGGAGCCGAAAATGGACACATTCTGTTCCCGGATCAGGTCGAGACTGGCTTGGGGTGAAAATTGGTCCATAATCACATTTTTTCCGCCGGCCATCAGCGCGGCAAGCCCGATATTCACCCCCATAATGTGAAACAGGGGTAAAATATTTAAATAGGTTTTTGTTTTGTCCAAACCATAGGCATGCATGAGCTGAAGGTTGGCCAGGATAAGATTTGCCTGGCTGAGCACCGCCCCCCTTGGTTTCCCCTGGACCGCTGCGGTGTGGATGATGATGTAGGCAAGGTCCGGGTCTGAATCGGCGGCCAGTTCAACGGCACCCTGGGGGTCGGGCGCATAGAGGGAGGAAAAATTCTCCGCCAGGTTGAAGCTATGAACAATGCCGGGCCTGTCCTGAATCAGGGGAGCGACTTTATCTTTCATGTCATTATCATAAATGACCACCTGTGGCGCGGTGTCATCAAGGGCATGGGCCAGTTCATCTTCGCCCAGGCGCCGGTTAATGAGCACAAGGCACAGGTTTAACGCAGAGCCGGCGGCAAACAGATGAAAAAATGCCGGGTGATTTTTGGCGACCACGGCCACACGGGTGCCGGCAGGCAGATTGAGTGTTGCCATGCCGCTGGTCAGCCGGCAGGCATCGTCAAACAGCTCGGAATGGCTGCGGGTTTCACCATTATAATACAAGGCGCATCCCGGGCCGTTCATCAGGGCGTTTCTGTGGAAAAAATCAAATACCGTCAGTTGATGGGGCGTGTTCATGGTGCGTATCCTTATTTTTATACATCCATAATTGCTTTAAAGGCACGTGTAAGACTTGGAGAATTTTTTGCGGCTCGCTCAGGTTCCCATATGGTTTCAACAAACTCACACAGTACTTCATTATACATAGGGCCAATATGGGCTGCACCTTTAGGCAGCATTTCACGATGAACCCTTTTTCTTCCTTTCTTTCGAATCACGTTTAATAAATCTCTTTTGGGGTCATCCAGTTGATCTGGAAACTTGGGAAAATTTGTTTTTGCAATTCCAATGTACTCGGCCCAGGCAGCATGATCGGCAATTATCCATGATTCCACCTCTTTTACAGCCACCCTGAATATGCATTGAGATGGCAGATTAACAGGCTTTTCTTTTGGTATGCTGAACCAGTCTCGTATTAATGTACAAGCACATTCGGCATTATCAAGATCCGTTAAAACCAATATATGTAGACCAGCCGAAGCCATTTTCAAAAAAGTTTCGCATTTATTTTTTAGTTTACCGAATCCCCTTGTAACTGTGGGAAATCCTCCATGGAAAAGAAGTTGATGGTCATGATGCGTTTGTAAATTACGTATCTTGACAAGCTTTTTTACAACAGCCACACTGGGGGCATCTTCAACATAGGCATAACAATACACATCACCCATATCAGATCCTTTGTATTGTTGCAGATGTTTGAGGAAGCAAAATATCGGCAGCTGAAAGTCCTGCCTGCATCGCCAAAATATCTTTTTCAGAAGGAGAACGAATGGTTGTGGCTTCTCCATCCTGTCCAGGATGGAGCATCAAAAAACTACCACGAATACTGTTATCAGACAGCATCACTTCGCTGTGTGTACTGATAATGATTTGGCCGCCTGACTTGCTTCTGCGCTGTCGGGTTTTATAAAGCAAACCAGGAATTTGCTCCACAATGGCTTTGTGAAGAGATAACTCAGGTTCTTCTAGTAAAATCATTCGGTTGGTTGAAAGCAGCGTCCATAATATTGCCAGCAGCCTTAATGTGCCGTCTGAGAATTGATCCTCTCTCTGCCATCCCGCTTTGGGGCGCCAATGATTATAAAGCATTTCAAGGTGGGGCCTGCCGGTTACCTCATCTTGTTTAAATTGAAGTTGTTCCAGGTTCGGGATAACTTTGACCAGAATTTCTTCAATGGTTCGAAGACGAAAATCCCGTGTTCGTTTCCGGGTTTTTGCAATTTCTTCCAAAAGCCCCTGTCCAAAAGGGTCCGATTCCAGATGACGTAATGACAATTGATCATTGTATTTCAGAAGCTGCGGTACAAGATGCAAATAAAGAACATCAGAAAAAAATGTGGATATCTCCCGGTATTCTTTATTCATGTTAATTTGTTCAAGGTAGGTCTGAATGCTTCTTTCAGAATCAGTCTTATCATCTTCATCTGGACGGTTGACGAGTTGTCTGCCATGTTTCCAGACCTCTTCTTCAAGAACAACCGGGCGCTGTTTGCCCTTTCCCTCATAACTAAACCGTAACCTATAGCGCCAATCCGGCTTTTCATTTTCTAAATTGTCCCGGAAGTCAAAATCAAGTTCTACCCATGGGTGTCTCCGCGCAGCCAGGCTTCTTATCTTTTTCAATCCGCCACGTGAATCAATGGCATGTTGAAGCCCACCCCCCTTTGGATTTACAACATCACGCATAAAACGGAAAATATCCAACAAATTGGATTTACCTGCAGCATTAGGACCAATAACATAAACGGTTTCTTTAAAATCTATATCGGCATGGGTAAAATTGCGCCAGTTTCGTAAATTTAAGTTTTTTACATACATGTTTTTTCTCCACCTGCAGCCAAAGCCTTATACCTGTATTCGCTTGCCATAATTAGTGTTTGAACGAAAAGTCACCCACCTGCGGCGTTGCAGAAAAATTTGCAATCCTCACATACTTGAGTATGCTCCGGTTACAAATTTTTCTGCGCCTTGCATCTGGGCAACTTTTCGCCCAAACACGGGTTTCCGTTCAGGCACTAATTAATTTTCTTGAGTATAGCCTTTTTCAAAATAGATAAATAGTCCTCAACTTCAGATTCACTCTCTATCCAGGCCTTAGAAAAGGTAAAGAAACATGAGGAAAGATAAGCGTTGACATATATTTTTTCAGGGAATAACTTTTGTACATACAAGTCAATTGACCCCATCGGCAGGTATCCATCCCTGCCGGACAGCACGAAGGAGAAAAGCGATGAGCACTCCACCTGTCCCGACCATGACCATATGCTTACCCAACACCCTGCCACCTGAACAACAATTTCTTCCAGGCGTGCGCAGAGCGCCTGACAGAGGGTTTCGCCTGACCCGGTCACAGACCGCTGTGGCCCTGAAAAACGCCCTGCGCTATATCCCTGCAACTCTTCATGATGCGCTTATTCCTGAATTTTTAGAAGAACTTCGGACCCGGGGCCGGATTTATGGCTACCGCTTTCGTCCCCAGGGGCATATCAAGGCAAAGCCCATTCATGACTACAAGGGAACGTGTGTGGCCGGCAAAGCAGTCCAGGTGATGATTGACAACAATCTTGATTTTGATGTGGCCCTGTATCCTTACGAACTAGTGACCTACGGGGAAACCGGGGCTGTGTGCCAGAACTGGATGCAGTATCAGCTGATCAAATGCTACCTGGAAGCGCTCACGGACCATCAGACCCTGGTAATGCAGTCCGGGCACCCGCTGGGGCTCTTTGCCTCGGCACCGGACAACCCCAGAGTAATCATCACCAACGGCCTTCTGGTGGGGCTTTACGACAACCCCGAGGACTGGGAGATTGCCGTGCAGATGGGGGTCTCCTCCTACGGCCAGATGACGGCCGGCGGCTGGATGTACATCGGCCCCCAGGGGATTGTTCACGGCACCTACAACACGCTTCTCAATGCCGGACGGAAGATGTGCGGAGTCCCGGCGGACGGGGACCTGGCAGGACTGCTATTTGTTTCATCGGGCCTTGGCGGCATGAGCGGAGCCCAGCCCAAAGCGGCGAAAATTGCAGGCGCGACCTCCATCATCGCAGAGGTGGATGAATCAAGGGTGTTAACCCGGCATGAGCAGGGCTGGGTGGATGTGGTTTTCGATGATCTGGAAAAAGTTTACCAGACTGCTAAAGCTGCTGTAAAAGCTAAGGAAAACACCTCCATTGCGTACCACGGCAACATCGTGGACCTGCTTGATTTTTTGATCAAAAAAGATTTGAACGTGGATCTTTTGTCCGATCAGACCTCATGCCATGTGGTGTATGACGGCGGGTACTGTCCGGTCGGCCTGACGTTCCAGGAACGCACCCAACTTTTGACCAAAGACAGGGCGCGGTTCAAACGCCTGGTGGATGACAGCCTTAAACTGCATTATGAACTGATCCAAAAACTCACTGCTAAAGGCACCTATTTTTTTGACTATGGCAATGCCTTTTTAAAAGCGGTGTTTGATGCCGGTGTCACCCAGGTGTCCAAAAACGGGGTGGATGCAAAGGACGGATTTGTTTATCCGTCCTATTTTGAAGATATTATGGGCCCGATTTTCGATTACGGATACGGCCCTTTTCGCTGGGTATGTCTTTCCGGCAACCCCGAAGATCTGGATAAAACCGATGCTGCGGCCATGTCCTGCATTGATCCGAATCGCCGGTCCTATGACCGGGACAATTACGTGTGGATCAGGGATGCTAAACGGAACAGGCTGGTGGTGGGCTCCCAGGCCCGGATTTTATACCAGGATGCGGCAGGCAGGGTATCCATTGCCCTGAAATTCAATGAAATGGTCAGAACCGGTGAGGTGTCCGCCCCCATCATGCTGGGCCGGGACCACCATGACCCCGGCGGCACGGATTCCCCGTTCAGGGAAACCGCAAATATCTATGACGGTTCCAATGTGTGCGCCGACATGGCTACCCATTGCTTTGCCGGCAATGCTGCAAGGGGCATGAGCATGGTGGCACTGCACAACGGCGGGGGCACCGGCATCGGCAAGGCCATCAACGGCGGATTCGGCCTGGTGCTGGACGGCAGCCAACGCGTGGATTCAATCATTAAATCCGCCATGCTCTGGGATGTCATGGGCGGGGTGGCCCGAAGGAACTGGGCCGGTAATCCCAATGCCAGGGAAGTGGCTGTTGCCTACAATGCCCAAAACCCCAATGGCGACCAGATCACCATCCCGCACCCGGCAGATGAGGCAAAGGTTGCGGCTGCGGTGAATAAACTGTTTGACTGATTCGAAAAAAACCTTCACGCGTGGAATATTTATGATTGATCGGATCCATTTATCCATATTGAACGAAATTGACCGACAGGGAACCTTGACAGCGGCAGCCCAAGCCCTTTGCCTGACCCAACCGGCCCTGACCCACACCATGAAAAAACTTGAATCCAGTATAGGCACCCGGCTCTGGCAAAAAGACGGCCGGGGGTTGCGCCTGACCCGGTCAGGCCGGTATTTACTGAAGGTCTCCCGTACAATACTGCCCCAATTTGCCCAGGCCGAAAAGATGATTGAGCAATATGCACAGGGCAAAATGGGGATGCTCTGTATCGGAATGGAGTGCCACCCATGCTACCGCTGGTTTTCAACTATTGTTGCCGCATATCTTGCGCAGTGGGCGGATGTGGAACTTGATGTTAAACAGGAATTTCAATTTGATGGGATACAGGCGCTGCTGGATTTTGAAATTGACCTGCTCATCACCCCGGATCCTGTAAAGACAAAAAACCTGTCCTTTACACCGCTCTTTGAGTATGAACATGTGTTAGCGGTTCCCCGGAACCATACCCTGGCCCAACGCGATCACATTGTTGCCGAAGATCTGCTGGACCAGGTGCTGATCACCTACCCTGTCCCCTTGGAGCGTCTGGATATTTTCACCCAATGTCTCATTCCGGCCCAATGTCGTCCCCAACAGCATAAAACCATTGAAACCACGGATATCATGCTCCAGATGGTGGCTTCGGGCCGGGGGATCACAGCCCTGCCCCGCTGGCTTGTGGAAGACAGTCAAAAAAGGTTTGGATTAAAAGCCGTTCCCATCGGTCTATGCGGCATCTGGAAAGAGATCAGTGCGGGAATCCGGGATCAGGACAGCACAACTGATTATATCCAAGGTTTTATCGACCTTGCCGGATAGCAAAAAAGTCTGATTATTTAGGAATGAGACCGAAATAATTTGACCTGGGAGCGCAGGCGTCCCGCCTGCATTTTTACTGCAGGCGAGACGCCTGCGCTCCCGGATACAGCAAAATGGACAAGTTATTCAAGACCCCTTCCCTAACACAAAACCATGACATATTTTTATGATTACCTAAAAATATATCATTTTTCATCATGCTTTTATTTCCTTTATAGTCTCACCAACGATAACACCATAAAGGAGAATTGACAGCATGAAAACCCACAACCTGGGGTTCCCCCGCATCGGCGACAACAGGGAACTCAAACACGCACTCGAATCTTACTGGCGTGGCGAAACCTCCCAAAACGAACTGCTTGAGACCGGTGCCCGGCTTCGGAAAAACAATTGGGCCTTCCAAAAAGAGCTTGATTATGTGCCCGTGGGGGACTTCTCATTTTACGACCATGTTCTGGATACCAGCTGGATGCTGGGCAATATCCCTGCCCGGGCCCAAAAAACCGGCGGCTCCCCATTGGACCGGTATTTTCGCACAGCCCGGGGGCAGTCCGCGGGCGATGGGGAAGACAACCAGATTTCAGCCGGGGAAATGACCAAATGGTTTGACACCAACTACCACTACATTGTCCCGGAGTTTGATCCAGGCACCAAGTTTTGCTTGGATGCGCAATTTCTGTTGGACCAGGTACAAGAAGCGCAAAAAGCCGGCCTAACGCCCAAACCTGTTATCTTGGGTCCCGTGACCTATCTTTTTTTAGGCAAGGCAGACAATTTTGATAAAAAAAATCTGCTGAAAAAACTGCTGCCCGAGTATGCCCGGCTGTTGAATCTGCTGGCCGCCCGGGATGTCGAATGGGTACAGATGGATGAACCGTTGCTGGTCACGGATTTGGATAATGACTGGAAACATATGGTGGAACAAGCCTACCAGGCGTTGGGGAACGGATCTGTCAAGATCATGCTGGCCACCTATTTTGGTGCCCTTGAAGATAACCTGAATCTGGCCCTGTCACTGCCGGTTCAGGCCCTTCATGTTGATGCAGTGCGGGGAAAAGACCAGGTACCGGATCTGATTTCCCGGCTGCCCCAACATATGGCCTTGTCATTGGGGGTGATTGACGGAAGAAATATCTGGAAAACGGATTTGAACGCCCTTTTGGATCAACTGACACCCATCCATGACCAGCTTGGCGACCGGCTGTGGCTGGCCCCCTCCTGCGCCTTGCTCCATGTGCCCGTGGACCTGGAAAAAGAGACCGGACTGGATACCGAACTTTTAAGCTGGATGGCCTTTGCCCGGCAGAAACTGGTTGAATTGGATCTTCTGGCAACGGCGTTGAAGCAGGGCCGAACAACTGTGGCACCGGACCTGGAAGAGAACCGGAAGGCATTGGAAAACCGGAGAAACTCAACCCGGATTCACAACCCGGAGGTCCAAGCCCGTTTAGCCCAGGTAGATGACAGTTGGGGACAACGCAATCAACCCTACCCGGAACGTGCCAGACTTCATAAAGAAAAACTCAATCTGCCTCTTTACCCCACCACCACCATTGGTTCCTTTCCCCAAACCAAAGAAATACGTTCACTGCGCCTGAAATTCAAAAATGGTAAAATCGGCCTGAATGAATACACCACAGCCATCCGGGACCAACTCAAAAGCACCATTGAATTCCAGGAAGAAACCGGCCTGGATGTGCTGGTCCATGGCGAAGCCGAACGTAACGATATGGTGGAGTATTTTGGCGAGCAATTGGACGGTTTTGCCTTCAGCCGCTATGGATGGGTGCAGTCATACGGCTCCCGGTGCGTTAAGCCGCCGATCCTTTTTGGCGATGTATCCCGGCCCCGGCCCATGACCGTGGTGTGGATTGTATATGCCCAGTCCCTGTCTCAAAAACCGGTCAAAGGGATGCTCACCGGCCCTGTAACCATTTTAAATTGGTCCTTTGTCCGGGACGACCAAAGCCGGGCCGACACCTGCCGCCAGATCGCCCTGGGAATCCGAGACGAAGTTTTGGACCTGGAAAAGGCCGGTGTTTCCATTATCCAGATAGATGAAGCAGCCCTAAGAGAAGGGCTGCCCCTGCGCAAAAATCAGTGGGAGGAATATCTGAGATGGGCGGTGGACGCATTCCGGCTTGCCGCCAATGGGGTCAAAGACGCCACCCAGCTTCATACCCATATGTGTTATTCGGAATTCAACGATATCATTGACGCCATCACACGCATGGATGCCGACGTCATCACCATTGAGGCCTCGCGTTCAAACATGGAGATACTAAACGCTTTTGACGAAACCGCCTATCCCAACGAAATCGGTCCGGGGGTGTATGATATCCACTCTCCCAACGTACCATCCGTAGATTTCATTGTGGACAACATGACGGAAGCAGCCAAACGGATTCCCCGGGAACGGCTGTGGATCAACCCGGACTGCGGCTTAAAAACCCGGGCCTGGCCGGAGACAAAAGCATCTTTGAAAAATTTGGTGGAGGCGGCCAAAGTGCTGCGCACCGCTGCAACGGCCTGACAAAAGCTGGCCTCCTTACCTTCAGAAACGAAATTATTTCAATCAATTAGCCTCATTTTAATTCCGGGGACATGGATACAGGTTTATATAAAAAACCTGTATCCATGTCCCCGGAATCTTCCTGTAACAATATAAATAGCCATATAGCTATACAAATTAAACCCGGTCATTGAACAGTTAACTTACAACAGACCTATCCCCAAAAGGATTTACTATGGTCCAATTTATATAGTTTAAATGCTTGACATTGACTCTTCATATTTTTATATTCATCTATATCGATTTGAAAAACGAATTGTGCGTGAACACAAGACAGGTCAAAATTAAACTTGAAAACTTTATGATGAAACGGCGGAAAGGTTGAACAAACATCGGACCTGGAATAAGGAGAAAATATGAAGCAATTTATAAAAGTCATGAAAGCGCTGTCAGATCCCAACCGGGTCAAAATAATGAAAATGCTCCAATGCCGGCCTCTATGTGTCTGTGAAATTAAAGAGGTTCTTGAAATTGCCCAATCTACTGCCAGCAAGCATTTGAAAATTCTTGAAGATGCCGAATTGATCAGAGGGTTTAAGGACGGCTTATGGGTAAACTATTCCATTGCAGACGGAAGTGGTTCTCCCTATGCAGCCAATATGATAGGCAATCTCATCCACTGGTTGGAAGATTCCAGTGAAATTAAGCAAATCAAGCAGACGCTTCCTGGGATTGACCGGTTTGATATTGTGGGCAAACAACAAACGACAAAATAGGAGTTTAAAAATGGAAATCAAAGTATTGGGACCTGGATGCGCCAAATGCACGAAGACTGAAAAACTGGTGCAGGACGCCATCAAGGAAACAGGCGTAGAGGCAACTGTTGAAAAAGTCACGGATATGATGCAGATCGCTTCATACGGTGTGTTCGGTACCCCCTCGGTCATTGTGGATGGAGAGGTCAAATGCACAGGGAAGGTGCCGAAAAAAAAAGACATTATTTCCTGGCTGGAAAAATAAGGAATGTATCATGTTGAACCGTCTAATTAACAGCCACGGGCTGACCGGGTCTATGGGCATCCAGGCTCAGCCCATAACAAAACATGAAATAAACTTAACACCTTATTGGAACTCTCATATAAAATTTGTTTTTCTCTTGGTAATGTCGGCTTTTCTCTTTACTCTGCCGGTTTATGCCCAGGATTTTTCTAAAATTCCTGAAAAAGGAACGGTTACCATGGTCGACCTTGGGGCCAAAAAATGTATCCCCTGCAAAATGATGGCACCGATTATGGCCAAACTTGAAAAAGCATATAGCGGAAAGGCTGACATCGTTTTTATTGATGTGTGGGAAAACCGGAATCAGGCGCCCCGGTTTAAAATCAGAGCCATACCCACCCAGATTTTTTTTAATGAAAAGGGTGAAGAAGTCTGGCGGCATGTGGGGTTCCTGGATGAAAAAGCCATCGTGGACCAGCTGACGAAAATGGGCGTGGAAAAACCGGATTTTAAAAATAAAGGATAAGCCATGCTGGATTCTATTTTCCTTTCGGTTAACCACTGGATGACCGGCGGCATCTGGATCGCCGCTGCCGGATGCTTTTTGTGGGGAGTGATCAGCGTGTTGTTCAGTCCCTGCCATCTGGCTTCCATCCCCTTGATCGTCGGATATGTGGGCGGCCAGGAAAAAATGGTTCAGCCCAGACAGGCCGGCATTTATTCGGTTCTTTTTACAACCGGGCTTTTCATTACCATTGCGCTGATCGGCATCATCTGTGCCCTGCTTGGCAGGATGCTGGGAGATGTGGGAAGTTGGTGGCAGGTTCTGGTCGGCATGATCCTGATCTGGGTCGCCCTGGGAATGCTGGGCGTTGAAAAATGCGCCATGCCCGGAGGACCCTTGCATAAGCTAAAGATCAAGGGCAAATTCGGGGCGTTTGTTCTCGGCCTTGCCTACGGTGTTTTGTCCGGATCATGCACATTCGGGTTTATTGCCCCGATACTGGCAATTATCACTGTCCAGGAAAAACTAGCCGCAGGCGTCATTTTGATTATTCTTTTCGGTGTGGGGCATTGCCTACCTATCGTTATTGCCGGCAGCTCAACGGCAGCGGTAAAAAAATTGCTTGAAAACAGCGCCTGGAACGGTGCCGGAATCTGGTTCAGAAAGCTTGCCGGAATAACCATAGCCCTTTTGGGCGGATATTTTATCCTCACCCCCCTTGTTGAACTGACGGTTTATTAACTCACCAGCCACAAATATCATGAACTCAATAATCGAGATGAATAGTTTAACCCGGCTGAGAGCCCTTTCCATTCTGACCCTTACGGTCGCCCCTGTATGTCCGTCCGTAAGGCATTTAAGGGCCATGGAACTTTTAAAATTTACCAACATGGCCCCAAATCAACGAACAATCACGACTGCAAATTAAGGAGACAACCTAAGATGAACGATCTAAATGAAGTATTTAAAGACATGGATTTTCAATTTTTCGGTTCCGGCAAACACGGAATGAGCATCGAAGGCATGCGCAAAGTCCTTGGAAACGACCATTTTTTGTTTTTGGATGTGAGGGCTAACGAGGAAGTAAACCATCTTTCCTTTCCCTTTGCCTTGCATATCCCTTTGAATGAACTGCCGGACCGGTTGACCGAGGTGCCCCGGGACAAATTCATCATCACCTTCTGCTCTTCGGTATTCAGAGGGGCCATGGCCTACACCTATCTGCTGGCCAACGGGTATGAGGAAGTAAAGGGGTTGACTGCCTCTTCCGAAGATATGGCCATGGCATTCAAGCCTGGTCCTTTGGCCAAAATGTAAGGTCGATCTGCTACAAAGGACAAGCTGAAATGGAATCCCATATTCTTGTTATTGTTTTTCTGTCATTCGGTTTAAGTTTCATTTTCGCTCTGGGAGGTGTGGGGTCGGCGGTTATTCTCATCCCCGCTTTATCCTGGATCGGTGTCCCATTTAACCTGGCCCGGCCAACCGGGCTTTTTGTCAATTGTGTGAGCATGCTCGGGGCCACCTGGTCCAATTTCAGGGAAAAAAAGCTGGACGTAAAACTTGGGCTGCCCATCATTGCCTCATCCTTTGTGATGGCCCCGGTGGGCGCATGGGCCGGCCACTTTCTTCCCACCCAGACCCTGCTGTTTATTTTTATCGGCTTTTTATTCTTTTCCGGTTCCATGATGATTTTTTTCAAAGGCTCAAAATATGCGAATCAGTACCGGGAAGACCGGCCGGTTGCAGGCCCCCTGGGTGTCGGGGTGCTGGCCGGATTTGTCTCAGGGCTTCTTGGTGTTGGCGGAGGCGGCATCATTTCCCCCCTGATGGTGCTCCAGGGATTTAACCCTAAAAGAGTCGCCATGGTGACGGCCTTTTCAGTGCCGTTTTCATCGTTTTCAGCCTTTATCACCTATGCGGCCATGGGATCGGTGTCCGGTAAAATTCTTGTTTTTGCAGGGCTGGCGGCCTGGACCGGTGGATATCTGGGTACCCGGGTGATGCAGAAAAAAATGAAACCCCAAAGTGTTAAATGCTTGCTGGGAGGCGTTTTAATACTTATTGGAATTAAATTTCTATGGGCCATGGCCTAAATAGTGCCCGATCGAAAACCGTAAATTTTGCCGACTACTTCGTTGGGCGCAAATTTTAATCCTCAAAATACTTCATGTATTCCTCCGGTTAAAATTTCCGTCCGCCTTGTATTCGACAAAATTTCCAGGTTTTCGCTCAGGCACTAAATAAAATTGACTAACGGTTTAAAATATCTTTGCTTTCAATTTATTATTGTCCTAATATGTCCACTTTCGGCAACGCATGGGCGGCCTTGCCGTGAACGCACACCGGCATTGCCCGGAACATACAGACAATAACGGTAAAACAGGGCCGGCCGGTTGAATGACAGTTAAATGAATTGAAAACGGAGGCGGAATGGAGCTTAAAGTTACCCGGGTATCTGAACCCGGCACCCGGCCCAAGGATGAAGATCTGGGATTTGGTACAGTGTTTACCGACCATATGTTTATCATGGATTATGAAAAGGATAAGGGATGGTTCAATGCCCGCATTGAACCTTACGGCGATTTGGCCATGTCACCGGCAAGCATGGTACTGCATTACGGGCAGGCCGTATTTGAAGGCCTGAAAGCCTATAAAACAGAAGACGGAAAAATTCAACTTTACAGGGCCCGTGATAATTTTGCCCGTATGAACCGCTCCTGCCAGGGCCTTTGCATTCCTGAAATTGATATCGATTTTGTCATGGATTCGCTTAAACAGCTGATCAAGCTCGAAGAAGCCTGGATTCCCGAAACCATGGGAACGTCTTTGTACATCCGGCCCACCATCGTGGCCACCGATCCTTTCCTTGGTGTCAGGGCATCCCATACATACAAATTTTTTATCATTCTTTCCCCTGTGGGATCTTACTATGCCCAGGGTCTTCAGCCTGTCAAAATCTGGGTCTGCGAGGACCATGTCAGGGCCGTACGCGGCGGTGTCGGCGAGTTCAAAACCGCAGGAAACTATGCCGCCAGCCTGCTGGCCGGAGAAAAGGCCCAAAAAGAAGGATATAATCAGGTGCTGTGGCTGGATGGCATAGAGCTCAAATATATTGAAGAAGTCGGGGCCATGAATATTTTCTTTCTTATCAATGACGAACTGATTACCCCGATGTTGAACAACAGCATCCTGCCGGGCATTACGCGTTTTTCAGTCATTGATCTGGCCAAAAAATGGGGCATCAAAGTCAGTGAGCGCAAGCTCAGCATTGATGAAGTCATTGCCGCTGCCGACAATGGCTCGTTGCAGGAAATGTTCGGCTCCGGAACCGCAGCTGTTGTTTCACCTGTGGGAGAGATCCGCTATAAAGACCGGATCATTAATATCGGTGATGGCAAGCCCGGTGACACATGCATGAAATTTTATAATGCCCTGACCGCCATTCAGTACGGGAAAGCCGAAGATACCGAAGGCTGGATTGAAGTTGTAGAGTAAGTTCACCACCTTCAAACTATTGGAGATCGTATGGCTAAAGAAAAGGAAGACACCCATGTCGGCGTCCGGATCAAACGCGCCAGACTGGATAAAAAAATCAGCCTGGACGCCATGGCCAATGAAACCGGGCTGTCAAAAGATGTCATCAAGAAAATCGAAAGCGGAGAGCAGCGTCCTTCGGTGGGAACACTGCTCCAGCTCTCACGCACCCTTCAACTGGATTCAGGCTATCTGCTCAGGGAACCGGATGATTCCGTGGAAGCCAGGGCCGATGCCTATACCAAGCGCACGGATCATTATGCGTATACGCCCTTATGTTCCGGCGCTGAAAACAACCATTTAAAGGCATTTCGCATCGTTGTAGAAGCGGGTGAACGCCATGAAGGGGTTAGTTTTCAGCACGAAGGCGAAGAGTTTACCTATGTGCTGAATGGTGACGTTGAGATTCAGGTGGGGGATCATATCAATACCTTGAAAACAGGAGAATCCCTTCATTTCAATTCCGGGATCAAGCATGACTTGCGCAATATCGGTGAAAATGATGCCGAACTGATTGTGGTGGTCTATGCGCCCTGAGTTTGATTTTTGAAAAAGGAGAGACCATGTTATTCAAGTTAACTGATGAACAGGTGATGATCCAGAATATGGTGCGTGAATTTTCACGCAAAGTGGTTGCCCCCACGGCTGCTGAACGGGACAAAACCAAGGCGTTCCCCGCAGAAAATTTAGAACAGATGGGTGAGCTTGGACTGATGGGTATGATGGTACCCGAAGAGTTTGGCGGGGAAGCTGCAGATGCGGTTTCCTATGTGCTGGCCCTGTCCGAGATCGCATATTCCTGCGCGTCTACCGCCGTGGTGATGTCGGTCCAGAATTCCATTGTGTGCGAGTCACTCAATAAATTCGGCACAAAAGAACAAAAGCAGGAATTTCTTGTACCCCTGGCCTCCGGGGAGATCATCGGAGCCTTTGCCCTGACCGAGCCCGATGCAGGATCTGATCCAGTGACTCAGACCACCACAGCCGTTAGGGACGGCGATGAGTACGTGATTAACGGCACCAAACGTTTTATCACCTCCGGGGAAAGCAGCTCCGTTGTCCTGGTTACCGCTAAAACGGACGAAGCCAAGGGACATAAAGGCATCTCCTGTTTTATTGTACCCAAGACAACTCCCGGTCTCATCGTGGGCCATCATGAAGATAAGATGGGGCTGAGGGCATCGGACACCACAGACCTGATTTTTGAAAATTGCCGGGTGCCGGCCACCAATATCCTCAGCAAGGAAGGGGATGGGTTTAAAATAGCCATGTCCGGCCTGGACAGCGGCAGGATTGGTATTGCAGCCCAGTCCATTGGCGTGGCCCAGGCCGCCTTTGATGCAGCAATCAAGTATGCCCGGAAACGCAAGCAATTCGGCGTTGCCATCACCAAACACCAGGCCATTCGTTTTCAGATTGCGGATATGGCCACAAAGATAGAAGCTGCCCGGCAGTTGATTCTTTCTGCAGCGTCCATGAAGGACCGGGGGGAAAAATTCACCCGGGAAGCCTCCATGGCCAAACTCTTTGCCTCTGAAATGGTACAGGACGTCACGGCCTGGGCCATCCAGATTCACGGGGGATACGGGTTTACCAAAGATTACGCGGTGGAACGATTTTACAGGGACGCCCGGGTATTTACCATCTACGAAGGCACCAGCGAAATTCAGCGCATTGTTATTTCAAATGCAGAGCTCAAAGATAAGCGAAAACGGTAGTATACATAGTATATTGTAGACCCATAAATAAAAAGGCGGGAAAAAGGCTTCTAAAGCACTTTTTCCCGCCTTTGGTGTTCTCTTGAGCCGTTTTTTTGGGGGACGCTTATTTTGGTTATGCCTGGGCGGCAGCCACGCCCCGGTCAAACGCCTCCATGTTCAAGGGAATAATTTTTGCTTTGGCGGCAAATTCTTCCTTGATGCATTTTTTCAAAAGATCCAGATCCACCAGCTTGCTTTTGGCTGCAAATGCGGCCAGGGCAACGATGTTAGCGGCTCTGACAGATCCGGCCTCAATGGCAATATCATTGACCGGTACCGCCAGCTCAACCACATCCTTGCGTTGGCTTCTAACCGGGATCAGTGATGAGTTAATGAATACAATCCCGCCGGGTTTGACCGTGTCGTCAAACTTTTCCAGGGAAGGCCGGTTCATGGCCACAAGGTGGGAGGGGCTTTTTATAATGGGTGATCCAATGAGTTTGTCACTGATCACAACGGTGCAATATGCGGTGCCGCCCCGCATTTCAGGTCCGTAGGAGGGAATCCAGGCGACCTGGTATCCCTGCTTCATTGCGGCATAGGCCAGCAGCTTGGCACTGAGTAGAATGCCCTGGCCGCCGAATCCTGCAAATTTAACTTCTGTCTGCATGGGTGTCTCCTAATATTTTCAGGCGTCTTCAGGGGTTTTGTAATCGCCCAGTTCATAGTAAGGCAGCAAGGTTTCTTCGGCCCATTTCAAGGCATCAACCGGCGTCATACCCCAGTTGGTGGGGCAGGTGGAGATCACCTCCACAAAGCTGAAACAGGTGTTGGCCACCTGGTACTCGAATGCCTTTTTAATTGCCTTTTTACATTTATTCACCATCTGTGGTTTGAGCACGGCCTGCCGGGTGACATAACCCGGGGTCACAATTTCACTCATCAGATTGGCCATGCGGATGGGCATCCCTGTCTGGGCCGCATCACGTCCGGCAGGTGCCGTGGTGGCCCGCTGGCCCGGCATGGTGGTGGGGGCCATCTGGCCGCCGGTCATGCCGTAAATGGCATTGTTGATAAAAATGACGGTAATTTTCTCCCCGCGGTTGGCGGCATGAATGATTTCACCCATACCGATACTGGCAAGGTCCCCGTCCCCCTGGTAAGTAAATACCATCAGATCCGGGCGTACACGCTTGATGCCGGTCGCCATGGCAGGCGCCCTGCCGTGGGCGGCTTCCTGGAAGTCACAGTCAATGTAGTTATATGCCAGGACAGCGCATCCTACAGGGGCGATACCCACGGTTTTTTCCCGGATACCCAGCTCGTCTATGGCCTCGGCTACCAGCCGGTGGACAATGCCGTGGGTGCAACCGGGACAATAGTGGGTGTGATTGTCTGTTAACGCCTCTGGCTTAGAAAATGTTTTTCCCATTATTTTCTCCTTGACCGGCGCGCTACCCGATCAGCTCTTTTACGATTTCGATGATTTTTTCAGGTGACGGAATTTCACCGCCGCACTCCCCGTAAAATTCCACCGGTTTTTTGCCCATGACACAACGCTGGACATCTTCCACCATCTGGCCCATGCTCATTTCAATGCTGATAACGCATTTGCAGCTGTCTTTCACTGCGGCATCATACACCTGTTTTTCAGGAAAGGGGAACAAGGTCTTGGGCCGGAACATGGCCGCTTCAATACCTTCAGCCTTGAGCATGTCAATGGCGGTGCGGCATACGCGGCTCATGGTGCCGTAGCTTGCGATCAGAATCTGATAATCCCCATCTGCATTGTACAGCTCATACTGCACATCTTCCTTTTTCATCTGCTCGTATTTGGCCTTGAGATCCAGGTTGTTCTGGTTCAGTTCAGCGGAGTCCAGGAACAGGGATTTCACCAGGTTCGGCGTTTTGCTTTTCCGGGTGGACATGCCGTTGGTGGCCCAGTCGTCCTTATTTGTGGGCTCGGTTTTCAAATCATCAGGGAATTCCACCGGTTCCATCATCTGGCCGATCATGCCGTCGCCCATGACCATAACGGGATTTCTATATTTTTCAGCCAGGGTGAACGCCTGCATGGTCATTTCCACGGCTTCCTGGACGCCGTCCGGTGCCAGGACCAGCAGATGGTAATCACCGTGACCGCCGCCCTTGGTTGCCTGGAAATAATCACCCTGGGACGGCAGTATCCCGCCGAGCCCCGGGCCGCCTCTTACGATATTGACAAATACTGCCGGGCAATGGGCCGCGGCAATATAAGAAATTGCTTCACTCATCAGGCTGATGCCCGGAGATGATGAGGTGGTCATGACCCGCTCTCCGGCACCCGAGGCCCCGAAAATCATATACCCGACCGCCACTTCACTTTCGCCCTGGAGAAACACGCCGCCCACTTCAGGCAGGCGTTTGCTCAGGTACTCGGCGACTTCCGACTGGGGCGTGATGGGATATGCAAAATAGTTCAGACAGCCGGCCCTTATGGCGGCTTCGCCGATTGCTTCATTGCCTTTCATTAAGACTTTAGCCATTGTCTTTATATCCTTAAAAAAATTTATGCACTTTGTTTTTCAACTATAGTTATAGCCACATCCGGACACATGGTGCAGCAAATGGCGCAGTAAATGCAATCCTCAGGTCTGGCCTGAAAGACCGGAAAATGCCCTTTTGCATTTACCTTGTCGGTGATTTCAAGCACGTCTTTCGGGCAGAAATGCACACAAAGGCCACACCCTTTGCACCTTTCGGCATCAATAATGTGTTTATATTCCATTATAAGTAGTACTCCTTGGTGTTAAGTGCGTGTCCAGGGGGGAGCCAGCAACCGGTCAATGGGCAGGATCGGGCAAAGGATCCGTTCCAGGTCCAGTTGGGGCAAAAGCCTGGTGGACGCTGTTATAAATTCAATATTCAGACCGGTGGCTTCGGATACCCGGGTCACCAGATTGTAGCCGTCATAAATAATTTGCGGCGTGGTCTCGTCAAGAAGATTAGCATTGGAAATCAGGCCTGTGACAGGCAATTTTGCGGCAGCTTCGATCTGCGCCTTCATTTTAAGGCAGCCTTGGACATCTTGGGTATTGGGGCGCAAGGGGTTGATGACCTGCAACAGTTTGACATGGCTTTTTTTCAGCACATCTGCCAGGGCGGCAAGAACCGTCACACCGGCATCATCACCGCCTGCATCCAAAATGGTCACCTGGGCAGGGTTTTTAATCATGCCCGCCACGGCCGGGGTCAGGATGGGCAGATCTGCGTGCATATATTTTTTATCCGGCAGCACCACTTCCACCCCCAGATCCTCCAGGGGCTTTTGGGCTTCCCTGCTTCTGAAATAGGGGTTGACCAGGTCCAGATCCGTTAGCTTGACACGTTTGCCCGCCCGCCGGGAAACGGCAGCCAGGTTGACGGCCGTTTCACTTTTACCGCTGCCGTAATTGCCGGCTATTATAATGATGCCGTTGATGTCAGGTAACATGCCGTCCTTTCTTTAACGAGTTAAAATACTATTAAATAATTGTAAACCATAGGTTAAAGCAAATTAAGCACAGTTTTTCAATGATATTCTTTGGGTGGCAGCAATTCAAATTTTATTTTCGCACAAAGACACCAAGGCACAAAGAGCCATAAAACCAAATAAAATCTTTGTGCCTTGGTGTCTTTGTGCGAGTTTTTCAACTAAAAAAATTCATATTTAAAAATGCTGTTTGGGTGGATTGAAATAGCCGTGGATCAGTTGGGGAAAGGTTCGGCTCAACTCTTTTATCAGGTTTGCCATGCCGGTGGGAGACCCGCCGGGAGCGGCATTTTCCATGATGCGGATATAATGCCGGGGGTCAAAATTGAGGTTGCGCCACTGGATCATGTTGATGTCCGTGTGCCGGATAAAATCAAAAAGCGCCTGTTTTTCCTCTTGGCAATCTGTGAATCCCGGGCAGTTCAAGTAATTGATTGCCACAAAACGGCCTTTGGCCCGGGCCCTTTTGATACTGTCCACAACATCTTCAAAACAATAGGATTTAGGACGAAAATAGGCGGTATAACACGCGTTGCGCACCGAATTCATACTCACGCGCATACTATCCAGGCCGGCCGTGCACAGACGCTCCACCCGGTCGGGCAAACTGGCATTGGAGTTCAGGTTGATGGTGCCCTTGTCGGTCTTTTCCCGGATCAGGACAATGGCCTTTTCAATGGCATCTGCCGAGGTTAACGGTTCCCCCTCACACCCCTGACCAAAACTCACCACGGCCTTTTCAACTTTCAGGATATGTTCCAGGGCCACACCCGCAATCTCTTCCGGATCAGGGATAAAGGATATTCTGTCCTGGCAGGCACAAAGGTTATTGTCCGTTTGAAGGGAGATGCACCCAAGACACCGGGCGTTGCAGACCACGGAGGTGGGCAGCGGGGCTTCATACCGGCCCAGAAAAAAATTTTTGCCGGCCGGGCACCCGTATTCCAGGGCACATTTCTCCAGATGCCGCATCAGCCGGTTGTCCGGATATTTTTTTCTGTATTTTTCAACCCCTCTTTGCACCTGTGCAATGGGCATCAATCGCAGATCCTGCCGGGGTTCGTCATCTACCTGAAGGGCTGCGGACCGGAAATCATTTTTTCCAAATCCTACGGCGCCATATGAAAAAAGGGGCAACGGGGTATCCATGCCAAAATCATCATAAGCGCAGAAATGCAAGTTCACATACCCCGGGGAGTTGAACACGCCCACCGGAAAAATACGCTGGTCAGGCTGGAAAGGATTGGTTTCAAGCGTTTCAAACCGGTCTGTGACAAGGTTAAATACAATGGGGGCTCTGTCAGGCAGCAGCATCAGTTCACTACCGTGGGGCATAGGACAGGTATCGGATTTTGTCAGAATAAAAAAATCATTTCCGGACATACCTGCGGCCGCATATCCGTCCAGTTCAAAAATATTGCCGTGTTCATCAGCGACGACTGCTGTGAGCATCTGTTTATTGATATATGCCATGATGAAGCAGGATATACCAGAATGGCGCCGGGATCTCAATTAAAGATTGCTATCGCTGCATATCTGGACAAATCAGAGCCACCGCGCCATGTAACTTGCCTGCAGTCTAATGTAAATTTAATTATATACCATTAATAATATTCATGGCTTGTTTTAGATTCTTTTTTATTTCATCCATATCACCTTCATTCAAAGAAAGGCAGTTATTGATGGCTTTCATCAACGCTTCAATGCGTTCCAGAGCGATAACGAAAAAGCATCCTTGAGATTGAAAAACAGATTTTACGCCTTCCTCCTCCTCACTTTCCCATTCTATATTCTTTTCCTTCGCCAATTTGTTAACATATGCATTCACTTCTTTTTCCAACTCTACTGGAACCATCAAGAACGCTGAAGCATTTTTAGGTTTGGGTTGCTCACCGTCAGCACTAATTTTATTGTTGGCATCAACATAGACTTTATTCGGATCGGTTTGAGTCATTATTCCTCCTGAAATTTGGGATTGGCTCTAACGTCGGCCGCTCTAGGGGCAGGCCACCGTGCCCGCCCTAACGAAGGCAGCCACAGAGGGATTGCCCTACGAAAAACGGCCTACAATAGAATCAAGCCCTGAATTTTTTTAACAGCTGCATAACACCTTTAATTCCCAGCGACAGCAGTATAGTTCATTGTTATTGGAATGTAACCTTATTGTGGAATCAAAAAGAAGGTCCCCAATATCAATAATTTATACGAGGAGTATACCATGAACCCATCCGAAGTAAACCGTTTTAACGAACTCTATGCACATCATTTAAAAACGCTTAAACGTCAAGGCAAAGCCAAAAAATCAAAATAAATAGTCTCGCAAAACATAGTAAACACACACGACCGAAGGGTGTTGAGGGACTCAGAAAATTTTTTACTTTGCGATGATATTTCACCACCCTTTGTGGTGACATTTGACTACAGGAACGTAGACCAGTGATCTCTAAGTTTTGAAATTTCGATATAAGGGATATTTCTTTTAATAAAAATCGTGTGGAGAAATCATTATAAACAAAGGGTCCAAAGTTTTTGTGCATACAAACACCAAAGCCTTAGCATACATTTTGCTTATCAACCCTATCCAATGATAATGTTTATTATTTAAAAAGGAGAAGAAATGAAGGCACCCCCCACGACAGCAAAGGCGATCGGCCTGATGATGATTGTACTGTTCCTATTGAGCAGTACCGAATTTTTGTCAGCAAAAGAGCAAAAAATGTACAAAACCGGTCTGCCCGAACTGACCGAAGAAGAACTGCAGTGGCAGAACAAACATATGCGCAAGGTCAAAAAAGTAAAATTGAACAAAATCGGGCTGGAGCGAGTCAACAAATGGCGGGCAAAAAAAGGAAAGCGAAAAATAAAGAAAGGCAAAGCGGATGTGCCTGCCGTCGGAAACGAACTGGAAGTGGTAACAGGTGCGGCGGCTCCAGTGATAAATCTTCTGACCTGCCGTCGGCAGACTATCCAGGGTATGTGGACAACAGCCAGTTGACATATTTCCCCCCCATCCGGAGCCAGGGATCATTGAATTCCTGCGGTGTTTTCAGCGGAACCTATTATACCATGACCCACATGTATGCCATGGCAAACGACCTGGATGCCAAAACCGGCGGGGATGCCATGCGTCTCAGCCCCAAATGGACCTATAATATGGTCAACGGCGGCGGGAATAACGGGACCTGGTATTACTGGGCCTATGAAATCGGCCAGAAACACGGTTCAGCCACCTGGGCGGAATTTCCCTATGACTCCAATTACAGGGCCTGGAACCTGGATCCAGATACCTGGGAAAATGCCTTATACCGGCGGTTTGACCAGTACGGGTATGTGTTGAATACCCATCAGGATACAGGCATCGACCAGGTAAAGCAGATGCTGGTCAACGGCTATATCCTCAATATTCCGACCTATATTTACTCATGGCAGTACCAGACCATTGGAGATGATCCCTCCACCACTGAAGACGATGCCTTTGCCGGTAAAAAATGTGTCTCCTGGGTTAACGGCAGATCCGGATACCACGCCATGACCGTTGTGGGATATAATGACACTATCTGGGTGGATATCAACGGAAACGGTGCCGTGGATTCCGGGGAAAAAGGGGCTTTCAGGATTGCCAACTCCTGGGGGACCGGCTGGGGCGAGGCCGGCTTTGCCTGGATGTCCTATGATGCATTGAAAAATCCATCTGCTGTGTCCGGAGGCCCGTCAACGAACCGGATCTATGGCTGGTATCCTTCCAGGGCCCACTGGGTAACCGCCAAAACAGACTACCAGCCAAAGGTTATCGGAAAGTTTAAATTAAACCATGCTAAACGGGATCATCTCCGGATGACTCTTGGCACCTCAGACATCAACCAGTCAACGCCGTCCAGTGTGTGGGTCCCGGAAATGATCTATAACCAGGGCGGCGCATACGGATTTGACGGCACAACCAATGCCGTTGACGGTACCTTTGTTTTTGATTTTACTGATCTAATGCCGTCCGGCGGGGGCCTGGCGACCTGGTATCTGGGGGTACAGGATGATACGGCAGGCAGCGAGGCAACCCTTGGCACCTTTACCCTCATTGATGTCGCAAACGGCAATACATTGATCGAGAGCCTGGAAGTTCCCCAGGTCGTTGACGGTGACCAGGTTTATGCGGGCATTGATTATGATCCTTCCGGTGAAAATGAAAATTCCCCGCCTACAGCCTACGTATATGCATCCGTATCGTCAGGACCTGCGAAGCTTGACGTCAGTTTTGATGGATCATCCTCCTATGACAATGACGGAACAATAGACTCCTTTTCCTGGGATTTTGGAGACAATGCGTCCGAGACCGGTGTTTCTGTGAAGCACACCTATGACCAGCCAGGCACATATATTGCGAAGCTTACGGTAACCGATAACAGCGGTGCCACCGATACCGATTCCGTTACTATTGAGGTTGAGGGGCATGTTTATGTGTCGGATATTCAAGCAATACTTGTTGTCGATGAAACAGGCCAAAAGGCCCAAGTCAGTGTTGAAATTCTGGATCATAACGGGGATCCCGTGTCCGACGCACAGGTTGAAGGGTCTTGGTCCGGACTGGTTGCTGGGAATGTGTCCGGCACAACATCTGAAAACGGCGTGGTCGAATTGGTGTCCGATGCAACGCTTGAATCCGGCAGCATCATCTTTACTGTGGATACGGTTTCTGCATCGGGATATGATTATGATCCTGATTTAAATACCGCCTCATCCATCAGTATCGACACCCAGGAAAATTCTAATGAAAGTCCGGTGGCCGTTATCGACGACGGTCCAATTAGCGGTATGGAGGGGGATTCTATTTATTTTGAAGGTGTAAACTCGTATGATCCTGATGAGGGTGATACCCTTTCCTATGCATGGGAGATTGGCGGAGAAATCCTCTCAAACGATACATTTTTAATTCATGAGTTTTCCACTGCCGGTACCTATGAGGTAATTCTGAGAGTGGAAGACGACTGGGGAATCGTTTCCGAGGACAAGGTTACCGTAACTATTGAAGCAGAAAGTGAAAATGACAATTTTATATACGTTTCCAGTATAGAGGTAGAGGTTAAGACTTTGTGGCGCTACTCCATTGGGATTGCAAGGGTGAAAATCGTTGATCAATCTGGGGATGCCATTGGAAACGCTGTTGTTACGGGTGCCTGGAGCGGTGTTGTCTCTGCTTCTCAATCCGGAATCACGGCCGACGACGGTACGGTTATGCTCTACTCACCATGGACAAGAAACTCCGGCGAGTTTGTATTCTCCGTAGATGGTGTAACCGCCCCGGGTTATGTCTATTCGCCTGAAGATAATGTTCAGGTATCGGACTCGATTCATAATTAATAACTCTCATGCCCTGTCGGGCACAACAAAGAATAAAAGGTATAAATGTGTGGGGGTCAAACCTTGATCTGAAAATCAATAATCAAAGTTTGACCCCACACATGCATTGCTTATCCTTACGGCCACTGCTCATTTGCTCTCGTCCACCTTTATTCCGTTCCTCTACCGGTACTTTGAGCCAAAGCCTAATAAACCTGAGCACATTTTAATCCACAATCCTGCGAGCTACACATTTGATCAATTCACTGTGCGAAATTGTATCAAAATTATCAACGACAATTTCCCGGACGGAACTTTCATCCGCTGGTATCCTGCGCCCTCGTGGAGCACCAACATGTTGTGGCCGTGCCCGCTTGGGGCCATATTTCAGGCTCTTGAGCATCTGTCCAACTCTTTTATACCTTGCTTGGCAAAAAGCAACTTCCTATCTGTTTATCTGTGGACTTCATCCCGACCCTGAACAACCTGGCTGGCCGGGCCCGGAAAAAAACAGTAGGAATCACCGCCGTCATCGACACCCTGGGATGGGTCTATTACAGAAAAAGAACCTAAGAACCCGATCTTTCACTATCATTTAGGACTTGCCTACAATAAAATGTGAAAATACGATCAGGCCAGAACGGCTCTGAAAAAAGCCCTGGAAATTCAAAAGAATTTTGAAGGCAGCGATGAAGCCAGAAAAATATTGACCCAGCTCTGATCGATGGAGTGCCAATTCTCAATATCAGAAAACTTTTACCTATAAAAAAAGTCACACTATTACAAAAATTTCTTATTTCTTATGACATAAAATGGACAGTTTTGGAAATTATCCGTTTTGAGGGCAACAAATGAGGCGCTTTTTTATTCCATTTTTATATAGTCTTTTCATTTAAGCGGATATATTTTCACCAGCCTAACGCCCTTTTTGTACAGCCTTATCGTTATAAAAATAAAAATTTAGTTCCGCCGCAACAATGGCTAAAAACATTTTTTTGGCAAACATTAAAAAGACGGTATGTATATTGCTTTACTTCAAATATATTTTATATTATTTCTACACAAAGAGGAGAAAAACTATAATGCAGAAACAAATTTTATTATTGAGTGTTTTATTCACTTTTGTTTTGGGAGTTGGATGGGCTTCCGCCGGGACAACATACAATTACTCGCCATATGACACGTTTGACGATTACGACGGGGATTATGATGACATTAGGGACTTAGATCATTATAAATACTATACTTGGGGAATTGATTTAACAGCTGAGACTGATTTACTGACAAACCTTAACAATGGAACTGAGACTATCACTTCTGCTTCATTTACTTTTTATAATATATTAGATAACACTAGCTCCAAAAGCTATCTTTATATTAATTTGCTTGATGCAGATAATGGGGAAAGAGGTTCTGACATCAATTATGATTCTACTTTTGCCGATACCGATGGAATGTATGATACTACTGACGGAAATCAATTCGCAGATACTGGCAGGCTGCTAAGTATAGAAGGTGATAAAACCTATATTGATTATATAGGCACGAGGCGTGATCATTACTTTGTAGATAAAAATGGAGACGTTACTAAAGGCGAAATTCCTACAACTAATGGGCCGTATTATCCAGGCGACACTCAAGGTGCAAATATTAGCTATGACTTTGACGCTGGTGATTTAGCGGCATTAAATGCTTATATTGCAGATGGTTTTTTTGGCTTCGGATTTGACCCCCAGTGTCATTTTTACAATGATGGTTTTGCCTTCACTTTCACTACTAATTTAACCGGTCCTGGTAGTGGATCACCCGTACCGGAACCTACAACTATGGTTTTATTTGGATTTGGTATGCTCTGCGTTGCATCCCGCATGAGGAAGATGGCCCAAAAATAAACCAGCTTTTCTCCTCTTTTCTCCCCTGCTAAATAAACTATAAAAGCCGTGAAGGGTAAATATTTCACGGCTTTTTTCCAGCGGTGAAGCCTGATGACAGTACCATGATTGATATCGCGCCTTTTCTAAATATCAATTTGAGGAGGGACAAGCAAAACAACGGTGCAGAGCCAACGCATTTTCAAATCTGCACTGAGGATCTGTCATCCCCGAAACAGGCACCAGGCACTTTTTTCTGATTATCTTTAAGTACGAAGCGCATAAATACATTTTTTTGATACATATTTGAAAAATCCGCTGAAAAAAGTGCCAGCCGCTTCGGGGATAACAGATCCGTTGTGGTTCTAATATGCGGTAACTGTGGGAGACGAATCCTGAAAAATCAACAACCTCCGGCAAAGCCAAAGGCTTTCCCAAGTAAATCACATCCCCAGAAAATTCCTGGCTTTCTCCGCCCCTTTAAATTCAGGATTCAGCGCAAGAGCTTTTTGCATCATTTTTCTCGCAGATTCAAACTGTCCGGTCTCGTAATAGGCCCACCCTAAATGGTAACTGGTTAACGCATTGTTGGGGTTCAGTTTCACGCTTTCCTGCAGTTGCTCAAGGGCCAGGTCATAACTTCCCTGTAGATAATAGACCCATCCCAGAGTATCCAGGTAATCAGGATTTTTCGGTTCTTTATCCCTTGCTTCGCGGGCAAGCTGGAGGGCCTTGTACAACAGCTTTTCCTGCTCGGAAAAAATGGCTGCCAGATTATTGGCTGCAGGCGCATAATCCGACTTAATTTCAAGGGCCTTACGCAGGTAGTCTTCCGCCTTTTTCATATTACCAAGGCCGTGGTGGACCCGACTTAAATCCAGGTATACGGGAAGGTATTTGGGGGTCATTTTATTCAGGGTCTCATAATGGACCAGCGCCTGATCAATATCCTTTTTAATTTCATAAATCCTTGCCAGGTCTTCATGGGGCGCATCAAAAGAAGGATTAAGGGCGATTGCCTTTTCGAAAACCGCTTTGGCCGGCTCCACCCCGCCGACGGTCATGAGTACCTTACCTTTCAGGTAATGGACAAGCGCCCGGTTCTTCGCATCATCAGCCGGCAGCTTGCCCAAATGCACCTCAATGGTCTCCAAGGCCTTTGCACTGTCCTTTTCCTCCATATACATGGTCACAACATAGTTGAGGGCATCAAGTTGCTTTGGATTAATTTCCAAGGCCTTTTGAAAGCTTTCCATGGCCTTGTCCTTCATCCTCCTGGAATAATAGGCCAGGCCCAGGGAAATTTGACCTGCAGCATAATCCGGCCTGGCCTTTAAAATGGACTGGTACACCTTCTCGGCTTCTGAAAATTTACTTTCAAGCAGTAAAAGCCGACCCAAAAGGCTGCCGGTTTCAATGCTGTTGGGGGCTCTTTTCAAAAGTTCACGAATATGTTTTTTGGCCGGAAACAAAGATTTTTCCTTTAAATACAAATCTGCAAGAAGAAATCTTGCCTTCATAAATCCCGGCTCTGCGGTAAGGGCTTGCTCAAGTTCTTTCATGGCCAGCTCCCGTTCCCAGCGTTCATTGGAATCGTGTCCTGCTGCCACACGGAACAGATCTTGGCCGGGCATATCCAATTTCCCACTGTCAAGCAGGCACAAGGCTTTAAAAAATCTGGCCATGGCATGGCTGCTTCTGACCCTGATCACACGCTCAAAATGAACAAGGGCCTTGGAAAAATCCTTGCGTTGAAACAGAAGCCGCCCCTTGGTAAAATTGGCTTCAATATGATCGCTTTGCCCCTCAAGGACTTCATCCACCAACTTCTCCGATTTTTCATAATCCTTATCGGAAAAATAAAGATCGGCCATCCGGGCCAGAAGATTGACGTCACTGTTGTCAATTTTTTCGGCCCTCTGGTATGCATTCAGGGCTTTGGACCGGTCCTGGCGGCGCAGATAATAGGATCCCAGCGCCAGTAGGGGTTCAACCTGTTCCGGATATAATTTTACCGTCTCCTTGAATACGGTTTCGGCCTTTACGAAATTTTTATGCCTCTCATAAAACCGGGCCAAGTCCTCTCTCTTCTGGATCTTATCCCCGGACGTCCCCACCATTTTAATTAATAAGGCTTCTATTTTTTCCCAGTTTCCCTCACGTGCGTATATTTCCTGCAATTCTATATACGGTGCCCTGAGGCTGTCATCCAGTTCAATACAGGTTAAGAAATGCGATTCAGCTTCTTTAGTCTTTCCCATCTGTACAAGGATGTGGCCCAGTAAAAGATGGGATTTAGGCTCAGCTGGTGCAATCGCAATGGCTTTTTCAAGGGTTTTAATGGATAAAGGAATATTCCGTTCATTGATCTGAACACTTGCCAGCAGATGCATGGCCTTGATGTTCTCAGGATGGTCTTTTAAAATTTTCTCGGCACTCTCCCTGGCTTTTTTCAGTGCCTTGCCCAAAAGATACATCTGTCCCATGCGGATGTTCGCCTCTATATTCTCCGGATTCGCCTCAACGGCTTGGAAAAAGGCTTTGGCCGCCTTCTCCGGATTCTGCATCTTGGCATAGGTTTCACCCAGCTCCAGGTAGGCCGCATCGTCCTGTGGATCGAGCTGGACCAGGTTCTGCAGCTCAATGACCGCCTCTTTATACTGCCCGGCATCAATATATTTTTGAGCACTTAACCGATATTTTTCAACTTCGTCCTGGGTGGAAGAACAGGCCAGAAAAATGAACTGACATAGGATTATCAACAATACATTACTCAGATAATTTTTATTGATCATGACTATTCCGTGAGTTATTTTGTTTTGACATTTTTTAAAGGCCATTGCCTGCTTGATAATGTGTATAGTAAATAGTCTATAAACTCAAGCCTTTGTTAAATTCAAGCAAGGCCTGAAACACTTAACGTCCAGATGCCGCGCTGAGGGTCTGATCTCTCGAATAATTCGAGAGAATTAGAGGAAGACTTTATCTGATACTACTGATAAAAGTAGTCGCATCAATATGTTATAATTTTATATAGCCTGGTAATGCTTGAAATTTCTTAAATCAGGCTCACGCTCACATCTCCTGCGGAATAAAATGAATTGAATTTGTTCATAAGTCGACTTATGTTATATTGTCTTTGATGATTTAAAAATAAAAACAACAGGATGGAAATTTAAAACATATGTGTTTGGCTGTACCGTCAAAAATTATTGAAATCAACGATACCTTGGCAAAGGTGGAAGTGGACGGGGTGGTCCGGGAGGCCAGCCTGATGCTGCTTGATGATGCCGGTATTGGCGATTATGTTATTGTTCATGCCGGATTTGCCATTTCAAAGATGGATGAAGAGGCTGCACTGCAAACCATTGCAGACATGCGCAGGATACTTGAGCTGGGTGGCGACCCGGCCTGACTTTTTTAGATGGGTTCTTCCGGTATAGCGGCAAAAAAAATTGAAATCTCAGGGGTGGTCCAGGGTGTTGGATTCCGCCCTTTTTTATTTGGTTTAGCCTGCGCGCATCATCTTTGCGGCCATGTGTCCAATACCTCCTCTGGTGTGGCGCTTTTTATCCAGGGTAAGCCAGAGAATCTGGATGCGTTTCTTTTGGATATTCCTGAAAAGAAACCGCTGCTGTCACAGATTTCAAACATGGTTTCAACGGATATGCAACCATTGGACCTGACTGATTTCACAATTATTAAGAGCCGGGATGCCAGGACAAAGTCTGCCCTAATCTCCCCGGATGTGGGGGTGTGCCCCAATTGCCTCAAAGAGATGCAGGATCCCGCTGACCGCCAGTTTGAATACCCGTTTATCAATTGCACCAATTGCGGGCCAAGATACACCATTATCCAGGATATTCCCTATGACCGGCCAAACACGTCCATGAAGTCCTTTGCCATGTGTCCGGACTGCCGGAAGGAATATGAAGATCCCTTAAACCGGCGGTTCCATGCCCAGCCCAACGCCTGCCCTGTTTGCGGTCCCCAGGTGTTTTTACTCGACAATAAAGAAAACCAGGTCGACGGAAATGATCCGTCACAGGCCATGGCACTTGCGGCCCAGTTTCTCAAGCAGGGAAAAATCGTTGCGATCAAAGGACTTGGCGGATTTCACCTGGCCGTGGATGCCGCCAATGCAACGGCTGTTGATCTGCTGCGCCAAAGAAAAAAACGTCCCCATAAACCCTTTGCGCTCATGGCCGCCCGGGATTCGTCCCTGTTTAACCATGTTTATCTGGATAGGGATGAAAAAGACTGCTTGGGTCCTATCACCGGCCCATTGTATTGTTGAAAAAAAAGCCGTTCCCCTCACCCGTGAGCACGAGTTTGGCTCCGAATCTGTCCCCTAACAACCCTTATCTTGGTATTATGCTGCCCTATACACCGCTGCACTACCTGCTTCTGGACAAGGGGCCGGATATTCTGGTCATGACCTCGGGCAACCGGTCCGGCGAGCCCTTGTCCATTGACAATGCCGATGCCCTGGATGCCTTTTCCCATATTGCCGACTATTTTCTGCTCCACAACCGGGATATCTATTTCAGGGCCGATGATTCCATTACCAGAATCCAGCAGGGAAAATTGCGATTTCTGCGCCGATCCAGGGGATATGCCCCTCTACCCCTGGATATAACGCCGCCAGCAGATGATAAACTTGCCAATATCCTTGGCTGCGGCGCCGGTATGAAATCCACCATCTGTCTGACCAGGGATCGGTACGCCTTTTTAAGCCCGCACATTGGCGACTTGGAATCAATGCAGGTCCAAAATTTTTACAAAGATACCATTGAACATATGCAAAAAATCCTGGATATCCGGCCGGTCTGTGTGGCCCATGACCTGCATCCGGGATATTTTTCCACACAGTTCGCCAAAATACTCGGGGACCAGGGTATTCCCCTGATAGGGGTGCAGCACCACCATGCCCATGCCCTTGCCTGCATGGCGGAAAATCATCTGGATGGAACGGTACTTGCCCTGACCCTGGACGGCACCGGCCTGGGTACGGACGGCCATATCTGGGGCGGCGAAGTCCTGACCTGTACCTATAAAGGGTTTGAGCGCCGGGCCCGGCTGGATTACCTGCCCATGCCGGGAGGGGATACGGCGGTGAGGGCACCCTGGCGCATGGCGGTGGCTCTATTATATAAGGTATACGGGCCAGAGATAATGGATCTGAATATTCCCTTTATCCGGTCTTTGGACAAAACAAAGCTTGCATTTTTAATTCAAATGATGGACCGGCAGGTGAACTGCCCATTGACATCCAGCACAGGCCGTCTGTTTGACGCAGTTTCCGCCCTTTTAATGATCTGCCATGAAGTTTCCTATGACAGCCAGGCCGCCATTGCCCTGGAGGCGGCTGCAGATCTTGAAGAATCGGAAAGTACAGCTTACACCTTTGGCATGAAAACAGGGATTGACGGCTGCCGAATTATGGACACCGGCCCCTCGGTGCGGCAGATAGTGGCGGATATCAAAAAAGGTGTGCATCGGGGCAGGATTGCGGCCCGGTTTCATCTGACCTTGTCCCGTATGATGGTGGGTGCCGCCGCAGCGGTGGGGCAAGAAACCGGCCTTGACCGGATTGTTCTGTCCGGCGGGGTGTTTAATAATGATACGATTTTTTCCCAGATAACCCGTATGCTTGGGGCAAAGGGCTTTAAGGTCTATACCCACAGTATTGTTCCCTGTGGGGATGGCGGCATTGCCCTGGGGCAGGCCATGGCGGCTGCAGCCCTTCAACACCAGCAACCCTAAATATGAAATGTTTTAGTTAAAAAACTCGCACAAAGACACAAAGGCACAAAGATTTTATTTGGTTTTATGGCCCTTTGTGCCTTAGTGTCTTTGTGAGAGAATAAAATAACGTAATAAGGTAATCCATGAATTTGACATATACCACGGAATTCAAAGATCCTGAGATTTCAAAGGCCCTGGTGGCCCGGATTCGTGAAAAAAGTACCCGCCCGTTGCGCTTGATGGAAGTGTGCGGCACCCATACCATGGCCATTTTTCGTTACGGCATCCGGTCTGTACTCCCCGATACCATTACACTTTTGTCAGGTCCCGGCTGCCCTGTGTGTGTGACCGCCCAAAAGGATATTGACGCTTATGTGATGCTGGCACGCAGGCCGGATGTGATTCTAACCACCTTTGGTGACCTGATGAAGGTGCCGGGGTCCGGATCCAGCCTGGCTGGGGAAAAAGCCAACGGTGCGGATGTCCGGATGGTCTATTCCATTTTTGATGCCCTGGCCATTGCAAAGGAAAACCCAAACAAAGAGGTGGTGTTTTGCGCAGTGGGTTTTGAGACCACCATCCCGACCATTGCAGGAGCTGTGCTTACGGCCAAAGCCCAGGGGATAGACAATTTCAGTATTTATAGCGCGAACAAGCTTACCCCACCGGCGTTAGCCGCCCTCATGGAAACCGACGGTGTGGAGATAGACGGATTTATTCTGCCCGGACACGTATCGGTCATCACAGGCCTTGACGCGTTTGCCCCTATCTTTGAAAAATACCGGATACCTTCGGTAATTACAGGATTTGAGCCTGTGGATATCCTTAAAGCCGTGCTTAGACTCGTAGAGCAGAATGAATCTAAAAATCCCAGATTGGTTAATGCCTATCCCCGTGCCGTGGCTGATGCCGGAAATCCCAAAGCCCGGGCAATCATGGATCAGTCTTTGAAAAGGCCGACGCCCTGTGGCGGGGAATTGGTAATATTCCGGATTCAGGCATGGTGCTAAGAGAATCCTTTTATAAATTTAACGCTGCCGGGAAATTTGAACTGTCGATTCCGGATACCCGTGAACCGGCCGGGTGCGAGTGCGGCCGGATTTTAATGGGGCTGAAGCGGCCGGACCAGTGCCGGCTGTATAAAAAAGCATGCACCCCCATGCATCCGGTGGGACCCTGCATGGTCTCCAGCGAAGGGGCCTGTGGGGCCTTTTATAAATACAGCCGGTAAAATACAAGGACAATTTGTTCAAAAATTCTAAATTTGGGGTGGAATTAATTTTAAAATTTCAGTACGCCATCTTGCTCTTAATCCTGCTCTTGCTCCTGCTCGAAATAATAATTTGAGCAAGAGCAGGATTAAGAGCAAGAGCAAGAAAAAAACGAACTGAAAGGAAAATACCATGAATAATAATGATACGATTGTTCTGGATCACGGTGCCGGGGGTAAGGTTTCCCATGCCATGTTTTCAGAATTAATTTTGCCTTTGTTCGACAACGAACTATTGGCAAAACAGGACGATGGGGCCGTTTTTGAGGTGCCCCCAGGCCAAATGGCTTTTTCAACGGATTCCTATACCGTGGATCCCATTTTTTTCCCCGGCGGGGATATCGGCGAGCTTGCCGTGAACGGCACAGTCAATGATGTGGCCATGTGCGGGGCAACCCCCTTATATATATCAGTGGGGCTGATCATAGAAGAAGGCATGAAAGTTGTTGACCTTAAACGCATTCTTACATCCATGGCCAAGGCGGCCAAAAAAGCGGGGGTCCGGATCGTCACCGGCGATACCAAGGTGGTGCCCCGGGGGAAGGTTGACAAAATATTCATCAATACCTCCGGGATCGGATCTATTCCGGCCGGCGTCAATGTGTCGGGTAACGGCGCGCGACCCGGCGACAAAGTAATTGTGTCAGGAACCATTGCCGATCATGGCATCACTATATTAAGCCAACGCGAAGGGTTGAAATTTGATTCCGACGTAAAAAGCGATTCTGCGCCCTTAAACCACATGGTCAAAGAAGTATTGGCATCAGGATGCCCGGTTCATGTGCTGCGGGATCCCACCCGTGGCGGGCTTGGTACGACACTTAACGAAATTGCCGTCCAGTCAAAGGTGGGCATACGCCTTTTCGAAGACCGACTGCCGGTGCGTGGCCCGGTCCGGGGCATTTGCGAACTTTTGGGTTTTGACCCCTTATACCTGGCCAATGAAGGCAAGCTCATCGCCATTGTACCCGGTGCAGATGCCGACAACGTGCTGGATATAATTCGCCGGGATGAGTTCGGCAAAGACGCTGTGATTATTGGAGAGGTTACAGACCAGGATCCGGGCCGGGTGGTGCTGGAGACGTTTATCGGCGGCACACGGATTGTGGATATGCTTACCGGCGAACAACTACCCCGAATCTGCTGATTTATATCGTGTTTGAACGAAAAGTCACCCATCTGCGGCGTTGCAGAAAAATTTACAATCCTCACATACATGAGTATGCTCCGGTTGTAAATTTTCCTGCGCCTTGCATATGGGCAACTTTTCGTCCAAACACCGGTTTTCGGTCAGGTGATATATAACAAATATCCGGATAGTGACAAAAAAACTTTACAATAGAGACGTATCTGAATATAATTATGAACTTTTTAGGTGTCGCGCAAATTCTATTTAAAGAGAAGGACAACACTATGAAACAAGAAGATCTGGATTATTTTAAAGCGTTGTTGACTGACCGCCTCAATGAGTTGCTTTCCCATGCCGACACAACCGTTACAGGCATGACCCAGCCCAAGGAGAATTTTGCTGATCCCACGGACCGGGCCTCCCATGAGGCGGACAGAAGTTTTGAACTACGCATCAGGGACCGGGAGCACAAACTGATTAAAAAAATTAAAAAGGCATTGGAGCGGATCGAAAACGGAACCTTTGGTCAGTGTGACATGTGCGAAGAAGAGATTTCCATAGAACGGCTTAAAGCCCGGCCTGTGACGACCCAGTGCATCAGGTGCAAAACCCTTGAAGAGAACAGGGAGAAGGCTCTGGGAATTTAATTCCCCGTCATAGGCTTTACAGCAGGTTTTGATTGATCTTCACACACATTCCACTGCGTCGGACGGCTCACTGACGCCCAGGCAGATACTTGATCTGGCCAAAGACAACGGTATTGAGGCCGTTGCGCTGACTGACCACGATACCATTGCCGGAATTCTGGAAATAAAAGATATTGTTCCTTCGTACCCGGTTGAATTTATCACCGGTGTTGAAATTTCCTGTTCTCCGCCGCCTGAGTTCAAATCCCTGGGCAGCATTCATATGTTGGGATATGGATTTTCCCTTTATGACTGTAAATTAAACCATGCCTTGGCTCGTGCGGCAGAAGCCAGGGCCAACCGAAATCCCAAAATCATTGAAAAACTTAATGAATTGGGATTTGATATTACCCTGGAAGAGGTAAAAGATCGCTTTGGTGCCCGCCAGACAGGCCGCCCCCACATTGCCGAACTGCTTGTGGAAAAAGGTTATGTGTCTGACTTCCGCAGGGCCTTTGATCTTTACCTGGGTAAAAATAAACCCGCCTATGTTGATAAATTTAAAATATCCTGCAGTGATGCCATCCGGCTGATTCTTGACGCCGGTGGCCTGCCGGTTCTGGCCCATCCGGGTATCATTGATTTTCAACACCCCCATGACCTGGATACCTTCGTAAATATGCTGGTCGATGATGGGCTTGCGGGAATTGAAGTCTATTATGCAGGGCATGATTCAGCCTTGAAAAAACATCTGGCTGAAATTGTGCACAGTAAAGGACTGGTGGCCACTGGCGGTTCTGATTTCCACGGCAGCTTTAATAAAGGTGTGGATCTTGGCCGGGGTAGAGGCGATTTGAATGTTGGCATGTCCGTATTCAAAACATTAAGCAACCGGTTGCTTGAAATTCAGGCCATTCCCCGCCTGGATATTCTTGAACAAAACCTTGATTACCAATTTCAGTCCCGTTCCTTTTTATCCAATGCCCTGTGTCATCGCTCCTTTCTTAATGAAAATCAGACTATCTGCGACACGGACAATGAGCGCCTTGAGTTTCTTGGCGATGCGGTGTTAGGGCTATGCGTGGGGCATCTGCTCATGGAAAGCGATCCATTGAAGAATGAGGGCGATCTTTCCCGGCTGCGCTCAAATCTTGTCAGTGAAACAGGACTGGCGCACATTGCCCGCAAAATTGATCTGGGCCGCTTTATTAAGCTGGGTAAGGGGGAAGCTCTTTCGGGCGGCCGTGACAAAAACTCGATTCTGTCAGACACCTTTGAGGCGGTGGTTGCCGCGGTGTACCTGGATGCAGGATTTGACAGGGCACAAACCATGGTGAACCGTCTTTTTAAAACACCCGTGCAGCAGGTTCTGGCCTCATCGAATTTCATTGATTATAAAAGTGGCCTCCAGGAATTTACCCAGGAACATTTTGGCAAAACCCCGGCGTATGCCCTGGCAAAAGAGAAGGGCCCCGATCATGACAAAACATTTGAGATCGCCCTGAACCTGGATACGGTTTCCACCACGGGTACCGGGAAAACCAAAAAAGCGGCTGAACAGGATGCTGCCAGAAAAGCACTGGCTCTTTTGAACCAGGATTCCGACTAACTGTTTATGGCTCCGCCCCTGGTCATCCCTTTTTTTATTCCCCACCAGGGATGCCCCCATTTATGCGTTTTCTGTAACCAGCGCCTGATCGCAAAACAAACGTCAGGTACGCATACGTTTGACAGTGAGGCTGAACGTCTGTCTGACGTTATTCAAACTTATCTTCAATTTAAAAAAAATCGTGACCAGGTGGAACTGGCCTTTTTCGGCGGTAATTTTCTGGGACTTGAAACATCCAGGATACTTGCATTGCTCGAGGCGGTTCAGCCATGGATTCTGCAAGGACAGATCCATGGCATTCGCTGCTCCACACGTCCCGATACCGTCACGCGCCGGGTTCTGGATCTTGCCCGGCCCTTTGGTCTTGAGACCGTAGAACTGGGGGTCCAGTCCATGGATGATCGGGTACTTACCCTTGCCGAAAGGGAACATACCAGTGAGGATACCCGAAAAGCCCTGGCCCTGCTTAAGGAAAACGGCCTTAAAACCGGGGTCCAGGTGATGGTTGGACTGCCCGGAGATGACTATTTCGGTGCAGTACGTACAGCCAAAACGCTTGCAGAACTTAAGCCGGATTTTGCAAGAATCTACCCTCTTCTGGTGCTTGAAGGCTCCAGGCTTGCCCAATGGTACCGGTCCGGACAATATGCGCCGTTAAGTCTTGACCAGGCGGTTGAGCAAAGCAAAAAAATGGTCACGATTTTCAAGCATGCCGGTGTTTCCGTGGCACGTATAGGATTGCAGGCCACTGAGATGATGGACGATGCCGGCCGGATGATAGCTGGTCCTTGGCACCCGGCCTTCGGACATCTGGTTTTATCGGCCCTTATGTTTGACCAGGCCTGTGAACAGATTGATGCGATTCTGACAGGACAGGAAGGGATTGAAACGCCGGAGGAAAAAAAGGCTATCGTGCTCCAGGTACACCCAAGGTCTTTATCCCGGCTCCAGGGCAACCGGAAAGCCAATCTTGACCGGTTGGCCCAAACATACCCGGGGCGCTCTTTTATTATTGAAAGGGTTAAAACCCTGGATATAAATCAGGTTGATGCCCACTTCCTAGGAATGAGTCCCAAATAACTTAACCTGGGAACGCGGGCGTTCCGCCCGCAGTAACGTGCAGGCGGGACGCCCGCGCTCCCGGATATAGCAAAATCGGCAAATTATTTAAAACCCGCTCCTTGAACGTATAACTCAACATTTGTTCCACATGAAACATTTTGGAGATCTGCTTGAATTCTGATAAAAATACTAAAGATAGCCCTACAATCAGATGTTTTATTGCAATTGTTCTTGAGGAGCACACGAAGCGTCAGCTAAGTAGTGTCCAGAAAGCAATTCGTTCCACCGGCATTCATGCAGGATGGCCGTCCGCTCAAAATTTTCATCTCACCTTAAAATTTCTTGGAAATATTCCAAAACAGGCGCTACCCTGTATCAAAAAAATGTTATCGGAAGCAATTGCTGATAAGGCCCGTTTTAATATTACATTTAACCGACTTGGCGTTTTTCCAAATGTACGCCACCCCAAAGTGATCTGGATTGGACCGGACAAGACAAGCCCTGAATTGGAGACGTTGCAGCGTGATATTGATTCAAAGCTGACCCAATGCCACCCGTTTGCTGAAGAGAAAAGATTTTCACCTCACATCACCTTATCTCGGGTGCGGCATTACGCAAAACCAGGCGCATTAAAGAAAGCGCTTAACGTTGACACCGGCGTCATAAAAATCCCTGTAAACCAGGTCCATCTGATAGAAAGCAGGCTTTATTCTTCCGGGGCTGTTCACTCGTCTTTATTTCATGCCACATTGAAATCCTCATGACGTGTGCAACAGTGAAGTAAATTGTAATTCAGGAACCCTTCCCTGCCCCACCAACTCTTCGACCTTGAAAGTGTTTTTGTCATCCGTAAGCGGCAACCGTTGGTAAACACCACCCAGATTAGTACCGGCATAGGCTTTCCCTTTAACCTCAATAATCGGAACGCCGATTCGTTGCTTTGATGTTTCCAAATATGCAAAAAGTGTTTTTTCATGTGAAAGAATTTCTTTTTCTGCCTGGGCAGTCGCTATGGAGATTTTTTTTTCAAGTTCCACAACACATGCATCATGCTCTTTTTTGGAAACATTCATTGTTTTCAATGAGGCCAAAGAACTGTTCATTCTTTTATCGTAGGTTGAAATTAGCCTTTGAATATTTTTCCAAATCTTTTCGTTTATTTGTTCCTTTTTTTTATTCACTTCTGATAACAACGCATCTTTTTTTTTCTTGGCCTTGTCATGGAACGTTTTAAGTTCGATCATTTTTTTAAAAATTTTTTCTGCTTTGGATTGCTGGTCGACCTTTTCGTCCTTAAGATCCTCTAATTTGCCAAGAATAGAGTTCATCATATCCAAAATGGTTTGCCCAAGGCCTATGGTATGATGCTCGCTGCCGGCAATAATGGTGCTTGGCGCGGACCGTTCACTCCCGACGCCTAATAGGATAGCCCCGCCCTTGGCATAAATTCTTGATGAAATTACCCTGCATTTTGGACTTTTAAATTTTCCGCTGCACCTGATCTGTGAGTCAATAATTTCATTTTGAACGTATACATTGCCAAAGGTCTCTATCCTGCTGTTGTGTATATACCTGGCATGAACATCCCCCTGGGCACGAATAGTCGCATCCGAAATACCAACCCTGGTGTGGATGTCGCCTATCGCAGCTATAGTTGCACCCCGAATTTCCCCGGCGCTTACCTTGCCTGCGGTTATTGGATATGCACCGGTAATCATCCCTGATACCGATAAATCGGCATAGGGCTCAATGGGTCCGTAACGATAATCTGCATCTTCCCGAATATAAACAACAGGATGAATAAACACGCTTCGGGTGGCAGAAATTGACGGAATTCCGGATTTCGCGGCAAGGATTTTCAACTTGTCCCTTGACCATCTGGTATTTTCGCCGCAACGAACAGCAAAATCATTCACTGGGGCAACGTTTATATTTTCACCATACAAGTTCTCAACTTGAACTTCTGTGACTGAATCTGTCTGCTCTGCAAGAACTTCACCTTTTTTCTTCTCTATGGGTTTGCCGCTCTCTCCTTTTATATATAAAGAAAGATTGCTTTGCCGCTTCAAAAGATTAGCGCAGTTAACCCGGGCAACGGGGAATTTCTTAACACCGGCATCAAGAAAACATTGAATAATAGAATCAGGATACACACCGTTGACAATACCATCTGTCATGGCGGCATCTTTAACTTGATTTACTGAGATCGCAATTTCATCAGGATTGCGTCTTTCTATCCAGGCAGTCATATGATCTGAACTGACAATGATGTTTAGTTCAGATTGTTTTTGAGCATCCCCGCCCCTACCCTCTCCTCCATTGTCGGATGAGCGGCTTTCCGTATAGGATGAGTCATGGACATGTTTATTAAACTGATCCTGCTCTTTAAGGATTAAATTTTTTTGTTTTGTGGTTATAATCCGGGCTTCAACAAGAATATCACCGATAAGTTTTTTATGCCGTGACTTTTTAAATTCATTTTTTTGTAAGTCCAATGCCTGATTGATATCAACCATGGTGGCAAGGCCTTTTTCAATGGCAATTTTACCGAATTCTTCACCGCTTTTGCGAACAATCTGGTATTCCCGGATCAGCTTAAGCAACCCAAGTTGATAGGGCGTTGCCATGCCGTGATTACGCAACAGATCCTCAAAATCAGCCTGCTTTTTTTTAAAGGTAAAAAGTTTTAACAGATGCGCATGCTGATCCTGTGAAATGGTGCCGTACTTTAATGCAAGATCTGCTAATGTCGGAATGGCATTGGCCTGTTCCGCATTGATCGTGTTTATTTCACTTCTCAATTCCCACCCTGGCCACAACACCTTGCTGATAATAGTGTTTAACGTCTGTCATTTCCGTTACAAGGTCTGCTCTATCCATAACAGACGCAGGAGCGCCGCGTCCGGTAATCACAAGCTCAATATGGTCAGGTTTTATATCAATCAGATGCAATAGGTCTTCTTCGGAAAGCAAGCCGCAAAAACAGGCTATATTTGCCTCATCAGCGATAACAAGATCATGGTTTCCTGCTTCAATGATTTGACATAACCGTTCATATCCTTGCCGACACTTAGCTCTCTCTGCATCAGAAGGTTTTCCTTTAACAAATTGCCCGGCGCCATATTGTTCTACAAAAATATTATCTAATTTTTTAAGTGCGTTTATTTCGGAATACATGCCCTGTTTCATAAACTGAACGATAAATACATTTAGCCCGGCGCCGCCGGCCCTGAGTGCAAGACCTAGGCTTGCGGTTGTTTTTCCTTTACCATTGCCGGTGTAAACCTGAACGTAACCTTTCACGAACCCGTTCCTTTTCTTTTAGGCTCACAATCATTTACAGTTTCATGTGAAACACTTTAACGATTTCTTTAAAATTCATATAGGGGCTTGGAAAAAAACAAATGCTACAAATTTTGCGCCGAATATTCGTATTTCGGCTTAGGGAGCATATTGGAATATGTGCCCTTCGCAACGAAGAATACGGATAAATGTAGAATTTGTTTTTTTCCGAGTCCCTATATATTGATAGCAGAACCGTGCAGGATATTCTACTCAAAATCAGCAATTGTAACTGTGAATCTTTGGCCTTGATCATCCTTTCGGCCACATATTGGGTAGGGGCGGATTCCATATCCGCCCGGAACAGGGCAGATATGGAATCTGCCCCTACAGTTTGGGCCAAACAATGATCAAGGCCGTTTTTTGTCACTTTGTGCCTTGGTGTCTTTGTGCGAGAATTAAAACAAAAAAAACTGAGCAAGTTCTAACGAACCTGCCCAGTTTTTTGTATATCTAAGAAAGTTAATAAATTAACTTTCCACTAAAAACAATGGATGCTAGCCAACAAATTCAACCTGGCTGGCCGGAGTACGGCAATCCATGATGTTACCACGAGCTTTGTGGTCAGCAATTTCAGCAGAGCAACCCACCATACGACCAAGCAGGAACATGATAAATGCGATATCCTGCATTGCTTTGCCATCAATTTTTCCGCTGTTAACATCTTTCCAGAGAAGATCAAGAGAGATGGTTGCGATAACGCCGTCAATATTAACGCAGAATACGTTCTTGGTGGCGCCGACTTCAAACATCTTTTTAACCAGGTGATGATAGAATACCTGGAAGTGGTTGATCTCGTTTCTTTCAGTGAACAGCTTGTCCATGAAAACTTCGCGCGGATCGTAGTTAACCGGTTTTCCTTTGAATACAGGATGGTTTACGCACGGTACCTTGAAGTAGTTCATGATACCTTCGCGTTTAGCCGTTGTTTTGGTTTCCAGGTATTTTTGAGCAGTAGCCTGGGCCAGTTCTGCAAGTTTTGCTTCGCGTTTTGCGTCATCGGGTTCCAGGTACGGATCAAAATCACCAAAGGCGTCTTTGAGGAACTTGATGGCTTCAAAACCGTTGCCGCCATGGTCACGACCGGTGTTGTTCATCCAGCCGGAGTAGCATGTAGCGATAAAGTTACCGCCACTGACGGATTCCTTGGCACCCTTGGCACTGATGGTACCCGGGCCGTTGGACATCAGCAGGTTGAGCAGGCCGTTGATGGCAAACTGTTCTTTTGCATCGCAGTCACGGTTGAACAGCAGTTTAAAGCAGGTAGTTGCAAAGTCAGTATTCAGCACGGACAGATCGTTGAGTTCTACCAAGGATTTGTAGAAATCGTTGACTTCATACTGGGGTGCGCAGCAACCGACAATAACACCGTTGCACGCCAGATATGTACTAACATCTGTAGCGGTTTCACGGGTCATCTGCCTGTCAACCAGAGGCGTCCAGATAACACTTAAGGTCATGGCAGCCAGAAGCAGGCTGAGTTTGTTTACATCACTGTTTGCTTCGGCATATTTCTGGGCATATTTGGTGAAGATGGTTTCCAAACCTTGTTTGGCCAGCAGTTCACCGAAGAATGCAGCTACTTCTGCTTCCTTAGCAGTGGTTTCACCCTGGGGCATAATCTTCTGTGACAGTTTTTCATCAACGAGCGCGTCGTTTACAGAAGCATTGCCATGGATATCAACATAGAAGAGATCGATCATTTTGTCGGTCATCTCTTTCATGTCTTGATACAGTTTGCAGTTACCGGATGTTAACACTGCAGCGCCAAGATAAGCGTTAGGCAGGGCGCCATTCGCGCGGGCGCGGGCGCTAATATCCATATACTGCGTACCCACTGCCGTGAAATAGTTCATTATAGCATTGGCCAGCGGCAGATATTTCTCATCGGGAAGTACAGAAGTTACGGCAAAGAAGTTGGAAAGCGCAAAATGCTTTACAACGAGATCGAGAACCGGGACGCCATGTACTTCGGTAACGTCGGTTTTGCGGTTCATGCGGCTTGCGCCGGACTTGTTGCGCATGGATTCTCTGGTCAGCTGGGCACCTACCTGATTACCCATTTTTTTAATGGCATCGTTGTAGGGTTCCATGGCTTCAACAGCGTCCATGTGCAGTTTTGCAGGCAGATCAAGACCCTGTTCATTTACGAACCAGGGTTTCAGGCTCAGGTCGCCCTTGGGTGCAAAATCGGTATCCTCTCCGATTTCTTTATACAGCGCAGTCATGGCAAGCGGCGCATCCTGGATGGATTCGATTCTGACACCCTTCTTGGACGCTTTCGGGTTTTCAGAATCAAACATACCAATACCGAAATACTCATCAAACCATTTCTCTTTTGCAAGGGCATCATCGCCACCACCGGCAATGGCGCCGGCATGACCAACCGCACGGCTTAAATTGGCTTTCCAGCGACCGATTACACACGCAACAATCGGTTTGGTCAGTTTAATGGTGCCGTCTTGAACCCAGTCCAATGCCTGTTTTTCATAATATCCGCCGGGCTCAATGTAGCAGAAGATGGCTTTGGTTCTGGGATCGTTTTCAGCGCAGTACAGGAATTCTGCGAAAGCGAACTGGATATAAAGGTCTTTACCGGAGCTTAATACGGTGGATGTACCGAAACCGGCTGTTTTCAAATATTCAGGGATGGTTGTACTGAAGTTACCTGAGTTACTGTAAACCGCAACACTTCCTTTTACCAGAGATTCACCCGGATTGTTACCGCCCAGGGCGCCACCAACACGGACCTGTTCCCAGGAGTTGCCGATACCCAGGCAGTTTCCACCAAATACGTCGATTTTATTTTCCTGTGCTATTGCACGGATAAACTGGGAATCTTTGACGGAAACTTTTTCAGTCAAAATGACGATTTTCTTCAGTTTGGGATTCTGGGCAATAAGTTCAGCCGCAGCAGCGCCAACCGCTGTGGGGGGCAGATAGATAACACCTGTATCAAATTCGATACCTGCGTCAATAATCTCTTTAATGCTGCCGAATGCAGGGATATCACCAATTTTGGTTTCCATCTTTGCACCGGATTTTCCATATTGAACACCAGCAACAATGTTACCGCCGCTGAATTCATGTGATGTGGGGGTTACGCCTTTACTTTCACCACCCAGAAGATTCATCACCACGCACCGGGTATCTTTATTTGCTATTTCTTCTAGACTATTTACTCCCACGTAGTAGGGGAACGGATTAGTTTGGCTCATAGCTTCTCCAATAAATATGATTTATTTTCTGGTTATTGTTATCAATTTCTTCGATTTCATATAAAAATCGTGAGACTACTTTTGACCCTTGTTCTAGATCAGCACTTATTTTTTCTTATTTGCTTCAATCCATGCATCCAGTTCCAGGGTGTAATTCAATACACCAATCATACTACTGTCGAAACCGAACATTTTGTAAGGGATTTTCATACTGTCAAGAAGGTCACGGGCATAAATCATTCCCTGCACGACGTTTGGTCCACCACGACCGATTACAACGTGGATATCCGGATTCAGATGGATGTTTTCCCTCAGGGCGTCCAGCATCGCTTTGATGGTAACAAAAATATCGGTGTTGTTTGCTTTACCACCAATGATCTGAACAATGTTCGCATTCTTCAGAAAATGTCTATAGGAAATGCTTGCAATCTCTTTCATCTTTGCATAGGGCGGGTTTCCACCAAAGTCTGATGAGAAGATCGCTTTGTCGCCCAGAACCTCAGTGGCCGCACTGTTGGCACCACCACCAAACATGAAGGGCAGGATGGTTCCGTTGGGGTTGAGTTCCACAACGTCGCTCTGTCCCTGATAGGTTCTCAGCTGGTTGATCTCAGTTTCAAATTCCGTCAATTCAGTAGCAAATACTTCATTGGGGAATTTGATACGGGTATGTGCGGGATCATCCTGGTCAAAAGCGGCTTTAACGTCGCAAGCCACCGGAAGGGGGCGTTTGCCTTTTTTCATGCGGATGGGGTTCAGCTCAATCATGGTCAGGCCATAATTGTTATACAGATCCCACAGCTTGGGAAGCTGCTGTACCAGCGGGCTGATGAAAGGTTTGGGGCATTTAAGTTTAAGCAGTGCATCATTGATATGATACCCTCTAAGGCCTTCATTGGGGTTAAACGGAACGATGGCTTTTTTGTCGTCCGGAAGTTCTTCAACTTCAACACCACCTTCAACAATCAGAAGCATGACAGGCGTTCTGGTAATTGTTGAGGTTGTGATACTTACATAAAGCTCAGCGTCAGATGCGACAAATTCTTCAAATGTAACGCCGTTTGCTTTATGTGTCACAGGGCCTTGCTGATATTCGGCATAGAAAAGATCTTTTTTGGCCTGGACGGCATCGGCATAGTTATCGACTATTCTTACCAGACCGGCTTTTCCTTTTTTACCGGCACTGCCCATGAAAGACGGTTTTACAACGAGTTTTCCGCCCTTTTTCAGCAACGCTTCAATCTCTTCTTTGGTAGCAGTCTCTGTCAGGGTCTCTGCTACGGGGAAATCAACGATATCCATCAATTGCTTTCCATATTTTAATCCAGTTAGTTGCATCTTTCCTCCCTGATAATTGTAGTGAATTTAATTAAATAAAACTTCTCAATTCATTCGATATTACCAACAGACTTCAATTTGACATTTTGCTCTTTATAGGGAAACAAAACGTCATTTTTTCAAGCACCTAACTTAACCTTGCGGCAATTTCATCTGGCTTCGGATATTGCTTTTTTCTTTAAGGGACGTTAGTTGCTCATCTTCGTCGCAAGAAGGTTTAAAGTTCCCCCCCCTAAACTTTCTCCCGCACCAAGCCCTCCTTTCTGTTTGGGATTTGAATATTAAACGCTCGTTTCAAAGTTAATGATCTCTAATCATGTTTAAGTTTATATAGGATAGGAACTTCCGGTTTGTCAATAGGATAGTATAGCCAAAATTCAACGCTGAATTTAATATGCTTCCATAAAAGAGTGAACAGGTGGCAGCCATGGGGGTTTTAACCTTATTTAAAAATCATTAAAAAACATCAATTGTTAGCTCTTCAAAACTATTATTTGATATTTTTTGTTTATCGCTGCATTTAACATTCTTACACCGACGGTAGTGGTACAATGGGGTGTCTAAGGCAATACTTTTGGCAGGATCAAGAGATACAGATACATCTGCCAAGGAGGTGAAACCGCTTAATTCTTTTTCTTCTTCGTACCTGAATGATAACATGCCCTTTGACATATTTAGTTACACCCGTTGGTGCTAGCTTCGTTGATATTTTTGGATACTATAACTACTAGATTCACCAAGCGCAACAAATTTTTTATTTTTTTTTTGACGGTGCATAGAGATGACCTTGCCATAGCCTCGCAATCAAAATAAACGTTGACTATCAGACCCCGTGAAATCATCTACAATACTGTATTATATGTTGACTAAGACGCTGATTTCAAACTATATAGATCGGCTGTATATTTTTTTGAAATAAACAACATAGATTAAAGATAATAAAAACATGCAGACCATACGCGGGTTCAGAGATATTTTACCGGAGCAAATTGCTCTGTGGCAAAAGGTGGAACAAGAAGCGGCAGCCCTGTTTGAATCCTTTGGATACAGGGAAATCCGTATCCCCATTGTGGAAAAAACAGCATTGTTTGCCCGGAGTATCGGAGAAGCAACCGATATTGTTGAAAAGGAGATGTATACCTTTGAAGACAGAAAAGGTGAGATGCTCACACTGCGGCCCGAGGCCACGGCATCCATTTGCAGGTCGTATATCCAGCATAAAATGTATGCTTCCGAACCGGTGCGCAAGTTCTACCTGACAGGTCCCATGTTCCGTCGGGAGCGACCGCAAAAAGGGCGCTACCGCCAGTTTTACCAGATTGATGCCGAGGTTTTCGGGGTAGAATCCCCTTATATCGACAGTGAACTGATTTTTCTTTTGCACACATTGCTGCAGCGTCTTGGACTTGAAGGCCTCTCGGCCCATATCAACAGCCTTGGCTGCCCGGCCTGCCGCCCTGATTTTCAAAACGCCCTGCTGGATTTTTTAGGCGAACGAAAAGACAATCTGTGTGAGAACTGTAAACGCAGGCTGGTTAAAAATCCGTTGCGGATACTGGACTGCAAAGCACAAACATGCAGACAGGCCCTTGAAGGGGCACCTGCCACAGTGGATCACCTGTGCCCGGACTGCCGTACCCATTTTGACATCGTGAAAAACAGCCTTGAAAAACTCGGGGTGGATTTCATGGTCGATGACACCCTGGTGCGTGGACTTGACTATTATACCCGCACAGCCTGGGAGATTCAAACCACAACGCTTGGTGCCCAGTCCGCCGTTGCCGGGGGCGGCCGGTACGACCGTCTGGTGGAAGAGCTTGGCGGGCCCTCAACACCAGCCATCGGGTTTGCCATCGGGTTTGACCGTCTGGTGGAAGTTATGGAACAGCTTGACAAACAGGTATCTGAAAAGGGCCCTGACCTTTTTATTGTCAGCCTGGGGGCGGATGCCCAGGAACATGCATTTGAATGGTCCTGCAGGCTTAATACCATGGGCATCAGAACAGATACGGATTTCCGTGGAAAAAGCATGAAAGCATTGATGAAGCGGGCAAACAAGCTTAATGCCGCGTTTGTTCTTATTGTCGGGGACGATGAACTTGCCCAAAAAAAACTTGTGCTGCGCAACATGGCGACCAAGGAACAAACAGAAATCGGCCTGGATAATCTGGTGAATGACCTGAAAAAATTAATTAAATGTTAAATTATAGTTATGGAGTATAAAAATAAAAGTGACTGATTTACTTGGAGATATGAAACGCACCCACTCTTGCATCGAGGTGGGAGAAAGCCACACTGGCCAGGACGTCGTACTCATGGGGTGGGTTCAGCACCGCCGGGACCACGGCGGCGTTATTTTTGTGGACCTTCGGGACCGGGAAGGCATTACCCAGGTTGTGTTTGATCCGTCGGTCTCCGGAGCTGTCCATGAAAAAGCCCAGGAAATCAGAAATGAGTATGTCCTGGGCATCAAAGGAAAGGTGTCGGCAAGACCTGCGGACATGGTAAACTCCAGGATGACCACCGGTGCCATAGAGGTGCTTGTGGACGAACTGCGGATTTTTTCAAGAGCCAAAACACCTCCCTTTCAGATTGAAGACCGGGTGGATGCATCGGAAACGATCCGACTCCAGTACCGTTATCTGGATTTAAGGCGCACCCAGCTTAAAAACAATATGCTGGTCCGGCACAAAACGACCATGACGGTTCGAAATTATCTGGATGCCAACGGATTTATAGATATTGAAACCCCGGTTTTGACCAAAAGCACCCCCGAAGGCGCCAGGGATTATCTGGTTCCTTCCCGGGTCAACCAGGGCGACTTTTATGCCCTGCCCCAGTCTCCCCAGCTGTTCAAGCAGCTTTTGATGGTTGCCGGCTTTGACCGGTATTACCAGGTTGTCAAATGTTTCAGGGACGAGGACCTGCGGGCGGACCGCCAGCCCGAGTTTACCCAGATTGATATGGAGCTCTCCTTTGTGGATGAGCAGGAGGTGATGGCGATTACCGAAGGGCTGATCAAGGCCATATTCAAAAATGTGCTGGATGTGGACTTTCCCGAACCCTTCCCCAGCATGACCTGGGCCGAGGCCATGGAACGATTCGGTATAGACCGTCCTGATTTAAGGTTTGGTCTGGAATTAAAAAATGTGTCCGACATTGTGGCCAATGCGGATTTCAAAGTGTTTGCCTCTGTGGTTAAAAACGGCGGGCTGGTCAAAGCCATCAATGCCAAAGGCTGTGCGGATTTTTCCAGAAAACAGATTGATGAGCTCACCGAATTTGCAGCCGTTTACAGGGCCAAGGGTCTGGCCTGGATAAAGATAAAGGAAGACCAGTGGCAGTCCCCCATTGCCAAATTCTTCTCTGATGATGAAAAAGAGGCGTTAAAGCAGCGCCTGGATCTTGAACCCGGTGATATTGTCTTTTTTGTGGCGGACCAACCCAAGATCACCAATGAAGCATTAGGCCAGTTGAGAAACGAGTTGGCACGCAGGCTTGGGCTCATTGATGACAATGAGTACAAATTTACCTGGATTACCCATTTCCCCATGTTTGAATATGATGAAACGGAAAAACGCTACCAGGCGCTTCATCATCCGTTTACCGCACCCATGGAATCGGATATCGACAAACTGGAGAGCAATCCCCTGGACGTCAACTCCCGGGCCTATGACCTGGTTCTGAACGGTGTTGAGATCGGCGGCGGCAGTATCCGTATCCATGACAGCGAACTGCAGGAGCGGGTGCTCAAGTGCTTAGGAATCGGTAAAGAAGACGCCAATGAGAAGTTTGGTTTCCTGCTGGACGCCCTGACGTTTGGCGCACCGCCCCACGGTGGTCTGGCATTTGGCCTGGATCGTCTGGTGATGCTGCTTTGCCGTGAGGATTCCATCCGCAGTGTCATTGCCTTTCCAAAAACCCAGAAAGCCACCTGCCTGATGACCCAGGCGCCTTCAAAGGCGGTTCCGGGGCAGCTTCAGGAGTTGGCCATTAAAACGGTAAAACCCATCGAGTAAACCGATGGTCCATTGTAGGCCATTTGTCGTAGGGGCAACCCTCTGTGGTTGCCCTCGTTAAGGCAGGTACGGTGGAGGGCAGGCACAGTGGCCTGCCCCTACAGCGGCCGAGGTTAGAACGAATCCCGGCATCTGAAAACTAAAAACCGCCCGGAAACAATAATTTGTTTCCGGGCGGTTTGATTTCAACGCCTGCATGCCCCAATAGTCTATCTTATGCCCGTTTTCTCTTCACATGGAGAATCGGGGTGTTAAACACCAGGGCAGAGACATCTTTATCATTTTTGACCTTAAGCTCCAACGCATCCTTATCAATTTCAAAGTATTTTGATATCACATCAACGATATCCGTCTGAAGATCCGTCAACGTGGTATCGTTCACCTCCAGCTTGTCATAAACTAAAGAAAATTGAAGGCGCTTTTTTGCGTCGTCACTACTTCTTCTTTTCTGGCCTGTGAACCGTCTCAAAAAATCTTGCAGCATTCAACTCTCCTTATCTTAACCCGAAAGTTTTACTCAGTTTGCTCCATACGCTGGTTTTCCGATTCGGCAACTCAATGGGAATATCTTCTCCATTCAGACGTTTGGCAATTCTGCGAAAGGCCTGTCCGGCGGTTGAATCGTTCTGGAGCACCAACGGCGTACCGGTGTTGGAGGAGATGAGTACCTTTTCATCCATGGGCACAAGTCCTGCCAGATCAATGGATAATATATCCAGCACATCTTCATGACTGAGCATTTCACCGCGTTCCACACGGGCCGGTTCAATACGGTTGACAATGAGTTTGGGTTCCAGGGAACGGGCGTACAAAAGGCCGATAACGCGATCTGCGTCCCTGACGGCGGAGACATCCGGCGTGCAGACCACAACCGCTTCATTGGCGCCGGCAATGGAGTTTTCAAACCCTCTTTCAATGCCGGCCGGAGAATCCATGATCACGTAATCAAATTTTTTGCGCAGCTCCTTGGCCACCCGCTCAACCCCTTCCGGTGACAACACATCTTTATTATCACTTTGGGAGGCCGGGATTAGAAAAAGATTGTCAATACGTCTATCCCGGATGGCTGCCTGGTCAATCTTGCACTTGCCCTGGACCACATCTACAATATTAAAAACGATCCGGTTTTCCAGGCCCATAACCACATCAAGGTTACGCAGTCCGATATCCATATCCACAATGGCAACCCTTTTTCCTTCAAGTGCCAGGGCTGCCCCAATGGAAGAGGTCGCTGTTGTTTTTCCCACGCCGCCCTTTCCAGATGTTACGACAATAATTTTTCCTTCCAAATTACACCTCAATAGTTATGTTTTTTTAAATTACTTCCGGCCAGGGCATGCGTTTGAACGGATTTTCTTTCATATAATTTTTAACCACAATAACGCCCTGTTCCACACAAGCAAATTCAGGACCTTGTGTTCCTGGTTCGCCGGCTCCGGTGGCTGTTATCAGTCCGATGTTTACCAGACTGGGGTTAAATACCAGGGAGAATATCATGGCACCGTCATTTTTCGGGTACCCGGCATGGACTTTTCCTGCCAGGGTGCCAAGCACAATGATATCGCCGCCTGCGCTGACTTCAGCGCCGGGGTTCACGTCCCCTGTGATTACCAAATGTTTTCTGGCATTAATTTTCTGGCCGGAGCGTACCCGCCCCCTGAGCATAAGCACATCACTTTTATGATGGTTCCAGCCCTTGGACAGATCTCTTTGCCGACGACGTTCGGTGGGAATGGAACGTTTTTTGGGGGTAGTTGAAATAGTGCCAAGCTCAAAGTGGCTTTCAAGGTATGATTTTATCCTGGCAACCAGTTCCTCTTGCCCACCGGCATCACCAATATCAAGGGTTACATCCGCATTTATGGCCAGGTGTTTGAGTTTTTTCAGCAATCTGTCAATTTCAGTAATGAGTTCAGACTCCGGATGGGAGGGGTCTATGGTAATCCACAACCCGCCACCGGCACCTTTGAGTTTGACAGGAGCGGTGTTATCAAAATTTATCATTAAAATCCATAAACAAAGTTGAGATTGATCCGTACCATTTCTGCCAGGCCTTAAAAAAGCTGTTCAGAATATGGATTTATGAATGTTTACGAGACTATAGAAAATCATCAAATTTGTGTCAAGGAATGATGAATTTTCATATATCCGGGCAAATGCCAAGAATGGTCTGTCAGCCAAGAACCTCTCTTAACTTATGTGAAAAATCCACCACGGAATAGGGTTTGAGAATATATCCTTTGCAACCCTGCTTGAGCATTTCCTGGGCATTTTCATCAATGGCATATCCTGTGGAAAGCAGAACCTTAATATCAGGGTTAATTTTTTTCAACGCCAGAAACACATCAAGCCCATCCATGCCCGGCATGATCATATCCAGAACCACAACATTTATGTCGTTCTTTTTTTCTGCATATATTTTCAAGGCATCTTTGCCCGAAGCCGCAGTGAAAACCGTGTAGCCCAAGGCCTTACATATTGTACGTCCAACGTCGAGAATGCGCTGTTCATCATCCACCAGGAGCACGGACTCATGGCCAAGCTTCAATTCCTCCTGGGCAGAAGGCATGTCATCCAGATGCTTGTGCTCTGCCAGGGGCAGAATAATGGAAAAAGAGGAGCCGACATTTAAAGAACTCCAGACATCTATGACGCCATTGTGATGTTTAACGATTTTTTTGGCAAAGGTAAGGCCCAGCCCCTTTTTTTCCGGGAATTGCTTATGATCGTGGGAATAAAAGGCCTTGAATATTTTTTCCAGGGTGTCGCCGTCCATGCCGATACCGGTATCGGATATTGTGATTTTACAAAAAAAACCGGATTCCAGCCCAAAGGATTCTGCGGTACCATTAAGAATTGCGTCCGCTTCCGTGCGCACAGAAAGTTTGCCGCCTTCCGGCATAGCTTGCAATGCGTTGCTGATTATAGCTGAAACTACCTGTTTAATTTTTTCAGGATCGCCTTTGATAATTAAAGGCTTGGCATCAAGGCTTACATCCAGGATGATTCGTTGCCCTTTCAGATTAAGGGTTTCCACCACAGACCGCACCAGCCTGTTGACATCCATGCGTGTTAAATAAATCTCATCGGCCATGGCAAAGCCGAGCAGTTGGTTGGCAAGATCGGAGCCCTTGTCAACACTGGACAATATTTCAATAATGTGGTTGTAGAGCGGGTCTGTGGGATTAACATTGTTCAACATCATGGAGGCATGTGCCTTGATGGCGGTCAACAGATTGTTGACGTCATGGGCAATGCCGTTGGCAAGCGCCTCCACAGCATCTGTTTTTTCAAACTGGTTTGCAGTTGTAATATGTTCCATTGAGTCCGTATCCTGTTACTCGATGATCAAATTTTTGTTAATTTGCCCAACTTCGGCGTTGGAAAAAATTTTAATCCTTAAAATATATTGTATATTCCTCCGGTTAAAAATTAGTTCCGCCTTGAATTTGAACAAATTCCCTAAAAACTTGATGATCAAGTGTTGCGTTGCGCTTGTTGCTTTTTATTCCAGTGCGATGATGCCTTCGCGAATGGCATACTTGGTTAATCCGGCCACTGAAAAAATATCAAGTTTCTTCATAATATTTCTTCGATGGGTTTCCACGGTCTTAACGCTTATACCCAGGGTCTCGGCAATGTCTCTGGTTTTTTTGCCTTCAGCAATCAATTGAAGGACCTCCCGTTGCTTCCGGGAAATTTTATTGAATTCGGGTTTTGTTTCCCATGTGCTGCGATCCGTGCCCTGGCCGTCGGTACACATTCTGGCAATGGCGGGCGTCAGATAAAAATTTCTACGGAGAACTTCCTGGATGGCATCATAGATTTCATCAAAGGCAGACTCTTTGAGAATATAACCGGAAGCGCCCGCATTAAACATTTTATCGACAATCTTTTTACTTGAATGCATGGATAAAGCGATCACCCTTGCATGGGGCACTTCTGCCCTTATTTTGGCTGTGGCTTCCACACCGTTAAGGTCAGGCATGGAAATATCCATCATTACAATATCCGGTTTAAGAGCGATTGCTTTTTCAACGGCCTCCCTGCCGTTTTTGGCAATATCCACAACCTGTATACCCCGGTTTTCCAGAAGGCTTTTCAACCCCTCCCGAATGATGGCATGGTCATCAGCTATAAGAACGTTTAACTGCATATGACTCCAAAATATTTTATTAAAGTTTATATTGAAGATTGATTAAAATCAAATATTAATTAATTTATATTGGTACTATAAAAGCGACGGTTGAACCTGCATCCTTTTTTGTTTGCCCAAGCCAACGAATATTGATAAAAAAACAGAAAAGCAAACATGCTAACTGAAAAAACGAATGTCAATCTTATCATTTCCCAAGGCGAAAAATATGATTAAAACCTTTACAGTTGAGGGACGGCAGGGCACATCTGCCATCCATGTGGGAGAGTCCTTGTCCCGTGTAGGAGAGTACCTGCCGGACCAGAGTTCTGTGGTTATTGTTACCGATGAAAACATCCTCAAGCATTACGGTGCATCCTTCCCTGCCGGCCATGTAATCACCATCGGTACCGGGGAAAAGATCAAAACCCTTGCTACGGTGGAATATATCCTGCGGGAAATGATTAAGGCCGGATGCGACCGGTCAAGTTTTTTGCTGGCGATCGGCGGGGGCATTGTCTGTGAAGGGGCATCCGTTTCGGCTTTGTTTCCACATCCCTTCTTTCCCAGGTAGATGCCAGCGTCGGGGGTAAAAACGGCGTCAATCTGGACGCCTTTAAAAATATGGTGGGGGTGTTCAACCAGCCACAGTTTGTCCTGTGTGACATCGACATGCTGTCCACCCTGCCGGACAGGGAAATCTCCAACGGTCTGGCCGAGATTGTCAAACATGGACTGATCGAGGATCGTGACCTTCTGGAATTTGTCGAAAACAACCGGGATAAAGCCCTGGCCCTGGACCGGGAAACGGTTTTCCGAATGGTTGCGGATTCAGTGGCCATTAAATCCCGTGTGGTTCAGGCAGATGAACGGGAGGCCGGGGAGCGCCGCAAGCTTAACTTCGGGCACACCATCGGACATGCCTTTGAAAAACTGAACCCTTGCGGCCATGGCCGTGCGGTCGCCGCAGGAATGGTAGTGGCAGCACAATTTTCCCAACAAAAAGGATATATCAATCAAGAAGATGTGGACCGAATCAAGGATTTACTTTTAGGGCTTGGACTGCCTGTTGCCTTCGACGTCCCCCCGGAACAGATCATTGAGGCGGCATCCAGGGATAAGAAAAAACAAGGCAACAATCTCTTTTTTGTTTTTCTTGGACAAATCGGACAGGCCAGGGTGGAGGACATAAGCTATGATGAGCTGAATGGTTTTATTCGTGACTATTTTGTCTGACATTCTTTATTATAAATAAATTTAAGAAATTAAGGAGGTTCGAATTATGGCCAGTTTGAAAGGAACCAGAACAGAAAAAAACCTGCTCACCGCCTTTGCCGGTGAATCCCAGGCAAGAATGCGTTATAATTATTTTGCCAGCCAGGCTAAAAAGGACGGGTATGTCCAGATTTCTGCAATTTTTGCCGAAACTGCCGACCAGGAAAAAGAGCATGCAAAACGCTTTTTTAAATTTCTTGAAGGCGGAGAGCTCGAAATTTCCGGCACGTTTCCTGCCGGTGTCATTGGTACCACACTGGAAAACTTGAAAGCGGCTGCGGCCGGAGAACATGAGGAGTGGTCCCAAATGTATCCGGAATTTGCCGCCATTGCCAGGGAAGAAGGCTTTGATGCCATTGGCGAGGTTTTTGACATGGTGTCTGTTGCTGAAAAACAGCATGAAAAAAGATACAATGACCTGGCGGCCAATATTGAGGCGGGCACGGTTTTCAAAAAAGACGCACCGATCACCTGGCGGTGCCGGAACTGCGGTTATCTGCATGAAGGAATTGAAGCGGTTGAAACGTGCCCGGCCTGCGACCATCCCCAGGCTCATTTTGAAGTTCTTGGTGAAAACTGGTAATCGCAAATTTTGAATTAATAATGATGCGCTTTGTTCTTCTAAAGAACAAAGCGCTTGCCGTTTCAACATCAACGCTGAATTTTGGCGTCCAAAATTGACAAAACCCGATTATGAACTTATAGTTGCGATAATTTTAACCTACAAAATAGGAACTAACTATGGCGGAAAATACTATTCATCTCAACGACGAAGATTTCGACGAACTGTTAAAAACTTCTGACAAGCCGATTATGGTAGATTTCTGGGCGCCTTGGTGTGGTCCGTGCAAAGCCATTGGGCCAACCATTGATGCATTGGCCGATGAATTTGGTGATCAGATGATCTTTGCCAAGGTCAACGTGGATGATAACCCCATAAGCCCCAGTAAACACAATGTACAGGCCATTCCAACCCTCATTTTCTTTAAGGATGGAGCGGTTGTCAATCAGATTACCGGCATGGTGGCAAAGGAAAAACTTGAAGAGGCCATCAAAAGCGTTCTTTAAGGAGACTTCCAATGAGTGAATATGATCTGGTGATCATCGGTGCCGGGCCGGCCGGTCTGACCGCAGGACTGTATGCGGCCCGGGCCCGGATGAATGTTTTGCTGATTGAAAAAGCTGTTCCCGGCGGTCAGGTCCTTATCACGGACTGGATTGAAAATTATCCCGGGTTTCCCGAAGGTATTTCCGGGTTTGACCTGGCCGAAAAAATAAAAGAACAGGCTTTGGGCTTGGGGTTAGAGATTGAAACCGCAGAGGTTAAGGGACTCGATCTTTCCGGGAAGACCAAGGAAGTTATTCTCAAGGAAAAACGCATTAAAACCAAGTCCCTGATCATTGCCTCGGGCGCATCTCCGAAGAGACTCGGGGTTGGCGAGGACAAGTTCATGGGTAAAGGGGTGTCCTTTTGCGCCACCTGTGACGGGCCTTTTTTCAAAGAAAAAGTGTTGGTAGCAGTAGGCGGCGGGGATACCGCAATCCAGGAATCCCTTTTTCTCACCCGGTTTGCTAAAAAAGTGTATATAGTCCATCGCAGGGATGAATTGCGGGCCGCTAAGATTCTTCAGGAAAGAGCTTTTGCCAACGATAAAATTGAATTCATTTGGGATAGTGTCGTAACGGGAATGGATGGATTTTTCAGCGTTGAAAAAGTTACTGTGAAAAATGTGAAAACCGGCGATGAGTCTAAAGTTGATGCGAACGGCTGCTTTATCTGGATAGGCATTCTGCCCAACACCGAATTTATAAAAGGTGATGTCAATACCGATGAAGGTGGGTTTATTCTTGTAGACACCAAAATGCAGACGAACGTGCCCGGTGTTTTCGCTATCGGCGATGTCAGGGATACGCCTTTGCGCCAGATTGCAACGGCTGTGGGAGATGCTGCTATTGCTGCGGTCAGTGCAGAGCATTATGTAGAGAACTTATAAAATGAAAAAAACTCTCATTGCAGGACTGGTCATTCTTTTGCTTTCGGGGTGTTCCCTGTTTGAAGAAAAACATCAGATGAACAAAAACGCCCAGCAGCTGGCAGCGGAAGGTGCTGCTTCGTTTATGAATGAGGACTATGAGGATGCGATCAAGGCGTATACGGATCTAAAAGACTGGTACCCGTTCAGTAACTATGCCATTTTGGCGGAATTAAAAATTGCCGATGCTCATTTTCATCTTGAAGAATATCCCGAGGCGATTGCTGCCTATGAAAGCTTTGAAAAAATGCATCCCAAAAATGAGGCTGTGCCATATATCATCAACCAGATCGCCATGTGCTGGTTTAATCAGATAGATACCATAGACAGGGATGCAACGCCTTCCAAAAAGGCCATGGCTGAGTTTGAAAGGCTGATCCGGTTGTTTCCGGAAAATGAGTACAGCCAGAAAGCGTTAGCCCATATTGACGCCTGCATTGACAATATGGCCAGCCATGAATTGTATGTCGCCACTTTTTATAACAAAACAAAAAAATACGAGGCTGCGCTGAAGCGCTACCAGTATATTGTGGAAAACTATGCCGGGACCGATCAAAGCCAAATCGCCCTTGAAAAAATTCCCGAGGTGTCGAAACACCTTAACGCAGCTGAATCCGACAACGAAGAAAAATAAAAAGCCTTTACTTTTATTTTAATATGTTATATCACCTTCAAGTTTTGATTTGTGTTTGGACGAAAAGTTGCCCAGGTGCAAGGCGCAGAAAAATTTAAAACCGGAGCAACCTTGTGGTTGTGAGGCCCGATCTCATGATCTGATAAATTTTTATGCAACGCCGCAGATGGGTGAATTTTCGTTCAAACACTAATTTTGATAGGGCGATTTTATTAGGAGTATAATTATTATGTCAAAAGAATGTGCAATCTGTGGAAAAAAACCAATGGTCGGCAACAATGTCAGCCATGCCCATAACCTCAATAAAAGGCGCTTCAATCCTAATCTTCAAAGAGTTCGCGCGGTGATTAAACCGGGTTGCGTCAGAAAAATTGATGTATGTACCTCTTGTATTAAGGCGGGAAAAGTTACCAAAGCGTCTTAAGTAAAGATTTGCTATTGGGATTGATGAAATATCCCCCTTAATTTTTTCCAGGGTTAAAGATATTATCAATAAATTCCGGCATGTGTTAGCATGCCGGAATTTTGTTGTTTCTGTCATGGAGTAGGCATGGTATTTTTGCGTCAGATGCAAGGCACAATCCGAAAAACTGTAGTTGCCCCTGCCGCGACCGGGCTGTAACGCCGCAGGTGATGCAAACACGCGTTGCCTACAGGATTTTTGAAGCCAATTCCGCCAGTTCAGAACGTTCACCCTTCTCAAGATTGATGTGGGCATAAATATTATGACCCTTCATCTTTTCTATGATATATGCAAGCCCATTGGTCTGGGTGTCCAGATAGGGATGGTCTATCTGGAAGATATCTCCCGTAAAAACAATTTTTGTGCCCTCCCCTGCCCGTGTAATAATTGTTTTTACCTCATGGGGTGTGAGGTTCTGGGCCTCATCCACGATAAAAAACACCCGAACAATAGATCGGCCCCTGATATATGAAATCGGCGTAATAACGATCTTTTCCTCTTCTATCAGCTCCTTGATATTTTTTCCGTTGGAACCATTTTCATTAAATTGATTCTGTATAACAGAAAGGTTATCATACAGGGGTTGCATATATGGGTCCAACTTGGAAGCCACATCTCCGGGAAGAAACCCTAAATCTTTGTTGCTCAGCGGAACCACAGGCCGGGCGATAAAAATCTGCCGGTAGAACTGCTTTTTAGCCAGGGCGGCAGCCAGGGCCAACAGGGTTTTTCCGGTACCGGCTTTGCCGGAAATAGTAACTAGGGATATCTCCGGATTGAGCATGGCATTCAGGGCAAACGCCTGTTCCGAATTCCGCGGTTTGATGCCGTAACATATTCTGGGTTGAATCAGCTTCACCGTCTGGCTTGCGCCGTCAAAATAGGCCAAAGCGGATTTGGATCCGTTTTTCAGTATCACATTTTCATTGGCAAAAAGTGCCACATCTTCTCCCAGGCTTGCGGTTTGTGTTTCATAGGGCTTTTGGTACAGCTGGTCCAGTACCTGGGAGCTAATATTATTCACCACCTTCATACCGGTATACATCTCGGAAATGTTCTCAACAAACTGGGAGTTGTAATTTTCAGTTTTCAAGCCAATGGAGCGGGCTTTCAGACGCAAGTTCACGTCCTTGGTGACAAAAACAACATTCTTGAAACCATTTTCTTTGGCAATGGAATAGGCAATATTTATAATCCTGACATCCGGGGTGATTTCATTAAAATTGTTTTTAATTATGGGATCCAAGGCGGTATCCAGGCGGATGGCAATACTGCCCTCTCCGTTATCAATGGGCGCCCCGCCGTTGAGCACCGTATCACAGGACAAAGCATCCAAAGTCCTTAAAAAGTCCCGGGCATTGCAATTAATGACATTGTTCCCTTTTTTAAATTTATCCAGTTCCTCAATAACCGTAATGGGAATGTAAATGTCATTGTCTTTGAATTGATGAATGCATCCGCTGTCATGTAGGATGACATTGGTATCCAGGATAAAAATTTTTTTCATACAGATCTCCGCATTAAAATAAACAATTCTTTGTTCGATTATTATAAAGTTTGGTTAGGAAATGATGAAGAGACAACAATATTACAATGCAACAATTTTAAGAGCCTGTTTAAAAGGAACGTTATATGGATGGTTTTATTTTGAATGTGAACTTGAATTAATATCTTCAGTGATGACCCGTTTAACCTCGTTGACGGTTTTTACCCGGCGAAGTTCTGTCATGACTTTTTTAAGCTGCCCGGAACTTTCCACCATGATGGTGAAATAAAAAACCCCAATACCCTCATCCGATGTTTCCGAGTGCGCGTTTAGAATATTGATACCGGCCTTTGAAATTACAGCAGCAATATCGGCCAGAAGACCGTGGCGATCATCTGTTTTGATGCAGATGGACGCAGGGTATGATTCCTTAATATCACTGGCCCATTCGACCTCGATAATCCTTTCACTGCCCATTTTTAAAACATTAATGCAGTTTTTCCGATGGATGGCGACCCCTTGACCCTGGGTAATATATCCGATGATGGGATCTCCCGGCAGGGGATTGCAGCATCTTGAGAACTTGACCAGAATATCATCAAGTCCTTTTACTATAACCCCGGTGGTTCGTTTTTCCGAAGAGCGGGAAACTATTTTTTCAATGATGCCGGCATCGGCATCCTCTGAATCTTTTTCAAGTTCCGGCACAACCCGCTTCAGCACTTGAAGGGCTGTCATTTGTCCAAATCCCACATGGGCGATCAGGTCGTCAACCGTCTTGAAACCCAATGACTCTGCCACCCTGCCGATATCACCTGACTTAATCAGGGCGTTGAAATTTTGATTGCGTTTTCTGAATGTTTTCTCACACATTTCCCGGCCCAGGGAATAGCTTCGCTCCCTTTCCCTGGCATTGATATAGGCCCTGATTTTTGTTTTTGCCTTAACTGTTTTAACAAAATTGAGCCAGTCCCGGCTGGGGGTGTGTCCTTTGGTGGTTATGATTTCAATGGTATCACCGGTGCGCAACTCATGGGCCAGGGGTACAAGCTTGCCGTTGACCCGGGCACCTGTGCACTGGGCCCCAACTTCCGTGTGAATCCGATAGGCAAAATCAACGGGTGTGGCTTTTTTGGGCAGCGTTTTGATTTCACCTGCCGGGGTAAATACGTAAATTTCTCCGGGATATAGATCTATACGCACATTTTCAAGGAACTCATCCGGATCTTTGAGGTTTTCCTGGTTCTCCACAAGATTCCGGATCCAGGCAAACAGTTCACCGGTGTTTTCGTCGATTTTGGTACCTTCCTTGTATGACCAGTGGGCTGCAATGCCGGATTCCGCCACCCGGTTCATTTCATGGGTTCTGATCTGGATTTCCACCCGTTCACCTTTGGGGCCGATTACCGTGGTGTGGATGGACTGGTACATATTAGGCTTGGGATTGCCGATATAGTCCTTTATTTTATAATAGATGGGTTTCCACATGGAGTGAACCGCACCCATGGCAGCATAACATTGGGGCACGGTGTCCAGGATGATTCGAAAGGCAATGAGGTCATAAACCTCATCAAACTCAAGCCCCTGGGACAACATTTTCTGATAAATGGAGTAAAAGGATTTAAACCGTCCCTTGATCTGGCAGGGCAGTTCCATCTCTTCCATTTTATAGTGCAGGGAGGTTGAGACCTCATTAATATACGCTTCCTGCTCGTCCTTGGCCTTATTTACCAGGGTCAGGATACGATCGTGCTCTTCACGCAGGGTGTAAAAAAAGGCAATCTCTTCCAGTTCATTTTTAATCCAGAAGATGCCAAGACGTGCGGCGATGGGTGCATAGATATCCAGGGTTTCCTGGGCGATGGCCGCCTGCTTTTCCGGTTTTTTGTGGTATTTGAGGGTCCGCATATTATGCAGACGGTCTGTTAATTTGATGAGTACCACCCGGATATCGTCTGCCATGGCCAGGATCATTTTACGCAGGGATTCTGCCTGCTGGGCCACCTTGGTGGAAGCATGCAGGGCGGACAGTTTGGTCACGCCCTCCACAATATGGGCTACTCCGGGGCCGAACATATCGGAAATATCTTCTTTGGTGGCAGGGGTGTCTTCAATGACATCATGGAGCAGGGCGGCAGCAATGCTCTCCATGTCCATCTTCATGTCGGCCAGAATATTGGCCACCTCCAGGGGATGGGACAGATAAGGTTCTCCCGAGAGCCTTACCTGGCCTTCATGAACCTGGGCGGAATAGATATAAGCCCGGTCAATGAGCGAGACATCCGCATCTGGACTGTATTCATAGATTTTGTCCAATATGTCGGTGATTCGAATCATTTTATTCTACCGGTTGTTGGTTTGTTCCAAGCTTAGTAGGCTTTGGCAAACAGGACCCGTCGGTCACTTTTTGCGCCACAGCAAATACAGGTTCCCTCTTCGTCAGGGCTGTCAAAGGGAATACACCGGATGGTTACGGACAGATCCTGTTTTATTTTCTCTTCACACTGGCCCGATCCGCACCAGTGGGCCAGGACAAACGCGCCGTTGTTATACCCCTTTGCTTTTTTATACAAATCATAAAATTGTTTTTTTTCATCAATGGAAAAGGTGTTGGCTTCTCGAAAGGCAAGGGCTCGCTGGAACAAAGCCTTCTGGATGTCATCCAGAATGTCGGCAATGGTATTTATGAATGCGTCTCTGTTAATTGCCTTTTTCTCACCCGTATCCCTGCGGGCCATGAACACGCTATTGTTTTCAATATCCCTGGGACCAAGTTCCACGCGCACCGGAATACCTTTTTTTACCCAGTCCCATCCTCTGGCACCACCAATGTCCCGGTTGTCGATCTCCACTTCCACGGGCCGGCCGTAAAAGGTCTGCTGCCTTAAAGCCGCTTTGAGCGCTTCAGCGCTTTCCAGGACAGCTGAATTATCAGCCCCTTTCTTGATAATGGGAAGGATCACGACATGGGCCGGGGCAATGCGGGGCGGAACCACCAGGCCGTCATCATCGGAATGCACCATGATCATGCCACCGATCATCCGGGTGGATGTTCCCCAGGAAGTGGTCCATGCATAATCTTCCTGGCCTGCTTCATTCTGGAATTTGATGTTGGAGCTTTTGGCAAAATTCTGACCCAGGAAATGGGAGGTGCCGGCCTGAAGCGCTCTTTTATCCTGCATCATGGATTCAATACAGGTGGTGTCATCCGCCCCGGGGAACCGTTCGGATTCACTCTTACGGCCTTTAATTACCGGCATGGCCAAGCAATCTTCAACAAACTTGGCGTAAATGTCCAGCATCTGAAGGGTACGTTCCATGGCCTCATCCCTAGTGGCATGGGCCGTATGCCCCTCCTGCCATAAAAATTCACTGGTGCGCAGAAACATACGCGTGCGCATTTCCCAACGCACCACATTGGCCCACTGGTTTAAAAGGATGGGCAGATCCCGGTAAGAGGAGGTCCATTTAGCCATGGATTCACCGATAATCGTTTCGGACGTGGGCCGGACAATCAATGGCTCGGCCAACTCCCCAGCCGGTACAAGCCCCCCGCCTTCGCCCTTTTCCAACTTGTGATGGGTAACAACGGCACACTCCTTGGCAAAACCTTCCACATGCTCGGCCTCTTTTTCAAGATAGCTTAGGGGAATAAATAGTGGGAAATAGGCGTTTTTCACCCCGGTTTCTTTGAACAGGGCATCCATCTGACGCTGGATGTTTTCCCAGATGGCAAATCCCCAGGGTTTGATCACCATGCATCCGCGGACCGGCGAATTTTCCGACATGTCCGAGGCTTTTACCACCTCCTGGTACCACTGGGCATAATCTTCTTCCCTTGTGGGGGTGATGGCAGTCTTAACTTTCTTTCCCATTTATTTCCTCCGCATTTAAAGTCATTGCGTCAATCTCTTTTATCAGCTCATCCACAAGATACGCCTGGTCAATTTTACGAATAACTTTCCCTTTTTTAAACAAAATGCCTTTGCCGTCGCCGCCGGCAATGCCGATGTCTGCTTCTTTGGCTTCTCCGGGACCGTTGACCGCGCATCCCATAATAGCAACTTTAATCTGTGCTGAGCGCTCAAGTAAAGCTTTTTCTACCTGTTCGGCAATTTTAAACAAATTTATTTTACACCGCCCGCAGGTGGGACAGGAGATCAGCTCCGGACCCCGCCGGCGCAGACCCAATGCACGCAAAATTTCAAAGCCGGTGCGGATCTCTTCCACCGGGTCCCGGGTCAAGGATACCCGGATGGTGTCCCCGATCCCTTCGGCCAGCAGCATGCCGATACCGATGGCGGATTTGGTGATGCCGGCATAAAGGCCACCAGCCTCGGTGACACCCACATGAAACGGCACATCGGTCAACGGTGCAAGCTGCCGGTAGGCCTCCACGGTTCGCTCAACATCCGAAGCCTTCAAGGATACTTTAATATCATAAAACCCCAGATCCTCCAGAATCCGGATATTGGCAAGGGCACTTTCCACCATACCCCGGGCTGTCACACCGAATTGTTTCTCAATCTCTTTTTCCAAAGATCCGCCATTTACCCCTATGCGGATGGGAAGGTTGTGTGCCCTGGCACAGTCCACCACGGCTTTTATTTTGTCAGCCGTGCCGATATTACCCGGATTAATCCGCAGTCCATCCACACCGGATTCAGCCGAAGCAAGGGCCAGACGCCAGTCAAAATGGATATCAGCGATCAAGGGAATATGAATCTGCGCTTTAATTTTTTCTAAAGCCTTGGCCGCTTCCATATCCGGCACAGCTGCCCGGACAATCTCGCACCCGGCCTTCTCCAGGGACAATATCTGATTCACCGTGGCTTGCACATCCTGGGTCTGGGTGTTGGTCATGGACTGAACCGAAACGGGGGCCTGGGAACCCACAGGTTGTGACCCCACTTTTATCTGCCGGGTTTTCCGGCGTTCTTTGAGCAGCGGCATACATTGAATCCTTAATTTAAAAAAGCAAATGCCTGCATCGCAATTTTCAGAAGCCTGTTTGGAAATCAGATGCAAGCATATTTTTATTACCAATAAACTATCATACTGAGATAGTTTATTTCAAGATATTGATGACAAGCCAGACGCCGGGACAAGGGTAACAAGCCGATAAAACCTTGAAGGCAAATCCCGAATTACATCCCTTGTTTTTTTGTATCTATCTTTGTATTGTCCGCTCTGATATGAAAAAATCCTCTAAAAACAGGCTCACCCTACATCAGCAGGCGTTATTTCCCAAAGAGACCCTTTTTGATAAAATTGCAAGGGCGGTATGCCGGTCCCAGACGCTGCCGAGAAAAGAGCTTTACGAGGCATGGGAGGTGGCAAAGCGGATCAGAAGGCACTTCCGGGGTGGCAGAATAGTTGATCTGGCATGCGGCCACGGCCTGGTTTCCCATATTCTACTTTTATTAGATGATACCTCTCCCAACGCTCTTGCCGTTGATACGCATATTCCGGAAAATGCAAAAACGCTGTCCCAGACGTTGATCAAGACATGGCCCCGATTAAAGGATAGAATTTTTTTCAGACAGATGCCCCTTGAACAGGCAGAACTATCTTCCCGGGATATTGTCGTATCCGTTCATGCCTGTGGCACGCTTACAGATACGGTAATCGAAAAAGCCCTTTCTGCCAGGGCAAAACTTGCGGTGCTGCCATGCTGCCACGACCTTGCCGCCTGTGACACAGGCGGCCTTGAAGGCTGGATGGACGGCCCCCTGGCCGTGGATGCCACACGGGCGTTCAAGTTGGCTTGCAAAGGATATACAGTGATGACAAAAAAAATTCCTGTGGAGATTACACCTAAAAATCGTCTTCTCATGGCATATCCCAATGACGGGGAATCAACCTGAAACCACCACCGGAGTTTCAGTTCAAACCCATGAAAAGTTATAATCAATATCATTTAATTCAATCATACTTAATATTTCTTGACAAAAAGCGTCTTCCTATCCTAAAAACATGAGTGGCGTATTTGCAGCTCAGAAAATCGTACTACCGGAGATAAATATTTGAGTCCTCGGCTTAAGGGGGTTTAACGCATGTTTCATGTGCTTTTAAAAAAATTCCGTTTGGATCGAGGCATTGATCATAACCATAAACGAAGAGAGGTAAAATGAGCGCTTTAGGTTTAACACACAAGATCCTTAAAGATCACCTGGTTGAACCGGCTGAATTGCCGGCACCCGGAGAATTGATCAAAATCAAAATTGATGAAGCTTTCACACAGGACGCTACCGGTACCATGTGTATGCTTCAGCTGGAAGCCATGGGCGTTGACAAAGTTAAGCCCCTTTCTGTAAACTTTGTTGACCACAGTATGCTTCAATCCGGTTTCAGAAACCCGGATGACCATCAATACCTCAGAACTGTTGCCGCTAAACTGGGCATCATTTTTTCACCGCCGGGAACCGGTATCTGCCATTTCACCAACATGGAAAACTTCGTTAAACCCGGCATGACCGGCGTTGGTGCTGACAGCCATACCGTAAACGCTGGTGGTTGTGGTGCGATCTTCATGGGTGCCGGCGGATATGACGTTGCCCTGGCAATGGCTACAGGCATGTACACCATGCCCATGCCCAAGGTGACCCGGGTTAACCTGACCGGTCAGCTGGCCAAAAACTGTATGGCCATGGACGTCATCTTAAAAATGCTGGAAATTGTTTCCGTAAAAGGCGGCAAAGGCATTATCTTTGAGTATGCAGGTCCCGGCGTTGCAACTCTGTCTTTGACAGAACGTGCCACCATCACCAACATGGGTGCTGAAATGGGTGCTACCACCTCTATCTTCCCAAGTGATGAAAGAACTAAAGAATACCTGGAAAGCCGTGGCCGCGGTGGTGACTACACCGAACTGTCTGCTGATGAAGGCGCTTCCTATGATGCTGAAATTGATGTAAATCTGTCTGAAATCGAACCGCTGATCGCCATCTATCCTTCTCCGGGTAATGTTGAAAAAGTTAAAGATCATGCCGGAACAAAAATTCACCAGGTCTGCATCGGTTCCTGTACCAACAGCTCTTTTGAAAACATCGCCACCTTTGCAGAAGCCCTTAAAGGCAAACGTGTTAAAGTTGATACCCTGCTCTATCCGGGTTCCAGATCCGTTGCCATGCAGCTTGCAGACGCCGGTTATATGTCAATGATGTTTCACTCCGGTGTCAGAATCATGGAAAACGGCTGTGGCGCCTGTATCGGCCAGGGCGGTTCCCCCCCAAGCGAAGGCATCACCCTGAGAACCTTCAACCGGAACTTCCCCAAACGTTCAGGTACAGACGACGCCCAGTGTCATCTGATCAGCCCGCTTGTTGCAGCTGCCAGCGCCCTGACCGGTGAAATCACTGTTCCGGAAGCAAAAGACATTGCTATTAACGTCATTCCGCCGGTTATCGATACCGATTCCTTCATCATGCCGGATCAAGCCGACAAGTCCGAAGGCGTTGTTCGCGGACCCAACATCATGGCACTGCCTGAATTCTCACCGCTGCCTGACGTTGTGAAAGGCGAAGTTCTGCTTAAAACCGGCGACAACATCAGTACTGACGACATCCAGCCTGCCGGAGTATTCCTGCCCCTGCGCTCCAATGTTAAAGAATATGCCATGCAGGCAACTTACAACCAGGTTGACAGCACCTTTGCCGAACGCGCTGTGGCTCACAGAGACGCAGGCGGAGAAGGTTTCATTATTGGTGCTGAAAACTACGGTCAGGGAAGTTCCCGTGAGCATGCGGCGCTTTGCCCAAGATGGCTTGGTATCCGCGCGGTTATCGTTAAATCCTTTGCCCGTATCCATGTGGCCAACCTGGTTAACTTCGGTATCGTTCCCATGACCTTTAAGAACCCGGCTGACTACGACAAGATCACCCAGGGCGACACGGTATCCTTTGATGCCACAGACCTGGCCGGCGATCTGTTCCTTGAAGTCAATGGCGAAAAACTTCCGCTGGACCCTGCTTTTGACAAAGACGTGATCCCCACGCTGAAACTGGGTGGTGCTCTGCCTCAGTTCAAAGCAACCTTCAAGGGATAAGCACTGTATAATTAAAGTATAAGCCGGGAAAACACCATTCTTGGCATGCATAAAAAGGAGGATAATCAACTTGGTTATCCTCCTTTTCTTCGTTATAAAGCTTGAAATAAATCTCCTCAGTAAATAAAAATAGACAGAGTTTCAACCTTTTGATAATGTAGTTTAGGGTGCGAATAAGCGTCTCCTCAACCAATACACGTCAATTTAAAAGGAGGGGTTATGATAATCCAGTGTGGCCGGGAGATAAAAACCGAAGAACTTAATCTGATTCGCGAGACAGTAGATACATTTTCGAATTTAAGCCTGACTGAACTGGCTAAAACAATATGCGAGCATTTGGGCTGGTATACCGCTTCCGGCAGAAACAAGGTGGATGCCTGCCGAAAGTTGCTCCAGCGACTGGAATCCCAGGGCCTCATACGTTTGCCCGAAAAAGAGGAGGGTCGACCCGTAAAGGGATCTAAAAAAAAGCAGCCGGTAGCCGACGACAGAACCCGGCCCCAAGAGGAAGTTACAGGCACGCTTTCGGATATCGGGCCGGTCGTTGTCAGGGTTGCACAAGAAAAGGAAGATGTCTCTCTGGTGAATGAATACCTGAACCGTTACCATTATCTGGGCTACAAACGGCCGTTTGGATGTCATTTGCGCTATTTAATCGAAGCGCAAGGGGCCGTATTGGGATGTATGCTGTTCTCCGGAGCGGCCAAAGCGTTGACCGCGAGGGATCAATGGATCGGCTGGGGTACCAATGAACGGTTGAGAAACCTGGGCTTTGTTGTAAACAATGGACGGTTTCTAATTCTTCCATGGGTCAAGGTCCGGTATCTGGCAAGCCACGTATTGGGAAAAATTGTCAAAGGCTTGGTGAAAGACTGGGAACAGCGCTGGGATTATCAGCCGGCGCTGTTGGAAACTTTTGTCGATCCGAAATATTACAATGGTACATGCTACCAGGCCGCCAATTTCAGATACCTTGGCATGACGACCGGAACAGGGCTTGTCCGGCCGGGCAAGCAATACAAAACCAGCCCCAAAAAAATCTTCGTTTATCCCTTGGTGGATAACTTCCGTCAGGTTTTATGTTCTCATGAGACGGTTGATGAGGATGCCACGGGATAAAACGGCAATTACCAGAACACAGAGATCAGCATCCTTGTGCCCACCACGAAAAGCAGCACGGCAAAAACACGTTTGAGCTTGTCAACGGGCAGGTTATGGGCAAGTTTTACCCCAATGGGAGCCGTGAGTACCGAGGCCGCAACAATGCCGCCAAGAGCAACGAGATTGACAAATCCCAGGGACAGGGGCGGCAGGTTTGGGGTGCCAAGCCCGTTGATCACATAGCCTAAAAAACCGGCTGCGGCAATGGGAAACCCGATGCCCGATGAGGTACCGATGGCTTTGTGTATTTTGGTATTGCACCAGGTCAAAAACGGCACGGACAGGGTACCGCCGCCAATACCCACAAGACTTGAAAATACGCCGATAATACTGCCGGCCGCAAAGATACCTGCGGTGCCGGGGATGTCCCGGGTGGGTTTGGGTTTCATTCCCATAAGCATCTGGGTGGCCACATAGTATAAAAAGATGCCGAAAAAACATTTAAGAAAATTAGTGGAAAGCATGGAGGCAATCCAGGTGCCTGTAAACGTCCCCACCAGGATACCCGGCGTGATTCTGAATACCACAGGCCAGACCACAGCATCGCGTTTATGATGGGAACGCATACTGGAAACCGAAGTAAACAAAATACTGGCCAAAGACGTGCCCAGGGCCATGTGGACAATAACTTCATGGGCCACATTCTGGTGCGTAAAAATCGAAGTGAGCATGGGAACAATCACAAGGCCGCCGCCAATGCCCAGAAGCCCGGCCAGTACACCGGCCACACCACCCACAGCCAGATACAACGCGATATAAATCATTGATTCAGTCCTTTATCCATAATCAATTACACAAAAATGACGAATATATAAAATCAGGGTAAAAAGCAATGAATAGTTCCCAGGTAAACGAATTTTGTTCACCCGGCTTAATTTTGTATTGAAAGAAAAAAGGGGGGGGGCTTAAAAATAGGAACTATTTATATATTTAGATTCCCAAACCCATACCAGGCGGCACCATGCAGCGCCGCCTGGGGATCTAGGATCACATGGACGGGCATATTGGCGCACAATGAAAAAAACCGTCCCTTGTCAACGATACGGCTTAAAAAATCTGGCCGGGCCAGCCTTTTGAGGATACGCGGCGGTATACCCCCGCCAAGATAGATGCCGCCTGTGGGCAGAAGCGTCACAGCCATATTGCCGATGACCGTGCCAAGGACACGGACAAACATATCCAATGTGGCTTCGCAGATATCAGCCTTGTTTTCGAGGGCGGTTTCCACAATCACCGGTGTTTTGTCCGCCGCTGCAGCCAATTCTTCCTTCAGCCAGGCAGGTTCCGGAAAAATTTTCTTTTCCAGAAAATAGTCATAAATAATGGGCAGGTTACTGCCCGAGCACACCCGTTCAAAACTGACGTGGCCATAACGCCGGATTAAAAACTCCAGAAGTTTAATCTCCTGGGTATCCCGGGGAGAAAAGGCTGTATGCCCTCCTTCACCGGCAAAAGCGCGGTATCGGGCGCCTGTCCAGACCATAAAGGCAATGCCTAAACCCGTGCCCGGTGCAATAACCGCCTTATTGCCCATGGGCTCGGGATCTCCCGGATTCAGGGTAAACAGGTCGTCTTTGTCCAGATGGGGCACTGAAACGGCAATGGCTTTTAAATCATTAATCAATGAAACCTCAGGGATGCCGCATATTTGTTCAATTTCATCAGCGCTGATTTCCCAGGGTAAATTGGTGACCCGGCAACGGCGGTCTTTTACCGGGCCTGCCACCCCGAAACAGGCAGATTGCGGTTTTGCGCCGGTCTGACCTAAAAAGTCTTTAACAATAGTTTCAAAAGATCGATAATCAATATTTTTAAAGCGGGTCTCGTGAACCGGACTTGCCGGTACTTGTGTTCTCCCGGCATAGATCGCAAGCACTGTTTTTGTGCCGCCGATATCCCCTGCAAGAATCATGGGCCTTCCACCTGTATCATAAAAAGGTTATGAATCTATTTGACAGCCTGTTGACAACATTATTCTTTATATATATAGGCTGTTTTCAACAATTTTAGGAGCATTAATACTCGATGATACAGTTTTTGTTAATTTGCCCTACTTCGGCGTTGGAACCAATTTTTAATCCTCAAAATATGTTGTATATTCGTCCGGTTAAAAATTGGTTCCGCCTTGAATTTGAACAAATTCCCTAAAAACTGAATCACCGAGTAATAAGGAAAACAATATATGAAAGATGCTGTCAAAACCCATTATACCCGCCCGGAGCTTGGAAAAAAAATCCGCCAAGCCCTTGAAAAAGCAGGTAAAAATCCGAAACAAATCCATCTTCGGGATCTTGCCCCGGTTGACCAGCTTCATACTGGCGGGGCCCCTGCCACCCTCGAACTGATGCAACACGCCGGCCTGGACAAAGGCATGATCATTTTGGATGCAGGCTGCGGCATTGGCGGTACATCCCGGCTTTTGGCACAAAATTTCAATCTTGTTGTCCATGGTATTGATCTGTCCAAAGATTTCATTGAAACCGCAAGTATGTTAAACCAGTGGTGCGGCTTTGCAAAGGACGGCACCATAAACCTTAAACAGGGGTCCCTGCTGGCGTTACCTTATCCGGACCATTTTTTTGATGCCGTGCTCTGCCAGCACGTACTGCTTAACATAAAAGATAAACCAAAGGCATTTGCCGAATTTTCAAGGATACTGGCCTCCGGGGGCAAATTGATCCTGCATGAAATTGTGGATGGGCCCGGCCCTGAACCCCTTTTCCCTGTTCCCTGGGCCGGTAATGCCGCAGCCTCCATGCTCTGCTCCCGGCAAGATCTTGGGGAGTATGCAAAAAAAGCCGGATTTGAACTTGTTTATAGTGAAGATAAAACCAAAAATGCCGCGCGTTGGTGGGAAAAAATTAATGCCGGCAAAAAGTCCGGGGGCACAGGCCCTCTCAACCCGAGCCTGGTTTTCGGGGAAAATGCCGGGCGCTTTGGCGCAAACATGGAAAAAAATTTCAAAGAACAGGCGGTGCTGTGCGTGGAAAATATCTGGGTAAAATCCAAATTTTCTTAAATAGTGCCTGAACGGAGCAAACCATGGACACTTATTATATTGACGGCAAGTTCGTATCTGAAGACGAGGCCGTCCTTTCTGTAAAAGACATCACCGTATTAAGGGGGTTTGGCGTATTTGACTTTCTGATTACCTATAACAAACGTCCCTTTCGTCTCGAAAAACATGTGGCCCGCCTGGAAAATTCCGCCCGCCATATCGGACTTGAACTGAATCATTCCAACAAAGAAATCTGCGACATTGTCATGCAGACCATAGAAAGAAACCCCGACCACGAAGAGGAAAATATCCGCATCGTTTACACCGGTGGTATCAGCTCCGACGGCGTAACCCCCCAGGGAAACGGTATCCTCATGGTCATGGCCACGCCCAAGCATGAACTGCCGGAGTGGTGGTACACCAAAGGCGCCAAAATCATCACCGTGGACATGGAAAGATTTATCCCCGAAGCCAAGAGCAGCAATTATCTGTCAGCCGTATTTGCCCAGCAAAAGGCCCACAGCCAGGGCGCTATTGAAGCCATTTATAAAGACAAGACCAACCGGCTGCTGGAAGGCACCACCACCAATCTTTTTGCGTTTAAAGGCACCACCCTGATCACCCCGCCCGCAGGTATTCTGCCCGGTGTAACCCGGGGCGCTGTGCTGGAACTTTTAGAAAAAAAATATAACATTATTCTGGAGTTTATCCCCCAGGCGAATCTGGGCAACATGGATGAAATGTTCATCACGGCATCCAACAAAGAGATCGTGCCCATTATCCAGGTAGATGATACGGTTATCGCAGACGGCAAACCCGGAGAAAAAACCCTTGCCTTGATGGCGGACTGGAAGGCCTACACAACAGCATACGGACGTGGAGAAGTAGACTGATGAATGCCTCTAATGCACCATCTCCCCTTGAGCCCCAAAGCCGGGTGCAGGTGAATCTGTCGACCTTTGGACGGAATGTGCGAATCCTGAAACGCCTGATTCCAAACCGTACCCGGTTCTGTGCCGTGGTCAAGGCCAATGCTTACGGGCATGGCGGGATACAATGCGCAAAAACCGCCCTTGAAAACGGGGCCTCTTTTCTTGCTGTGGTCCGGATATCGGAAGCCGTTGCCATGAGAAATGCCGGTATCACAGCGCCCATTCTTCTTTTAGGAGAAGCCCTGCCTGAACAAGTCTCCTTTCTTACGAGCCACGGCATCCGGGCCAGCGTGGCGGATATCCAAACGGCCAGAGCCCTGTCTGCCGCTGCCCAAGCCTTAAATACAACACTGAAAATTCATATCAAGCTGGATACGGGTATGGGACGCCTGGGGTTTCTTCATCCCGGGATGGTTACCCAAAGTCCCGGGGAAGCGGCCGGTATAGTTCAGGCCGGGAGAATTTCAGGCCTAAAAGGCCTTGACGTGGAAGGCGCCTACACCCATTTTGCCAAGGCAGACATCATTGACAAGACCCATGTCAAAGGACAGCTGGCCCGGTTCAATGAAATGATTGCCATGCTTGCGGATATGGGAATTCACCCTGAAATCCGCCATGCAGCAAACTCCGCAGCGGTTCTTGAGTTGCCCGAAACCCATTTTGACATGGTGCGCCCGGGCGTTGCCATGTACGGGATGTCCCCCTCTGATGAAGTGGACATCACACGGCATAAGCTTGCGCCGATCATGTCCATCACGGCAAAGGTCATTTATGTCAAAGCGGTGCCTGAAAATTTCAGCGTCTCCTACGGGTGCACCCATGTCACAACGGTGCCCACGGTGATTGCCACGGTGCCCATCGGCTATGCAGACGGCTACAGCCGGCTTTTGTCCAACCAGGGGCACATGCTGGTCAAAGGTAAAAAAGCCCCCATTACGGGCCGGGTCACCATGGATTTTACCATGATTGATGTGGGGCACATTCCAGGGGTCAACCCCGGAGACGATGTCACCATTCTCGGCACCCAGGGAAATGAACGGATTACGGCGGACGACATCGCCGGTCTCACCGGGACCATCAATTACGAGGTCACCACAGGCCTGACCGGGCGGATGCCTTTGTCATATGTCTGAAAGGAGGCGGCCCATGCCGGCCACAAACCGCTTTAATTTTCGAACCGGATCCTGGTCCGGGGATACCGGGCCAACAGATGCCGCGACACTTATCATTGCCGGGGACTGGGCACCCATCCGGGCCTTTGCCCCGTTGATTGAATCCGACCCCCAATCCATATACGGCGATGTCCTGCCTCTGCTGAGGGAAGCTGACCTAAGTCTTGTGAATCTGGAAGCCCCCTTAAGCGATATCGGCAATGAAGTGTCTAAAAGCGGGGCCGTGTTCAAAGGCAAGCCCTCTCATATAAAGGGCCTGACCGCAGTGCCTTTTTCCGCCGTCACCCTGGGCAACAACCACATGTTTGATTTTGGTGTTGAGGCGTTCCGGCAGACCGCCGAAGTCCTGGACCGTCACGCCATAGCCTGCACAGGTGCCGGCATGAACAAAGAAGACGCTGAATCGCCCCTGATCATGGAAGCCAAAGGGCTTTGTGTTGCCATTCTTAACATCAGCGAAGGTGAAGATCTGACCGCCGCCGGACACGGACCGGGTGTGGCCGGATGGGACATTAAAGGGGCCTGTGCCCGCATCAAAAATCTAAAAAAAAATACGACCCAGGTGCTCCATGCCGTGATCGCCGTGGCCCACTGCGGCCTGGAATATATCCCCTTTGCACCGGAATACGTAACAAACGCCTTCAGGGAATTGGCCCATGCCGGTGCCGACGCCGTTATAGGGCATCACCCCCATGTGCCCCAAGGGCTTTTCTTCCATGGAAAAACACCGGTGTGCTGCAGCCTGGGGAACTTTATTTTTTACCAGCACACAAATTTGTTCTGGCGAAAACTGGGATATATGGTGCGCCTGCATATCAGCAAAAAAGGGCTTGCCGGATTGGACATTGAGCCCTACCGGATTCATGACCGGGGTGTGCAGATGCTTACAGGGCCGGACCGGGATTATTTTTTCAAACGGTTCAAAGAAATCAGCGAACCTTTATCTACACCCCAAGGCAGCAGAGAGGCCTGGCAGGGTTTTCTGGATTATTACGGGGTGGCCGGACTTAAAAATGAAGTCAACATGATTTTAAACAAACTGGACGACACCCCGGGCAAGGGGGCGGCCATGTTCAGAAACCGGTTAACCACGGCCCAGCATTTTTACCATTGGCAGGACTTGCTCACCCGTGTTGTGCAGGATAAGATGGGACAAAGCCCGGTCTGGGCCCGGGAGCTGGCCCGGGAGTGGCTGACAAGGCAGATTCAAAATGAAAGATAAAAAAAAGATTACCCTGCTTGTAACCGATTCGGGACTTGGGGGGCTCAGCGTGTGTGCAGGTATGGCCGCAAGATTTGCCAATGATGTCCGTTATGACCGTATTCAGCTGGTGTACTTCAATGCCTGGCCGGAACAACACAAGGGGTACAGGCACTATCCGACTCCGGCGCATCGGTCCAAGGTGTTTCATAATGCCCTGGCGGCCATGGCCAAATACAACCCGGATCACATCTACATTGCCTGCAACACCCTGTCCGTGATCTATCCGTTTACCCGGTTTGCCGGAAAGACGACAATTCCTGTCACCGGCATCGTGGACCACGGGGTTCAGATGATCTATAATGCACTGACCCGGGATGCTTCGGCCTGTGCCGTCATTTTTGCCACCCCGATCACCATCCATGAAAACAGCCATAAAGCGGCTTTAGTTGAACGCGGAATTGACCCGGAACGCATCATCACCCAGGGATGCCTGGCCCTTGCAGGTAAAATTGAGCGTGCCCCGTTCAGCGACGAGGTCAAAACGTTGATTGATGAAAATGCTGCCCAGGCGGCACAACAGCTAAAACATAAAGGGGAAACAGTGTACGCCGGGCTTTGCTGCACCCATTTTGGCTATTGTAAAACTATTTTTAAACGTGCATTGGCCCGCCATGCCAACAGAAAAGTAGAAATTCTAAACCCCAATGAAGCCATGACCGATGCGGCCTGCCGGAAAATTATTGCCGGCGGTTCACCGCGGATGTCCATAGATATTGTATCCAGGGTCTCATGGGAACCCTCCGGAATCCAGGCCTATGACCGCCTGCTGTCCAAAATTTCACCGGATGTGGTCGACGCCCTGAAAAACTATCGGCTGGACAGGGATCTGTTCAGCATTGAGATTAAGTAAAAAATATGAGTCGTATTTTACTCGTTACCGGTCCTGGCGGTGATGCCCAGGGCTGGGGCAACATGGCCGTAACCCAAGCGATTGCACAAGCCATCAACGGATCCGGCAAATCTTCCGACATTGCATCCGTCTCAAACATGGACGGATTAATCCGGGCGCTGGATACCCGCAAGTTTGATCTTGTCTGGAGTGCGCTCTACCATGTCACGGAAAACGAAGCCATCATCGGCACGGGAGACAACGATGAAGACTGGGTGGCTGACATCCTTGACAAGCGTCGGATTCCCTATATCGGCCCGGATGCAGCCACCATGAAGGTGCTGATTCACAAAACCGCCACCCACAACATCCTGGACAAGGCAGGCGTCCCCGTGCCCTACCATTATCAGATTGAACCGGGCCAGGCACTGCCGGATCTGGTCTTCCCGGCCTTTGTCAAACCAACGTTCGAGAGCCGGTCCGTGGGAATTAACGATAACAGCGTGGTAAACACCGCCAAAGAGTTGGAAGCCCAGGTGGGTTTTATCCATGACAAGTATGATCAGCCCGCTCTGGTGGAAGAGTACTTGCCGGGCAAGGAATATACGGTGCTGATGCTGGGTAACGGCGCGTACCAGGAATTTTTACCCGGCATGGTCACAGTGGACCCCAAACTTTTTGGCAGATACCCCATCTTAAGGGCGGATTTGCGCGGTGTGGGTGCCACCAACATCCAGCCGGCCGGGCAATTGGCCGAAAAAACCATAGAAGCCACTGCCAAGGCCGTAAAAGCGTTGAACTGCATGGATCATGTCCGGGCCGACATGCGCCTGGACAGCCAGGGAAACGTAAAAATAATTGAGGTCAACGGTATCCCGGGCCTTAAGCCTGTTAAAAGCTGGAGCCCCCAGATTTACACCCTGCACCACGCATCGGAAAAAGGGCAAATGGAAGATTACCGCGCCCTGATCGACCATATCGTCAGCTCGGCCCTGGCCCGGTACGGCATTGCTTGATTACTGTAGAAAAGCTCTAAGACTATATTTTTTAAGAGGGCAATTTAAGATACGGAACGTATCGAGATTCCGTTCAGAATAACAATGTCGAAATCGGTTTCATCAAACGAACGTTTTTTGAGACTCAATAAAAAGGCAGGACTTGTCCGAAAGCCCTGCCAGCCAATCAATTCAATAAGAATTTACCGTGTCAGATGATGCCCTTCCGGGATTTTTTCTCCTGTTTTTCTTTGCGTTTTTCTTTCAGAGTTTTTTCAGGCTTTTTCTTTTGGGTTTTCTGGGTGTCTCTGGATTTGGACATTTAGGTTCTCCTGTTATGTGGTTAACTCTCCCCATGGGTGGGTTCAACGTCACCACTGCTACACAATATCACTTCCTGCCACTAAAGTCCAAGCAGAAAATGAACCCCATACACCTTGAAAGACAGTCAGAAAATATCGATAGTTTTGGATGGTGTTTTTTTGAATTGAGATTTTGATAAGCCAGATTGATGCAAGGATACTTGAACAGGAATCATCCAGTTTGAGCATGTATAAAATTGAATAAAAATTTTTGCAAACCATTTCGAATGGTGGTATGAATTTCCTCGTTGATATTCTAAAAAATTATTCTGGTCTGGATATTTTCAATTCTCGTATGTTATCCAGTTAGATAAAGGGTATACAGAACCACACATCATAATTGTTAAATATATAGACTGAAAAAGTGAGCAAATAAAATGGCTATTACTCAGGCCCAGAAAACGATAGGATTTGATGCAATTTTCTTTTTCGGAGTATTACATCATGTGGACGAAAAGTTTAGAATCAATGTGTTACAAGAATCTATGCGCACCTCTAAACCAAATGGAGTCATTTGTTTTTTTGAACCAAACCACAACGGCATTAAATTGGCAAAAGAACACGAGCCTTCGCATCCTGAAGCGGCCGACCCCAGCTTATATACCAGAAGGATTAATGTCTCTATAGAAAAAAAGGAAGGGAGCTTTTTTGATTGTTTTATTTTTCAAAAAGATACCATTTAACAAAACGCTCGAGAGCGACCTGGCTATCTGCGCGGAGTTTTGAAAGTATGTGGTTCAAGAAAGTTTTAACTTTTATCGGAGTTTCTGGGGTTCAACACCCGGCCCCTCAGCTCCGCGTTAGCCATGTTAAGGACACATCAATAATAGATAGCACGTTTATCTCCTGAAAGGAGAAATCGAAATTATTGCATGAATAAGTTAATACAGTTCTGGGGTAATCTACGATCCAGCTTCTGGTTTCTGCCTTCGCTGATGGTCGCGGGTAGCGTCGTCTTTGCGGTGGTGTTGATCGAGACAGACTCTGCCACTAGCGACCGCTGGCTGAGCCAGTGGCCACGCTTGTTTGGGGTAGGGCCAGAAGGCGCGCGCCAGATGTTGTCCACGTTGGCCGGTTCAATGATGACGGTGATGGGCATCACTTTCTCCATGACCTTGCTGGCACTGACACTGGCGTCTAGCCAGTACACCTCCCGCATTCTGCGGAACTTCATGCGTAGCCGCATCACACAATTCACGCTGGGGGTTTTCGCCAGCACTTTCGCTTATTGCCTGATCGTGTTGCGCACCGTTCGCGGCAGTGCCGGTGTTGACGAGTTCGTACCGAGTCTGGCGGTATTCTTTGCTTTTGTCCTTTCGCTTGGTGGCGTGGGTGTCCTTATCTATTTCATTCATCATATTGCCTTGTCGATCCAGGCATCCAGCATCATCGCCTCGGTTGCCAAGGAGACCAACGCATCCATTGATCGGCTACTACCAAAAGAATTGGATCGGGGGGCCGATGAAGATGAAGTCCAGAACCGGGGGCTCGAGGCACTGGATGAGAGGTCCTGGTATCCCGTGCCGGCAGCCGTGAGCGGGTACATTCAAAGCGTGAATAACGCAGCGTTGATGAACCTGGCACGAGACAACAGAACCATTCTACGGATGGAGCACGGTATCGGCGCCTTCGTTGTGCAAAATACGGCCCTGGTATCGCTCGCACTGACCTATCCGCCAGATCAGCAGACCATCGATGCGCTTAATGCTGCTTACAGTATTGGCCGCCATCGCACGGTGGATCAGGACCCGGCTTTCGGTATTCGACAGATCGTGGATGTGGCCATCAAGGCACTTTCACCTGGGGTTAATGACACCTCAACGGCGGTGATGTGCGTGGACTATCTGACATCGATTCTGGCTCGGATAGCTGGTCGACAATTCCCGTCTGTGCACTGTTACCAGGGAGAAACGCTGCGTGTGATTGCGATTGTTCCGAGCTTTGAGGGACTATTGGCCGAAGCTTTCGATCAGATTCGTAGTAGCGCCGAAGAGAATGTTGCTATTCTCGCGCGCCTGCTCAGCGCCTTTGATGCCATCGGTAGTCTGACGATCAGGCCCAGCTACTTACGAGCACTCGACGAACAGCTGCAATGTATTGCCGAGCTGGCCGATCGCACCATCGAAGCCAGCCATGATCGCGTGTGGCTCGAAAGGCGCATGTCGGAAGTGCGCGAAATGCTGGAAGCGCAGTCTGTGTTATCCGCAGAGGAACAGAAGGCATAGAGTTAAGGACATGCGACGTGCACATTAAAAGGGGCATTTAAAGATGACCACCAAACAGCTGCTGTTTTATAACAGGGCGTTGGCTGTAATATTAAAAACATTTCACTTCCTTCAACTATAAGAGTTCAACATTGCTATAGGAACAAAAATTATAATGAAAATCATTGGTGTTGCCTAGCCCATCTTTTCGAAATAAAATAAATAATTCAATAATATCAATATGTTAAGTTTTTTTATGGCACTACATTTGGCACTACAACATTTCGTAACAAAATTTCAAATTTTAAAAATAAATGGATTTTTTCGTTATTTGGGTGTAAAAAAAGATCATCTGTTTTCAATAGGTTGCGAGGAAAAATGAACAAATGTAGTGCCATAACGCACTATTTAAAAATCGTAACTTACTGGAATCAAAATCAATTCAACACCACCATCGAAAAGATGGGCTAGTGGTTTAGGGATTGGCCTTGCAATATGGGGCTATCAATTATCTGGCTCTGTCGGTTCGCAAATAACACAGGCTACCACAGGCTCGAATACAGATAAGGTAATGACTTTCTACATTGCTGGTGCTATCAGTTTTGTTGTTGGCATATACCTTTTTTCCTTAAAAAATGAATAGGAGGCAACATGGACATCATCAGCTTAATAGTCTTTTTAGCAGTTGGCGCGCTGGTTGGGTGGCTTGCTGGCGTCATAGTGAAGGGTAGAGGATTTGGTGTTGTAGGAAATATTGTTGTGGGAGTTGTTGGCGCTGTTTTGGGTGGTTTTGTATTCGGTTTTCTCGGTATAACAACAGGCGGGTTTTTAGGATCAATAGTTATGGCAACTATTGGCTCTGTTATTTTGATAGTTTTAATTGGTTTGGTTAAGAAGGCATAGTTCAATAGCAGCTAACAAGTAAATCAACCTGACAAATATTTCAGCCTGTAAAAACTTCCCGCTGAAATATTTGCAGGTTATTTAGTCGTTCACGGCGGCTCCGCCGCCGTGAATCGCGATGCTGACTTCATCCACCGCGATTAAGCTTGTCCACGTTTAGAAATTTTATTAGGAATCGATGACCCCACAATATGTGTCACCGAGAACATTGTGAATAAAGGCGTTGACTACTTCTGACATTGATAATGTCAGTTCAAATATTATTAATGTGTAAACAGATCTCGGATTAAATTATTCCGAGCCGCTAAACCTAAATAAAGGATTTCAAAGACTTATCAAAGGCTTTTTTCAGCATATCCGCAATGGTCCGGTCAACTGCCTGGGCTGCCATTTCAAGAATATTGGAAAAGGAGGGCTTAGACTTGTCCGCTCGCCCCTTATCCGTCTGACTCTCATCCACCAAGGCCTCCTCTTCATTGGCCTGTGTCTCACTTTCATCATTCGCCTGCTGGGCTTCCTGGGTTTCCAGATAATGATCAAACAGGTTGCTTAAGGGTTCACGCGCTCGGGCCAGGGCGTCTTCCTGCTGTTCTTCAAGAAGATCGGACAATTGATCCATCAAAGGAATTTCCAGATTACCGGCCGTACGTTTGCTCTCGCCATCCTCGGAATCCTCAAGATACGCTGCAGCCAGTTCCTGCCCCAGGGCCCCTGTGGCGGCGGTCTGCTCTTCGCTGTACATGGCGTACCCATACTGCACGGTAATATCAGCTTCATAGGAAGATATTGAGTCGTAATATCCCATGCGCATGGCCTGGGAAACAGCATCCTGCAGATCCCCTTCCATCATCTCGCCGATAATGCCGTCCACACCGGTTATAATGGATTCAATATCTTCGAGTTCTTCTTCGTTTAAGTCCCCTTCCACTGTGAATTTAAACGTTTCTCCGGAACTTAAGGTAATCTCCCGGACATTATACGAGGCTGCGGCATAGCCGTCTTCATTGCTCACGACCCCATGGCTGCTGTATTCATAGGCTTCAAGTTCGGAATACTGGCTGGTGGACAGGGTAACCATATCCCCTTCCCGGGTTTGGATGGTCAGTCCCGCATCAAGGCTTGAATATGAATCAACATAACGTTCGTTTGAACGTGAAGCGGTACTGGTGTTTGACAATGCGGCCCGGTTTTGCAGACCGTGGGCATGGCCCCGGTTCTGCAGACCGTAGGCGTGGGCGTTGGCGTTGGCTTGCGGCACGCTGTTCATCATCATTCTCCTGATTTAACTGTTTTTACGAATTTTTCTTTTCCTGATTAAAGGTATCGGCCGCAATCGTAAAAACCTAAATTTTTTATGAATAAATAGTGAAACGTCCAAAGAACCGGTTCCCGGATCAACCCTTTAAGGATAGGGTAACATGGTAGACCCCGTTGTCAAATTTTGATTTCAAAGGCAAGCCTGATTTCTCAAACACCTTGATCATGGGCTGGTTATCGGGCAATACTTCGGCATAGAGTTCATCAAGCATACGTCTTTTCCCCTCATCGACCAACAGCGACATCAGATAAGACCCCACCCCTGCACCCTGGTAGTTTTCATCTATGAGAAAGGCCACTTCACCGGCGTTGCCGTCATCACTGCCAACCAGTCGAGCCTCGGCAACGATCAGGTTTTCGCCTTTTTTTCCGCCAAATCCCACCACGGAAAACTCTTTGGTATAGTCCACATTAACATACGCCTGCATTTTATCGTGGCTCATGGTTTTTACGGAATAAAAGAAGCGATAAAAGACCGTTTCATTTGAACAGCGGTAGAAAAAACGGCGCATGGCTTCTTCATAAGAGGGCTTCATGGCCCGAAACCGAATGGTTTTACCACCTTTGAAGGTTTTGGTATAATTAATATATGATGGATACAAATGGGCGGAATGGCTGACAAAAATCTGGTTGGAATAAAGGATGTTTTTTTCCCGGGCTTTTTTAATCAAATCCTCCCTGTCGTCGGGATGGGCCACATCAATGATGGCCTGGGCCCTTTCCCGCAAGGGACGCCACTTGAGCAAGGCCACCCCGTATTCCGTGGCCAGCACATGGATGGATTCACGCAGACGCAACTGATTGACGGATTTCTCTATACTGAACAGGATATTGGACTCGCCGTTTGCATTGCGGCTGGGCATGCCGATGATGGTGTTGCCATCCTTGGAGGCTTCTGCGGCCTTGTAAAAATCAATACCTTCACCAGGGCCTGAAATCACGGCGCCTCTTAAGGGAAAGGCGACCCTGCCCTGGAGGTCTGCCTTGCGGCCTTCATATATGGCGACAAACTGGGGGTTGCGGGCAATGAGCTGGGAGTTACACACCCAGTCAAGACCCTGGAACTCCACCAGAGGATTTTTATGCAGCCATTTCATCAGTTTCTTGGTGCCAAGGGCATAGGATGCCAAAGATTTCCCCGGAACGGAGATTTGCGGTTATTGGTGACCGCCCCGGAATTAACAAGTTCTGCGGCTGCATCCGTAAAATAAAGGGAATGGATGCCAAGGTCTTTTTTATCCGACAAATAGGGCACCAGCCCTTCGAACAAGGGACCAAGGGAATAGTTGATGCAGTCACCATCCCGGATTTCATTGGCCACATTGGCAGCCACCTTTTTCATGACATCGCTAACCGGTTCAGGCGTATATGTAATCGGGTCCCGGTCCGAGCGTACCAGAAGATCAAATTCTTCTATGGAAACAAAGGTATCCCCATAGGTAAACGGCATTGCCTCATTCACCTCACCCACCACAAGGCTTGCCTTGTCCATAGCTTCCCTTGCCACATCCACGGCAAGGCCCAGACTGCAATACCCGGCATCATTGGGCGGGGTGATCTGGATAAAGGCCACATCCACATTGATTCTGCCGGATCTGATAATTCTCGGGATCTCCGAGGAATAGGCAGGGATAAGATCCACCTGGCCGGTGGAAATGGTATTCCAGGCCACATATCCGCCTGAAAAAAATGTTTTTAGCCGATAGTTGGGGGCATTAAGGCGGTCAATGGACAAAATGGTCTCCCCCAGCACAGCGAGCTGCATCAACTCAAGATCCCTGATATTATGTTTGTCCACATCAAGCAATGTGCGGATCAGCCTTCTTGGCGTAGCCGGCCCTGTGCCAATGAAAACGGTCATTCCCGGCCGGATATGGTTTAAAACCTTATCCGGGGGCACAAGACTTCTCTCCCAGTTGTTCATATTTATCTCGGACATAAATCACTCCCTTTAATGAAATACATATGAATCTGTTTTATCAGCTAAAGGGGGTGTAATCAAGGCAATGGAAACTGGCCCGGGATTAATGGTCATAATTACACCATAAGCGTTTAGTCAACTATGTGATTAATTGAAGAAAACATTTGCAAGCCTTTTCCAATGATGTTAATGATTTTATCATTGATTCTTTAGATAGTTATGTAAATCTTATTATTCTTACTTTTCGGATAGTACCCCGTTAGATAAGTGAATACGAAAAATAAACGGAAACCACAGATCAACTTAATTATACGGAATTCTGCTTAGCTCGCCGCTTTATTAGGAGGATTAAGAACATGACGAACTTTAATGATGAACACCCGGACGAAAGGGCGTGGCGAAAAAAGATTGATCACGATTATGATGGAAAAATTGCCAAGCTCAACAATGCGCTTGATAAAATGCTTACCGCTGATGGCCTGGCAGTTAAGTATGGTCTTGAGACCCCGGAATCAAGAGATTTTGATAGAGAATTTCTTGAAGAGATGCAAGATGAAATCCTAAGTGGAAACGCCGAGCACGCCCTGGAAATGATAGATTTCGACATGCAAGGACACTACGAAGTACCAGCTGTAAACTGGGCCATGCGGAGTTTGGCCAATTTAGTTTTAGGCAATTGGCAAGCATGCATAGACGATTCTTCCATCGCGATTGCGTCTAATTCTGAGTTTGCGGCAGCATATGGCTTACGGGCTGAAGCTTACCTGCGTTTGGGAGACGTTGCCAACGCAGCCTATGCGGCCGAACAAGCCTTAGCGCGAGATCCTGAAGAACCACGGGGCAAGGCGGTCAGAGCCATGGTGCATGATAGGCAGACGGAATAACGTCGTAAGCCGGCACCCGAATCGGGGTGTCGTTGTCCATGTCTGTCGCCACCAATGCACTCTGTTTCTATTTTCTCAGCTACAAATGGGAACAATCATAAAGGAGATTCTATTATGGATTGCCGTATCTGCATGAGCCCGGTAACCACACCCCTCTATACTGATCAGTCAGCGGGAACCGTCATCGACTTTATGCGCAAGCAGCATCTGGAATTAGTTCCTATTGTTGACCGTGATAATAAGTTTGCCGGATTGATCAGCACTGCAAAACTGATGCGTATGTTGTTACCTAAATCAATCGGGATGATGCGCGGCATCAAACATGTCGGTTACTTACGTGAATCCGCTGAAGAACTGCAGGCTCGTATGGATGATATCCGTTCCCAGCGAATCGGTGATCTGCTTGATCCATATGCCCAAACAGTTCATCCTGAAGCATCCCTGGCCGATGCATTGAAGCTGATCAGTGATCGTCAGTATATAGTACCGGTGGTGGATGAGGACGGCCTACTCGTCGGCGCCATCTCCTACTTTTCCATCATGCATGCGCTTGAAGCGGCACAGGGTGAAACGCCATGAATCAGCCCCATCAAGACCAGATATCTACTGTTTTTGGCCTGGATCCTGTCATACTATCGGCCTCTATTCTTGTCATTACGTTCATTGTGCTGTTCAGCGAACGCGTTAACCGCACCGTTATCGCCCTGATTGGCGCATGTACGGTGATTATCACCGGTATCCTGACCCAGGAACAGGCCATAGCCGGCATAGATTTTAATACACTGGCACTTTTAACGGGCATGATGATCATTGTCGCGGTAACCCGCCAGACCGGTTTGTTTGAATATATTTCCATCTGGGCTGTCCGTTTGGTCAAAGGGGACCCGCGAGGCGTGCTGATTGTACTGGCAATGGTTACGGCACTGTTTTCAGCATTTCTGGATAATCTGACCACGGTATTGCTGATAGTACCGATCGCCTTACTGATTGCCGAAAAGCTGAACGTATCACCTTATCCGTTTTTAATCTCTCAAATACTGGCATCCAACATCGGTGGTACTGCCACGCTTATCGGTGATCCGCCAAATATTCTTATAGGATCAGCCACCGGATACTCATTTACGGACTTTCTTGTTAACCTCGGTCCTCTGGTATTGATATTGCTGGTACTGACCACGTTATTCCTCTATTTCTACCTTGGCCGTTCTTTGCAAACATCACAGAAAAATCGTGACCGGGTCATGCGCTTTCGCCCGGCTGACAGTATTCAGGACCCGGCCCTGCTGAAAATTTCATTGACTATGATTACCGCCGTCATTGCCGGCTTCATATTCGGCGAGCATTATGGGATAAACCCCGGTACGATTGCGATGTTCGGTGCCGCGCTGTTGCTGTTATTTTGTGACTTCGGCAAAAGTGTCCAAGTGCAGGGTCGACGCCTGCGTGAGGCATTAGCCGAAGTCGAATGGGGCGCGCTGTTTTTTTTCATGGGCCTATTCATTCTGGTCCATGGGGTTGAGCATACCGGCATACTGCATATGTTGGGTGGCAAGCTGATCCAGTTAACCGAGGGCGATCCGCAAACCACCGCATTCTCGGTGTTGTGGCTGGCCGCGTCGGCATCCGCAGCCATCGACAATATCCCCTTTGTTACGACGATGATTCCTCTGGTGGAATCAATGGAAATCAGCCTTGGCGGTGCAGAGGCAATAGAGCCCGTCTGGTGGTCACTTGCGCTTGGAGCTTGTTTAGGTGGTAATGGTTCATTGATCGGTGCCGCTGCTAACGTAATGGTGGCGGGTTTGGGTGATCGGGCCGGCTATCCCCTCAAATTTCTCGATTTCTTTAAAATAGGTTTGCCGTTCATGCTGTTTAGCATCCTTGTTGCGAATGTTTATGTTTATTTGGTTTATTTTTAGTTATAGAAGGCCATAAACGATCACTGTCATTTATCTTATAAAATCGAGAGGTCCATCATGGAACGTACATTAAAAGTTTTTTGCTCCGGATCGGAACAGGATAGACTTTCCGATAAAATTCCCGTCATCGAACGCTATGCTGGTTTTTTACTGACTCGGTTGCCGCAGGCGCGGGCGGATTCTCTGGCCAAGCACTATCCCGTGGAGGACATCACGGACCAATACCAGCTTCCCGCAGGCCGGCGCCATATCGATACTGAACTACCGCGTCTGGATTCGGGGGGGCGGGTACGCACTCATCCAGCCTATAAGGGAGAGGGAAAGCTATCGCCGGGAATGCATCATTATCTGGTCCAGTTTCTGGGCCCCATCAAACAGGAATGGCTGCAGGGAATTGAGGCCGCAGGCGGCAGACTACAGGTTCCACACGCCTCGTTCAGCTATGTCGTGCGTGCCGACGAGGCGTGTATCTCACGGATTGCCGCCCTTCCCTACGTGCGCTGGTCTGGACATTTGAGCCACAAGGATCGGATCGCCGCATCCGTTTTGTCCGGGGTCAAGCGGAAAAAGGATGAGGTGCAGGGTGAGTTGCCCCGGACCCGGGTGCTGCCGGGGATGTATTCGGTGACGTTTTTCGACAGCGAAACCCAGCAGCAGGCCGAGCCGCAGGTGCAGGCCCTCGGTTTCGAAATTCTTCGATCTGATCCGGATGCACGGATGATGATCCTGAGGGTTCCCGCGGGAAAAGGAGGGATAAAACGGATTCGGGATCTGGCTGCGGTCCACGGTGTACGTTCGATCCGGGAGCATAGTCTCAAGCGGACCAGCAACGATGTGGCAGGAAGGCTTATGCGAACGGCAATTGCTACCGGTGCAACCGGTTTGAACTTGGACGGCGCAGGAGAAGTTGTGGCCGTATGTGACACCGGGCTGGATACCGGTGACGCCAACTCGATACATCCGGATTTCAGCGGCCGAATACACGCGATGCTGAGTTACCCGATCAATCGCTATTATACCCCCTACATCAAAAATCCCGGGGCCGACGACGGCGCTGCCGATCTTGATAGCGGTCATGGTACACATGTTGCCGGTTCCGTGTTCGGCGACGGCAGCGCCAGCCATGGATTGAGCGGCACAGAGGGTCCTATCCGCGGCCTGGCCCATGGGGCGAGACTGGTATTCCAGGCCATTGAGCAGGAGATGCAATGGAAGGATCCCAGCTATTACGATTCGATTGGCCGTTATTTGCTATCGGGTATCCCTGACGATATTTCAACCCTCTTTGCCGACGCTTACGCCCGTAATGCACGGATTCACTCTAACTCCTGGGGTGGGGGTGATCCCGGTGCGTACGACGCTCAGAGCGAACAGCTTGATCGTTTTGTATGGGAGCACAAGGACTTTTGTGTATTGGTTGCCGCCGGGAATGACGGTACGGACCAGGATGGAGACGGAAAAATCAACCCCATGAGCGTTACCTCTCCCGCCACGGCCAAAAACTGCATCTGTGTGGGAGCCAGCGAAAACGAACGTCCCAACTTCAATGGCCAGCAATACGGCTTATGGTGGTCCAAGGACTACCCGGTTGCGCCGTATCGTGACGCACCCATGGCGGACGACCCTGAACAGGTAGTGGCCTTCAGTAGCCGGGGGCCCACCGAGGATGGACGAATTCGGCCCGATCTGGTGGCGCCCGGCACATTCGTGCTGTCCACCCGATCCAGCAGGATTGCGGCAAACAACAATGCCTGGGCGGCTTTTCCCGGCTCCCGCAAGTATTTCCATATGGGGGGAACCAGTATGGCGACACCGCTGGCTGCCGGGGCCGCGACTTTGGCCAGACAGTTCCTGCGCCGTGACAAGGGCATTACCAATCCTTCCGCCGCTCTACTCAAGGCAACGTTGATTGCCGGGAGTAAACGGCTTGCCGATATCGGCGCAGCAGGGGCGGTCTGTGATAACGCCCAGGGGTTTGGGCGCCTGGACCTGGATGGCGCACTGGCACCCCAGGCACCGTCGGCAGTCGAATACATTGATGTGACCCAGGGACTCAGCACCGGTGAGATATGGTCACACGAAATCTCGATCCGGAACGACGCCTTCCCGCTACGGGTGGTTATGGCCTACAGTGATTATCCCGGCGAGCACCTGGTCAACAACCTGAACCTCATCCTGACGGCACCAGACGGCAAACGCCATGTCGGTAACGCCTCAGCCGACGGAACCTTGACCATGGACGCCAACAACAATGTCGAAGTGGCGCAGGTCACCACACCGTTGCCGGGTTCCTGGCATATCGAGGTCGTGGCATCCAACGTGCCGCAACCAAACCAGGAGTTCGCCCTGGTGATTGTCGGCGCCTTGGGCGAGCCTGATGAAAGGGGCCTGATCCGTGCCGAAAGTACGCCCGGTTTGGCGATTCCCGACCAGGATACTGTCGGCGTTTACGACGCCATTTCACTGACCCAGGCAGGCAGTATCCAAACCCTGGCGGTGGAAGTCGATATCCGGCATACCTATATCGGCGATCTCAAAGTCGATCTCATCTCACCTGCCGGTACCAAGATCACCCTGCACGATCGTAGCGGTGCCTCCAAAAATGAGCTCCGCCGTCGATACGATGTACAGTCGACCGGCGCGCTGGCCGGTCTCATTGGCCGGTCAATTACTGGGGAGTGGCGGCTGTCGGTCTCCGACCATGCGCGGATTGATGAAGGCATCTTACGTAGTTGGACATTAGAAATCACGCCCGAGGCGGATGAGTGGGAAGAACTTAAGGCGGCACCCGGTCTACGCATTCCCGATAATGATGCCCAGGGTATTTACCACACCTTAGAGATGGATCGGGCAGGGAAGGTCCGGGAACTTGAACTCCAGGTGGATATTACCCATACCTATATCGGTGATCTGCGGGTGGTGCTCTCCGTGCCTTCCGGGAAGACAATAGCAGTACACGAGCGGACCGGAGGCAATCGGGATAACCTGATCCGTACATTCGACACAGGCGATACCCCAGCCTTATCCGCTCTCATCGGCGAATCCACCAAAGGAGTGTGGACCCTGTCCGTATCCGATCACGCCGGCCGTGACATCGGGAAGCTCAATGCGTGGGGAGTACGCGTCAGGTTCTGACAACAGCTTCAGATAAGGGCACTATGAAAAATAGGCCTGGACAACCAATGATACCAAGTACTTAATCAAGTATGTGACAAATTGAAGAAAAAGTTTGCAAGCCTTTCCCAATGATGTTAATAAGTTATTTATTGATTTCTTAAATAGTTATGTAGATTTTATTATTCTTACTGTTCGGATGCTATCCTGTTAGATAAGTGAAAACGGAAGATAAAGGGAAACCATAGACTAACTTGTTAACAGCGGCTCCGCCGCCGTGAATCGCGGTGCTGACTTCGCCGGTACCTTGTCCAGTCGCCTCTGGCCCCTGAACAAGGTACTGGACCGGTCACTGCACACCGATCAATCAAACCATCGTTTGCTTGATTGACGCACCGCGAATAGGACGGACCGTAAGTTCCACTGCGTTTCACTTCATGGTCCATCCTAATCGCCCGCTGTTTAGCAAATAGCCAACGCCATTGACTTGGCAAACCCATGGATAGGATTGGACTATCTATCTTTTTTTTCAATCGTTCAGTCACAAGGAGGTTACGATGAGCAGAATCAAGAAATTAACTTTATCAGGTATTGTTATTGTTTTAAGCTTATCATTCGGCTTAATTCTAAACCCGACATTTGCACAAGATCCCGCTGAGGTAACGACTAAAACCGGGCTACTCTCGATCATGTGGGGCGATGAGATCGTCGGAGGAAAAACATCGGTTATCTATACGCTGACAAATACCATGGGGCAAAGAACCATGCTTCAGATAAACGACGAAGTATCCAAAAAATTTGGAGGGATCTTACAGTACAACGGCAAGCAGGTGACTGTTTGCGGCACCTGGGTCGCTACACCCGATTCCAGTGGGGCCCCAGCCGATCCTGAAGCTCAACCGGAAGAAATTTTTAACGTCGATATTATTAAGCTAACCGTATCTTCAGAATCGTCAGCACCGACACCCGAAGGAGCTCCAGTCACGGAAGGAGTCTCGGGTTCTCACCCTTGGGTTACGATCATGTGCAAGTGTTCTGATATTGACGACGAGCCCGAAGACTATGACTATTTCGAAGGCATGTATAGTGACACAAAACCTGGGCTGAATCATTACTGGCAGGAAGTATCATACTCCATCTTTGACGTAACCGGCAGCGTAGTAGGAGGAACAGGCTGGTACACCCTGCCGCACGACGATGCCCATTACAACCCAACAGCAACATCCGGCGGCGCTGATAAGACTGCATTAATGATGGATTGTATTGCAGCGGCAGATGCAGACGTCGACTTTTCGCTCTACGACGGTATCAATATGATGTTCAACTGGGATTTCGATCGCGGTTGGGCCTGGGGCGGCGGCACCGGGACGATAACACTTGACGGCGTTACAAAGTCGTGGAGGAAAACTTTAGAGCCGCCAGGGGGATATGCCGATATATCGATTATTGCCCATGAAATGGGACATGGGTTTGGGCTACCCCACTCTACTGCCATTGATTGGACTTGGACATATGACAATTACTGGGATGTCATGAGCTGGGATCGCTATAATTGCAGTGCTGGAAGTGTCCACAGGGATGACACCTACGGGTGCATGCCTCAAAATACCATATCCTACCATAAGGATTTGTTGGAGGTCATTCCGGCGGCAAAAATTATGACCCTGATACCGGGGACGAGTGTCACAATTAACCTGGATGATCTCGCCGCTCCGCCATCCACCGGTTATCACATGGTGAAGATACCGATAGGCACTTCAGCTGAAAGCTTTTACACCGTCGAAGCACGGCAGCATACGGGTTATGACGCAAAATTGCCGGGAGAAGCTGTGATTATTCACAGAGTCGACACATCCACAGCAATTCTTGTTCCTAGTGCTAGCGCAGCAGATCCGGGGGTAATGTGGACTGTAGGTGAGACCTTCACTGATGTGACGAATGGAATTGAGGTAACAGTGAACGCGACGACTGCCTCTGGTTTCGAAGTGACGGTATCGAATCGCCCTGTCTCCGACCCGATTGACATGGTCCTAGCGTTGGACCGTTCAGGGAGCATGCTTTGGAGCGTCCCCGGGGATAACCCAGAGGGTTACGCGACCCGACGGGACGCGCTCAGCGCAGGTGTGGACAGCTTCCTTGCAGACGTCCTTGCTCTTTCGCCTCCCGTCGACAGCACGTTGGGGCTCACCTTGTTCAGCAGCAAAGCGCTGGATGTGCCCACGTTCACGACCTTGAGGAGTCCTGTGAACCCAGCACTTGCCATCGAGGTAGCCAATGAAATAGGCCCCGGTGCGCCTTCACATTCGGCGGCTCCGGGTTGTGATTGGAGCTCTACACCAGAGAATTGCGAATGGGGCAGCACATCAATCGGGGCAGCGCTTCAAGATGGGCTGGCTAAACTCAGCGGCGGAACCGCGACTCATTTGAAAACGCTGGTACTCTTTACCGACGGCGAACAAAATACTGCCCCATATGTGACGACGGATGGTTTGAAGATCTGCGCAGCATCTTCCGATCCAGCGGCGTGCGTAGCGGAACCTGAAATAGATGCCGACGTGAGGATCATCTCGGTCGGTATAGGGGATCCCTCCAGCAGCTATCATACTCTACTGCAGAACCTTGCAAACGAGAGTCAGTTCGGCACATATATTTCAGCCAACGCCACAACCCCTGATGATTTTCCCTGTGCCGGCAGCATTACTGACGCATTCCAGTGCGTGGCCGGCTACGCCTTGGCCGGCAACAGTCCGCAAATGGTTTCGTACTCCAGTGGAATACTGGGAAACACCCCGACGGCAATAGACGCATTCGAGGTTAATGCAGGGGCCAGGATGTTGTTGCTTAGCATCAGTTTCGATCAAGACATTGATCCTTCATCAATTGAAGATCTGTCGAGCTGGATTGTCATCAAGAAAGACCAAACAGATGTCACCAGGTATTTTGGCGTCGTTGGCGGCATAGACAGATCTAAGCATGTGTTGTTGAAAGCTGTCTTCCCACAAGCAGGACTGACGAGTGCTGGGAAATTTCTAACACAAGGTCGTTACAACGTAACGCTGACCAAACCCAGTGGGGCCTCCGGGGACATTGCATACAGTGCGATATCTTTTGTCGATGATCATAGTTTGAAAATGACCTGGGAAGTCAGTGAGCCCACAAATCCACGGGCAAATGAGGCATTCTCGCCATCGATGCGTCTCTTTTGGCTGGGTATGCCACTAAAGGACGCTACGGTAACAGCACGCGTGCTCCGCCCCGGCGATGACTTGGGTGATGTGTTAGCGAAGATGTCCGATGTCGATCTACAGCTTAAAGCAACCGGGGTGGAAATGGCTTCCGCCGGACAGCTGAAATATCTATCGCTATTAAAAGATCCCGAATTAGTTCAAAAAATTTTACCGGCGAGCGGACAACACGCTTTGCAGTATAGAGGCAACGGCACTTACGATACATCGTATAATCCAGGCCAGGTTTCAGGCGTGTATCAGATACGCTACGATGTGTCCGCCAATACTGCTCAGTATGGCAAGATTCAGCGGGTTGCCGTGCAAAGTGTGTATGTACAGCCCGGCGATATTGATACTGAAGCATCCATCATTAGTAAGACACTTCGCGGCAATACCCTGACGGTCAAACTCAGGCCGAAAACGACTTATGGAAAGCTTATCGGGCCAGGACAGCTGAGCGCCTTTAATATATCAGGCCAAAATATTAAATTGGTTGATTTAAAGGAAATCGGTCAGGACGGGACCTACGAAATAGTCCTGTCGGGTGATCTGAATAAAATTATTAGCGTGAATTACTTAGGGAAGGCTCTCTTTAAGGGTCCCGCGTCCGATTTTGGAGGACAACCTGGAACTACCGATTGGAAGTGGCTGGTTTACCTGCTTGCGAGCGCATTAATTATAGCGACTCTTTATTGTCTATGGCGAGTGTCAAAGAGCAGGGCATAATCGGAGCGCAATCCTGTTTTGGGCTAGGGTATCCGATAGGGTTTCCCTAGCCCACTCTCAGAATCTGCGCCAAGAAAATAGGTCAGAAAATCCATTCAGCAAAAAACCGGTCATCTGCCGGTATTTGCGGCGGTTCCGGCCCTTTTGGCAAACAGGAGCCAGAGAGCCAGCATGGCGCCGCCGCTGATAGCACCGAGCAGACCGATGGTACGGACCTTGTCCGCCCAGTCCAGGGCAATGAACCACATGGCAAACGCACCCAGCAGAAAGTAGATAAAAATAAGCAGTGAAGAAGCGGCACCGGCGTGCCGGTCCACCTGTTCCAGTACCAAATTGTTGCTGGGCGGACGACTCAGACCGAAGGAAAAGGAGATCACCACCATGGGCAGGGCAAGACCCCAGGGACCGGGCAGCCACCGTGTGAGCATTGCCGCACTGCCGGCCAGGATTCCGACAAACCCTATGGTGAGCAGTTTCTGCGATCCCAGTCGGCCCAGCAGCCGCATGCAGGCGAAGGATCCGGCCATGAGGGCCATGGCGTTCAGGGCGAAAAAATAACCGAAGACCTGCTCGGACAACCCGAACCGGGTGATGTAGATATCGGCCGAGCCACCGATGAAGGCAAAGTGCGGCAGAACGATGATAGACATCATCAAGGCAAAACCGAGGTAGCGCCGGTTGGCGAGCAGTTCAAAATAGATCCCGGCCGTCTCACGGACGCTGTTGGCTGACGGGGTTTTCAGGGTTTCCGGCATGCGCAGTACCCCGATCCAGCCGATAACCGCTATCGCCGCCTGGATCACGAAGACCCATCGCCAGGAAAACCAGGTCAACACCCATCCGCCGAACACCGGTGCCAGCATTGGCGCCAGGGCCATGATTACGCCCATATAGGCCAGGGCCCGTTCATGACCCTTAAAGATGTCCGGCATCCAGCACCCGGCAGGCCGGTACCCGTGGAAAGCCCGCCGATCCAGCCGATAACCGCTATCGCCGCCTGGATCACGAAGACCCATCGCCAGGGGTTGGTGCCGAAAATAGCCGGCCAGGTCAACAGCCCAGCGCAGCAGGAACCGATTTTGGGCACGTACGATTTTCATAAGCCTTTCATTTCAGTATATAAATAAAAAACGGCAGGCATTTTTGCCAGCCGCCAGTGTCATATTTTCGGGCCAGGGTAACACCACCGCAAGCACTCACAGGGCATCACGCCGAGGCGTGATTGCGTTCCCACTTCGGTCAAGCAAGGTATAACAAAGGATAAAAGGGGCCTGAAATATGGCCCCAGCGAGACATGACCTGTTTCTAAAGCCCTTAACGAACCCATATAGGCCAGGATCCTCGCCCGTTCATGACCCTTAAAGATGTCCTTGGTGATAGCCAGGGCCAGAAAATTCTACGTCTTTGGAAATTCATAATGGTGTAAAGATTTTAAAAATGAAAGGGCCATATGAAATGGCAGCATGGATATCGGCGGCCGCCGGAACACGATCAGGCCGGTGATGCCTTGGGTGGAACCTTAGCCCGCAGAGCAGACTGGCAACGATAAACAGGCCGATACCGGCCAGCAGTAGCAGTCAGCGCTTGGGACGATACCGCAGGTGGTGATGGCAAATTAATTTTTTGTAAAAACGAAGACAATTTCAACCGGCCGTACCGGGGCAAGGGGCCGTAAAACATGGAGTGACACACAATAGATGACAAAAAAACCGACCAGGGTCAGATTAACCACGGCCAGGGGTTGGTCCTCCACCAAAGTAAGCGCCAGGCTTTTTGGCTGGGGCTATGAAGGATATAATATGGTTGAGGGCTCCTGTTAATGAACTAGACGAATGTTTCAACCATTGGGCACTGGCAAACCAGTAGAGATCCGAACAATAAGTATGTACAGGCTCCAAGTCGCGTTGAACGTACAGAAATGTATTACTGTGGAAAGGGGCCCTCCATTTCAAACAATATCCTTTGAAAGGTTCCTGACAAGATTTCAGGGCCAGCTTATTAGCGTAGCAGGGGACTTTTGGTTAGCAAACGAATTTTCCGGATGGCGGCTACATTTGGTTTATCGAAAGGTATTGTTTTTTCGGAATTTATCGACATGGTCGATGATTTTCCAAAGCCTTATCGACACCGCCCTCCGGGGGGGCTTATACAACAGTGGGGACTTAATGCCCAAAAATGGTTGAGGAAATTACCAACATTCCAGTACCCGATCTATTGAAGACGTTCGGTCGACATTTGCTTTCACGGTTCGTAGTGGTCTTGTCAGTTTTTCGAAGGGGTGACATCGGTTTGCTATGTTCATTTAGAGGTAAAAAAGCTAACAAGTTTCCCCGTATACCGCAACTTGAAATGACCTACCGCTCTGCTCGCCGCCTAACAGACCTGGCCGAAGGCTTGATATTAGGCACCGCCGATCGAAAGACCATTCCAGAAGACCCTTCGGCGGATTTATTTATCATCGCCAGGATTAATAGGCGTCGATGCGTTCGTAGGTACCAAAGAGAGAAAAACATACGGCAACAGGCTGAAAAGATAGCTGAGGAAAAAAGCCGTGAGCTTTTTCTCAAAAGTATGGAACTGGAAGACGCCCTAAAGGCCGAGAGCCAGGCAAGACAGGAAATCGAAGCACAAGGAGGTATAACAAAGGATAAAAGTTTCAATGCTGATTATCAAGCGCCTGAAATATGGCCCCAGGTACTGGTCGCCGTGGCTAGACATGCAACAAACAAAGTAAGACAGATGCCCGTTTCGGAGGAGAGGATTCTGCGTTCTTTTTCCGGAAACCGACATCAGCAGTGACCGCCTTTATAGCAAAATCAGACACGCAATATGCAAAACTGGCGTTCAGTTATAACAACATACAGTTACCATTAGTATCGCGTTTCGGAATTGCTGGAAAGCAACGACACCATGGAAAATATTATCAAACGTAGTGACGATTCCCTTTATAAGGCAAAAGAAAACGGACGAAACTGTGTCTGGGAAGGTTAGGCGTGTGATTGTGGGATGGGGTCAGCAGGAAATGGGTAAGCCTAAAATTGCAAAATCTTTGACCCCAAAATATGAGGAAAACAGACCATGTCAGAAATCAAACCCCAGGATGGGTTTCAGAGGATCCGGCACCGGCTCCACGAGATCATTTTTGAAGCCGATACCCGGGCTGGTAAATGGTTTGACCTTATTCTCATCTTCTCCATTCTCTCCAGCGTCCTAGTAGTCATGCTGGACAGTGTGGCAACTGTAAAGGTCAGTTACGGGCCCCTTTTGTACGGGATTGAATGGGGATTTACCCTCCTGTTTACCCTGGAGTACCTGCTGCGCCTCTTCTGTGTGAAAAAACCGTTGCGTTATGCCTTTAGTTTTCTGGGAATTGTGGACCTCCTGGCGGTGCTGCCCACCTACCTGAGCCTGGTCCTGCCGGGAAGCCAGTACATGCTGGTGATACGTATTCTAAGGGTGCTCCGGGTCTTCAGGGTGCTGAAACTGGCCTCTTATGTGGGAGAGGCCACGATCCTCATGCGGGCGCTTCTGGCCAGCCGCCGTAAGGTCACTATCTTTCTTTTGACCATTGTCACCCTGGTAGTGATCTTCGGCTCCCTCATGTACCTCATCGAGGGGGCGCAAAACGGCTTTACCAGTATTCCCAGGAGCATTTACTGGGCCATTGTAACCATGACCACTGTGGGATACGGGGACATTTCCCCCAAGACCAACCTGGGCCAGGGCCTGGCCTCGATGATCATGATCCTGGGCTATTCCATTATTGCCGTACCTACGGGCATTGTTACGGCGGAGCTGAGCCACGCCACCCGGAAAAAAATATCGACCCAGGCCTGTCCGGCCTGCATGGCCCATGGCCATGATCCGGACGCAGTGTTCTGTAAATTCTGTTCAGAACGGCTGAATCCGTTAAGCGGCAAAGAAGACCCGATCAGTCCGGAAGGACCGCCGGATGAACACTTACCCGAATTTAACATGAGGAAATGAAGTGAACCAGAAAAAACAGGACCTTTGGGAGTATGTCCCCCTGGTAGATTATGCCGTTCCCCAGGCCACCATCTCCCGCACCATAAAAAGCGGGATAAAGGATATTTGGCAGCGGTTTCATCGGCAGGACACCCCGGTCCATCAACCTGCCCAGGATCTGGAATACCTGCCGCCTTCTGCCGTTGAAAAGGTGGCGCCACCCTCGAACTGGTCCGGGGCTGTCCAGGCGCTTGAAATCGCGGCAAAACACAAGACCGGATCGGCGGAGGCCCCGTCTGTCATGATGGTGGCCGGCCTGCCCGGCAGCGGTAATACCCAAATCCTGTCCCGTCTGGCCAAATCCTTGGGATGGCGGCTGATTCCAGCGCCGGATCCGCAGCAAATTCTCACCCAGGACCTGGCCTGGCTGGACTGGACAACATCCGCAAATAATCCCTGGGTGCTCCCCGACCTGGGTAAGACCTATCTGCGCCATGTTCGTGGACTAACCCTGGTCCGCCAACTCCTGGCCAAGATCAATTCAAAGGCTGCGGGCCCTGGTATCATCGGATGCGATTCCTGGGCCCTGGCCTATTTGCGACGGGTGCTTCCGGTCTCGTTTCCAGAAGCGGTGGTAGCCCAGGCCTTTGACGATCACTCCCTGGGCAGATGGCTGAGCCAGAGGACAAATCAGGGATGCGGAAGGCAGATACACTTCCGCCAGGCAGACAACGGAGAAACCGTTCTGCCTGCAGATGACGGTGCCAAGGCAAACGCCTTTATCAATCAGCTGGCAGCCCGCAGTTTCGGTATCCCAGGCATTGCCCTTGAAATCTGGCGGCGGGCCCTGAAGCGGGAACCGGATCAGACCGCCGGTGACCAGGCATCTGAAACAGGGCCCGCCGACGGGATCACCATCTGGGTGGAGCCCTGGGAAAAAATACCGTCGTGTGTGGTCCCTTCGGACCTTGGACCGGCATCCCCGGTCCTCATGCACAGCCTGCTGCTTCATAACGGGCTGCCCCGGGACCTTGCCGCCGACCTGCTTCCCTTTTCCGCCACTGAGACAGGCCGGACACTTATAGCGCTGACTGACGCCGGAATTGTGCAGACCCACCAGGAAGAGTTAAAGATATCGGCCCGCTGGTATCCGTCCGTGAAAGCTTACCTCAATGGGGAAGGCTATCTGACTGACCGATTCTAAAGGAGGATTGACCCATGGAACTTTTACACCAGATAAACCAGGAAGCCATTATCAGAGGAGCTTTGTTGGCCGGCTTCGCCCTGGTGCTGATCGGACTCAGTCAGAAAGTGATCCCGTGGATAGCGGACCGACTCTCCGGCCGGCATCGGCTCTATGTCCTGGCCACGGTACCGCTGATTCGCCTTGTGATCATCCTGGCCTCCCTGTGGATCATCATCTCCATTGTCGTGGATCCAACGACCGAAAATATCTTTGCCCTGCTCGGGGCCCTGGGCCTGGCCCTGGGGTTTGCGTTCAAAGACTATATCGGCAGCCTCATCGCCGGAATCGTCACCCTCTATGAACTACCCTACCGGCTCGGGGATTGGATCTCTGTGGACGGGGTTTACGGAGAGGTCAAATCCATCGGCATGCGGTCCTATGAAATCCTCACCCCTGATGATACGATGGTGGTGATCCCCCATCTAAAGCTCTGGACGGAAAAAATCTTCAATGCCAACGACGGCAGCCGGCACCTCCAGTGTGCTGCCAGGTTTTACCTCCACCCCGAGCACGACCCCAGGCAGGTGATCCAGGCCCTGGAAGATACGGCCATGACCAGCGCCTATCTCCAGGTGTTAAAGCCGATAACCATCGTTGCATCGGAAGGGCCCTGGGCCACGGAATACAGGGTCAAAGCCTATCCGGTGGATCCCCGGGACCAGTTCCGGTTCACAACGGACCTGACCCTCAGGGGAAAGCAGGCCCTGATGGCGCTGGGGGTGCGTTTTCCTGCTCCCGGAGTACCGGACAGCGGGAATACAGCATGACCCGGCGAATTCTGAAAAAAAGGATTACCGGGATTAACAGCTTGATATTGCTGCTCAAACGAATCCATGATATGGTTACATTAAATTCTAATCTTTTTTCTGCGGGACGTGCGATATGAAAAAATTAGGTGACATCCTGATGGACAATGAGCCGTTTGAAGAAATTCTTATGGGCAATGAAGCGATCGTCAGAGCGATGGTGGAAACCGGAACAAAAGTGGTGACCTCTTATCCGGGATCTCCGACACCTGAGATCGCGACGGCTATCAACAGTATCCCTGAAGAAAAACGGCCGTTTTACTTTGAGTTTTCCGTCAATGAAAAGGTGGCCGGTGAGGTGGCCTTCGGAGCAGCCGTTAACGGCAATTTAAGCTGCGTCTTTTTTAAAAGCGTGGGATTAAATGTCGCATTGGACACCGTTGTCCAGTTCAGTCTAATGAATATTATTGGCGGCCTGGTGATCGTGGTGGGCGACGATCCCGGCGCCAACTCATCCCAAAATGAACAGGACAACCGGAATGTTTATCAAATGGCGCGGCTGACTGTGTTTGAACCGGCATCGCCAAAAGAAGCCTACATATATTATAAAGATGCGGCCGCATTTGCAAAAAAAGAACAAACCGCAGCTGTACTCAGGCTGACCACCCATGTGTGTCATGCCAGGGAAAAAATCAGGTTCGATAAATTCAACCCGCCGCCATTGTTCCGCAATGATTTCAATCGGGACAACGGTCCGTATATTCCCCTGACGTCGACGGCACTGGAGATGAAAGGCGAGGCGATCCGGAAATTAAAACAGGCCCAACGGTTTGCGAGAACCAAGCAGCTTAATACTATTTTATCTTCGGATACAAACCAGGGCCTGGGAATCATTACCTCCGGCTTGACTTACCTGTCTGTTCTGGATGTTCTTGAAACAACCCAAACGCGTCCGGATATCTTAAAACTGGGCATGATCAATCCCCTGGATGAACAAATTCTTATCGATTTTCTGTCATCACACAAGCAGGTGCTGATACTTGAAGAACTGGACAATATACTCGAGCTTCAAATCAAAGCCCTGGCATTTGATAATGGAATAAATACGTCCATCATTGGAAAAGTTGATGATGACGATTTTATCGGTGAATACACCCCGGATAAAACCTTTAAAAAACTGGGGACAACCTGGCCGGATTTAGGATTAAATCCGGCAGATGAAGATAGTGAACTCTTTGACGTGCCGGCAAGACCTGCGCAGATGTGTCCGGGTTGCGGCCACCGGAGTGCTTTTTTTGCCATTAAGAAAGCGTTGTCCGCATCTGATATTACTATAGCGGATATCGGGTGCCACACGCTGGGATTTCTGCCGCCGTACAATATCGGCGAAATTTTAATGTGTATGGGGGCGTCCACTGGTATTGCATCCGGGCTGGCCCTGGAAAACAGCAAACGGGTGGTGGCATTTCTGGGAGATTCAACTTTTTTCCACGCGGGCCTTCCCGGAATTATCAATGCCGTGTTCAACCGGCATGATGTTACGCTGATTGTAATGGAAAACGGTACGACTGCCATGACAGGACACCAGGATCACGCCGGTAAATCAATCTCGATTGAGGCACTTTTAAGCGGACTCGGTATCGAACAGGTCCTGTCGTGTGATACATACAGTCAGGAAAAACTCACGGATCTGGTCAGGCAATCCATGGCACACAAAGGCCTGAGCGTTGTAATTGCCCGTCATCCATGCATGTTGAAATTCACCCGGACCCAAAGAAAGAAAACAGGGTATGTCCAAAAGCACATTTCCATTGATCAGAAGGCCTGCACCCGAACCCATACCTGTGTCGAGCAGTTCGGCTGCCCCAGCTTTATACGAAATAAAGACGGCCGCATAGATATTAATCTTGATCTGTGTATCGGGGACGGGTCCTGCCGTCCGTCCTGTCCGGAACAGGCCATCGGATTTGACAGGGAGGAAAAATGAATACCTTTAACATCTATATTACCGGGGTTGGCGGGCAGGGGATCGGATTGCTCAGCCAGACGTTGCTGCGCGCAATTGATTATGCCGGTATCCAAGCCATTGCAGTGGATACCCACGGGCTTGCACAGAGAGGCGGGGTGGTGGTGTCGCAGATTCGGTGCGGGGACGCGGTTCACTCTCCCTTGATAATGAAGAAACGTGCAGATCTGGTTCTGGGAATGGAGATTCATGAAGCCATGCGGGGACTGATAACAGCGGGCAAAGAAGGAGGGACGCTCGTATTTCTGGATGTGTCCTGGCAGCCACTCCCGGTGCGACTCGGTCAAAATAAAGAGATTACCTCTGAAGATATCCTTGATGTATGTCAAACCACTGGTATAATGCCGATAAAAGTTGATCTTGGCCGCCTGAAAGATTCACGGATGCAGAATATGGCTCTTTTGGGTACCATTGCCGGCAAAAAACTGATCCCGGGTACTGAACCCCATCATTTTTTCCAGGCACTGGAGGATCTTCTGGCAGGCAGACTGCTGACGGAAAACAAACGTCTGTTTACGGAATATATGTCAGGTTAGGGACCGCAAAGGACAGTAAAAAAACAGTGCACCATACACAGATGCTCCGACGGATCACAGGACCTTATAATCTTAATACCTATTTCCTGGTCTGTAAAAAATCCCGGAAGACAGTCATTATTGATCCGGGCGGAAGAGTTGAGGAATTAGCAGAGTTCATCCGGGAAAACGATCTTATCCCTGATAAAATCCTGTTGACCCATGGACATGCCGACCAGTTCTTTTCCATGGATGCATTCAAACAAATCGCCAGCATACCTTATTGTCTTCACGGGGATGATGATGACTTCTTTAAAGATCCGGAAGTAAGGACAAAAACGAAACAGTCCATTGGTCTGCCGCCGCCCTACCCGGCAGATATCAGGATGAATGATGGCGATACCGTAGCCTTCGGTTCTTGTGAACTGACCGTTATCCATACCCCCGGACATACGCCCGGCTCGGTCTGTCTGCTGTGCGAGGACCATCTGTTTACGGGGGATGCCATCTTTGTGGGAGAGGCCGGACGGACGGATCTGCCGGGCGGAAACCTCCCTTGCCTGATTGAGTCCATCAGGGTTAAAATCCTGCCGCTTGACAAAAAAACCGTGATCCTTCCGGGTCATCACCATACCGGTGATCCTTCCTGGTCGACCATAGAACAGGAGATGAAGACCAATATCTATATCACCGATTTTATTCTGGATGAATGAAATTTTTCACATACGCCCGATTTATATTCCTTTTATAAAAATGCCCCGGCACGGGTCACCATACCAGGGCATTTTGTGTCAGGGTGGTTAGATCGTCTGAAACACCGAAATCCTCAGTGCCTGAGAGATAGAGGCCGGCATTTTGGGAAAAGGTGCTGTAATCCGTGTCGCTGCCAGTCAATTCCAAGGCCGAGGACGTATCTATGAGTGTGCTGCCTGGAGCCGCTGTTGCCGCGGCAACCGTTTCCTCCTGGACCATGGTGCCGATGGTAGCGGCCGGGATGCCGTAGCCCCCGGAGGGCTGGATATAGGCGACCTGGTTTGCGGCGTCCGTAAACCAGGCCTGAATTGTAACCATGGTATCGGTGCTACGGTCGATCCGGATCTGGAGGTCGTCACCGGACTGGACATAGGTGACACGGTCTTCGGTGATGTCGCCGGTGAAGATGAGCCAGTCCGTACCCCCGTCCCCGTTGATGATGGTGTCGGAACCGGAGCCCGGGCGGTAGACGTAGGCATCGTCACCGGCACCGCCAACCAGGATATCATTTCCCGCATCCCCACCAAGCTGGTCGCTGCCGGCACCACCGAACATGGTGTCGTTGCCGGCACCGCCGTCCAAGTAATCTGCGCCGTCCCCGCCTAGAAGCCAGTCCTCCCCGGCCAGACCGAAGAGCTGGTCGTCGCCTTCAAGGCCCTTGAGCAGATTACTGCCGGAGGTGCCCACCACCTGTTCCCCATCGGCGGTTCCGGTCACAACGGAGTCAAAGGTGGTCTCATCGGGTACTTCTATGCCATCATCTATTACAGGGTCTATTGTGCTGAATAGGGTGTTGATCTGAGCGGCCGTAACGGCGCTCTCGCCTGCCGGCTGGACATAGCTCAGCTGATAATCGTCCCCCAGGAACCAGTCCGTCACTGTCACCTGGCTGGCTTCCTCACCGTCCACACGGATGATCAGGTCGTCACCGGACTGGAGATAGGTGAGCTGGTCGGAAGTAATGTTATCGGCAAAGATAAGCCAATCCGTGCCGCCGCCTCCGTTGATGATGGTGTCGACACCGGAGCCCGGGCGGTAAACGTAGATATCGTCGCCTGCACCTCCGGCCAGGGTGTCGTTACCGGTATCCCCGCCAAGCTGGTCAGCGCCGTCACCACCGTTCTGGACATCGTTTCCGTCACCACCGTCCAGGTAGTCGTCGCCTTCTCCGCCGTTGAGCTCGTCGTTACCCGCCAGGCCGAAGAGCTGGTCGTCTCCCGCACGCCCGTTGATCTGGTCGGCGCCGGATGTACCCACAAGCTGTTCCCCGTCATTCGTGCCGTCCTGTATGGAATCAAAGTCCGATCCGTTGCCGGCCACCATATCGTTGATATCCGAGGCAGGAATACCGACACCGTCGCCGGGCTGGATATAATCGATCTGAAAGTCTCCACCAAGGAACCAGTTGATCACCCAGACCTGGCGGGTCTCATCTTCGTCTACCCGAACAATAAGGTCATCCCCGTCCTGAATATAGGAGAGGCGCTCTTCGGTGATTTCATCGCTGAACAGCAGCCAGTCCGTACCGCCGCCACTGTTGTGAATTTCATAGATACCGCCGTCGTCACCGTAGACATAGATGTCGCTGCCTGATCCGCCTTCCAGGGTGTTGAAGCCGGCCCCGCCATTGAGTTGGTCGTCTCCGGTGCCACCGAGCATGGTGTCGTTACCGTCTCCTCCGTCCATAAGATCGTTACCGTCCCCGCCTTCCAGATGGTCTGCCCCGGTGCCACCGATGATCTGGTCGTCCCCACCCAGGCCGTAAAGAGTGTCATCTCCTTCCCGGCCCCAGAGGTTGTTTTTGGCATCGTTACCGGTAACTATATTGTCCAGCTCATTGCCGTTGCCCCGGTAGACCTCGCCTTCAAGAATCAGATTTTCCACGTTACCTGCAAGCAGGTAATCCGAATCATGGTAGCGGATTTCGGTATCCGTTCCCCCGTACTCATATTCATAAATATAGTCCCCGGGATCGTCTGTAAGAAAGGTATCGTTCCCTGTGCCGCCGGCCATGGCGTCGGCACCGGTTCCGCCGTCCAGGGTGTTGTTGCCGCTGTTTCCGGCCAGCACGTTGTTCAGGTCGTTGCCCGTGGCGTTAAGATCCTGGTCGCCGGTGAGGATCAGGTTCTCAAGTTCAGTACCCAGGGTGTAGGAAATTACGGCCTCTACTGTGTCTGAACCTGCACCCGTTGTTTCGACAATGGCATCTTCAAGGCTGTCCATGACATAGGTGTCGTTGCCGGCACCGCCGTCAAGGATGTCTGTTCCGGTGCCGCCGTCCAGGCGGTCAGCTCCGTCCCCTCCCTGAAGCAGGTCGTCTCCGGCGCCGCCATACAGAGTGTTGCTCCCGGTGTTGCCGGTAATCACATTGGCCAGATCGTTGCCGATGCCGCTGATGGAGGCCGTTCCCGTGAGGGTAAGGTTCTCCACATTGGCCGCCAGGGTATAGCCTGCAGAGGCTTGAACCGTATCTGTTCCCTGGCCATCTTCTTCCACCACCGTATCCTTCGTGTCATCCACACTGTACGTGTCGTTTCCTATGCCGCCTGCCAGGGTATCGGCACCGCCCAGGCCGTTAAGGATATTGTCGGCATCATTGCCGGTGATGACGTTGGCAAGACCGTTGCCGGTGCCCTGGATTGCCCCGTCAAGGAGGGTGAGGTTCTCCACATTGCCGGACAGGGTATAGTCCACGGATGTCCGGACATGGTCCGTTCCTTCGCCTGCGGATTCGACAATAAAATCTGCCGCATCATCCACAAGGTAAAAATCATTTCCGACGCCGCCGGCCATGGTGTCTGCGCCGGTGCCACCGTCCAGTGTGTCGCTGCCTGCCCCGCCGTTAAGCGTGTCATTGCCGCCAAGGCCGCTGATGCTATTATCCAGGCTGTTTCCGATAATGGTGTTGTCCAGGTTGTTACCCGTACCGACTGCCGCCGTGGAATTTTCAGCAAGCGCCAGGTTTTCCACATGGCCGCCCAGGGTGTAATCGATGTCGGAAACCACCTTGTCAGCGCCTTCATCGGCCAGTTCCACCACAGTATCCCCAGTTTCATCTACCCGGTAGATATCGTTCCCTGCGCCGCCGGCCATGGTGTCTGCCCCTGTCATGCCGTCAAGTGTGTTGTCCAGGCTGTTTCCGGTGATGGTGTTGTCCAGGCTGTTTCCGAAACCGGCTCCCGCTGTTGAATTTTCGACAAGTTCCAGGTTTTCCACATGGTCGCCCAGGGTGTAATCGATGTCGGAAACCACCTTGTCGGTGCCTTCATCGGCCAGTTCCACCACCGTATCCCCGGTTTGATCCACCCGGTAGATATCGTTCCCTGCGCCGCCGGCCATGATATCTGCCCCGGCCATGCCGTCCAGTGTATTGTCCAGGCTGTTTCCGGTGATGGTGTTGTCCAGGCTGTTGCCCGTACCGGCTGTCGCTGTGGAATTTTCGGCAAGCGCCAGGTTCTCGACATTGTCAGCCAATATGCAGTCAATCCCTGCAATCACTTTGTCGGTACCTTCACCGACCAGCTCCACCACCGTGTCCCCGGTATTGTCCACCTGGTAAGTATCATCTCCGGCACCGCCGGACATGGTGTCCGCCCCTGTCATGCCGTCCAGCATATTGTCCAGGCTGTTCCCTGTGATGGTGTTGTCCTGGCTGTTGCCCGTACCGGATACAGCTGCGGAGTCCTGGGCAAGTTCCAGGTTTTCCACATTTTCCGTCAGGGTGTAATCGATATCGGAAATAACGGTGTCGGTCCCCTCGTCTTCCGATTCCACAACCGTATCCTCTGTTGAACGGACCAGAAAGGTGTCATCCCCCGCCCCGCCTTTCAGTGTATCTGCCCCGGCGTTGCCCTCTAGAATGTCGCTGCCTTCACCCCCTTCAAGAATGTCAGCGCCCTCGCCGCCGGAAAGCAGGTCGTCCCCGGCCTCGCCATAAATCACATCGTCTCCGGTATTTCCGGCCACCGTGTCGTTGCCTTCCCCGGCAAAAACGGTGTCGTTACCAGCCCCAAGGTGGATGATGTCGCTGCCTGCCTTGGCTTCTATCACATCATCCCCCGCCAGGCCGTTGATGTTGTCCCTGCCGGATGTGCCGGTCAGCAGATCATCCTCTTCTGTGGATGTGATGTCAATGCCCTTAAGTTCAATGAGTTCGGAAACGGTCAAGGTCTGGCCGTCTGAAAACTCGATCACGTCAATAGGGGAGGTTTCTGCCAAATTGTCGTAGTCCACCCCTTCCAGGTGGATCTCATCCCCCTCGGTGCCGGTGCTGATCATCAGGGAGCCCAAAGAGAGGGAAATCATACCAAAAGTAATGCCCGACTGTAAAATCAGGCGGTCGTTTCCTCCGGCATCGGTTATATGCTTAGCGCCGCTGCCCAGGACATAATGATAGATGTCATTTCCCAGACCACCGTCCATGGTGTCATTGCCCTGGCCGGCTACCAGAAGGTCGTCTCCGGCACCGCCGTACAGATAATCGTCCCCGTCTTCGCCATATAGCAGATCATCACCGTCTCCGCCGTAAACGGTGTCTGCTCCGGATTCCCCCCATAGTTGATCATTGTCCTCGTTTCCGTATACGGTATCGTCTCCGGCACCGGCAACGATGATATCATTTCCGGCACCGCCGTTGATGGTATCGTTGCCATGATACTCGACGGCAAGCTTATCAACATCATTGTCTCCCCAGATCTTATCATCGCCGTCACCACCGGAGAGGATGTCGTCATTGCCCTCGCCGATAATTTCATCATCACCCGCTCCACCGTCAATAGTGTCTTTACCGTGGATAGTTCCATCCTGCGCCTCATTGGCTTCATCACCGAAAAGCAGGTCGTTCTCCGTTCCCCCGTCAATGGTATCATCCCCTCCGCCGCCTACAATCTGATCTTCACCGGCACCCCCCGTAAGCATGTCGTCTCCATGTTGCTCACCGGACAGATAATCCAATGATCCATCCCCCCAAATAACATCATCACCTGAATCTCCTGTGACAATATCACTGCCGCCGCCGCCCATAAGGGTATCATCACCTGTGCCGCCATCCAGAAAATCATCCCCGTTGTACTGGCTGTCCTGATCTGCAGCACTTTTATCTCCCCAAATTGAGTCGTTGCCGTCTCCACCCAACAGGATATCGGCATCTCCCCCGCCGGTGATGGTATCGTCCCCGGCACCGCCGATAATGTAATCCGAGCCGTGGAAGACTTCGTCTTCAGTGCTGCCGGAGCCATCCCCCCAAATTTGATCATTGCCCTCTCCGCCGTCGATGATATCTGCATTTCCGCCTCCGACAATGATATCCGCTCCGTCGTCTCCGTAAATAAAATCCTCTCCATTGGTTGAGCAAAATGCGTAGTCGCCCTTGATCACATCATCTCCCGCCCCTCCAGAGAGGATATCATCTTTTTCCCCTCCCCAGATGGCATCATCTCCGTCTCCGCCAAATATGATGTCTTTTCCCTGATCCTTGGCTGTTATGCCCGAAGTGTCGCCGCTCAGACTATCGTTGCCCTCTCCACCGAAAATGGTATCATCTCCCGGCTCTCCAAAAATAACATCGTCATCTGTCCCGCCGTCAAGGGTGTCGCTGCCGTACCCGCCATAGATCCAGTCATTGCCTGAACCGCCGAAAATGGTATCGTCCCCTTGTTCTTCAGGAATCGTTTCCACCCCGTATATACCGCCGCTGTAGGTTCTATTGTAGTAGGTAACGTTGTTTTCAGTTATCACGGTCCGGGTTAAGGTCCAGGGAGACTCGGCCCAATACCATTTCAGGGTCATGTCCCCTTCAATGGTGTCGTCGCCTGCCCCCCCGTAAAAAATGTCATCTCCGTTGCCGCCGACCAAGGCATCATCTCCGTCCCAGCCGTAGAGGACATCATCTCCGTCCTCACCGCTCAAAAGATCTCCTTTTTCGCCCGTGGTCTCATTGGTTTCATATGCCGTGAGCATATCACCATGGGACAATTTTCCGTCGGCATAGATGATATCCGTGCCTGCGCCCCCGAACAGGGCGTCGGTATCCTCTCCGCCAATGACGATGCTGTCCCCGGTGCCGTCCTCTAACCAGTCATCCCCGGTGCCGCCGTCCAAAACATTGTCCCCGCCGGCCATGCCGTGCAGGTAGTCAACACCGCCGTATCCGAACAATTCATCATTGCCTGTGCTGTCCAGAAGCTCGTCATCGCGCCCGGGCTCCGGGCTCTCCGTATCCACGATATAGTTACCCAGGCTGTCTTTTTTGTAATAGAGGTTACCGTCATCATCATAGAATTCTTTGAGGGCGTAATCTCCTTCGATGGTGCTGCCGGTGATGGCCGGATCAGAAACCTCAAGAGATTCTTCTCCCAAACGGATGCCCAGGCAGCCGTCCTGAAAATCGTTGATGATAGCCATGGCGCCGTTTGACAGAGTGATGGTGAATACGGTGCCGGACAGGGTGGCGTGGGCGCCTGTTTCTCTGTGTGTGTAACCATCATCGGTTTTTGTCCATGTGCCGCCAAGAACATTGCCTGCCGTATCCGTTATGACGCCGTCAAGGTCCTCGTCCATGATATGGACCGTGCCTTCCCCGACCACATAGGTATCCTTGCCGGTGCCGCCGTAGAGGTAGTCCACGCCGCCTCCGCCGGCCACGGTGTCCGTGCCCCCTTCTCCGTATATGTTGTCGTTGCCGGCACTGCCGGTGATGATGTCTGCCTCCTCTCCGCCCCGGATCTCCTTGATGCCGTTAACGGTGGTGCCGGACAGATCAATGGTGTCGGCCATGTCCGTGCCTGCGATGATGTCTTCTCCGCCGTTGCCGTCAATGATTTCCACGGTGTCTTCCCCGGAAAATTGGTGGACCCGGATGGTGTCGTCTCCGATGCTGCCCAAAATGATATCCTCGCCGCCCCCACCTGTGAAAAAATCAAACTCCGTATCCGTACCCTCAATATAAAAGGTATCATTACCGGCACCACCGTCCATAATGTCCCGACCCACGCCACCTTCTATGTAATCATCTCCTCCATATCCCAGCAGGATATCACGGCCAGCGTTTCTGTCTATTAAACGGTCATTGTTTTCAGAGCCTGTCAGAATATGGCTCTGATTGGTAAGATTCGAAACAGAAGCGGAGACCAGGACTTTATCCTGATCAAAACTTACCCGGCCTTCGTCAATCAACCAGGTGTTAAGTTGTAAAAGCTTTTGGGTCGTCATGCCATAAGCCTCGGCTATTTCGGACATGGTATCTCCGCTCTGTACGGTATACAGTCCCTGGTCCCCGACATCCAATTGTTCCCCTGTGACGATTAAAATATGCGACAATAGAAAAGAGACTGACGGGATTGTGTAGACACTGTTTCGTATCAGTAAATTGTTTGTGGAATCTGCGACATTATACGTTTCATTTTGATAACTGATTTTCCGGATATCATCTATCTGGAATAATGTGGGAAGTACGTTTTCTGCGAGTTCTGAATCATCTGACAGTGTCACCGTATCATTGTTTCTTGTTGCAATCTTTCCCTTATTGCTACTCGCAGAACCATTTTCATATGAAAGAACCTCAAGAACATATGCTTCTGTTTCTGCTTGGGATAGTTGAGCAGCCTCGTTAAGGATCATATACCCACAAACCGCCGTTCCCATTCCAACAACTGCACCAACAACGTCTCCCCCGGGAACAGGACCGTCTGCAAGGGCCATGGCTATGGCTTCAATTGTAGCCTGTTTCAAAATAAATCTTATGCCTGCGCTCATCACAAATTCTTTTACAGTTTCACCGGCAACGGCCGCGATAAGTTTTTGCGTCTCTTCATCATACTTTAAAGTTATATCGGTGGCCGTCGCAGCATAGCCGGTAAACTGGGCTATTTTTGCAGCTATTTTTATTTTGTCCCCGCATAAAAGCTCTGCCATTGAAATGGAGTTACATGCGAGTTCAATAGCTTTTTTCAATTCTTCCGGAAGCCCTTCAGTGGCAATATCGGTATTTTCAGTTGTCATGTACTATCTCCGCTAATTGTTATATTTTTTTTGAATATCCAATATGTATTTTTTTTTGCCGGCACATACTTGTGCAGCTTTTTCCAACACAAAAATTAAGTCCTCTATACGGGGCGCCGAACGTCCATAGGTGCCGATTAATTGACGGCGGTAATCATCCCTGCCAAGTATTTGCAGATAATCATCAAGAAGACCGCCGCAGGCATTGGCAGTATTCTGTTTCAACAAATAGTGGTAAATAAGAAAATCAAGATTTCGCTGTATGTTTCTATTTGCATTTGTGTGTGAATCTAAAAACGGATCTGATTTGATATATTCTTTATATCGCAGATAAAGGATCAGCTGCTTTTCAAACAATGCACCATCATCCCACCATTCTTCTAACCATTCACCATCAACTTCCCGGGGATACAGTTCATCAACATCGACAAAAACAGCTTGAAAAAAATTATGAACACTACCAGAAACAGGCTTTCCGAACTTTATACCTTTGATCTTTCCGTCAGTAATAGCTAAAAAATAACTGCAAACCTGATTCCTTAATTTCCAGGACTCTTCCTTGGGCAAGTTCATAATCCATAAAGATTCATCGTTTCGACCCTGTTTACAAAAACCGTACCTTTCGCCATAAACAAGAAACCACCAAACCCCTTCTTCACCCAGATTATCCGGCTGAATACCTTTTTGTCCTTTTTTGAAAAAGTATGTTTCCAGTTTGTACAGGGGGGTAAATAAAATTGAATCATAATCTATGAAAAACGTATCATGAATACGGTCAATATAGTCGCCAATAAGCGTTGCGTGACTGAAACTGTTTGTAGCATCAGGATTAACCGAATTTTCTGCATGAACGAGCTTTTTCAGCCCAACATTGAAATTATTATGAATTGCTATAAGAATAAGTGGGGGGCCGAAAATGATCGCTACCCATTTTTTCCATTTTTTAGTTTTCATCAATACTATCCATTTTATGGTTTTGGTTCTTGGCAATTCCCATTTGACGGGATGTTTTGTCTGATCCGCATTATTTTTTCATTTTCCCGCCCCCTTTCTGTTTGCGAGTCTCCACTTCATACCGGAAGGGATAGTCCAGTTTTTCCTCCTGCACTTTTTCCGTTGCTGCAGTGCCGGCCGTCCCGTTCGCATCGGTGAAGTCGCAGAGCATGGGATCGAATTCTTTAAGCAATTTTTTCACGGATACGGGTCCTGCCCATAGGACTTACTGCTCGTTGTACTCAGCCTGGGAGGAGACCGAAACCGGAGCCATAACAAGCTCTCCTGTCAGGATCAAGCCCCGATCCGGCTGCAGGGAGATAAGCCTGCAACAGTACAACAGCCGTCCGGAAGGACTTTGCGTCATTTATATCCCTTCGCTTCCGCAATTACGAATTTTTAGTACAAACAAGGTTATTTATCTAATTTCATAGTAAAATGATGAAAAAAAGTAAATAGGAGAACCCCTATTTTCTTCAAAAAGATGAAAAAAATTACCAAAAATCATGTTTTTAAAAATAATGGACGACGAAATGTAATAATTTTGATTAAATGAAATCATATTTCGTCAAAAACGAAATATTTCACATGGCTGCAACAAAAGACATTCCCGTTATTAAAGCCATCTTGACCAAGACATCCAAAATTTAGAAGGCTTGATTAACGCATTAAAAAACGCCTATTACCCAACGCGCACGATGTCAATATACGGTTTCCCGCCAGAAAAAGCTGACTGAACTTCTGCCCATTATTTTGATATCAAAGGCCTTATGGGCAGGACAATACCCGGCAGCACCGGCACACACCATCAAGGGCAGCAAATGCTCTTCCCGTGGGTGACAATGCCTTGCAGCCGGAGCATGTTCCCAGTCGAGAAGATTTTGTTTTTGCTGTTCAGGGGAAATTTTCTCATCGGCACAGGTTTTTTTAAGCCAATCCTGAAAAGACCTGTTCTGGAAATCCAGCACCGAAGGAGGCCCGGGGCCTGCCTGCAGATCAAATCCCCTCATGTTATGGAATGAAAACCCTGAACCCAGAAGCCAGATTTTTTCTTTGAGCAACGGTCTTAGGGCTTCACCCATTAACAGGTGTCTTCCGGGATCAAGACCTTTAGACAGGGAAATCTGGATGCAGGGGACATCCGCTTTAGGCAGCATCAGGGTTAAAGGGATATAAACCCCATGATCAAAACCCCGCTTGGCATCTGCCTTCGCCTTGATGCCGGCCTCTTTGAGCAGAGCAACAGCCTTAAGCGCCAGCTCAGGGTGGCCGGCAGCCGGATACGCAATCTCATAGGCCTGCCTGGGAAACCCGTAATAATCGTAAACCAGCTCAGGTTCGGGGTGGCTGATTACCATGGGCGGATCAGTTTCCCAGTGGGCGGAAATCACCACCACAGCCTTAGGTTCAGGCAGCATTGCGGCAAGCCCTTTTAAAAATATATTCATGGCCTCATGTCCGGCATGTCCCAGAAGGGGTAACGGCCCGCCGCCATGGGGGATATAAATAATGGCACTGTCAGCTTTCGGTGTCGTCATTGCGCTTTCTTTCGGAGATGGTATATCGAATCTGTACCTTTTTATGCTTTTCATCCGGCCGCAGGGTGGCAGGGCTCATGACCAGTGCCGCGTTAACAAAGCCGGACCTTGTTAAATTTTCAAGGGGAATTTTCTCGGTAAACACCGTGGTTACATTGTCCAGGGTAAGCCCGCCACCTGAGATTTTGACCGTTTCAGGGATAACGCTGATACTGGTCATAATAAGGCCGTCCGGCAATTTTCCCGAAAAGTCGGCCTGTACCGATACCCGCTTCTCCGCCATGGCGTCCAGGGTCACGTCCACCTGATCCGGTTCAATGTTCTTCAGGCGGATGCCTGGCGGCAACTGGACATTCTGCCTGGTAATGGCCAATTTATTTTTTCCCACGGCTGTTCCGTCAAGGGATATCTTGATGCTCATCTGATCCAGGGTCAACGCGTTGATCAAAGGCCGTGCACCGCTGATCAGAAGCCTGGACCTGGAAGCAGATGTGTCAATAATATTAATTTTTTTGTCAGAATTCATGAACTCAATGGGAACATCATAGTTGGCCAATGTCTCCATGCCCCTTGAAAAACTCAGCCACAGGCCTGTGGTGCATAAAAGACAAACCATGGCTGCCACAAGCAACTCCCGGGTCTGCCGGCGCATTTTCTTTGCCGGTTCAGGCCCGCCAATATATTTTTTTATTAACGCCTCAATCTTGTCAGGATCCCTGACCTCATGAATCCGGTTGTCTTTTACAAGGGATACTTTGCCACGCTCCTCAGAGACCACAATCACCAGGGCATCACTCTGCTCGGTAAGCCCCAGAGCAGCCCTGTGCCGGGTACCGTATTTCGAGGCCAGATGCCGATTCTGGGATAAGGGCAAAATCGTCCCGGCCCGGGTAATCTTTCCCCCCTGGATTACAGCAGCACCATCATGGAGCGGTGCATTGGGCCAGAAAATACTCACCAACATTTCCCTGGATAGTGACGCATGAATGTCCACCCCGGAGGCGATGATGCTGTCCACCCCTGTTTTAAGCGGCATCACGATCAATGCCCCGATTTTTGATTCGGCCAATTTCACTGCGGCATCAGTGATGATGCGCATCGGTGCATTGTTCTGGGTCCTTGGAATTTCCCATAGAAAAAATCCGAAACTGCGTGTTCTGACCACCCCTGATATTTCATTTCTAAATACAATGATGATAATAAAAGTCGCCACGGTGATCACGCCCTGCATGACCCAGTTGGTAATAACCAGTCCCATGGCGTTGGCGCTGCGACCGAGGATCCACATCGCCACCACAGCCATGATAACACGCAGAATATTGGTACCCCGGAACAATACATACAAACGGAAGAGAATATATGCGTTAAAAACGATATCCAGCATATCCTGCCAGCGCCAACCGGAAAATAATAAAGAGAGTTGTTCCATGGGCATCAATCAGACATGCTGAACCTTAAGGTTTTTAAAATATTATTGTCGCCATCCCTGATTTCCACCCGCCAGGGTCCTTTATCCGCGTCTCGCATCTGGACCCTTGAAAAGGAAGACCATTTGGGCACGGAAAGAACAAGACGCATGGAAAAAATAAGTTTCTCTTTTTTATACCAGTTATGAAAAATCGCTGTTTTTTCATACACGGGATCAAATTCAGAAAAGCAGAAAACCTCTCCCAGGGAAACGGAAAAAACAACGGCCGGATTCACCGGCCTGAAATTGGATATGCGTTCACACATAACCGCGTTGGCCAAAACCATACGAGGTTGGTCAGCCAGACCGACGCCGGCCGGTATAAACAAAAATCCAACCAGTCCGCAAACAATGAGAAGCCGGAAAAGCCCAAAAGGGAATTTCCTTGCATTGAAATCCGGCATATTACTGTCCTCTGTTACCATTTAATCACCTGTTTCCATTTAAATGGAATCCCTCTGAATTTCAAGACAACTGTCATAAAGTTCTATAACATCGCCTGGAAGAATCTTTTTCCTTTTTCTTGTTTCAACCCGGCCGTTCACCCGAACCAACCCGTCGGCAATCATATGCTTGGCCTCGCCTCCGCTGGACGCAAAATTTTCAAACTTGAGCACCTTGTACAATTCCACAGGCGCATGGGTAATATAAACGATTCTGTTCTCAGTCATGGATTTATCCTTTGTCGTCTAACTCACGGATGGTATGGGCGCGTAACCGCCCCTGAATATAAAGCGACAGGGCCGCCACCGCACCATCGCAGACGTTGAAAACAGGAATGCCGCCTGCCATCAGGGCGTCACGCAACGGGTCATAAAGCCTGCCGCCGTCCACCACAGCCACAATGGGGGTTGCACAGTTATTATTCAGGTGTGTCAATCGTTGTAGAATGGCATCTTTATGGTGCATGGAAAACCGGTCTTCCGGGGCGGTGTCCAGGGTCTGCATGGCCGGAGACATGGGATCCATACTGAGAATTACAGCATCCACGCCGGGGTCCCGGCAAAGGATTGCGGCAATGTCACTGTGGACCTGGTCATCGGCCGCCGGATTAATATCAATGGGATTGGATATGGTCACCAGACGGTCCAGCCCCTTGGCCGCCAGTACAGACCGCAGGTCGGCTATGGTTTTATTGCCGAATCGGGCAAATTCCATGGTAAAATCATCACTTTGGATGGAATCAGCCATGCCCACGGCTTCAAACCCGGCACCGCTGACGGCAGCCAGGCGGTTGCCATGAATGATTTTGGTATTTAATGTTTCGGCCAGCAGCATAAGTTCCTGAAATTCACTGAAGGTTCTTGCAACAATGGCACCGGCCTGGGAAACACAGCTTTCGCAGACCATATAATCTCCGGCAAGGGAGGCAGTATGACTGGAGGTGGCGGCTTGGCCTTCCGGGGTCCGGCCTGCCTTATAAAACACTACTTCTTTGCCTGCCAGGACCGCATCCCTGACCGCCCGGCAGAATGCCAGGCCGTCCAGGTAATTAAAGCCTTCAGCATATACGGCAATCACATCCACCTGATCACTGTCCTTAAAATATGTCATCATGTCGCCCAAAGTCAAATCGGTCTGGTTACCCATGGAAATCATATACGCCGGTGCCAATTGGGGACACTGGTGGCTTCGGTACACCATAAAGGCCCCGCTCTGGCTGATCAGGGCCGCCCTGGAGAATGACCTGGGGCGGGATCTGTCCTTGGGCAGTTTTTCTTTAGGTATAAACCAGGTATCAAAGCTGCCGGGCAAAGAAATCACCCCCATGCAATTGGCACCTAAAAACACCGGACCGCCGTCGGTATCCGGGCGGGTGCGGGCTTTACAGATGGCATCGACGACCCGTCCGGCCTTATTCTTGCTGTCATGGGTCTCGCCTAAGCCTCCGGAAATTAGCATAACAGCATGGGCGGCATCCTTTTTTATGACATCCTCAACCAAAGCAGGCACTTGATCAGCCTCTACCGCCACAATAAACAGGTCAAGTTTCACCTTGCCCCTGTTTTCCAGTGCCGCCAAATCAGGCAGGCAGTCAATGCCCTGGAATTGCGCCATGCCTTTTTTAAAAATCACCATATTTTCAGGATCAAACCCCTGGGCCAAAACATTATCCAAAATAATACGGCCAAAATTCTTCCGGGTGGAAGAGACACCGATGATACCCATGCGTACCGGATGAAGCAGATTATTAATTTTTGAGAGCGGACGTTTCGGGACGGTTCTTTTCTGCTTTGAAAACCGGCACATCCCGTCCAGAGGCACCATAAGAAAATCGGAAAAGGCAAAGGGATTGATCTCAAGCTCGTCTATAACAAAAACCGCCTCTGGATTTTCACAACAATAGGTATTGCCCATACGGATAAAAGACTCAAAACACTCCACCAATTGCTCGTCCGTAACGATACGGCGCTGTCCCCTGGTTAAACCGGCAAGCTTTCTGTAGGAAATGGTCTTGCGGTACAACTGGAAAAAGCGCTCTTTGGTGCACATGGCCGGGGAGGCCGCCACAATGGCCTGGCCTTTCCTGAACCGCTTGGCATATAATTCCGTGTCTGTACCGCCTAATCCGGCAGACAATATGGTGCCGAATTCCCGGGTATGGCGAAGCCCAACAATAAGCTCATTGCCAAAAGCGGCCGAATCCGGGGGCATATACTGCACCTGGAGTACGCCTTTAATGTCCCGGGAAACTGCAGCTGTCAGGGTGTCACCAGTCAGGCCCTGATAATGCGCGGGCAGGCTTTCCTGGGCACGGGCCAGGCCGGCTGCATAGTTTTCCGGCACCTCGTATAACATCCGGCGCACGGCAGAACGGATCTTATCGGGCGCCTTATCCACCACCCTGACCCCGCCCACTTCCGTCTTATGGACAATATAAGGAGAAACAATCTTTAATACGCTTTTCTCACCCGGCATGGCCACAAGCTCGTCATCCGGAATCCGGACCCCACGCTCAATCAGCCGGGCCCGGGGCAAGGTTTCAGCCCCGGATTTCGCCAAAAGTTCGTATACTTCGAATTCAAAAAGAAAATCGCGTCCCTGGTCCCAGGCGTTGGAAAAAATCTGTTCAATGGAATCAAAGTCAATATCCAAGACCATGTTTAACCCCGGTTTGTTGTTTTGTTTAAACAGGCTGTTAGCATCCGTCAACCGTGTTTGCGAATAAAGCAGGCGTTTGCGTCGTCTTATCAATTGTCTTTGTATTCATTTTCAATGAGAATAACAACCCGTTACCAACCTTTTTAATTGTGGAAACGTCTGGATACCTGATCATCGGCACTTTTCATAGGGCAATAAACGGACAGTTGCTTTTTCCAACTTAACGTAATAAAATCTTTTTAATAACCGTAAGTTTCTAAATCTAAATTTCTGTTGGAAAAACAAAATGCACTCAAATGGATTCATTTCCGGGTTAAAATATATGTTAATCATCTTATTCGTATCCATTTTTGCGGCAAACATCTGTTTGGCAGGCAGCCCAACCAACCAGGTTATCGTGGCTGTGGGTACGGACAGCATCCCCCAGATCAACCGCGATGGGAGCGGGCTGGAGGACCAGGAAAATGCCGACCGGAACACCGGTTTTTCACTCTCTCACGATGAAAAGCAATGGCTGAAATCCCATCCGATCGTAAGGCTGGGGATTGATCCGGTCTGGCCACCATTTGAATTCTATTCCAAAACATACGGTTATTCGGGCATGGCTTCCGAATATATTAAAAAAATTGAAAAACAACTCACTATATCCCTGCAACCCCAGGCCGGTTTGACCTGGCCTGAAGCCATGGACAAGGGGCGCTCAAAAGAGATTGACCTGTTTCCCTGCATTACCCCCAGCCCCAAACGGGCACAGTTTCTTAATTTCACCACCCCATATCTGTCGTTCCCTATGGTCATTGCCGCCGGAACGAATTTTCCTTTTATCAGCGGACTTAAAGATCTAAAGGACAAAACAATTGCAGTAGTGAATGGCTATGTATCCCAGGAAATTCTTAAAAAAGATTTTCCAGAACTGAAACTGTCACCTGTTGAATCGGTGACTGAGGGCCTCAAGCGGATCAGCGAAAATAGAGCAGATGTGTTTGTGGGAAACCTTGCCTCCATTACCTATTGCGCCAAACAAACAGGACTGACCAATATCAAAATTTCCGCGGTGACCCCCTACAAATTTGAACTCTCCATGGGGGTACGCAAGGATTGGCCCCAACTGGTCTCTATTCTTGACAAAATTTTAACGAACATGCCGGAATCTGAAAAAAACAGAATCCGGGATAACTGGATCCGCATGCAGTTTGAGCATCAAACCAACTGGACCCTTCTGTGGCAATGGATTCTGGGGATAACCCTTCTCTCATGTATCATCCTGGGCATTATTCTTTTTTCCAAAAATAAACTTAAAAAAGAGGTGGCCGAAAGAAAACGAGTGGAATGCCAGGTCCAAAGATTGTCCCAGGCTGTGGAGCAAAGCCCGGTTTGTGTGCTGATTACCAATCCTGACGGCGATATCGAGTACGTAAATCCTTTCTTTTCCGAGGTCACCGGATATGCGGCCGATGAAGCCATAGGTCAAAACCCGCGTATTTTAAAATCCGGCAACACACCGCCTGAAACCTACACCATGTTATGGAAAACCATAACTGCCGGCAAGGTCTGGAAAGGTGAATTTCAAAACAAAAAAAAAGACGGTGAACTCATCTGGGAAAGGGCCAGTATTTCCCCCATTTTTTCCGAAACAGGGGAGACAACCCATTATTTGTGCATCAAAGAGGATATTACACAACAAAAAGCCATGAAAGACTCTTTGATCGACAGTCACAAAAAATTAGCCGTAGCCGTGGCCGAAGCCAGGGAGGAAAGGCAAAAAGCCCTGGCAGCAGACGAGGCAAAAAGTGAATTTCTGGCCAATATGAGCCATGAGATCCGGACCCCCATGAATGCGATCATCGGCATGACTCATCTGATCATGCAGACCCGGATGGACACAAAACAAATGGATTACGCGGCCAAAATCGATACCTCTGCCAAATCCCTGCTGAACCTGATCAACGATATTCTGGATTTTTCCAAAATTGAAGCCGGCAAGATGGACATGGAAATTGTGCCGTTCAACCTGGATGAAACCATGGAAAAGTTTGCCGATCTGATCACGGTCAAAGCCGCTGCCAAAAACGATCTTGAAGTGCTGTTCAGCATGGACCCTAAAATTCCAAACAGCCTCAAAGGCGACCCGTTAAGGCTGAATCAAATTCTGGTCAACCTGGGCAATAATGCCGTAAAATTCACCGAGAAAGGTCACATCATTGTGTCGGTGGATATGCTTAACATGCAAAAAAATCAGGTTATTTTAAAATTCTGCGTTACGGACACGGGCATTGGCATGACACCGGAACAGCAGAAAAAAGTGTTCGACGTGTTCAGCCAGGCGGATTCCTCCACAACCCGGAAATACGGGGGTACAGGATTAGGTCTTGCCATTTCAAAGCGGATTGTTGATATGATGGGCGGCGAAATATTTCTTGAAAGCATCGCCGGAAAAGGCAGTACCTTCTCCTTTACCCTGCCCATGGAAATCAGTCAGGAAAAGACACCCAGACTTCCCGAACTGGAAGATGCCATAACCGGGATCAAGGTACTGGTCATTGATGATAATCCCGCATCCCGGCAAATTTTTGTCCAACTGCTCAACAATTTCTCCATCACCACCCGGGATGCAGGGTCCGGAAAAGATGGGCTTTCCATAATGACCGCAGCTGAACAGCCCTATGATCTTGTGCTGGTTGATCTTCAGATGCCGGACATGAACGGTTTTGAAACCGTACGGGAAATCCGGAAGATTGCCCCGGCCGATCAGCGGCCCAAGATCATCCTGGCCTGCGCCAGGGAAGATGAGCAGGTTCGTTCCCAGGCCGGGAGTATGGGAATTGAATGTGTTATTGTTAAACCCACCACCGCCTCGCAGCTTTTTAACAGTCTGCTTAGTGCCTTTGGCCGTCAGACACTGCTGCCCAGCCAAAAAATTGAGGCACAAAAACTTCCCAGAACCATTCTGGGAGCCAACATTCTTCTGGTGGAGGACCACGACATCAACCAACAGGTTGCAAAAGAAATTCTGGAAAACGCCGGATTTTTTATCCAAATTGCAAATAATGGAAAAGAAGCCCTTTCCATGGCTCTATCCCAGGATTTTGACCTGATCCTCATGGATCTTCAAATGCCGGTGATGGACGGTTACCAGGCGACCCGTGAAATACGGCGGCACAAAACCGCCGGGGATCTGCCCATTGTGGCCATGACAGCCTCTGCCATGCCCCGGGACCGAGAGAAGGCCATGGCGGCAGGCATGAATTCTCATGTGAGCAAACCCATTGATCTAAAAGAGTTATTCCATACTCTTGCCCGGTTTATCAAGCCTGGAGAAAGGCCCCTGCCAAAAGCCTTTGGCGAAAAAACAGACAAAAAAAGCGTCCTGAATGACGTTCCGGGAATATCAGTACAGCAGGCCCTTTCCCGTTTGGATAAAAATGAAGCACTCTACCTGGACCTGCTGGATAAATTCAAACAAAATTATGCACATGCAGACCGTGATTTAAGGGCGCTCATAGAAAAGGGGCAGGATGAGGATGCCCACCTGCTGGCCCATTCCATCAAAGGTGTGGCCGGTAATATCGGTATGACAGACCTGCAGGCGGCGGCAGCCAAACTGGAAACAGCCTTCCGTGACGGGGTGTCATCTGAATATGACACACTGATAACACTGTTTTCCCAAGCGTTATCCCCTGCCTTGTCTTCGGTGGATCAACTGACAGGATCACTTGTCAAAAACGCGCCGTTGCAGAAAAATCTTGAAATCAAGTCCGAAAAAGAACTGGCCTTGATGTTAAAAGACCTTGCCCCGTTCGTAAAAAACCAGGAGGCAAAACCGGCAAAGGAGCGAATTAAAAAAATAAACGCCCTGGCATGGCCAAAGCATATAGAGTCTGATATAGCAGAGTTAGCTCGCCTGATTTCCGGGTACCAATTCAAACCGGCGGCACAAATTATTGAAAAGGTAATGGTGAAGCTGGAAGGTATAGAATAAATTATGACCGACTTATCTCAAATGCGTGTCCTGGTGGTAGATGATGTTGAAAGCAATGTGGATATCCTGGTGGAGACCCTTGGCGACGATTACCGGGTCAGTGTAGCCATGGACGGCGAGTCGGCCCTGGAAATTATTGAGGAAACGCCGCCGGATATTATTCTTATGGATATCATGATGCCCGGCATAGACGGATACGAAGTGTGTGAAAGACTTAAGTCCAAAACCGAGACCCGGGATATCCCGGTTGTATTTTTGACGGCCCTGTCCGAAGAGGAAAATGAAACCAAGGGACTTGCCTTAGGCGCGGTGGATTATATTACAAAACCCTTCAGGCCGGCAATCGTCAAAGCCCGTGTTAAAAATCATCTGGAATTAAAACAACACAAAGACCATTTGGAAAATCTGGTCGCCAAGAGAACCCAGGAATTATTATTAACCCAGGAAATCAGCATGGAATGCATCGGCAGCCTGGCTGAATTTCGAGATCCCGAGACCGGTGGACATATCAAGCGGACCCAGCGTTATATTAAAGCACTTGGAAACCAGCTTAAAACGTTGCCCCAATTTAAAGAAATACTACATGAAGAGATCATTGACCGAATCTATAAATGCGCACCATTGCATGATATCGGAAAAGTTGCCATCCCTGATGCCATCCTTAAAAAACCGGGGAAACTGACCAAAGAAGAGTTCGATGTGATGAAAACCCATACCACGCATGGACATAAGGTATTGCTGTCCGGCAAAACACGTCTGGACACAGGCCCTTATCTAAAATGTGCGGCTGAAATTGCCTTGACCCACCATGAAAAATGGGACGGTTCCGGTTATCCCCGGGGGCTTTCAGGAGATAAGATCCCTGTGGAAGGGCGATTGATGGCCATTGCGGATGTGTATGACGCCCTGGTCTCCAAGCGGGTATACAAGCCGCCATTTCCCCATTCACAAGCCATGGCCTATATTATTAAGGGAAGAGGACAACATTTTGACCCTGAAATGGTGGAAGTATTTAAAGACCATGCCGAAGTGTTCAGAGCCATTGCCATAGAATTTGCAGACCATCATGATGAAATTAAAACACTGCAGTATTAGAGCCTGTTTGCTAATTGATAAATCAGCTGTAATCTCGTGGAAGGCTCTTAGGGGTTGAACCCAACCGGGGTTGCCCTCCCCTCCCTGATGAACATGACTGGAAAAAAATGAGATACCCGGCATACCTTGAAAAAAAATTTAATTTCCCCGGCTTTTACCGGGTAAAACTGGCGTTGCCGTCCATGGCACTGCCTGACCCAGTAAAGAACCTGAAAACACAACTGGACCAGGCACTGGATCAGTCACCCATTAAACCCGGGCAGACCGTGGCCGTTGGCGTGGGCAGCCGGGGCATTAACACCATTGCGGAACTTGTGGCACAAATCTGCCGGAGCATCAAAGACAAAGGGGCCCGCCCTGTTATCGTCCCGGCCATGGGAAGCCACGGCAGCGCCACCCCTGAAGGCCAGAAAAAAACCCTCGCAAAATTAGGCGTTACAAGTGACGTCTGCCGGACAGCTATTGCCCCGGAAATGGATGCAGTTAAAATCGGAAGCGTATTTGACGCCGTGCCTGTCTATTTTTCAAAAAAAGCTATGGAAGCGGACCACAGCATCTGCATCAACCGCATCAAGCCCCATACCAAATTTAAAGGTGATGTGGAAAGCGGGCTTTATAAAATGCTGGTGGTGGGCATGGGTAAGCACACCGGCGCCTTGACCTATCATAATTTTGCCCTGAAATACGGATTTCATACACTTCTCAAAGCCATGGGCGACACCATTATCGAACGAACCAACCTGTGTTTGGGCATTGGTGTGGTGGAGGACGCCTATGACCAGGTAATGAAAATTGAAGTGATACCGGCGGCCAAAATCAGCACCCGGGAGCCGGACCTTTTAGCCCTGGCCAAATCCCATTTCCCCAGCCTGCCGTATAAAAATCTGGACCTGCTGGTGGTCCGGCAAATCGGCAAGGAGATCAGCGGGTCAGGCATGGACCCCAATGTCACCGGCAGAACCTGTGATTTAATGGAAGATGATTTTTCCCAAAGCCTTTATGCCAAACGGCTGGTGATTCTGAACCTGTCCGCAAACACGGCGGGCAATGCCATCGGCTTAGGCAATGCAGACATCATCACCGAAAAAATATTTGCAGGCATGGATTACCAGGCCACTATCATGAATGCCCTAACCGCCATGTCCCTTAAAAAAGCAGCCATTCCGGTCCGGCTGCCCAATGAAGAAAAGGCAATTCAGGCAGGATTCCAAACCATTGGCCCCGTGTCCCCTGAAAAGGTCCGGGCGGTGATTATCAAAGATACTATGCATACGACCGATTTTCTTGTCAGTGAAGCCCTGGCCAGTGAGACCGAAAAACTGTCCTGCCTTAAAGAGATAAGCCCCTGCCGGATCGCATTCTCTTCTTTCGGAGATCTTATTGCCCCCGGCCCCTGAAAAGTTGGTATATGCCGCTTCCAACTATCAGAACATTTAATTGAAAATTTTCAAAACCCTTTTATATTCTTTCTTATAAGTTCTTGATTGTGTTTGTTTTTCAATATATATTTGTATTATTTTTGACTAGTCTTGAAGAGTCATCATCATTCAAAACCATTTTTCGCTATAATTTAGAGGGTGGAGCATATGCTTAATAAATTTTACTATTTAAAGAGGTTAATGTGGCTTACAGTTATTATGACCATGATGCCGTGCCACACTTTTGCAGCGGAATGTTCTTCTGACATTAAAGCTGTAACAAATGGAGATACAAATATACCAGTCGAAGTATTGGAGCACCTTGTCAAACCATTAACCAAGTGCGAATTAGAAGCTGAAGCGAAGGCCTGGCTAGTATTACTGCAAGAAAAGGTGGCTGAAATCAGTAACACTGAAATTGCGGCAATCTACAAAAATGAGGAACTCAAGAAGATCAAGGAAGCTGAAGCGGACCGTAAGAAGGAAGATGCGAAGAAGGCAAAAGAAGTAGCCGGCAGTAAAGTGTCTAAGGAGGCAAGTCAGGAAGTAAAGAAGATTGTAAAAGAAGCTGACAAAAAACTCGCCGAGGATAAAACCAAACAGAAAAAAGTTGACAGTATAACAAATGACGAAAACGAAAAGCCGATAGACCCCAAGACCGAATTAATCCAACATATTACTGAATTAACGACACAAAGAACCCTGCTTATAGACCGTTTTAATGTTGTACTAGCTGAGTTGGTTGCAAAAGGTGGGGAGGCCAAAGAATATGATTCCTATATTAAAACTGTTTCAGGCCTCAAGGTTGATGTGACTGATGCCAGTGCAACATGGACGACAATTTCCGGTTGGTTGATGTCAGCAGAGGGTGGTTTGCGTTGGGGGTTAAACATATTTCAGTTTATTGTTATCATAATTCTGTTTTACTTTCTCTCGATCGTTGTGGGAAAAGGGGCTATCCAAGCTTTAAAAAAGACTAAAAATCTTTCTATATTACTGCAGGATTTCCTGGTAATGGCTGCCCGTCGTCTTGTGTTGATTGTGGGACTTTTTGTCGGTCTTTCTGCTCTGGAATTTAACCTCGGGCCGGTGCTTGCTGTCATCGGTGCCGCCGGTTTTGTCATTGCCTTTGCCTTACAAAATTCATTGAGTAATTTTGCCAGCGGTATTCTTATGTTGCTGTACCGTCCCTTTGACGTGGGTGACCTGATCAACGTGGCGGATAATTTGGGTGAGGTTGAATCCATGAATCTTTTGTCCACACAGTTGAGAACCCCTGATAATAAGCTTGTTATTGTACCTAACAATTCAGTTTGGGGGGATGTCATTGTTAACGTGACTGGTATCACCAAGCGTCGCGTCGACCTGGTGTTTGGCGTTGGTTATAGTGATGATATTGATAAGACGCAAAAAGTTCTGGAAGAAATTGTTTTCGGGCATGAGAAAGTTTTGAACAATCCTGAAGCTAGAGTGAAACTTCATGAACTTGCCGACTCATCAGTCAATTTTATTTGCCGTCCGTGGGTGAGACCTGACGATTACTGGGATGTTTATTGGGATATTACGCGAGAAGTCAAACGCCGTTTTGATGCTGAGGGGATTTCTATTCCGTTCCCGCAAAGGGATGTTCATCTTTTTCAGGAAAGCAGTTAAAAGCTGAAACTCGATCATCGATTGAAAAAATCTGTAGAAAAAATTAGGCAGGGATAAGTTTGTAAAGTGTCCCAGAATTCACAAATTTAAAAAAATTAGAATCCCGGGACACCATACACAAATCCACGCCAAGGGCCTGAATAAAGCGTTACCTGCAAATTGTCAGTGACTTAGGAATGAGACCGAAATAACTTGACCTGGGAGCGCAGGCGTCCCGCCTGCATTTTACTGCAGGCGGGACGCCTGCGCTCCCGGATATATCAAAATGGGCAAGTTATTTAAAATCCGTTCCTTAGTGGATCGGTTGATAAAAAAGTAACTGATCCCCTATTCTGCTCCGGTTTTCACCAGGGCGGCCGGCTCTATCTTTCAGGTTCTATCCATTCAATGCCATGTTCAAATTTAACAGCCACGGGATCGCTATCTTCACCCTCTAGTATGCAGATGCTACCAAATCCGTAACCAGCGTGTTCCATAGCTTCTTTTTTTGCTTCAACCAAAGTTCCTGCGTTTGAAATAAAGGATGGGCCTGTTTTATAAATGATTTTAAAAGTCATTTTTTTCTCTTCTTTATGTTTTTAGTGTGCTTTCTTATTAATCTTTTAAGTGCGTTATATGTACTTAAAAGCTTGGTAACATTTAACGGTTACGAATCCTTCGTTTGTTCGGCAGCCCCTGCACGGGATTCTCTAACAGCTTCCAGAATGTCCTTAGTCGTTGCCTTTGTTTTCACCCCAGCAACATCAAACGGAGATTTGAGGGATTTGGTAAATATAATTTTAAAAGTTTCACCCCCACGGCGCTTAATTATAACCTCTTCCGATTTTGCAATATCAAGAACAGCAGAAAGCTTTTGACGTGCCTCTGAATAGGTGTAAACTTTCATCAGATCGCCTCCACGACATTAATACCCAAGCTCCTGGCCACTTCAATCATACGTCGGTCAAGAGTTATTAGTGGACAGTGTAACGAAATAGCACACACTATAAAATATGCATCGTATGCGTAGATATTAAATTGAGATGCTATGTTCAGTGCTTCACGAATATTAACGCTACGTAAATCAACCGGAATTTTTTGCGCCGCATCCCATACTGATATTAATTTTTCCGGCTCAATCCTTTTTCTTTTTAGCATTGCGAATAATACATTCCCAATTTCAAAGGGTAATATCTCAGGTGCTACTAAATCATGTCCTAAAGTAAGCCTGATAATCTTTTCTCGCTCCGGCTCATAAAGGGTTACTGCCAGAAAAATATTTGTATCTGCCACGACATTCATAGGTACAATTGTACTTATGTGTTGTTTTTTGTCAAGGTTAATTATCAGGCCGAACAGATAGGCGGCAATACCGGTTCTATGCGAATCCCGCAATCAACCGTTTCTGATTAATCGCCGGTCATAGGGCGGGCACAGGGGCCTGCCCCTGCGGGAGGTGAACAACCTTATTAAATAATCCGGCTTTTTTAGAAAGCCCTGAAAAGGGCGACGCTATAGGAGCGTCTTATCTCCGGTAACCGGATTAGGTTTTAATATTTGTAATGTAATGGATTGAGCTGAGGGACCGGGCGTTTTTACCCGGAACTTCAGATAAAAGTTCTAAGTTTTCTAAACCTCATACTTCCGAAAAAAGTGCACAGTACGCCCGGTCCCTCTCCAGCGTTTTGTTATACCCGTCGTTGTTTTAATTGTTCTATTGTCTTATTGGGATTTTTTCTGCAATCGAAAACTGCATGGATTTTGATCATATTGCTTTCGGAAGTGTAGTACACTGCAAAGGGAACTGTCTTTGATAATAAACGAAAATACCCATCTACCTGAATATGAACCCCAGCGTAAAGCAATAGTGAATCTATGTCTGAGAACAAACTATCAAGAAAATATGTTCCCAGCCCGGAGCTTTGCCGCTCATAGAATTGAGCACCTTCTCGTAAATCAACTTAAGCTTCATCAAGGATCTGAATTTTCATTTGAACTCAGATCTTAATTCGGACTTCACAGATTCAAAATCTTTGAAATGAGCTTCACCTTTTTTGATACGTTCGGCTCGGGCAGATAAAACCTCTTTATGCCACTCTGGGGATGGAATATCATCTGAATTGCGCAGCAGATCATCCCAAATTTGATTTATGATAACAAGTTTCTCGGTGGTGGTCATTTCATCTAATGGTAAATTATTTTGCATTACACCCTCTCTTTTATGATCTAAATTCATCGTACATTTTTTTGGAAGACTCCGCAATGTTACGGATATTTTTTAGGGACCTTACTTTTTCGGATTGAATAAAATGACTTTGAAGTTAAACTTTCTTAAGGCGTGAATTTAAAAAAGCTCTTGCCAGAAGAATACAAAGCAGACCATTTACTCCAAGCCATAGACTATCAAGTGTACCTCCAGGAATCCAACGAACATCAGCATGATCAAATAAATCCCAAACCAAATGTGAACCTAATCCAAGTCCAAATGCCGAAATTATTACTGCAGGTAAAAATGATGTCAAACGCCTTGCTACAAGTAACAGGATGAAAAATATAATTCCACTATGAAAAACTGGATTTCTATGGCTACCGATACCAAAAAGCTTAATGTCAAAATCAGAAAATACAGTCCCTAAATAACAAGGAATTAAGGAGACCAAGAAAAGCAATAGTATCTTGAAGCGGGATGTATCTTTGCTTGAGAAAGTGCAAACAAATCCCATTAGCATGATGATTCCGACAAGACTGTGAACAGCTCTGTAAGAACTCTTCTGATTGAAGACCTCAAGCACTGCAAAATTTATCAAAATCGCAACCAACAAAAATCCTGCCAAAATTAATATCGGTTTTTTCGATTTCTCTAATATTCCATCAAGCATCTTTACATTCGTTTTTTGGTATAACGTCGCAAATCACCAAAGCCAAAAAGCAAAGCGACGAAGAAGCGGTGCTTTTTGGCGTCCGAGTCCCTTAGGTGCTTTTGGTTTTACATCACCAAACATCTTCAATTGATGGATCATCATAGCGGCCCAAAGTTGCCAACCATTCCGGCATATTTTCTTTTATCGTTTGTTTTAAATCAATCAGGTCTTCTTTATCTATCAAACCTTTTTCGTGCATAAAAGTGTAAAATTTTTTTAGGCTCGTTGCATTGCCCTTGATGCTTGACTGACTTGCCCACATTGCCTTTTTTATGAACCAATATCCAAGAAACATATCTACATCGTCAACACCATCTTTTGCTTTAGTCGCATCTTCGTAAAGCAGATATTCGTTTACGTAAAAATCAATGTTTGAAAGATGATTATTTATCGTTTTTTCCGACAGACCGGATGATTTCAGCCACATCCCAAACTCATTTAATAGAGATTCATTAACTTTTCTTATCTTTTTGCAATCTTTTTCGTATTTCTCGTAATCATCCATTTCCAATACTCAGCTATTTTATGATTTGCCAGCACCTAATCAATTCTATTTTCCCTGATAACTTGTGAAAATAAAAATATCAGGTAAAAAAGCCACTGTCTAAATTCTGTATCCGGGAGAGAGAAACATGTCAACCCGAAAAAAAATGTATCCGATCCATAAATTGATGAAGACATTAAAAGACACCCATAAAACAATAATAAAGAATCGAATTTTCACCTGCCATATGATAGGAGGAAGGATAAAAATATGAAAAAAAACAGAATAGCATTAAAGCCCTATCTTGAGGCTGTGGAAAATATCTGCCGGCCATTGTCAAAAGAACAGCTGGTTGAACTGGTTCTCAAACTGGCACAGGATGAATCCTCATCCGGACGGCTTGGATTTCTTGATAGAATTAAGGTTTGGTCTCCAGGGACTGAGAGCATGATCAACGCTGTTGCAGACGTGGATCAGCTGCTTGATAACATACAGGCATTGAAAGCGGGAGGAGCGGGCGCGGCATGCCCGCTGTATATATGATGATTCCGATGGAAAGCAACGGATTGCGGCCTTTGCAGACGCCATGAACCTGTATGCCTCACTCCAGTACGACAGGATGGAAAATAATGCCGCCTATCCCATGCTTTGTGATGTAATGGACGCCAGGCAGAAGAAAATGGCAGACCTTGAGTCATTTTACCCGGAATGGAAGTCCCTGCTGGAGAAAAAAGGGCTTGAGGGCAGACCATCAAGCCTGCTGCTGGAAACGGTGCTTCAAACTGAAGGGGTGAAAGGGTTAGAAAAACTGGCCAGGGCATGGGGCAGTGCCCCATGCCCAATGGATATTTATTCTGGCTGGCCCTGCTCATGGAGGAGGGGCAGTTTAATAAAGCTTGCACCATAGCAAAGCAGGCCATCAAGCTGGTGAAGTTAAGTGAGGTGCCCCCTGAATTAGTAGGCCGGGTATTGTTCTGGTGCCGGCCCAATACTTTCTATGAGCTGGGGATATTCAACGTCTTTATCTGGTGATTTTGGCTTTTTTCTTGATTTAGTAATTTTAAAAATCCAATCATCACCAAAATCAAAATGGTAAAATAACTTTAACCCTTTGGGCAAGGGATATATCTCATTGAGTGTCATTTGATGATAATTATCAATTGCTTTTTCGTAATCAAAATCCCAAGCATCTTCTGAAAATAAGGGTTTTCTGTTTCTGAAATGTCTTCCTGTAAAAAACTCGAACAGGTGATCATTATCAAACTCAACTGATTTCAGGATAATCAAATGTAACTCATAAAGACTTGATTCTTCGTCTATTTCAAATATGCGAACACATTCTTCTTCAAGATATCTTCCCCACTCACATTCAATTTTAAGTGTCCAAATCATCTTCTCTACCTTTGAAGGCATTGTTTATAAATGGACCGAACGTAGAGCTCACAAGCGAGCTTTAGCGAGTACGTGCGGAGCGTTTGGTTAGCTAAAATTTATTCTATAGAGTGCCTGTATTTTTTGAATTGGGCAAGTATTTTGTGTTGATTTACGGCAACGCATTGGGTGATTTGCCGATTTGGGTTAGACCAAACAAGAGGCCCGTAATAAAGGATTGAAAATTTTTCTGCAACGCCGCAGATGGATGACTTTTCGCCCAGACGCTTCTCAATAACCAAAACGATATCTTACTGTTTTTGTTACTTATAATTTTGTTCCTGCCCGGGGTGGGTGGGGTGCTATCTAAAAATAGACGTATCCGGCCCGGTATGATAAATACATGCCTGTAGAACAAACAAAACCAGGAGAAAAATATCCATGCCGGAAACCAAGTATATTGCAACCTCTATTTTCGCACTCATACTGTTTGTCGGAACCGCCCTGCTTTTACCTGCCCAATCTTTGGCAACCCAGGAGTATGTGTTTACCGGCCGGACAATGGGGACCACCTATGCCATTAAACTGATTTCTGCCAAACCGTTGTCCAAAAGCTTATGGCAGGAAAAAATTAATCTGCGCTTAAAACAAATAAATGCCCGTTTGTCCATGTACCAAAAAGACAGTGAACTGTCCCGGTTCAATGCCGCGCCAACGGGCCAAGCTTTCAAGGTTTCCGCAGATTTTTACCAGGTTCTTGAGCAATGCAGAAACCTGCATACCCTCACCGCCGGGGCCTGGGACGGCACGGTCAAACCCCTGGTGGATCTGTGGGGATTCGGCACAAAGGGACGGCGGGATACGCCGCCTAAGTCGTCTCAGATCAAAACAGCGCTTCAACGTATTGGTTTTAACAAACTTCAAATCGGGGATCATGTCCTGACCAAGACAGTGCCCGGCATAACATTGGATTTAGGCTCCATAGCCAAAGGGTATGGGGTGGATGAAATTGCCCGCCTGATCAGGGAAGGCGGAATTGAAAACTATCTTGTGGAAATCGGCGGAGAGCTGGCCGGCGCAGGAAAAAACAAGCATCGCAAAACGTGGGTCGTGGGCATAACAAACCCCGAAAAAGGCTTTTTGAATTCAGGTCTGTACAAAACAGTGCGCCTGGATAATAAGGCCATTGCCACCAGTGGCAATTACAGAAACTATTTCGAAAAAAACGGGCAGATCTACTCCCACATTATCAGCCCGAAAACCGGTTATCCGGTTGAAAACGCAGTGGTGTCGGCATCGGTTATTTCCGATACCTGCACCGTGGCCGATGGTCTTGCCACGGCACTTATGGTCATGGATATCCACCAGGCCCTGACGCTTATTAACAGCCTTGAAAACACCGAATGCCTGATCATCCGGCAGGACGGAAGGAAAAGAACGGCACTGCGGTCATCCGGATTCAAGGCATACGAAAAATGAGGCAATCCTATGACGACATCACATGCCGGCTATTCACTGGAAGCCTTATTGACCTGTCCTCAAAATCTGTACTGGGCATGGTTGAAGTATCAACGCTATATGCAGTCCGTCCACACCTGGATTGACGATTATCGACTATCCTGCTTTGAAGCAAACCTGCAGGAAGAATTAGATGCAATTGCCGGTCAATTCAAAAGATTAACCTACCAGACCGAACCTATTCGCCCCCTTCCGTTGCCGTTGCCGTCCCATGCCGACAAAAATGGTAAACGGGCAGGGCTCATTTATGATATTTCCATTCGCGATCAGGTGGCCTGGATCGCCTTTTTGAACGTTATCGGCCCGGGCCTGGACGGTCAGATGCCGCCCTGGAGCTATGGCGGTCGTCTCCATAGATCCACCTGGGATGAGCGAAAAAACGGCACGGTTATCACCAGAAACGGCGGTTACAGACATTCCAGCGGGCACCTTTATCGCAATTCCCTGGCAGCCTGGTCCCTGTATCAGCGCCATATTTTTCTTACAGATAGAGCGATGGCCGGATTGTTAGTCCCTCAAGATCTTGAAGCGCCTGAACGCAGCGTGCTTGAACGGGAGCGTTATGTTGCCGGCAGTCAGCGACTGCCCTACCTGCAGGAAAATTACTGGCCAGCCGGAAAAAACAACAACGTATACATGGCTCAGATCTCCTTTAAAACCTGTATTTCAAGGGGAAGTCTCGCAGCTGTTGCTGATAATATTTCCGCCTATTCAACCGAATTTCAACCCCAACTTCATCAACTTGCTTCCCAGCTTTTACAATTCAGGATTGACCGGCAATGCTGGAAAACCAATCCCCTTGCAGGCGGCGGGTCCGGCACAAAAAAAAACACCCTGACCACCATTCCCGCAGGTCTGGCGGTTTCCGATTTCCTGCAAAACATCGCGCTTATGGCAGTGGAGCAGGCGATAACAAAGCGTCTTATTGTTTCCAAATCAGTTCCGGCACCTGATATCCGTGAAAAAACGGTTGCCCACTTTCGCTTTGGTGTTGACCATTGTTTTCTTTCCCGGGATTTCTCAAGTCTGGTCGACTGGGTAAACGAATACCAGGCGCTCTTGGAAGATCATGGATGCGGGACCACACTGAATTGGAAATCCATTAAGCCACAGTCCCTTTCTATATGTCAAAACCATACGATTCCATCTGGAATACCACACGAGGAATCCAGACGGCTGGCGACTCAAGATGCGCTCCTGGACAATACCAATCCCCTTCCGGTTATAACCAGGACCCTGAGGATGCTGACCAGTATAAAAAATCTGAATTTTGATCTCCTGGAGCAACGGGAAAAAGCGCTGTACATTGATAAAATGGAAAACCTGCTGCTTGGCCGAGCATCAGGCATTGCCGACAGTTATGATTTCCAGATCGACAGCATCGCCCGCAAACTTGCCTGGTCCGTACCCCAGGAAGTTTTAGGAAACCAGGCCAATCTGTGCCCGATTGAACGCGGGCTGTTTGAAACAAAAAAGCATGAGCATTCTCTTTGCAAGCGTTTACAAGAACTTCGTAAAGACACAGAAGAAGCCCTCGCAACACGTAAAAGCCTCCAGCAGTTACAGCAAAAAATTAAAGGTCTTGAAAAAGAACATCAACAGCTCTCTTCTGCAAATACCCGAAAGCAACACAAACGTCAGATGCACATCTTTTTGATGCTCTTGAAAGCGCTACGCAGCCATCAGGAGAAACTTAATCTCTGGGTTTATCTGCTGGAATACTGCCGGTTTTCCGGACATACCGACCTGACATTGATTCATAATGAACTTGAGCAATTATCCCGACGCAACCCTGCAGGCGCAGGTCATATAAGGGCTCTGATCTGTCGCCTTATGGCCAATCAGGCTGTCCAGTGCGCTGTCAACATGTCGCAAAAAGATCATTTAATCTACCGGCGTCAGGCCGCATATGCGTATTTACAAACACTGTTGAGGCAACCGGTTACCCTGCCGGAAAATGTAGAACCCGCATTGTATGAACAAAAGGCCCTGAACTTGATGCAGTGCGGTTTTGGCAGTGCGCTCTTGTATCTTCAGAATGCGGAAAACGAATTGATAATGGATAGGGATTTTCGGTCAATGCAGCGCCTTGCGGCAAAGTGTGAAGCCATTGACTGGTTCGCGTCACCGGAAAAATGGGCTGAAAAAACATCTATTCCTCTTTCGGCATGGGCATGGTGGGCCGAAACCAGGCTCAATGCCCCCATGGGAACAGGCCCAGGGCCAATATGGAACGCTGTGGTCTCTAAACTGGGGATAGATGAGCCCTGCACTTGCCCCCTGTTATTTCGCTATCCCCATAATGTGACGCGAAAAGTCAAAACAGAAACAATAATTAAGGCCTGCCTGGCGAAAGACGCCTTCACAAAAAAAGACCGTGCCGGATGGTTGCATGAACTACTTCAGGGGACTGATCCGGTTCAATATAAATACAGACGCGGTTCAGCAATCACCCCAGGTGAAAAAAAGATACTCAGAATCATGCAGAAGAGTAGTAATGACTCATGGATAACCCTTGAAAAATGGGCTTGCTGGAGCCGTCAAAAATACAAGGAAAACCTTTATGACCCACGGGTCACCGAATGGACGGCCCTTGAACTTGCCGATCAAATCGCAGGAAAAGTGAAAATCTTTGTTCAAGGTGATAAAAACGACGAGTATCCCCTGCATCCTTTAAATATTCTTGTTCCAGAAAAATGGACAAGAGAACGAAAAACCGTGTTGACCTGGGACTACTGGCGGGACCAGATACGTGAGGAACCGTTTTTGCTGCAATTGAGGGGAGCAGACCGGGTTGACGACTATCGATACAGATTTACGCTGTCAGAGTTTGCACAGGCCACGCCTGAAATTGCCATGATCCGGGGCTTTGGCTTGTTGCTGCTGGGACTGGTAACCCATTCATTTGACTGGCCGGCAGTCTGGAATGTACGAGGGCATGAATGGCAATATTTTTCTCTGGTACGGGCCGGAATGCGAAATATCCCGTTTTCATCCTGGACTCACGCGATCCTGGAGGCCTGTCTGCTCCCCCGTCAACTGGAAACCGCCCTGACAGAGCCGTCCCTGTCGGCGGAATATGATGATGATACAGCACTTGATCCGCCGCAAATAATGAACTTAACCATGTTCCAATCCTATGTCCGAAAAGCCAGGCAGGTGTTGGAAAGATATCAACTGACCCTTCAACATCGTATTCCAAGGCAGCTTGTACCCGTTCAACTGGAACACTTTACACGACCGGACTGGACAACGGAGATTGGAGAATGACATGACCGAAACAAAAAAATCACTGACTGATTATTTGCAGCTCGGCCTGATTCAAACAACCACCAATGCCGAGATCGCATGGCAGAATTATCCAAAAATGACGGCAGCCGAGTCTGACCATGCCTGGAGGGAAATCAGGCAGGGGTTCCATATTCTCTCCGAAATGGATGTACCGCCGCAATTTATCATTCTTCCCGAACTGGCTGTGCCGCTTTGCTTTCGAAGTCGGTTACTGGCGTTGTGCAGAAACATCGGCTCTATCGTGATCGCCGGTATGGATTATACCCTGGATCATGGAAACAGCATCGTCGGAAATCAAGCCCTGGTCATCGTTCCCCAGAGGTGGCCGGAAAAACAGGCCAGTGAACGATGCAGTACGTTTTACTTCGGAAAAACCTATACTGCCCCTGCCGAAAAAATCGGTATCGGACATTCAGGTTTTACGTTCAAAGCCGACCAGACCATCTGGCTGTTTGATGCAGGTCGGTTCGGTCGTATCGGTGTCTGCATCTGTTATGACTTTATGGACGTGGAACGATATATGGTATACCGGGGGAAGATCCACCATCTTTTTGTCCTGGCCTATAATCGTGACATTGAATCATTTTACCACCTGGCCGATTCCCTATCAAAGACCATTTTCTGCAATGTGGTGATCTGCAACACAGGTTTTTATGGTGGTTCCCTTGCCGTGACACCCTACTATGAACCATTCCGCAGGACCCTGTATCGCCATGAAGGCAAGGATCTTTTCACTGTTCAGGTTGTCCGGCTGCCGGTTGCCGATATTAATGCTGCCCAACAAGGCGACACAGGCACCTATATTAATGCGAACGGCAATCAAAATCGTCTGTTTAAACATTTACCTCCAGGTTATTTGACTCACAACGAACAGACATAAACAAAGCCCGCACCTGGACCATGCTTTCGACAGGCTGTCGAATTATATTGTTAATAATTCACATTATGCTTGACATTCCTCATTTTTCCGGTATGATATTAAGAATGCATGTTTTGTATATGCATATGTTCCTTACCTTAAGGTGTATATCTCATATATTTTCTGTGATTGCTCCCCAAAGTTAGAAGCAAATTTTTATTTTTTTATTTAGGAGACCGCCAACATGGCAAACGGTACAGTAAAGTGGTTCAGCGAAACTAAAGGTTTTGGTTTTATTGAAGTAGAAGATGGTGGAAAAGATGTCTTTGTTCATCATTCAGGCATTAACGCACAAGGTTTTAAGACCCTGAACGAAGGCGACCAGGTCACATTTGACATTGAGCAGGGCCCCAAAGGGCCGTCTGCTGCAAATGTCACAGTGAAATAGCTGACCACTTTTATTTATAACACTCGGTGATCAAATTCCCTAAAAACTTGATCACCGAGTAAGAGTCATGGGCTGACCTGATCTTTAACCCCAGGTCACCCGCGACAAACAGGAAAGGGCCCTGGGCCATTCTAGGCGCTTTCATCTGAACAGTTATTAAAGCCCCTGAGAATTCTGTTCTCAGGGGCTTTTTTATTGGCCGGCATGGCCCGCGGTGGCAACAGGCACCGTCTGCGGCTAGAACCGTTGTGAATTATCTAAATGCCAGTAAAGGCACTTTTCCTGTTAGAATTTTCTTCTCACAGGCACTCCTCGCTGACCGCGTTGTCTAACAAACATCGTACGTTAACGTTGACGTTTTTACTGATACTTAATCGTGAAAACAGTATGAAGATGTTGTTGGATACGTCCCTTGTATCTTCTTCAAGTTGAGGATATTTCTTAGATCTTCGGCTTACCTTTTTCACTCAATAAATATTGTAAGCAGATCACAAACGTTAAGTCCGCATGATACGGTCTTATGCCGAAAAAAGGTCTGCATTCAGGAGTTTTAATGAGTTTTACCCAGTTTCATTTCCACCCTGGCATCCAGTCAGGTATTCGTGACGCGGGCTACACCAGCCCCACCCCCATCCAGCAAAAAGCACTCCCCCCCATTCTTGCCGGGAAAGATATCCTTGGCCTGGCTCAAACCGGCACAGGAAAAACCGTTGCCTTTGTGCTGCCGATTCTCCAGCATTTGCTCAAAACGCACCGCACCGCATCGTCAGCAGCGCCGTCAGCATTGATCATGGCCCCCACCAGGGAACTGGCCGAGCAGATTCATGAAAGTATCACAATCATGGCGATTCATACCCCGATTAAAAGCGTGGCCGTTTACGGCGGGGTTGGAAAACATCTTCAGAAAAAGGCCCTTAAACAAGGCGTGAACATTGTTGTCGCATGCCCGGGACGGCTGTTGGATCTCATGAATGAAAAGGCACTAAGCCTTAGGGGAATTAACACCCTTGTTCTGGACGAAGCCGATCAGATGCTTGATATGGGATTTTTGCCTGATATCAGGCGCATTATCCGGTCTTTGCCCCAAAAGCGCCAGACCCTGGTTTTCTCTGCGACCATGCCGAAGGCTATCAATAATCTGGTCCAGAACATTTTAAACCATCCCATCACGGTTCAGGTCAACCATAAAGGTCCTGCACCCCGCATCGCCCATGGCCGGTTTAATGTCCAAAGGGAAAAGCGCACAGCCCTGCTCAAGACGCTGTTTTCAAAAAACGGCATGGCCAGCACCATTGTATTTACACGGACCAAACATAAGGCCAAAAGCCTTGCCGTCCAGTTAAAAAAATCCGGATTCAATGCGGTCTCTTTACAGGGGAATTTATCCCAGAACCAGCGACGCAGGGCAATGGACGGATTTCGAAGCGGCTCTTTCAAAATCCTTGTGGCAACGGATATTGCTGCCAGGGGAATCGACGTATCAGGGGTTTCCCACGTGATCAACTATGATCTGCCGGATACGGTTGAAACCTATATTCACAGAACCGGTAGAACCGGAAGGGCCAATCAACCCGGTCAGGCATACACATTTACAACCCGGGAAGATAATAAAACCATTGGCTTGATCGAAAAGGCCCTGGGCAGAAAAATGACAGAGGAGTCCTTACTTCCGGCTTAACTATCCATAATGTAACGAAAAAAGGAGAGGTATGGCAGTCCGAAATCAATATTCCTGGGAAAAAAGACAAAAAGAGTTGAATAAAAAAAAGAAAAAAGAAGAAAAACTCAAGCGAAAAGCTGAAAAAAAGAACCAGGCAGAGACTGGAACCGATCTCGAAAAGGCTCAAACAGGCCAAACGGGTCAACCGGAACTGCACGAATAGTGACAGTCCCCATGTCCAGCGTGCGTGTCCGCTATACAACCCTTGAAATCGGGGATATGGATATTCATATCCGGACGCTTAGAGATACACTGCAGTTTGAGGATATCGACGGTGAAGCAAAAAGACTTGGGATATCTTCGGCCACCTGGCCGCTGTTCGGCGTAGTCTGGCCTTCCAGCCAGGTGCTTGCCCGTCTGATGCTTGATTACCATGTGAACGAAAAGCGGGTGCTTGAAGTGGGATGCGGCATTGCCCTGGCCAGTCTGATTCTGAATCAGCGGTCGGCAGATATTACAGCCACAGACTACCATCCTGAAACTGAAGGGTTTCTGGCTCACAATGTGAAACTCAATGACGGAAAAAAAATTCCCTTTGTTCGCACCGGATGGGCGGATCTGAATGATGATCTTGGTAAGTTTGACCTGATCATCGGCTCTGATATTCTTTATGAAGTTGAACATGTCAACCTTTTGTCCGCTTTCATAAACCGGCATGCCCGGGGCCATTGTGATGTAATCATTGTGGACCCCAGACGGGGCTATCACGCAAAATTCAGCAGAAAAATGGCTGGACTGGGTTATGCCTGTTCAAAGAAAAAAATCACTCAGACAGACTGTATGGAAAAAAGTGTCACCTGCCAGGTGCTGACTTTCTCCCGTGAGGGCATATAGCCTGTTTAAAAATAAAAGGATCCGTGAATGAAAATTTATGTCGGAAATCTGACAGAACTTATGACAGAAGAAACGCTCAAACAGGCGTTTGATGCATTTGGCGAAGTTGAAAGCGTTAAAATTATAAAAAACAGATTTAACGGACGTTCCAAAGGGTTTGGTTTTGTTGAAATGCCAAGCAATTCTGAAGCGGACAAAGCCATTAAGGCTTTGAACGGCAACATAGTTGATAAAAAACCCATCAAAGTGAATCATGCCGATTCCGGTGGTAAAAAGAAGAAAAAGCCTTTCAGGAGAAGGAGCTATTAGAGCCGGCATTTTCCCTGGTAGGAATCCCGGGCTTCAAGGGTATGCTGAATCATGTTGAATGTCTCTCTATACCGGGCCGACCACAACGGGGCCACAAGCTCGTCAGCATGGGGGTCCCCTGTGATCCGCTGGATAATCATGGACTTGGGCAGCCGTTCCAAAAAATCGCAGACCAGGTCCACATATTCCTGCTGTTCTAAAGGCGTATACCGGCCCTGAGCATACATCTTGTCCAAAGCGGTGCCACGGACCACATAAAGCAGGTGAATTTTGACCCCATTAATGCCCAGATCCCCGAGAATCCGGGCATTTTCCAGCATCATGGCCCTGGTTTCTCCAGGCAGGCCCAAAATAATATGGGCACAGACATTAAGCTTTTTTTTAGGCGCAACCAGGGCCACGGCCGCTTGAAAATCTTTATAATTATGCCCCCGGTTGATCAGGGCAAGGGTGGCGTCATGGGCAGACTGAAGCCCGTATTCCAGCCAGATAAGGTAATCCTTTGTGTAGGCGTCAAGCAGATCAATTTTCGCTTTATCCACACAATCAGGCCTTGTGCCCACAGCCATGCCGACCACCCCCTCACAGGACAAGGCTTCGTCATATAAGGCTTTAAGGTGGTCCACCGGGGCATAGGTATTGGTAAAAGACTGGAAATAGGCAAGAAATTTTCCGGCCTTATATTTTTTTATGGCCCCAATCTTGCCGGCCTCAATCTGCTGGGAAATGGAAAGTCCCTTGGCAAAGGCCCCGGTACCCGACCCTTTTGCATTGCAGTAAATACACCCGGCCCTGGACAGGGTTCCGTCCCGGTTAGGGCAGGTCAGCCCGGCATCCACGGAAATTTTCTGCACTCGCTCACCAAACAGGTTGCGAAGATAAGCATTATAATCCGAGTATCGTTTCATTCGGTCTGCATTGGCCAACGTCTTCCTCCATTCCATCCTTTTGCATTCATACGTTCACCTCTTTAAGGATCATGGCCCTAACTATACAGATTACAAATGAATTTGCCAAGGTGAGAAGATTAGCCATGAAAACTTGCCGGGCTGTTGACCAATAGATAGTAATCATTATATTTAGACCCTGTAAAAAATAAATAGTGCCCGACCGAAAACCATAAATTTTGCCGATTACGGCGTTGGTCTGAAATTTTGATCCTCGAAATACGTACTGGAAAAACCAACCAGGACATGTATTCCTCCGGTTAAAATTTCAGTCCGCCTTGTACTCAAAAAAAATTCCAGGTTTTCGTTCAAGCACTAACTTAAGGATGTTATGAACACTTTCAAAAAAAGATATGATGTCATTGTGGTGGGTGCAGGACACGCCGGATGCGAAGGGGCACTGGCCGCGGCCCGCATGGGCTGTGATACACTTTTACTCACCATTGACATGGACAAAATTGCAGCCATGCCCTGCAGCCCCTCCATTGGCGGTACAGCCAAGGGACAGCTGGTCAAGGAAATTGATGCCCTGGGCGGCTGGATGGCAAAGGTTTCAGATTCTTCGGCCATCCAGTACCGGACCCTGAATACCCGTAAAGGACCGGCTGTCCAGTCCACCCGAACCCAGAATGATAAGAACATGTATTCACGAAATATGAAGCATGTCCTGGAAACGGCTGAAAATCTGGATCTTAAACAGGCCATGGTGGAATCTTTGATCATTGAAAACAATGCAATCAAAGGGATTATTGATAATACCGGTTTTGAGTATTTTGCCCCCTGCGTGGTCATCACCACAGGCACCTTTCTGCGAGGCACCGTCCATATCGGGTCCTCCAGAATCCAGGCCGGACGTGCCGGAGAATTTGCGTCCACGGGACTGGCCCAAAGCCTGGAATCCATGGCACTTGAGATGGGCAGAATGAAAACCGGCACTCCGCCGCGGCTGCATGCCGATTCCATTGATTTTTCAAAGTTTAATGTCCACGGATCAGACGAGGTCATCAAACCCTTTTCCTTTTCCACTACCAAGGTGACAACACCCATGCTGCCAAGCTTCATGGGCCAAACCAACCCGGTCACCCATGCCGTCATCCGCGACAATCTAAAGTATTCAGCCCTGTACGGTGGACATATCAAGGGTCAGTCCGCCAGGTATTGCCCATCCTTTGAAGATAAAGTGGTAAAATTTCCAGACCGGGAATCCCACCACGTAATCCTGGAATACGAAGGAATCGACTCCAAAGAAATTTATGCGTCGGGACTGGGCAACAGTCTGCCCCTTGACATTCAATACCAGGTGGTGCGCTCGGTAAAAGGCCTTGAACAGGCCCAAATCATGCGCCCAGCCTATGCCATTGAATACGATTATGTGTCACCCCTGGAACTGACGCCTGCCCTTGAAACCAAAAAAGTCAAGGGGCTTTTCCTGGCCGGACAGATCAACGGTACGTCCGGCTATGAGGAGGCCGGGGCCCAGGGGCTTTGGGCCGGAGCCAATGCCGCGGCAAAAATACTTGGCCACCCGCCCTTTATCCTGGACCGGTCCCAGGCTTATATAGGGGTCATGGTAGATGACCTTGTCACCCGGGGCACCAAAGAACCCTACCGCATGTTTACCTCCAGGGCCGAATACCGGCTGCTGCTCAGGGAAGACAATGCAGATTTACGTTTAGCCCGGATCGGTTATGAATACGGCCTGACAGACCAGGCGCGCCTGGAAGAGGTTTCCCGGATCAAGACAGACACAGAAAAAGAACTTGAGCGGGTCAGCCGAATCGTGGTCAAACCCAATGATGAAACCAATGCCTTTCTTGCTGAGCACAACTCCAATCCCATTGACACAGGTGTCCCTTTAACCCAGTTGCTCAAGCGTGCGGAGCTGAGTTACGACCTTTTAAAGCAGATTTCCCCTGCCCCTGAGCCTATCCAGGACCGCGCAGCCCGGCAGGTGGAAATTGAAATTAAATACGAAGGGTATATCCGGCGTCAGTATAATGAAATTAAAAAATTTGAGGATCTGGAGCGAATAAAAATTCCGCCTGAATTTTCCTTTGATGCGGCCCACGGCCTGTCCAATGAAATCAGGGAAAAGCTCAACCGGATCTGCCCGGCATCCCTGGGCCAGGCATCCCGCATTGACGGCATGACTCCAGCGGCCATCTCCGTCCTCATGGTGGCCATCAGCGCATTTCGACAAACCCCATCCCCTTGACTTCAACGGGTTGCGCTTTATTTTTATTACACATTTGTACTAAAGAAATAACCATACAGCTAACCGCAAAAGGAATTAAGATATAAAATGGCGCAAGATTATTACAAAACACTTGGCATAGATAAAACTGCGACAGCCGCCGACATAAAAAAGGCTTACAGAAAACTTGCCCTCAAATACCATCCGGATAAAACCAAAGGGGACAAGGCTCTGGAAGATAAGTTCAAAACCATTTCCGAAGCCTACGCGGTGCTCAGCGATCCTGAAAAAAGAAAACAGTATGACACTTACGGATCTGCCGACTTCCAGCAAAAATTTTCCCAGGAAGACATTTTCAGAAATTTTGACCTGGGCGATATTCTCAAAGAGTTTGGTTTCGGTGGTGGCGGCGGGTTCAATCGGTCCGGCGGTTTTTCATCTTCATTTAAACAGGGCGGTGCAAGGTCTTCGTTTTCCGGCGTGGGGGGCAATCCCTTTTTCCAGAACGCAGGGCCTGGTGGGGGGTACGGTCGCAAATCCCCGGCCCGGGGCAAAGATATAGAATATGAAATTCCTTTAACCCTGGACGAATTGATCAATGGTGCCGGCAAAACCATCACCATTTCCCAGGGCGGTCAGGCCAAAGCCATTGAGGTAAAAATCCCCAAAGGCCTGACCCAGGGTAAAAAAATCAGATTGGCAGGCAAAGGCGAATCAGGCACACATGGCGGTCCCGCCGGCAACCTTTACATCAAGTCCAGCCCGTCCCTGCCCCAGGGCATTACCCTGGAGGGAAACGATATCCTGATGAAAAAGGATGTCCGGCTCACCCAGGCCATTTTAGGGGACAAGGTTGAGGTGACCACCCCGTCAGGCAAAACCATCAATCTGACGTTGCCGCCGGGGACCGCACAAAAGGCAAAAATGCGTTTACCGGGCATGGGAATTCCCCATATGAAAGGAAATGGTTGCGGAGATCTCTATGTTGTGGTTAATATAGAGATGCCAAAGAGTTTAAACTCCAAACAGCGAAAACTAATCAAAGAACTTAAGGAAACAGGACTATAATTTAACATGCCTGAATTCATCCCCTTGATTTCCCAACAGGAAATCAAGGAAAGAAACCGGGAGATCGGACAAAAAATTACTCAGGATTATAAAGATCTTGATCTCGTGGTTGTTGGGGTGCTCAAGGGGTCTTTTGTTTTTCTGGCCGATCTTGTCCGGCAGATCACCATTGATCATGAAATTGATCTGGTGGGTACATCATCCTACGAAGGCACATCATCTACCGGACAGATCGTATTTACAAAACAGCCGGACCTTGAACTTAAAGGGCGGGATGTGCTGCTGGTGGAGGATATCGTGGATACAGGCCGGACCCTTGCCAAAACTGTCGAATCTATGCAGTTCTTAAATCCCCGGTCCATAAAAATATGTGCGCTGATTGATAAACGCGAACGCCGGGAAGCGCAAATCAATGTGGATTATTCATGTTTCTGCATTGATGGGGGATTTATCGTGGGCTATGGGCTGGACTATAATGAAAAATATAGAAACCTGCCGGCGATCTTTAATTTAAAATTATAAAATTAATTATAGAAGTTAAGGGGAAGCCCAATGATAATTACCTGCGAAGCATGCTCAACCCAATTTGTCCTTGATGACGCCCAGATCAAGCCGGAGGGTTCAAAGGTTAAATGCAGTAAGTGCCAACATATTTTTACAGCCTTTCCACCAGACCATCCAAACGTTGAAGTACTTGACGAGCCAACACCCCAAGATCATGATATCCCCTTTGGTGAACAAGCGTTCCAGGACGATTCAGACTTTGACAAATCACATAATGACGATCTCAGTTTAGACAGCGACAGCGATGCGGACAGACGGGACGCTGATCTGGAAGATACAGACATTGATTTCTCAGAAATTGAATTCGATGAGCCTGAATTCGATGAACCTGAATTGCAACAGGAACCGCCTGAACTTCAGACAGACACAGTGGCGCTTGATTCCCAGGACCAGGACATTGAAATTGATGAGCCGGCCGAAAACTTTGACGAAGACGGACTCGATTTCGAAACTGCTGATTTTGAGATAGATGAACCGGAACTGGACTTCCAGGAAGATGATCTTAAGCTGGACACCCAGGACTTTGAATTTGACGAGATTGAAAATGAGACAGCTTCCGGGCCGGCATCAGTGTCTGCAGATATAAATCCGGATACAGCTGATATTGAAATCAGTTTTGCCCAGGATGACGGTGCAGACTCAGATCTTGAGCTGGAAGAGTTGTCCCTTGACATGGATGACCTATCCATAGAGGAGTCGTCCATTGATGACCTTGAACTGGATACAGAAAAGGATGAATCGCTGGAACTTGACTTTGACGACGATGCCCAAACAGATCTTATTCTTGAAGATGACGACCTGGATATATCTCTCGAACCCGAAGAGGCCCAGATTGACGAGCCTGCCCAACAGCAGGGCGACATAATTGAAGAGCAACTGGATATAAAAGATGACGGTTTACCTTCAAATGACATCAAGCTTGAATCTGACGACAGTGAAAAACCAAGTCAAGAACAAGATGACTGGGAAGCGGACGAGGAGATTGAGCAAACCGACACAGAGCAGGATAAATTTGCAGAATATGACACGGTGCTGGAACAGGAGACCGAACCGGAAGACGCCGATCTAACCATTCCGGAACCTGAAGTCAAAGACAGCACAGATACACCGGAAACTCCGTTGCCCCCGACGGATGACAAAATCGACACCACCACAGAGACATCAAGAGACCAAACACCCTTGATCACCCCGCCGTCCGCACAAAGTGTCCGCCAAAAACGAAGCACAAAAAAGAAAAAAGGGGGAGGCCTGGCAGTTAAAATTCTGCTGGTGCTGTTGCTGCTGATCATAGCTGCTTATGTGGCAATCATTCGTCTTGGTGTAACCATTCCGGTAGTCTCCGACATTCAGATTCCCTTTATCACCCAATGGCTTGAACCCAAACAACCTGCCCCCCAGCCGCCACTCAAACCCGTAATTGATGAACCCAGTATTGATGGCCGGTTTGTTTCCAATAAAAGCGCAGGAGATCTGTTCATTGTCACAGGCAAGATTGAAAATCCGTCTAAGACTGCTATAAGCTACATTCAGGTCAAAGGGACCTTGATGACTAAGGACAACACCAAAGCAGCAACGCTGATTGCCTATTGCGGAAATATAATTTCCGAAGAGACACTTAAGTCCGGTAATATCTCGGACATAACCAAGCAGATGGGTGTAAAACAAGGATATCAGAACACCAATGTCAATATCAAACCTGGCGCATCAGTCAGGTTTATGTTGGTTTTTTCCAATCTGCCCGAGGACCTGTCCAACTTCACCGTAGCGATGCAGGGATTTGAGCCGGCTCAAGAATAAGGGCCTCATTAATTGGTTTTAGAAAACAATTGTCAAAATAAATTTAAATTTTGTTTGACACAAACCCTGACGTTGTGCTATCTAATTCTGGTTTTTTGTGGCGACGTAGCTCAGATGGTCAGAGCATGCGGCTCATATCCGCAGTGTCCGGGGTTCAATTCCCTGCGTCGCTACCAGCCTCTACAATGGCCCCTGTCTTCAGGGGCTTTTTTGATTTTTACCCTTTTGATTTCAGAGCCAGAGCAAGCTGACATATATCGTCCGGCGTTGTATGGCAGCATCCCCCGATGAGCCTGGCCCCATGTTTTGCCCATTGAACCGCCATTTCACCAAAAGAAGGCCGGCCCGGCTTTGGGGCCCACGATTTGGTTAAATTATTGTACACCTCTCCTTTATTGGGGTATACCACCACCGGTTTGTCGGTCACGAACCGGATTTCTTTCAGAAGGGACGCCACATGAACCGGGTCTGTGCAGTTGATACCCATGGCTGCCACACAGGGTTTGCCATCCAGCCATTGGGCGCAGTCCCGGACCGCCTCTCCGCTGTTGATGTGCTGCCCGTCCCTTGCACTAAAGCTGACCCAGGCTGGAATCATATCCCGATCCTCCACCAAATCTTCCAGTAGACGGACAAGGGCTCTGGCCTCGGCAAAGCAGGGCAGGGTTTCACAGGCCAGGATATCCGGCCCGGCTGAGATCAGTGTTTTCAATCGTTCTCTGTGAAAATCAACCAATTTATCTTCACTTATGCCGTAATTGCCGGTGTATTCCGACCTGTTCGCCAGAAAGGCCCCGTAGGGACCTACCGACGCAGCCACCAGGGGTTTAAGCCGGTTGACTCGGTTGGCAGGATCCGCCCAGAAACCCTCCACGATTGTTTTTGCCAGCGTAACAGCAGACCGGATAAGGTTTTGGGCCTGTTCATGGGTGAATCCATGGCGTTCCAGACCCTGGAACGTGGCCTGGTAACTTGCGGTGATCAGGCAATCCGCACCGGCATGAAGATAATCGGTATGAACTGCCGCGATCATCTCAGGATTATCACACAAAAGGCGAGCCGACCAAAGCGGATCATCAAGATTGCACCCCCGGCGCTCAAGCTCCGTGCCAAGGGCCCCGTCAATGATCATATATTTCTGCTGTTTAAGATACGCACGGATAACATCGGCCATCGTATTTTTCCCTCCTGCCCTTTTCTTTTTTAAAATTTACACCTAAAGATTATGAAATCCATGGAAGAATTTGAAAAGTATAAATTTAATCACCTTGACTTTTTTGATTCAGACCCAAATTTATGATAGATTTTCAAATCAACAGGCTATTTATTAACAAGGGAGTAGCTATTTATGCCAGGCGTATATGACCTTTGTGTCCAGGACCATTTTGCAGCAGCCCATTCCCTGAGGGGCTATGACGGCAACTGCTCAAATCTGCACGGCCATAACTGGGTTGTTGAAGCGCACATACGCTGCACCAAACTCAACCAGTTGGGCATGGGCATAGATTTTAGAGATATCAAAAGTGTGGTCAAGGATGTTTTAAACAAACTGGATCACACTAATCTTAATGATGTTGCCGAATTCGGATCAATCAATCCCACGGCTGAAAATCTGGCCAAATTTCTTTATTCGGAACTGTCCAGACGCCTGAATACCGAATTCATCAAAGTCCAGAAAATCATGGTATTCGAAAGCCCGGGCTGCGGCTCATCCTACCAGGAGATATAAGTGCCCCTGGACATATGTGAAATTTTTTACAGCCTGCAGGGGGAATCCACCCGGGCGGGCCTTGCCTGCGTGTTTGTCCGACTGTCCGGGTGCAACCTGTCTTGTTCCTGGTGCGACACCACCTATGCCGCAACACAATCCGTCTCCATGACCATAAATCAGATCGTGGACCAGGTGTCTGCCTTTGAATGCCCCATGGTTGAAATTACCGGTGGAGAGCCCTTGATCCAGTCCGAAACGCCTGCATTGATATCCGCACTTCTGAAAAAAGGATTTCAGGTGCTGCTGGAAACCAATGGAAGTTTGAATATTGCGTCCGTTGATCCCGCCTGTATCCGCATCATGGATGTCAAGTGCCCTTTATCCGGTGAAGCCGGGTCATTTCTTTTCGATAACTTCAATCATATGACAGCCCGGGATGAAATCAAATTCGTGGTGGGATCACGGCAGGACTATGAATATGCCGCATCCGTCATTAAGACACACCTTGCGAACCATCCCAGAGAGAAGATCCATATCAGTCCGGTTTTTGGCCGAATTGAGCTTTCGGACTTGGCGGCATGGATACTTAAAGACAGGCTGGGTGCAAGACTGTCCCTTCAACAACACAAAATCATCTGGGATCCGGATTTAAGAGGAGTATAAAACATGACAAAAAAAGCCGTTGTTCTTTCATCCGGCGGCATTGATTCCACCACTGCCATGGCCATTGCCAAGAACAGGGGGTACAATGTTTACAGTTTAAGTTTCAGGTACGGTCAACGCCACAGTGTAGAGTTGGAATGCGCAAAAAAAGTAGCTCGCCACCAGGGAACCATTGACCATAAAATCGTGGACATTGACCTGCGCCAGTTCGGCGGTTCTGCGCTCACCGACGACATTGCCGTGCCCAAACACGAAAGCGTGTCACAGATTGATCAGACCCAAATTCCAGTCACCTATGTACCAGCCAGGAACACCATCTTTTTATCCTATGCCATGGCCTGGGCCGAGGTGCTTAAAGCCGAAGCCATTTTCATCGGTGTCACAGCCGTGGATTATTCAGGATACCCGGACTGCAGGCCCCAGTTCATTGAAGCCTTCCAGACCATGGCTAACCTGGCCACAAAAACCGGGGTAACAAAAGAAACTGTTTTGACCATTGAAACCCCTTTGATCCAAATGTCAAAATCCGAAATAATCACCACCGGACATGGGTTAGGCGTAGATTACAGTCTGACTATCTCCTGTTATGATCCGGACAGCCGGGGGCGCTCCTGCGGCAGATGCGACTCCTGCCTGCACCGTAAAAAAGGGTTTAGCCAAGCCGGGATTCCTGATCCGACCCCCTACATCAGAGATCCACAAATTTAGCTGTTTTTTCTCGCTGAACCACGGAAAGCACGGAAGGACACGGAAAAAAGTTTGATTTTTGAAGAAGAGATTAAGCGCTTTGCGCTCTAACTTTCAGTGCTTTCCGTGTCTTCCGTGGTTATAAGAATTTTCTCCAATTAAGATCATAGCTTGCGCTTCTTCCCCCACCAGGAAGCCGAACCAGGATCATTTTTTGAACCAGATCAGCCAATTCTCTTTGGGCAGTGGCACGACTGGTATGAGCGATCCCCATATATTTCTTGTTTTTTAACCCACCTTCAAAACCATTGGGGCCTGAATCAAGCAATCTGTTGATAACTTTTGTCTGCCTGGGATTAAGTGGCATCTGGGCAAATGTTTTCCAGAATCGTGCTTTAATCATTATTCCTTTCAGCAAAGCGTTTGAATTTAGAATTGCCCGATTCATGCATCCAAGAAACCATTTCAACCAGTCTGATATTTCCATACTGCCGGTCTGAGTAGAATTTAGGATGTCATAATAGTCATTTCGCTCAGCCATTATTTGTGATGAAAGACTATAAAAACGTTTCGGACTGTTTTCATCCCTGGACAGGAGCATATCAGTCAATGTTCTGGCAATCCTGCCGTTCCCGTCATCAAATGGATGAATTGTAATAAACCATAAATGGGCTAAGGCTGCTTTGATTATACCGTCTGTTTCAGGTTCCTTATTCACCCAGGATATAAAAGCGTTTATTTCAGAGTTGATTAAATGAGCAGGTGGGGCTTGGAAATAAACCTTTTTATTGCCGACAGGCCCTGAAACAACTTGCATTGGCCCGTCGTTATCATCTCTCCACTGGGCTACATTGATTCGAATCATACCGGAATATCCAGTAGGGAAAAGGGCGGCGTGCCAGGAAAAAAGCCTTTCCGGTGTTAATTCCCGGTCATGGTTATTGGTTGCATCCAGCAGTATCTGTACAAGGCCGTCGGCCTTACGATCCTGTACATATTTCAAACCCGCATCCGGAAAACCAAGTTGGCGTCCCACAGAAGAACGGACAGCATCCGGATCTAGCTTTTCTCCCTCAATAGCTGAAGTTTTTAAGGCTTCTTCCACTAAAACATCTGCCCTGGCAGTTTGTTGGATATCAAAGCCCAGATCCCTGACTTGAGCAATTAATGATCCCTGGTTGAATCGGACTTGACCCAAAGATTGTAATAATGCGTCACTGTTCCATGTAAAGTGAGGCCAGTTTTTATGTTGCCAGATATATTTCATCAATTTAAACCAAATCCCCTTTGAGTCGTTTAATTATATTTTTTGACTCATTTTTTGAGTTGATTGTTGCTGTTATTTAACTCAACGTCAAGAGATGAAAATAAAAAGGTAAACAAAATTGGGGGCTTAATTTTTTCGAGGCTCTTACCGGTACACATCTGAAACGGGCCAACAAGCAAGGATACAAAAATAATTCGCTCCCTTGATTTGATTTTCCAAATTTTCGATCCAGGTCAGAAATAACAAAAGTACCCCACGCCGCTTCAATAAAGGCTTGGGAAATATATGAATTGCATCTGAACGAGATAGAGGGTAAAGATAAAAATTTAAAAATCGGAAAAAGTACGTTTTGCTGGTGGATTCATCATTGGGAGTAGCTTGTGGGAAAAAAAAGCAAAAAGAAGAATAAAAGAAGACTTAAAAAAACGATGTCAATCCGTAATGCCGCCAACAGGCAATCGCCAGCCCCCAGAGTAGAGGTGTCAAAGGATTTAATGCCTCAAGGAGGGAATGAGGACAGAAGGCTCCTAACTACCATGACCAAAGAAATCTATATGCTGGCCAGATTGCATTATGATTTGTTGGATTCAGAAAAAATACATCGGGTATTTTTAAAACTTCATTGTATGCAACATGATCCGTTTCGAGATAGATGGGTATGGCTGTACGAGGCGGAAGCCAAGAGATTGAAGTTCAAGGGCACGTATAAGGATATTCCTATTGAAAGAAGGCCGATCGTTCTTGGGGCTTTTTTCTTCAGGAACAACGGGGAAATGGTTCTTGACCTCAATTCCTTTGATCGGGCCATCAAAGCAGTCGTATTTTTCGACAAATATTTACCAAGAAAGGCTGCTAAGGTTAAAGATATTACTGTTTTGAATAAGTTTCATGATGGTTCGAAAGGATTTATCCCTAAACACCAGGACTATTTCGATAAGGGGTTGGAGGAGGTGATTGACCCCAATGGTCTGATCAATGACCTGAAGAGGGTTACGTCCACTATCGAAAACCCCATGGAAAAAATCAATGCCGCATATCCCCGAATGATGGAAGAGTTTCAAAAATCCATTCCGGAAGTTGAACGTATGCCCATTCATTTCTATGAAGATGGGATATCCAGTCTAAAGGGGCGTCTCTCTTTGCGGGAAATAATTGCCATGCAGCATTGGCAAGGAAATAGCGATTACTCGTTCAATAATGTGTTCGAGGAGATCTTGCCATTGATACCGCCATTACCGAAACCTGAAGAATAGAAGGAAAGAAAATCGGATCAGGCTGATCATCAGGTCTTGATTATTGATTTATTACGGGGAACCACTAATAGTTTGCACTAGTAATAAATATTTACCTTTAAAATCAAAGTGTTAAACTTTTTGCTGCTGTGTCTGTTAGACGTTCCGGGTAATATAACCAATGAATGCGCTGGATAAAGCGGTGATTAACCCGGTGACAGGCTTAAGGAATCGACAAAAAACATGATATACATACCACCACAATCAATTATTTTTGCGATTCCGAAACATATGAGTTTTGATATTCCTATCGATCAAATAACAGGCATTTGTAAAAGATACAGATTAGATTATTTTTCAGGGGATATTTATATGCCTTCAGAGATGAAAACGAAACCCAAATAGGCTTATTAACCTATGATGGCCATGGAATTCAATGGTGTATAAAAAGATACTCAGAGGGAAAAATCAGTTGGTGGCCTCATGATACTGAAGTCGTACAATTGTTGCCAAGAGATTTACAAATCATGCTTTGGGGTGGAAATCCCAGCAAAATTAAAATGCCGGAAATGTGGAAACCAATTCATAATATAAAGCGGTAAAACGAGACTTTTTTTGAATGAAAACAGCGTCTCAAATATTACGGTTTGATCGGCCAAATTTTGCATATCAAGCCAACAATAACAAATGAAGTCAACACCTTTACTGGCAAGGGTTACACCCAACATAAATAGACATAGTCAACTCCCAATTCCTATCCTAAAAAACCGTAAAAATCAGGAAAATCGGCTTGTTCAATATATTGAGTAAGGCTCACCGGATGACGGTTTACGGACGAATCTGGACGCTACTCTAATTCCAGTGCTTTTTAAATTCGGAATAAAAATTGCGAAAAACCACAACTACGTTTCAGTTGAGCCTATCAACAAGCCGCTGTTGCCGGTTAGGGAAACGCATTTAGTTGTTTATTTCTGATTTTCGTATTTTTTTGGCAAGAAAATCAAAAACCTTTTTGGTTTTGGCTTGTTCAGGTTAGGTTACACTCAAATTACCTCTGTAATAATTTGTTGAGCCGTTCTATAAGCATCATCATTTATATTATATTTTTTATCAATAATGTCATCAGGAATTCCTTGTTTCAATTCTATATATTCAATTGTTTTTTCTATGATATTTTCTTCCTTTTCATCCCCAATATCTTGAACTATTTTTAAAGCTTTTTTACAAGATTCCATAGCTTCATCAAAATCTTTTTCTCTGGAATTAATAAAAGCTTCGGTCTTCCGTGATTCAACAATTCCTCGTATATCGCCGACGCTTTTACTTAGGTTAAAAGATTCTTTGCTTAATTCTTTAGCTTTCTCTGTCTCATTATTTTTTGCATGTATTCTTGCCATTTGATTGAGATTTGAGGCCCTCCCAAGTATATCGTTAGCCTCTTCGTTTAATTTTAATGCTTTTTTATACAATGCTAACACCGATGTTACGCAGTTTAACTTGGCTATATAATATGCTAAAGCATGTATACTTTCAGCCATTCCTCGTTTATCATTAATAACCAACTTCATTTTAAAAGATTGATGATACTTTTCTAATGCTTCTTTAATTTTACCTTGATTGGCAAAAACATTACCAACTGCATGTAATGATTCCGCTATCTCACGTTTAGTTCCTCCATAATCATTTCTAATTTGTAGAGACTCTGTGCAATATTTTTCTGCATTGGCCAAATCCCCTTGAGTATTGCAGAGAGAACCTAAGCATTTTAGATATTTAGCTTGACATTTTCTATCCCATTCAGGGCATGATTTTATGGCTAAAATGTAATTATCTTTAGCAAGTTTGTATTCCCCAAGTACTCCTTGAGCTATAGCTAACCTAAAATAAAGCTCATGGTAAGAAACCCCATTTTTGAGGGTGTTTAAAGATAGATCTTCGATACTTTTGAGGGTACTTAAACATAGATCTTCGATTTCTTTATAACGTTCTTGTTCATCCCATTCATAAGATAGCTTTTTTGCGATATTAATTGAAAGCTCTATTTCTTTACCAGCTAAGGCAAGTCGATGAACTTCTTTTTCTCTTTCTTCGGAAGTATTATGTGATAGCCAAATTTCATTTAAAATTTTTGATGCCGCACAATGAATGTTTTCAATAAGTTCTGAGGGTATCTCTGAAATTAGTAAAGATGATAAACAACGAGGAACACGATAAAGTTCCGTCGTAGATCCTGGATAGCCCTTATGTCGTTCGATTAAACCTAACTCATTTGCTCTCTTAATATGAATATCTAATTCAGGAATATCTAATTCAGGAATTGAGCGGCAAATAGTTCGTAGTGCTTCTATTGGAACAGGTAATTCGTATATAAGTCCTAAGGCCAGCGTTTTTCTTAAATCAGAGGACTGTGATTTAAGTAACTCACCTGCTAAAATATTTTCAAGAAATTCAGACTGCCTTCCTTTCATGCGATTCAATATATGGTCATAATCAAGATTTTTATCTTGAAGAGAGAGAAGGTCATAAAGCCACTCTATCAATCTTGGATTTCCATCTGAAATTTTGTCAGCTTCTTTTCTCAATCTTTTAATATTTGAATAATCTTTAAGACCTTTTTCTCTATCGAGTCGATCTGTAAGACCTTTTTCTTCTGCGAGTTGATCTGTTTTTTTTATAAAATTAGCTTTTTCTAATTTTTTAGGCTGTTCGAGCAAAAAATATTTGTCTCTTTCGTTAAAGTTAAATAGTTGACGTGTTGTGATTATTATCCGATGACTTTTTCCTACAAGGTCCCGTAAAGCGAAAATAACAGCTTCTATTACTTTTTGGGCTTCAATTGAAATGCTTGGAGAACCATTTCTATTAAGATCGGGGTGATTGCCTTCCATTTCAAAGTTAGATTCAAAATTATCAAAAATTAAAAGAATCGGATAATGAATTTTCTCAAAGCAATCTTTTAGTTTGTATTCCAAATTTTGAGATGGGTTAGATAAAATGCTATCTAAACTTTCTCTAATTTTTCCATCCAAATTTTCCCTAATCCTTTGAATTAATGAGTTTTCATCAACCATTCCAACCCAAACAATAGATTTTTTAAAATTTAAGCGATCTCTAAGACGCGCTGCAAGCGTACTTTTCCCAACCCCTCCTAAACCGTAAAGTATTACCCCCATATGATCATTTGTTCTTCGAAGTGATTTCAAACATCGTAAACATTTTTGTAATAGACGACGTCTCCCAACAAATTCGCGGCAAGACGCAACCTTGACTGTTTGTTCAGGATCAAGATAATTTTCTTCGAGCGGAGCTGGGGCAGCTTGTTCCTTCCACAAGCTTGAAGCGGTCACAAAAGCTCCAGGTACTTTGTTTCTTAAATATAGACGTAATAAATTCCAATCACGTCTCTCTTCATCAATGAGCTTTTGGTAAGTCATTGAGAGAGCCTTGATCAATTCAATTCCCGCTGAAAGATTTTTATAAAGTTCAGCAGTTGCGAAGCTTGCATCGGCATCTAAAACATTGTACCCCCATCCCAAAACAGCATTAGCACTACATTCGACTAAAATACTCTCTGCAAGCGATGGTAACATTCCTTTTTTGGCGGTACAACAACCTGATAATACAATCAGTTTATTAATGAAGTCTCCTCCTACTAGAGCCTGTCCTATTTCCCTTGAGTCTGCGAGATGTGACTCCCCATATTCTGTTTCTGTTAGAAAAAAAGGCTTTCCTTTTTTGAGAACAGCATGTCCCGTTAAATGAAATATATCATAAAAATTTTTTCCATAGGTTAGTATTAAATCGTTTAGTTCCTCAAGATTGCCACTTTCTTCAACTGTTAGCATTAACGGTTGCTTTTCAGTTGCTTTGAGTATCTTATATTCTTCATCTTCAAATTCTAAACCTTCAAATTCTAAACCTTCAAATTCTAAACCTTCAAATTCTAAACCTGTTGTATATACGGGGGATGTAGCCATAAACAGTAATCTTAATGGACGTTCAGCAGCTTGATCCTGATGATCTATAGATAATTCGTCCCCTCTAAATCGGACTGGGACGAATCTGGGATTAGTTTCTTCGACTAAAAATTTTTCATCATTATGAAGAATTTCCCATGGAAGGTCAGATAGCACATCGTCTGAGTGAAAAGCCAAAATCAAAATGCGTGCATTTTCACGATAACAATGAATTATTTTTGAAAAAAAACGATCGGAACCATCAAGCCAGGAAAAAAGGTCTTTTCCTGTTTTTTTGAGATCGGCTTTCCAACGAATGAAGAAATTTAGATCTGCTGATTTGATCAAGCTTTCTATCTCCTCTTTTACATCCAATATACGCCGTTTAAAATCATTCGGGTTGTCCACAAAGTATCTCAATTCTATGTGTTTAGAATTTACTTTTTTAAATTTAAAATTGATGATTTTCATTTTATTTCTTCAAAACCTTTTTATATAATTTTTTAATTTTAATCAGAAATTAATAAGGATGCTCCTTATCTAAAAGATTGCAGACAAGATTCTATTTTTTTGTGTCTTGCTGATCATCTTGCAGCGTCTTTAATATTTTTGCGATTTCATTTTCCGATGCATCCTCAAAAAATATACGTTTGTCATCATCATAGATGATTATAATTCTATCAATTTTATTTTTTTTCCATTTTTTGTACCAAGAACATATCGCAGATGCGGTTACGGTTACTGCAATATTAGCAGCAATATCAACAATAATTGCAATTAAAGCAGGTTCAAGAAATTTTTCTTTTTCTTGTAAATTTTCAGTTTTTACTGTGATATCATGTAAATTTACTAAATCCGTTGTGGCCTTCAAAGCATTTTCGCCTTCGATTATAAGTTTGATGCTTGCCATGGTTTATAATCCTTTCTATCCTTACTCATGTTGAAAAAAACAATATAAGTTCGGAAATTAATAGTTCATGAGTGATCGCTATAAAGTACTGATCAACGACAATTATTTTTTCCCCTCAACGACAATTAAAATTCCCGTCCCTCATCCCTTATAACATTCTGATTTTGTATTATTTTTTTCATTATTGTCTTGCTATTTTTTTTAACATTGATAATATCCCCTACGCCAGCCCGGAGGATAGGGCAACTGCTGGGAAGCACCCCGAGCGCCGTGACTGGTGACGAAGACATGGGGGGCAGTATGCACTCTACTGTATGCTGTCCTTTCCCCCATGTTTTTGTCCTTAATGCGTAAAATCCTCGCGCCTTAGCGCGAAACAAATACTCCGTAGGGCCGCCGGAGGCATTAGGCCTTTCTTCATTTTTTTGGTTGGTACTTAAAACCCGCTTCAATCAGTATATATTCCAAAACTATCCCAACCTCACCTCTTCTTTTGAGTTCATCAAGCATCCACTGCTGGATTCGGGCATTTACAGGAACCCGCTTTAGATGAGCCGGCAATTTGGGTTTTGGTTTTCCTCTATATCCGCCACGCATACTGTCTCCTTTTCTAACAAAAAACACCTGAAAGCCTTGAAGTTAAACGGTTATAGATAACCGTAGTACAATTATCAAAAAACCCAGGTGATTTTTGTATTCAAAAATGACCGTTAGTCTCCACTTTTTTTTTAAAGGGGATCTTCCAAAAAACCGGTTCTGCCATGTGTTAAACCATGACGTGATAATATACGCCCAATCGTACTTACAGACGGTGTTGGCCGGATATTCCCATCCTCCATTTGCTTTCTAATGACCCAGGCACCACAATGAAGGCCCCTGTTATATAAATGCAACCGTATCATTTTAACAATTTCTACGATCTCTTCCCGGGTATATGGTGTACCCCATTCATGCGCCGGCATCATTTTGACTCCTTTTGGGCCTGTTCCATGCGATAACTTTCAACATTCAATTCGAAGATAATGCTGTGGTGAACAAGCCGGTCAATAGCCGCAGCAGTTGTCATAGGGTCCTTAAAAATCTGTTCCCACTTAGAAAAGGGAAGATTGCTGGTGATCATCAGGCTGCCTTGCTCATACCGGTCTGCCAGGAAGGTGAACAATACTTCCATCTCTTCCCGGCTTTGCTGGACATATCCGATATCATCAATAATCACGGCATCAAACCTGGAAAGGCTTTTGAGCTTTTTTGTCAACTCAAGTTCCCTTTTGGCGATCAGCAGATCCTGGACAAGACTGCTGCAAGGAATGAAAAGGACCTGTTTCCCTTGTGCAATCAATTCATGACCAATGGCACATAACAGATGGGTTTTCCCGCTTCCGGGATTCCCAAAGGCCAAAATGTTTTCAGATTGATTTAAAAAAGAGCCGTCGATCAGTACATTCAAATGATTAGCGACCTTTATAGGAAGACGCTTTTTATCAAAATTCTCAAAGGTCTTTGAGGGCGGCAGCTTGGATGCCCTCAGGTTTCTGGCTATCCGGTTTTGCCAACGCACTTCACATTCAAGATTCAGCAACTGCAAAAGATAGTGCTCATACCCCCATGACTCCGCCCGGGCCTGATCTGCCGTTTCTTCATAGCTGCGGCGCATGGTCGGCATGTGCAGACTTTTAAGATGGTTTACAATCTGGTCTCTGTCGCTCATCATGCCTCCACCATTTTGAGAAGTTTGTCATAACTGCTTAAATCAATGGCCGGGATATGGATATCATCCGGCCCGGCAACAGGGGTATTAGATGTCATAAGACGCTGGACCGCATCTTTGCTGATCTCATGGCCTTCATTAATTAAAATCGTCAAGGCATTGTCCACAGCCACTTCACTGTCTTTTGCGGCAAGGTATAAAATTTTCAGATATCTTGACGCAGCGCTTTGAACGGTATAGCGCTCTTTTAAGGAATCATAAGCGATCCGAAAACGACTGGTGGGGAACATGGCATCACGATATCGATAATTTTCAAACGCCCCCGGTTTTCTGACCAAGCTGTCAATGATATGCCGGTAATTGACTTTGTACTTCCCCTCGCCCCGTAACCGTGGCACGGTATCGATTTTTTTTTGCCCGTACCAGATTTCCAGGTATTCCATGTAAAGGCGGACCTGTATTTTTTCTCCTATAAGTCTGCTGTTCACTGAGTATACGTTGTGATTAACCCGTATTGTACAACCGGGACCGACTTTCAGATCCAGTTTTTTACATGAGTCGATTCGGGTTTTGGGCAGCCGACGCAAAACTTCAAGTTCTTTTGCAAGGCGGTCTTTTCGGCCGGCATTCAGTTGTCCAAACAGTTTGGACAGAAAACGCTCGTATTCCTCCCGGTCTCTAAAATTCCGGTTGTTTCTTAGCAAAAGGGCCTGGTCAACAGCCTTTTTGAATCGGTAATTGCGCTGCTCCACGTCACCATTTTCATTGGGACTGTATGGGTTCGTTTTGCAAGGTGTCAGGCCGTAATGGTCCATAAGATCCTGATACCTGCGGGTGAACTCTTCCGGGTGGGTCTCCTTGTTAACAGCGGTCGCCAAACGATCTGTACGGTGACGATGGGGAACACCGCCCAGGTTCCATAAGGCATTTTGCAGGCCATGGCTCAGGCTTTCAAAACTTTCAGAAAAACATATGCTCCCGGTTTCCCAGTTAGAATAGGTTAAAACAAAATGATAGATCATGTGATCAAAGGGAACGCCGCCTATGGTGACACCCACCTTATCCATATGCGTGAAGTCAGACTGGCATAGTTCGCCTGGTTTATGTATTTGTGCAAAGAATATTTCTTTGCAGGGACCTTCTGTTGCCCGCCAATGCTTGATCCGTCGTTGCAGGGTCCTTAACTGACCATCGGCAAATCGGCCGGGCTGTTTGCGCTGAAGATCCTCAAAAATGGTTTTGGCTTCCAACCCCGAATTTATTGATAACATTGCTTTGATACTATCCCATACGTCTTCAAACGGGTTTTTACGTGTCCGCCAGTCGTGTTCCTGTTTAAGCTCGCTTGGTAATTTACCAATTTCACGGTACTTTCGAGCCGTCTTTTCATCCATACCTGCTTTCATTGCTGCGATCCCGAAATCCTTCTCAGATTGAATCAACTTGAACAACCTCCTCACTTGTTGGTTTGTTACCATCCAAATCACTCCTTCAGTAAGATTTGGAGGCTTTTACCATTTTTTTTGATTCTTTAAATTTCGGGAATTTTAATTGTCGTTCGGCGGGAATTATAATTGACGTTCATCAAAGTACAACATGTTGGAATAAATCTATCAAAATTCGTAGGCCTTCTGGGCCAAGTTAGAACCAAGCCCAAGAATATTTATTGAGCAAGTATTCTCGTCTTCTCTCATCGCCCAGCACACAAACAAAATATGATTTTTCCATATATCCTCCTCTTCTATAGTTCATTCATATAGTCTAAAAAGGGGTCACACCATTGTGACCAGAACTGAATGGGATTTTTTACGGGGACCGGATTATCCTGAGTAATCTCTTGGGGATTAGGGTTATTGCCCAAGGGCCTCGAAAATAGCTCTTGGTTATAAAATATTGCCGCCTCCGTTGACTGGTGGTCTAGGTTATTCAAAAGAATTTGTCGAATAACCTGATCTCGTCCAAGAATTCTGAGAAGCTGTATCAGGTACGGCGTCGAACGAGGCCAACAAACATCTGCATGATACTGACCATCACCATAGTAAGGTCCGAAATTTACATTACGCGTTAGCAACCCAAATGGCCATCTATTTTTGCCAAGTTCTGTCAAACTGCGGTAAACAAGAAGGGTCTGTTTTGCGTGCTTCCAAATCGCTTCCAGTTCGTTTATTTTAAATACCATATCACCAAGCATGGCCGCAGCAGTCACTGCGGCTTCGCATTCAAGAGGATCAACAATTGGATCAACTTGTCCTCTAGGATAATAAACAATATTATAAAGAAATTTGTTTTCAGGATTATAGAAAAAAGATTTGAAATGAGCAGTGGATTTCTCTAAAAGTATCGAGATAACTTTACCAAGACCTGATAACCCTTTTTTATTTGACAGAGTTTTCTTGGTCAAGGTTAGAACAGATGAAGCGCCTTTCAGCAAGGTAATCCACTGAGCATTGATTTCCGGCAAAAAAAAGTTGGGAGAAGAGAGAAATATACCTAAACTAACATCAGTGCCTATATAACGATAGAGATTTTGAGAAAATGATTCTGATACTCGATTAGGCAATCCGGTAAAATGATGACCGTTAATATCAATATTTGCGGAACGAGTATCTATCCAAGAATGCCAAGGCACTGAAAGCAGTAGGCCGGTGCGAGAGTCAATTCGAGGGGAGCCATCAATTTCTATGGAATCAGTATCTGGATATTGCTGAAAACGTTCAAGCAAATTAGCAAGAAATGGCAGGATCTGTTCCGCAAAGGAAATATCTTTGTCTGCCAAGATGAGTTTATGAGCGACGATATAACAAAGGAGAATACTATCGGACGTATTGTATGATAAATCGCTCCCTTCCTTGAACTCATTCAGACGATTTGGTATTCGTCCTGTCTCGCATTCCTGTTTATTAAGGGCGTACAGAATGTTTTCTTTTATCTCCTCTTTTTCATTTGGGAAATACATGAATGTATTGAAACTGTTCAGATATCCCTCAAAGACATCTCGATACCATGGCGTCTTAAACCACCATGCACCAGCTTGGGGTGCCTGGATGTACTTTGTCTTATTGACCTGTATATTGACCTTAAACTTGAGCAAACCTGCTATTCGTGCAACAACGGCATTTCTAATTTTGTCATCCGAAATAGTCTTGCAAATTTTTTCAATCCTTATTCGTTCATTTGCATCCGCATCCATAGAGTTTTGGCAAAAGGTCGTGATATTTGAAAAAGAAATCCGCTTTGGGGTGCTATTCACTCCGCACGCAAAATATAAACGTACCAATCCATTTTTTCTGCTGTCATTATGAGAAATACTGAAGTAGGAAGCGACTCTTTTCTGTTCCGGCTTGAAAAGTGTTACCGAGCTATTGTGCTCCTCAATCATTACTTCACGACGTTGACAGTTCCCCAATTTGTAGTACCAATCAAGGAACTCAGGTTCATGGTAATAATTGCAAGAGAGTCCTGAAAAGAAAAAAACCAGAGTGCGATTTTCATTGGAAATAACGATCCGACTGTGATCGCCTTTTGATTCAAAATGGGTTTTGTATCCAAAATACCGAGGCTCCCAATACATGTGCCGGATGTCCACGAAGGGATGCAAAGTCGGTGTCAAAACCACATCATTAAACCTCAAACCAGCCGGGCAACTGAGTTCTACAAAACCGGTTGTAAGACCGTTTGGTGATTTTGAATTTAAGTAATAAGTTACGTAAAAGGGGATATCTTCGGGAAGGTCCCAACCTGGTAAGTCGCGTGGAATGAAGTAATGATAAGTAACTTTCCATGGATTTAGGAATACGGAATCAGCATCATTTGAAACATCAATCGGTAAGTATCGACCAGTCTGGTCACTTATGGATAAACCAAAAAAGTCAATAAATTTCCAGTTCTCTCCTTCATGGTAACCCTCCAATCCTTCATAAGGCGTATCTCGATTGGGAGCAATCATGTGTTTTCCATTTAGATTAACTTGGCAAGAATGAATGGACTGCACCCATTCAGCTGAAGGCACCATGAGCACAGAACGTCTATTCCTGGCAAATCCCCAGTCAAAATTCTCCCGGGATGGAAAGCATGTATTGGCTTTTTCGATTATTTTTACCGAGTTTGTTATCATGATTCAGAACTCCTACTGAAAGAAAATATTTGTACTCTCTTCATTGCCGGGCGGAAGCTGCCGACAACGTAAGCTTTGCGAATACGGGGCAAGCTACCACCGTCATACTGCGTTGGATTCTTGTTGACATCCGGATAAAACAACTTGAAGGGAACCGTCTTGAATTGAGTATGTGATTCAGCTCTGCTCTAAACGAATATCGGAAAGTGAGTTTCGGAGATCTTTATCTAAGTGTAACAGTTGAGTTAGCTTAATAGAATTATTCTATAAATTACAAAATAAGCCTTGTCAATAAAAATATGAACAGTCTGGATATTTGCTATAAGGACTCGGTTAGATAAGGAACGATCACTCTGTATTGACTCTTTTATGGATCAGACCCTAACCAAACTTTTTCATTGAACTCGTAGAGTTTATTTTTTGGCCGCATCCTCACACATCTCCCATTCCAAAATCGTCCAGATATAATAAGGTTGCATGAAAAAAAAATAGTGGCCAGGGTCTTGGCAAATTTTCGACCTGTGCGGGTGGCCTCAAGCAACTAGTTTAAAATCCAAACTCTTTGTTTCAAACCATTTATCATTTTCTTTGTTGCGTTTTATTGCTGTGATTGTTGCCAGGCCTAAAGAGCCTTTTTTTGACCAACTCATCCCATTATGTTTCTGACGGCTTGAGACTACAAGATCATTCATTTTTTCACCGATAGCACTGGAATTACATAAATTCAGTTCTTTCCTTACTGCATAGCAAGGAATGTACGGTTTATTCCTTTTCAGATATTCCATCAGCTTATCTAACGACTCTATTTTTTTTATAGAATCTTTACCAATTGATTCCAGATGGGCCACAGCCTTATCGGTCAGGCCATGCCACAATAACGGCTTAAGCGTATCAAGCGTCTCGTTGCGGATGTTACGTCCTTTCAATGCCAAGCTCAATTGTTCTTTGCATTTCTTTTCCAAATGATACCAATCAAGGATGATCCCAATATTCTTATACCAACTGAACCCCTTGAAAATTGAATTATTCAAGGTTTTATGGCCGTCGGTGAAAAATTGGATACGGTTACCAATCAAGCCATTGTGAAACAGAAATGCAGTTAAAAAAAGTAAAACATCTTTTGTGCCGGGACCATTTAACACATACGTTCCAACTTCTGCCTTTGATATATGGGCAATTGTATTGTGGATATACTTTCTTTTTCCCCGTTCCGATTTGATACCACCGGGACGGAACTCTTCTTGTTTCTTAACATGAACATCATCAATCGAAATCTGAGTGCTACTGCCAGGATCCTCGTAAGGAACAGGATTGTTCAAGATGTCTTCTGCGTTGATAGTATTGTCCCGGCAACATTTATCAACGGCGTTGAGCACATTCCGTCTGGATACCGTCACTGGGTGGGCATTATTATATTCGAGTTTGATTACCTGACATGTGCCATCTTCTGAGAAACCATTTTCTGATAGGATAGAACGTGCGTTTTTGTCAATATAATCAAGGACCTCTCGCCCTTCTTTTTCGGTGCACTCATGAAGCGTCCGGTATGGGGTTCCTCCCTGCTTTTGATGTCGAATCCGGTTAATCAATTTTGCGGTTTTCTGATAAGATTGCTCGGTATCCCCATGGATCAGGGCTATATCTTTAAATCCTACGGTTTTGTAAATTTCAACGCCTCTTAAGCTGCTAAACAAATCGCGCGCTGTGTTATAGTGGTTTTGGCTCTCATTTACAGTACTATGCGTTGTAAAGTTAAATCGCCCAATTTCACCGTCAACTCGGTAAGGATGAGGATTGGTTATGATTTCCTCCCCTTCTCCAGCTTTTATTTCGGCTTTTTTTTTGAAACTTGGCTGAAATGGTTAGATACTGCTTTTCGTATTGTCGGGTAAGCTGTTTGCAATACAGACTTTTCACACATATCAATACTGATGGCATCTTTCTCACTTATTACTGTTGAGAAACTTCCATCGCTATTTTGAGTGATCTCATAATTTTCGTTCTCATCACATTCTTCCAACTCAACGTGGACCTTGATTCTGTATTTTGACATGGTTTCTCCTTTGAGACGTTATCGCTGTATAGCTTTACATCTCAAATATAGATGTCCATGTCTACCATTTTTTGTTTGGATGACTTATTACTACCATCGGTTGCTATGTTTTTGAAAATCCACCCGCACAGGTCGCAAATTTTAGTTGGACATAAAAGGCATTATCTACAACTGGCTTTAGGGGACAAGTTTCGTTTTGAGAGGCGAGCAATATAACATTTATTTTTCAGCACACGATTACTGCCAATTGGATTTTTTGACTAGACCACAATGATGGTATTATCTGTCGCCCAAGCCTATTTTAAAGCAGCGTTCAATAACAAAAGCAGTGTTGGGTAAATTATTTTGATTTGCATCGGGATATTTGAAAATTTTTCACTGAGGACTACATCAATATCGAAATGTTCCCAATGTGGAATTTAAAACCCCGGACTATTATTAATAGTGTTGATTATCAAGCCTCGAAAGAATAGAGGCAGACCCATACACAACAATAATAACCGGCGGCAAGCTGTATTATGGAACAAATCCCGCGATGATTTTAAATGCTGCTACCCGGATCAGGGATCTCGCGTTCATGGATTCCCAGCAGGAACAAAAGACCATCCAGGCCCATGGTGGAAATGGTATTGGCCGCTTTTTCCCGGACAATGGGCTTGGCGTTAAAGGCCACACCGAGTCCGGCAATGGAAATCATGGGCAGGTCATTGGCCCCGTCACCCACGGCAATGGTCTGCTGGATGGACAAATTTTCTTTTTTTGCAAGTTCACGTAACAGTTCTGCCTTTTTCTGACCATCCACAATTTCGCCGGAAACCTGGCCTGTGACTTCGCCGTTTTCTATTTCAAGGGTATTGGCAAATACATAATCAAAGCCGAGGGTCTCTTTAAGATAATTGCCCACAAAGGTAAAACCGCCGGAAAGGATGGCAAGCTTGTAACCCAGCCCCTTCAGGGTCCGGATAACAAGATCGGCCCCGTCGGTCAGGGGAAGGGTTTGGGCAAGGCCCTGGATATCCGTTTCTTTTAATCCTTTGAGATGGGCCACACGCCGTCTAAAACTCTCCTTGAAATCAATTTCCCCGCGCATGGCCAATTCGGTGATTCGGGCCACCTGCTCGCCGACCCCGGCCAGTTTTGCCAGTTCATCAATCACCTCAGCCTGAATCAATGTGGAATCCATATCAAACACAACAAGCTTGCGGTTTTTACGATAGATATTGTCCTCATGAAAGGATATATCAATGCCCAAATCCTGGGAGATATGAATGAACCGCCCCTTCATATCGGGAATGCTTTTAGGTGTGCCGGACACGGCAAATTGGATACAAGCCATCGGTGGTTCCAACGGTCTTTTCAGGGATCTGCGGCCGGACATACGGGTAATGGAATCAATGTTAAGATCATGATCGGTAATCACGGAGGAGACAGCCGAAATCTGAGCAGTGGTAATGGCCCGTCCCATGACCGTAATAATTCTGCGCTCCTTGTCCTGGGTCTGGACCCAGGTTTCGTATTCATTAGGATCCACAGGCACAACATCCACGGCCAGCCCCATCTTATGTCCTTCAAAAATCAAATCCTTGAACATCAGGGAAAAATCCTGGGAACATGGAATATCCACCAGCATGCCCAAAGAGATATGTTCATGAATTACAGCCTGACCAATATCCAGAATGCTTACCCGATACTGGGCAAGGATGGTTGAAATCCGGGCGGTAAGACCTTTTTGGTCCTTGCCCGTAATGCTGATCAGAACAATATCCCCCATAATATATCCCCTATCGTAATTGATCTTTAAAAATATCCCGCATTCAGTGCTGCTACCATGCGCTGCCGGGTCTATTTTATAGCGTTGCCATCCGAATCTGTAAAGTGATTTTGGTCCATCTGCCGGACCAGGTCTTCCAGGATCTTTTTTTGATTAAGGGACGGATCTTCCAATACCTTCTCAAATAAAACCGATTTAACCTTTCCAATGGCCGGACCCTGAGGCAGGTCCAGGATCTGCTGGATATCCCTGCCTGAAATGTCAAGGTCATTAATATTAAACGGCGTCTGCTCATTAAGAGCATTCAGGATTTTGCCCAGGCGCAGGCGGATGTCCCCAAGGGTATATGGCTTTTTTACCGGATTGAGATTGCTTTTTTTGTCGGCAATGCGCATACGTAAAAAATCCTGGTAGGACAGCTTTAGATCATCCAGCATGGCCAAAAGCCTGCGTACCGCTTTCGGGGAGGTATCTGCTTTTAAAGGACGCATGTGACCCCGGACCAGGGCATAGATATAGTCCATGTCCTTTCTGGAAAACCGGAGACGATCAAGATCGGCCATCATGGCCCGGGTGAATTTCTGATGTCCCGGAAACGTATTCCGGCCCTCCTTGATTTCCAGAGCATCCGCTTTTCCCGTGTCATGAAGAAACCCTGCCAGCCGGAGTATGGGCATGGATGCCGGCAGCGAATCACCCACCAGAAGATTATGCTCAAATACGGTCTCGCCATGGTGGGGTCCGCCATCCAGACCGTAGCACCGGTCAAGGCTTGGCAGAATGTGAGCCAGAAGGCCTGCATCATGAAGCAGATTAAAAAATCCCGAAGGCTTGTCCATACCCATGGCCTTGACAACTTCCCGTTGAATCCGGTCTGCGGTCCCTTGGGCAGTAATTTTATGGGCATGGGCACGGATGGCATCAAAGGCGTCCGGCTCAATTTTGAACCCGAAACGGGCAGCAAACCGGCAGGCTCTGACCATGCGCACGGGGTCTTCTTCAATCCGGTCAAAGGAATCCCGGGTGAATCGAATCGTCCGGTTTTCGATGTCCTCCTGCCCGCCAAAGGGGTCTGCCAGGGTCCGGGTTTCCGGATCCCAGGCCATGCTGTTGATGGTAAGATCCCGGCGGCCAAGGTCTGTGGCCGGAAAAACGAGACCTGCCGCCACAGCCTTTTTATCTGCGGGCCGGCAGGTCGCCACCTCCACCTTGTTGACCAGGGTGACGGCAAAGGATTTTCCCACATATCTAGAATCCTGCTCAGCAAACAGCCGGGACAGATCTTTGGGCAAGGCATTGGTCAGGATATCCACATCCGCGGGCGCTAAACCCAAAAGGGCGTCCCGAACAGCTCCACCGGCCAGAAAGGCTTGGAACCCTGCGGTCCAAAGCGTTTCAAGGATGGCAGAAACGGGGCTGCGGGCTTGGATGGTATCCAGGATATTGGCAACTGAATTCATAACAACATATCTTTTTACTTGATTATCCAGTTTTAATAGATCCCGAATATAGGGGACCCACACCCGGGACATTTATTGGTATGGGTTAAAAGGTTTTCCACTGAATAGCCAAATCGTTTGACAACAATCTGACCGCATTCCGGACAATAGGTATTTTCCCTGGCGCCCGGTACATTGCCGGTGTACACATGAACAAGTCCGGCTGAACGTGCAATGTCGCACGCTTTTTCAAGGGTTTCCACAGGTGTCGGCCCAATCTGGGTCAGCTGGTATGCCGGGTGGAACCGGGACAGGTGCCAGGGAGTTGTTGGCCCCAATTCTTCGGCAATGAAGGACGCCATCTGCCCAAGTTCATCGGGGTCGTCATTAAGCCCCGGGATCACCAGGGTGGTGACCTCCACCATGAGTCCTAAATCCACCATGCTCTTCAGCGTCTGTTTAACCGGTTCCAGGCGGCCTTTACAATACCGCTTGTAAAATTCATCAGAAAAAGATTTAAGATCCACGTTGACTGCATCCAACACTGCGGCGGAGGCCTGAAGCAGTTTGGGACTCATAAATCCGTTGGTAACAAAAATATTGGCAAGCCCGGCATCCTTTGCCAGCATGGCTGTATCCAAAGCCAATTCGAAAAAAACCGTGGGTTCGGTATAGGTATAGGCAATACTTTGGCATCCTAGCTCCACAGCCTTTGCGACAATCGCTTCGGGCGTCATTGCTTTGCCGGCAAGGTAGCCTGAAAAAGGTTCTTCCCCCTGGTCACTGATCTGGGAGATATCTGCATTCTGGCAAAACCGGCACTTAAAATTGCACCCGGGTGTGCCAATGGAAAAAGACAGCGAGCCGGGTTTGAAATGAAAAATGGGCTTTTTCTCAATGGGGTCCACGTTGGCTGCCACCACCCGGTCATACACCAGGGAAAATAGCTGACCATCCCGGTTCTCCCGAACACCACAAATGCCGGTATGTCCCGGTGCAATGGTGCAGTAATGGTTGCAGGCCAGACATTTGACCGCACCATCGGACAAAGGTTCATAAAGACGAGCACGTATCATTCTTCCCTCCTGAATCCTAACGCCAGGCCTGTGGCCGGCTCATTGATTTTACGATTTCGGGTTTTCAGGACCAGGGGCCGGGTGCGAAACTTAGGCACAGGCTTAATTCGCATACCAATGAAACTGCCCCAGTAAGACCACTGGATTATGCGAATACGTTCCACCCTGGACATCAGGCGCCCGGACAGAAACGGGAACTGTACGGTTGTCCGCCATTTTACAGGCACTGTCCCCAATATTGAGGTCATCATCGTTTTCAACTCCCACACACTAAAAAAATGGGCACGGCTGTACATATCCGGAAAAAATAAACCTTTAACCCTCCGGAACATATTCTGAAGGGCATACCGGTTATGAACGCCGATGACCACCTGTTCCCGGGCTACCCGGCAGGCTTCTTCAATGGCCTTAGCCGGCCGGTCTGAAAATTCAAGACTGAAAAACAGCAATGCCGTATCAAAAGAATTATCGTCGAAAGGTAGATCCTCGGCTGTTCCCCGGTGCAGGTCAACGCGATATCCGAGCCGTTCAGCGGCCTTGTCCAGCATATATGGTGAAGGGTCAATACCGGTCAGGTTCATGCCCAGATCTACAAAAGGTTCAAGACTTAAACCCGTGCCGCAGCCAATGTCCAGCAGTCGCTTGCCCGACATGGGGCGAATCAGGGAGCTGATAAGTTTAATTTCAAGGTCAAGGCAGTGTTTGGCCCGGCCTTTTTCAAAAAAGGCATCATAGTCCTGGGCCGCCTTGAAATCAAATTCATATGCCATGCTCAGGCCTCTTGCTCCAATTTTTATTATTCATCAATGCCGGACCGTTTCCTTTTTTTATACCAGTCATACCCCTTATAAAGCTTGTCCATGCATGTTGGACAGATACCGTGGGTAAAGGTCAGATGGGAGTGGGTTTCAAGATAGCTGTCCACATCATTCCAGAATCCTTTGTCATCCCTAATTTTTTTACAATTTGAACACATGGGCAAAAGGCCGCGCAGGGTTTTAAGTTCGATATGGGTTTTGATGCGGGCCAGAAGTTCAGCCGAATGAAAAGGTTTTGTAACATAATCCACCCCGCCCACATCAAACCCCTTTACAATATCCTGGGCATCAGCCTTGGCCGTTAAAAAAATTATTGGAATATGGCGGGTGGGAAGTCCGGCCTTCAACTTTTCACAGACCTCATACCCATCCATCTCCGGCATCATGACATCTAAAAGGATGAGATCCGGGAATTCGGATTTTACAAACGTCAGGGCCTGGGCCCCGCTCTGGGCCATGGCAACTTCATATCCGTTATTCGAGAGCAGTTTCCCAAGGAACTGAAGATTCTGAGGTTTGTCATCAACTGTCAAAATGAGACTTTTATTGACCATTGCCATGCTCCAGGAACAACCTTATGAATTAATCACAGTTGCAGGATCCGCAGCAGCCCGAATCGGAGCCCTCGCCTTTGGTGCCACAGCCGCTGCTACAGCTGCTGCCACAGCCGCTTGCCGGGGGTTCCAACCCGGTTTCAGCAATGGTGATATCAAAAATAAGGGTTTTACCGGCCAGGAAGTGGTTTACGTCCATGGTGACACTTGTATCGTTTACACTTGCCACCCGCGCAGGAACCGGCTGACCTGCCGGATTTTGGAGCTGAAGCTGAAGACCTTCTTTCAGGTCCATCTCCGGGGGGAACTGCTCCCTTGGGATGTCCACCATGGCATTCTCGTCTCTTGGGCCGTACCCCATTTCAGGCGGAACGGTTACGGTTTTTGATTCCCCTTTTTTCATGCCGATGACGGCCTGGTCAAAGCCTTTGATCAGCATGCCCGTATCAACGGTAAAGGTCAGCGGCTGTCTACCTTCGGAAGAGTCAAACACGTCCCCGCTTTCAAATTTTCCCGTATAATCCACGGCAATGGTATCCCCTGATTTAATTGCTTCGCTCATAAGTCTTTTCCTTCCAGCCGGTGGCGGTTCCGACTGTTATGGTGGTTTTCCGGAACTTTTGCCCGAAAAAATTTAACCATCCTTTTTTGAGGATGGTTTAAACAAATCAGCTGAAATCATAGGGGAAAAACAAAAAGATGTCCAAAAGTATTTTAAAATTTGATATTTTCTGTTGAATAAAATGTGATATAGTTAGGGCCATGGAAACAATAAAATCCATACTATGGTTTGTCTTTTTAACCGTCTTCTTCGTTGCATTAAACAGAACTTAACTAAAATTTTAAGATGAGGAAAATAACATGGAACTTTTGAAAATTATTGCAGCCATTATTCTTCCACCGGTGGGTGTATTTCTCCAGGTCGGCATTGGAAAGCACTTCTGGTTGAATATTCTTTTAACCATTCTTGGCTACATTCCAGGCATAGTTCATGCCATCTGGGTAATAGCCAAAAACAAATAATTTTTGCGGAAAATTCGCCCGGCTGCGGCGTTGCAAAAAAAATCTCAATCCTCACAACCATAAGGTTGCTCCGGTTGAGATTTTTTCGCGCCTTGCATCCGAACTAATGTTCCGCAAAATGGCGGTTCGTTGCCGCTGCAGCCCTTTTGTGTTGTGCTAAAAAGGCCTGCAGGCCTCTGTCTTGATAATTACAGCTTAAACCTGCCGACCATCTCGTTAAGACTTTCCGCCAGCTTGGATAACTCCAGAGCACTGTCATTTATGTGTTTGGTGCCGGCCGTGATTTCGTCTGCAGACAGACTGACCTGGTGGACATCCTCGGTGACCTCGCTTGCCACGGTGGATGTCTGGTTGACATTCTCATTGACCTCCTGAACACCAGTCGCGGCCTGGCTGACATTATCGGAAATTTCCTGGGTTGTGGCAGACTGCTCTTCAATGGCAGATGCAACCGATGTGACAATCGAATTGATATCGTCAATGATTTCCACAATTGTCTTTATCGCGTTGACAGACTCCGTGGTTGTTGCCTGAACCTCGCCGATTTTCAAACCGATTTCGTCAGTCGCCTGGGCAGTCTGCCGTGCAAGTTCCTTAATTTCACCGGCCACAACAGCAAATCCCTTACCGGCTTCTCCGGCTCTGGCGGCCTCTATGGTTGCATTCAGCGCCAGAAGATTGGTCTGTTCAGAAATATCGGCTATGGTTTCGGTCACTTTGCTGATCTCGGTTGCTGCCCGACCTAACGCATCCACTTTCTCGGAAATCTGTTCGGCTTTTTCAACGGCCTGGGTCGTTGTCCGACTTCCCTTGGCGGTATTGGTTGAAATTTCATTGATCGTTGCAGACATCTCTTCTGCGGCGGCGACAATCATCTGCAGGTTGGCACTTGTCTGTTCTGTGGCAGCAGCCACACTGTTCATCGCCGTTGCCATCTCTTCTGCGGCCGAAGAAACGTTGTTTGCTTTCTGGGAGGACTGTTCTGCACCGGTTGTCATCTGCTGGGACACCGCCGATAGTTCCGTAGAAGACGATGTCAACGTCTGAACCCCTTGTGAAATATCCGCAAACATATTTTTCAAATTGTCAGTCATTTGTTTCATACTGGCATACACACCACAAAGCGGTTTTCCGTTAGTTTTAAATTCATACGTAAGATCACCGGCGGCAATCCGGTCGGCCACGTTCGCGATTTCAGAGGGATCATTCCCCAAAAGCGCCATGATGCCTCGAACAAACCACAGAATCGCCACGATTGTCAGGACCAGAAATATGCAGCCGACGGTAAGCACCATATTTCGAATCGAAACCACAGGCGCTAAAAATTCCGATTCATTCTGGGTGACCACAACGCTCCAGCCTGTGGCAGGCACAGGTGCAAAACCGGCAATCTTATCAACCCCTTTAAAGCGATATTTCTCAACACCTGTTTCCTGGGCCAATGATTTTTTGGCAATCTCCTCCATCCCTTCAAGGGCCGCCATATTTAACTTAAAAATATAATCTTTCACAGGATGAGCAATAAAAAGCCCGTCATGACCCACCATAAACGGATAGCCTGTCTCACCGATTTTCGTCTGCGTAATTTTTTCGGATAACGCCGTCAATTTCACAACCGATCCAAAAATACCGGCAAACGTCCCGGAACTGTTCCGCAAAGGAACAGCAATAACAAAAGCAGGTTCGCCGCTTATCTTTGAAATAACCGGTTCGCCGATGGTGATCTTGCCGGATTTGGCAGACTGAAAATATTTCCTATCAGCCAAATTTGTTTTTTTCAGTATAGCGCCTTGATCACGACCATCAACGAGAACAAGACCGGATGAATTCGTAACCAGAATATCATCATAATTTTCTTTTATTTTTTGATATACATCTGAAAGATATGCGTCAACAGCAGACAACTCAGAAAGGCTGTTTTCTAAGTCTTCAGCCCCGGCTCTATTAATCAGTTTTTGTATCAAGGGCTCCGACGCGATTGTCCCGGCTTTTTCAATTTCCTGTTCAATGTAAAGATTCACCATGGTTGCAAAATTTTGTGCGGTGAGCTTTGCCTGTCCCTCTGCAAGGTGGAGCAGTGCAGAGGAAGACTTGTTTATTGAAAATAGTCCCACGACAATCAGTGGAAGTATCGCTGCCACCACGCCACCAATGATTAATTTTGATTTTAGTGTTATTTTTCTCATTATTATCTCCTCTCATGAAAATTGAACCAATTTTTAACTTTTTGGGATTCATTATTTTATCAAACAATCATCAAAAAATTCAAAAGCATGCCAATCAAGCAAATTATTGAGATTGTCTTTTTATACAAAAATCAAATAACTCTTTGAATTACTGTCATTTTTCGCTGTGAATTAAGCATGACCGGTATAAAAAATGAGATATTATACAGATTATGCCGATTGATGGGAAGTCTGATTAATTTTAATTTCTTGGAAAACCCGACAGCTAATACCTCTTGACAGAATACAGGCCTATCCTGTAAGAAAGAATCACTTACAGCAACATCAAGGAGTTTTTTGAAGATCTGCTATTCTCATTGTCTTTTCTGTCGGCAGCGACACGCTTTTAAAATTATATCGCAACGCTTATATCCCGGGCCCGGCCCTTGCCGCAGCCCCCTATAAAAAAAATTGAAGATGGGTAGGACACTATAATGAGCAATAAAAGTATATTACAAAAAGACAATAATTTTAAACATCTTTCCCATTTGGGCTGGACATCCTATTTCCAAAAAAATTTTGAAAATATTGACAATAATTCTCTCGTTCCGGCCCGGGTAACCGGGGTCAGGAAAAGATATTTTTTTATCAATGACGGCAAAGAAGAGCTGCTGGCAACCCCGGCCGGGAAACTTCAACAGGAGAGCAGCAGCACATACCCGGTGGTCGGCGATTGGGTTATGGTCAGACAAACAGCTATAGAAGGGATATTGCCGCGAAAAAACACCCTAACCAGGGGTGCTGCAGGCATGCGCGGCCGGAAATCAGGCGAGTACAGGGAGCAGACAATCGCGGCCAATCTTGACACCGTATTTATAGTTACCGGACTTGACCAGGATTTTAATCTGCGCCGCATTGAGCGCTACCTGACCCTGGTTTATAATTGTGGGCTGACCCCGGTAATCATCCTGACGAAAGCGGACCTTCACCAGGACCCCGAACATTTTGTAAATGAAGCGGAAACCATTGCATTCGGCGTTCCTGTACATCTGATATCTGCTTTTAATGATACAGGGCTCTCCGACTTGACACCCTACCTGGTGCACGGCCGGACCTGTGTCATGGTGGGATCTTCCGGCACGGGCAAATCCACACTGATCAACCGGCTATGCGGCGAAACCGTCCAGGCCACCGGTGAAGTAAGTGCCCATGTGGGCAAGGGAACCCACACCACCACGTCCCGGGATCTGATCATGATGCCCCAGGGCGGAATGATCATTGACAATCCCGGCATCCGTGAAATCAGCTTCTGGGAGATTGACCAGGGTGTTGAATCTACCTTTCCGGAAATAGAAGCCCTGGGGGCCGAATGCCGTTTTTCAGACTGCACACACACACACGAACCCGGGTGCCGGGTGCTTAAAGCCGTCCAGGACGGAGAACTGACCGAAGCCAGGCTGGAGAACTACCTCAAAATGAAACAAGAGCTGGAATATATTTCCGCCCGGAAAAACAAAAGCGCAGATCGTGTGGAAAAGGAGCGGTGGAAAGGGGTGTCCAAGAAAATTAAGGCCATAAACAAAAAAAAGTCCTTTTAATCCATATCAAATTACGGAATCACAACAAGTATATGAGTCAAAAGACATTCAGCCCCGGCAGTAAGGGCATGCAGTTCCAAGACATTACAAGGCTGGCCGCCGGCCTGTTGGCACTGCTTCTTTTTTCATCCTGTACCATGGAAAAAAGCGTAACGGTCGTCGATGATTCGCGGGTCCCCCAATTAGAAAAAATAGAGAAAAAAAATACGGTCGTTGATGATTCACGGATTCGCCAATTAGAGAAGAAAAATGCGGAGCTGACCAGCAAGTTGGCTGAGCAAAAACTGCTTTCAAAAAAATTACAACAAACATTACTCCTACAACATAAGGAAACCGACGCCTGCCGGCAGGCCAACGAAAAATTGATCAAAGTACTCTCGCAAAGCAAGGCTAAACTGGCGACCCGGGGCAGCAAACTGGAAGCGGCTACCCTTATCGCCGAGGCCACGGCCGTGATCAGCAATGTGGAACAAAAACCCTTGAATGAGCCCCAGAAAATTATCTGGGAAAGGGCATTAGAAAACCTGAAAGAGAGTAAACATGAACTGGCAGAAGGAAACTTTGAAAGTGCGGCCTACTTGTCCAGAGAAGCGATGGAGCAGGCAAAGAGCATTAATATAGATGAAGATATCAGCACCGCCGGTCCGGCGGAAAAGGAAATCTTTTTTTCAACGCCCTTGCAGATGAAATTGTTTAGAACCGGGAATCTCCGGAAAGACCCGTCTATAAAAGCGGGGATTAAAAAAGTACTTCAGGAAGGAAGCAAAATTTTTGCCGTCGGGTATAAACACAATTGGGTGAAAGTCAAATTAGCAGATACTGATGAGACCGGCTGGATTCATCTATCCCTTCTTTATTGACTTTCCGGCCCCCCCGACCATCCATTTATTGGTCGTCGTCATCAGCCAGGTAAACAACCCGGTTTCGTCCCTCATTCTTGGCCCGGTAGAGAGCCATATCGGCTCGACGGAGGATCTGTTGCTCATCCCCGTCCTGTTTATGGATTTGGCCGATACCAACGGAAATACGTACCTGAATCTCCTGGTCTTCATAAATAACGACATGGTTTGCAACGGCTTTTCTGATGCGTTCCGCCGCCTGGATGGACTCATCCCCCCCGGACTCTGCAAGGATCACGAGAAACTCCTCTCCGCCGTACCGGCCGGCAGAGTCGACATTACGCAAATTTTCATTAAAAAGTTCCGCCACCTGTTTTAGCACCATATCCCCGGCCTGGTGCCCATATGTATCATTAACATCTTTAAAGTGATCCACGTCAAGCATCAATACGGAAAACTCTGTTTTATACCGGCGGTAATACTTGTAGTGATCACCTAAGATACTCATCACCCGTTTTCTGTTATTCAAACCCGTCAAGGGATCAGTTGTCGCCAACTGCTCCAGTTTTGTCTGGCTGAGCTTCAGGTTGGCAACCATCTCATTAAAAACGGTGGTTGCAAACCCAATTTCATCGTTGCGGCGTACTGGAAGCCGAACATCCAGATCACCGTCGGCCACCCTTTCCGCCCCTCTTGTCAAAGCCGACAATGGCAACATGATCTGCCGGGTCAGCAGATAAGCCGCAATACCCATAAGAACACCAAAACAGCAGATAATAATAATATTACGCCGGCGTGCATGGATCAGCCCGGAGAAAGCCTTTTCATAATTTTCTGCAATAAAAAGCCCCCATTCCAGTTCTCGAAACGGGACAACCAACCCCATTAAGCGCTCATTCATGCTGTTAGTATATTCACGAAGCGTTTGACTGTCACCGGACGGTGCCGGATAGATCTCATTGAGAACTTTTTTGGCCCCCCTGCCGTATAAAAACTGCCGACCTGTTTTTATATCCACAAGGGATTCATAGGTCCAGTCACCAGAGTCTCCAAATTTCACGGGATCCAATAAAGGCATTAATCCGGTGAGCCTGACTTCAATCGCCAGTAATGTTTCATATTCATAAAGCTGATTCAGAAAAAGGGGAACGCCGATCAGGATAAGGGGCGACTTATCCCTTGAATCAATATACGCGTTTCCCTTGAACCATTGTTTGTCTGAAATCTGCTCGATGTAATCATCAGGAAAGGGAAACGGCCGGTCACCACCGCCGTTTTCAGAAGCGACGATAACAGAACCGGTCCTGGAAAGAACAAAAATCCGAACATAACCTTTAAATTGATGCTGCAGTGTACTGAGGTAGGTTTCAAGTATTTTGATATTTGGGCACCGTTTTTTACTGTCATCCACCCTTTCTTCAGACGTTTTAAGATAAGCCGTAACCGCTTCCGATACAATGGACGCGTTGGAGAACACAGTCAGATCATAAACCCGCTTTTTAAGCCATAGGGAAATTTCCTGTTCCATGATCTGTGCAGAGTCGGCAAACTTTTGCTTAACCTTTTCTTCCAGTGTAGTTTGCAACATATTCTGGAGCAAAAGGCCCATGGATAGAGACGGTATGGCCGTAACCAATACCGCAAAAAAAAGTATTCGGTTCCTGATACTCAATAGGTATCTGTTTTTATTTTTCCGCTTGCCCATAGATGGCGAAAGATTATACTTCTTTCAATACCTTAACACTCATTGATTCAACAAGATCATTGGTTTTTTCTTTATATTCAAGCATATGCGGAGATGATAAATGCGCCTTTAAATCTTCTACACTACGCCATTTTTCAATGATGGTTACCGCAGTGTTATTCAATTCCTGCGGGGGGAGCCCTGTAGGCATGTCGACAGTCGGGATATACTCAATACATCCTTTTTCCTCAAGAACAGTTGGCATATTGGATTTGAAAATTTCAATAAACTTATCTAATTGACCTTCTTTAACATGAATTGATGCAATCACGCTTATCATTGTTAAAAATCCTTATTTTCAGCGTTATTTTTCAGGTGGGGCAGGGTTATTCAAACGGTCAAAATTTTGAAATATAATATTGATGGTTGCCCTGCAGCGGGTCATTTCATCCGGATCAATTCCCTGCTCTGCTTCTTCTAACATTTCTTCCACAAAACCAACAAGATGGGGTTTTAATTCCTTGGCTTTATTTGTCAGATAAACAAGGTTGCTGCGTTTATCATTTCGGTCAGGAATCCTGAGTACAATATTTTTTTTCTCAAGTCCATTTAAAAGCCGGGTAATGGCGGCTTTGTCTTTAACGGCAGTCCGGGCAAGGGCCTGCTGGGTCTGGCCGTCCTGACGGTAAAGATGGACAAGGATGCTCCACTGCTCGTAACTGACATCAATTCCGGCATCCTGGAATTTTTTTGACAGCCGCTTTATGATTGCCCGGGATAACCGGCCTACAAGATAGCCAATGGATTGGTCAATGATCTTGCTGTAGTCGTCCACTTATTTCTTTTTGAAAATATTTTTTAAATGGGAAACCCAGATTCCACTGAGAAACCAGGAATACGCCCAGGTACCAAGGGTAATGGCAACAAAGGCCTTGGCAATGTCCATGGGGCTGCCGTCAAGGGAAAATCCAGGCACGTATCCAAAAAGAAGGGGGCCCAGGTACAAAAATTTGGCAAATTTAAAAGAGGCCAGGGCAGTGCGCCACATATTTGCCTTGGCAATGGTCGCGCCCGCAAAGGCGGCAATACAGACAGGCGGCGTTATATTTGAATCCTGGGACAGCCAGTAAACAATCATATGTGCGGCAATCTGATTGACCCCAAGATGGGTCAGAGCCGGCACCGCAACAACGGCAGTGATCAAATAAGCGGCGGTGACGGGAACACCCATACCTAATACCAGGGAGGCCAGGGCCACAAGCATGATGGTCAAAAGCAGGGAACCGCCGGCAAGCTCGATCATGATGTCTGCAAAGGTTAATACCAGGCCGGAAAAGGTTAAAACACCAATAATAATTCCTATGACACCGACCGTAGCACCGATTTTAAGACTGTTTTCAGTACCGGAGCGGGCAGCCTCAAGAAAATGGACCAATCCGGGTTTCACCTGTTCAGGTTTTTTTATGTATATAAAAACAGCGGCAACAAAACCGATCAGAAAGCCGACCCATTGGGGGATGACTACGCTGCCGGAGCTTCCCACAAAACCGTTGATCAAAGATATTAAAAATATCCCAGTTACGATCAGAGCCATGGTTAGATCCATGGATGTATCCGATCTCACTCGACTGATAAAAAGGCAGGTAACAAGACCGAGTATAGCTGAAAAACCGGGAGAATAACCCGTGAGCATCAAAATGGTGATGGAGATCAGGGGAAGTGTATAAAACCATTCGGTTTTAAAAATATGGCCGGCAGACTGTTCACTCTTTTCTCCGACAATATTATCTTTTTTGGCCTCATAATGAACCATGCAGAACACACTGAAAAAATACATGAACGCAGGGAAAATGGCCACCAGCATGATTCTTGAATAGGGGACGCCGGTCAACTCCGCCATGATAAAACCGCCTGCACCCATGATCGGGGGCATGAACATCCCGCCAATGGAGGCTGCCGGCTCAATACCACCGGCCACATGGGGTTTGAACCCTGCTTTTTTCATCATGGGGATGGTGAACATGCCTGTGGAGACGGTATTGGCAATGGCTGAGCCGGAGATTGAGCCAAAAAGTCCGGATGCAATGACGGATACCTTAGCCGGTCCGCCGATTTTATGGCCAACAGCAGCCAGGGGCCAGTCAATAAAAAATTTCTGGGCCCCGCATTTTTCAAGGAAAGCCCCGAACAGAACAAATAAAATTACATATGTTGCCAGAACATTAGCCATGATGCCGAAGACACCGTCACTTTTGTAGAATATGCTGATGCACAACTCCGTAAATGGTGCACCCGCATGGGAAATTAAATCCGGGGCCATATATCCGTACACCCCGTAAATCAGCATTAAGGCACCCATAATAACAAACACATTACCGACAACGCGGCGGGCCAGCTCGATGCCGATAAGCACCCCGATGACGGCAAAAACCATATCAACCGTTGTTTCAGCACCGGTCCGGTAATTGATGACTTCAAAAAGGAAAATCCAGTATCCGATTGAAACAATGGATAAAAGTATCAGCACATAATCAATAATCCTGCCGACAAAGGATTTTGATTTATACAACAGGAAGACAAGAATATAGGTAATGATAACATATATCCCCCGGTGATATTGCGTTGCCATGGGTTGCACGATGGCAGACCAGGAGTAAAATAGAACCAGAAATATTGAAAGAACATCAAATATAATTTGTTCCAGTCGATTAAGTTTTTCGTACACGGGATTCTTCCTGTCAATTATGATTTTAATTTTAGGCCTTGATCATCCTTTCGGCCATGTATTGGGTAGGGGCAGATTCCATATCCGCCCTGTTCAGGGGCGGATATGGAATCCGCCCCTACAATTTGGACCAAACGATGATCAAGGCCTAATATTATTAATATAAAATTCGGACATAAAGGCTTATCCAAGCCTTTATGTCCGGTTATAATGAAGCCTGTTTAGGATCTATAATACCCCTTTTTCCTTCCAGAATTTTTCAGCACCTGGATGAAAGGGGGTGACGATACCGTTAGCGCCACGTTCAACAGCCATATCTTTAAATGTTTTTTTCTGGGCTTTCATATGGGCAAGCCCCTCATCGGAAAAAATCAGGGAAAGCATCTTGTAAACGGTCTCATCAGACACTTTAGCATTTGCAACCCAAAGGGTGGAATCCTGGAATGAAGGCGTGTCAACATCTACGCCTTTATATGTGTTGGCAGGAATAGCCAATTTTGCAAAATAGGGATATTTGTCATAAAAACCTGTTGATTTTGCATCTGCATCAAGATCAACCATAGCGATATCATTGGTTTGGGCTGCCATCATGACGGCTCCGGAGGGGAATGCAGTGAACAGCCAGAATGCGTCAAGCTGATTGTTGCCAAAGGCCTGGGCGGCATCATTGTACCCCATGGCGTTTCTTTCTATTTTATCCCATACGCCCATATGTTTAAAAAAAAGCTCGCAATTGGCAAATGCGCCAGAGCCGGCATTGCCGACACCGACTTTTTTACCCACAAGGTCTTTGGTGCTTTTGATGCCCGAAGCGTTGTGAACAACAAGCTGTGCCGGTGCGCCGTAAAGCCATGCCACAGCCAGTACATTTTCATATGTTCTGGTATCGTTTGACAGCATACCATGGCGTCCCTGGTAAACATGCCCGGAATAAACAACGCTCATCTGCTGTCTGCCGGCATTTGTTTTTCTTAAATTTTCAGTTGAGCCGCCGGAAGACTGGGCCTGAACCCTAAACGCTTTGACTTCTTTCATTGGTTTATAAACCTGAATGCTGTTTGCCACGACCTGAAACGTTCCGCCGGCAGGGCCGCCGCCAAAGACAACTCTTTCCTTGGCAAGGCCGGGTTGGCAAAATACCATGGAAACGATCCCGATAAAGCCAAGAATCAATAGATGTTTACCCTTCATAATGTTCTCCTATTTACTGTTAATATTTTTAAAAATTAATAAGTTGAACCACAGCTCACAATAACAATCCGCCCTAAAAATATCAATGAGAGTATTTCCGTGAGGGTTTGTTTCGGTGTGTCCGGCATGTGGTATCGTTTCAACCTTTGGGGTATGCGTTATCTGTTGTCCATGCAAATCCGGGCCGCCACATTGACCGCTTCAACACCGTCGGAAGAATATTCAGCGCCAATGGATTCGGCCCATTCCCGGGTCACCACGGCACCGCCCACCATGACCTTGCATGCAAGCCCGTTCTCCTTTGCCAGGGCAATGACCTCGGGCATACGCACCATGGTGGTGGTCATCAGGGCGGACAGCCCGATAAGATCGGCCTTGTGGGTCTGGGCCGCCTCAACAATATCTTCGGCCGTGACATCCTTGCCCAGATCAATCACATCAAACCCGAAATTTCTGAGCATCAGCACCACGATGTTTTTTCCAATGTCGTGGATATCCCCCTGAACCGTGGCAAAAACCAGGGTACCTTTTTTTTCATTGGAACCGGCAGCCTGAAGAGCGGGTTCAAGCACGGCAAACCCGTTTTGCATGGTCTCGGCACTGGCAATGAGCTGGGGAAGGAAATATTTTTTTTGGTCATAGTATTCCCCCACGGTCATGATGGCCGGGATCATCTTTTTTTCCAACAGTTCGGACGGAGCCATCCCCTTTTCAAGGGCTTGATTACAAAGCCGTTCAATGTCCTCCCTTCGGCCCTCAATCACCGCCTCCACAATCTGGTCTTCCACGGGCAGATCCGCTGGTTTTTTAGCGGTTGTCTCTTTTTTCTTTTCCGCGTTTTTATCCTTGGCAAATCGCTGGATATATGACAAAGCATCCCGGTCCCGTCCGGTTAAAACATCCGAGGCCGCTTTGGTATTCATCAAAAGCTCATGGGACGGGTTGGCAATGGCCCAGGAGAGCCCGGCACCGGCAGCCATGGCAAAAAAGGAGGCATTCACCCAACCGCGCTCGGGCAGACCAAAGGAGATGTTTGACAACCCGAGAACCGTACCAAACCCCTGTTCCGACGCCCACTTAACGGTTGCCAGGGTCTCTTTGGCGGCCTGGGGATTACTGGATACGGTCATGACCAGCCCGTCCACAACCAGATCTTTATTTTTATACCCATAGACTGCGGCCCGTTCGGCAATTTCAGTGACCAGCTCTTTTCTTCGTTCAGCCTTGTCCGGCAATTCATTGTCGGCCAGGGGCAGCACAATGAGCATGGCCCCATACTTGGCCGCCACCGGCAGCAGTTTTTCAAGCTTCTCTTTTTCCGCTGAAATTGAATTGATCAACGCCCGGCCCGGGTAGTACCGTACGGCGGCTTCCACCACATCCGGGTCCGAGGAGTCAATGACCAAGGGCAGATTGACCACCGGCACCACACTTGAAATGATATCTAAAAGGGTCTGTTTTTCATCAATCCCGGGCATACCGGCGTTGATGTCCAGCAGGTCGGCCCCGGCCGCGGCCTGGTCCCGGGCCAGTTTGCGCACATAGGCCATGTTTCCCGCCTTCAATTCCCCTTGCAGGATCTTTTTCCCGGTCGGGTTGATGCGTTCACCGATAATGCGGATGGTACTGTTTGAACCCGTAATCAGCGCCTGGGTGGCCGAGGAGAGCATGGCCGTTTCCACCGGCTTTCTTTCCAACGGCGTAAGCTCTTCCATGCCCCGGGCCAGTTTGGCGATATGCTCGGGGTTGGTACCGCAGCAGCCCCCCATGATATTGACACCGGCTTCGGCAAAGGAATGGGCAAAACTGCTGAACTCATCAGCATCCATGGGAAATACGGTTTCGTTGTCTTTTATGACGGGCATTCCCGCATTGGGTTTGGCCATCACCGGAATCTGTACCATCTTTCGGATACGCCGGATCACATCAAGCATTTCTGTGGGACCGGTGGAACAATTAACGCCCACCACATCAGCTCCTAAACTTTCAAGGGTGACAGCCATGGCCTCGGGCGTGGTGCCGTTTAAGCTGTGCCCGGTTTCATCAAAGGTCATGGATACCATGGTAAACCCGCCGCAAAGCTCCTTGACCGCAAGCAGGGCGGCCCGGCTCTCCTGAATATCAATCTGGGTTTCGATGACAAAAAGATCCACACCGCCGTCAATCAACCCCTTGACCTGGCGTTTAAATCCCTGGATGGCCTGCTCAAAATCAAGGTCGCCAAAGGGCATGATAAACCGGCCGCAAGGGCCGATATCCCCGACGATCAGCGGCCGGATGCCTTCCCGGGCCGCCAGCTCATCCGCCGTTTTAACCGCATTCTCTGCAATCTTGCAGTTGATCTGCTCTGTTTTATCGGCAGCCCCGAACTCTTCAAGTTTCCAGGGAGTGCCGCCAAAGGTGCAGGTGTAGAGCATATCTGAACCTGCCCGGGCATAGGCGCGGTATATGTCGGCCGATACCTCGGGATTTTCCATGGACCAGAGTTCCGGGCTGACCCCCGGCGGCAGGCCGCGTTTCTGCATCTCAGTGCCCGTGGCACCGTCCAGGATAAGAATTCGTTTATTAATAATGTCCAGTATGCTTTTGTTTTTTTCGCCCACGTTGTCTTTACTCCCCCGTCACTTTTGATATACCGCAAAAGGCGGTGACGCTTTTTTCCGGCATCAGGATACAGGTGTCCGTTATGCCCACCCCAAGCGTTTCCATTTTAAGAATATGATATACATCTGCCTGAAACCGGATGTCAAAATCCCCATAACCGGCAGAAAATCGCTTTAATTTCAATGCTTTTCGTTCCCTGACCAGCTCTTTATTGAACAATGCCATCAGCCAGTCAAAGCCTTCATCTACAATTTCAGATGCCGCGGCATCCACGATCACAGCCCCGGTCATCCGTTTGTCTTTCTGGAGTTGTTTAATCTCATCGGCAACCGCCTGGCCGCCGGTAATGCCCATAATAAGCAACTGGTCGGCCTTCCCCAAAAACCGGGTAAATTTTGCACTTTCAAACACCGTATCAGATTGCTTTAACGCAACGGTTCCCTTCCCGTGGTCAATCTGTATATCCCCGATACGGGCCGTGGCCTTGAGATGGATATGGTCCGCCGCATGGGTGATCCATCTGTCCACCTCGGACATCATCCGCTGTGAGATCTCATTTTGACGACGCTGATACCCCAAGCGTTTAAGGATTTTATGCCTTGGCACTTTTAAAGGGATATATGGAAAGGTTCTAAGCGGCTGCATCGGGTTAATATATCAGGTTTTTTTTTTTATGAAAGTTTTTTCAATTGGATTGGCAGGTTATGCGCTTGTAACACTCGATCATCAAGTTTTTAGGGAATTTGTTCAAATTCAAGGCGGAAACAATTTTTAACCGGAGGTTAATATACAACATATTTTGAGGATTAAAAATTGTTTCCAACGCCGAAGTTGGGCAAATTAACAAAAACTTGATCATCGAGTAACATGCTTGCAGTTTGATATCAGATTTCGAATGCTTCATGGCAGATGACCGTTTCCAATCAAGTTGATAAATTGAATGATAAGGATACCGGCCACAGTGAAGGTCGGAAACTGTTTATCAAATTACAAAACGCACTATCAGGTATAATTCCCATACAACCACGCAGGCAAAAAAACTGAAAAATACCATAAGCATGTACTCGGATCGTATCCTGAAAGACCGGAAAAATGTATGGCTTATTAAAACAGTAATCGTAACCGCGGCCGCTGTTAAAAAATATTTAACAGATATGAAAATATAAGGGCCCTTGTTAAGATAATAGGCCATAATCTTATTGAGTTCCACAGCACCATGATCGATAAGCCAAAGCGTCAGAAAGGCATCGACCACACTCAATAATAATGTTGCCACCAGGAAATAAAACCATTTCGGTGGGTAATAATCCAGGATATTAACTCTGGTCCGGTCACCTTTCCTACGCACACGACGACGGCGCCCCGGTGTAAATAGCCATCGAAGCCCCCCAAAGCGATTCAAGCGCCGCTCAGTAGTTGAGCGCCTTATGTAATTTATGGATGTTGAATTCATTCTAAATGAATCAGCAAATACTATGCCTCTTTTGTTTTTATTCGCAATAGAAGATACCGTCATGATATGTATTTTAGCTTATATATTCAATTATATATGAAATTTTTTTATACGCTTTTATCAAACAAATGTCTTATTGATAAGAAATTATTTCCATCATCTTTTATGAAAAAAATACATAATATTATAACTTAATATACCAATGAAACTATTACTCAAAACATGTCTCAGATTTCTGTTATGATGATACATTCTAAGAACCCCATGCTAGAATCAGCTTGATTGGGTCTCTAAAAAATCCAAGAATCAATTTTATTGAAGGTTAACTGTATGTTTACATGCAATTGCCCTCAATTGCCCTGCTGGATTTGCAGGGTAACGGCATGTTTTCTTTGTTGCACCGTTTTTGCCATGCATGGTAAACCCTACAGGAAAAGGTTAATCAGTTAACACAAAAACAAAATTTTCAATATCCTATGGCCAACATCCTTGAAACCCAACTTTCATTGTTTGGGGACAGCAGTGATACAGCACCACCGGAATCCGCATCCCGGGACGTGTCCGGCGTTGACACCGATGTCACCCGGGTGGTGCGCTCAAGCCTTGTTATGCGGCCGGTTTACGAGCTGTCTGCCCGGCGTCTTCCGGGCCAGGACGAGGCACCGCACCCGGCCTGGGACCACCTGGATGTGATATGGCTGGCCTTTGCCACCCTGGATATTATTTCGGAACTCACCGAGTTTGCCCCAGGAGTGACCCGCAAAAAGGTTATTTCCCGGCTACTTGTTCTGGCGGACAACCAGGCCCGGTCCATGGATATGCAAATTGAACAAAGTTCCCTGGAAGAGGTGCTGCATAAAATCTTTGACCACCTGGTCAACCGGGATAACCGGTACCGGCCCTTTGAATATACCTATTTTGATGCAGCGGCCCGGCAGATGGTTACAAAAAGATTCTGGCTGATCAAAACCGTTTATACCGACGCGGAAAAAGCAGCCCATTTCCACCTCACAGACGAAGGTTACACCGCCTATTTTGGTTTGTATGAAACAGGTGCCCTGGATGCCGCAGCCATCGGCAATCTGAGAATCCAGTTGCTCATTGACCGGGGAAAGGTGGACGATGCCATTGGGGTGGCCCTCCAGAACCGGAAACAGCTTTTGCGAAAGTCCCAGGAGATACAGGCCATGGGCCGGTCCATCCGGCGCAGCATCAACCGGGTGGATGTCAATGAAATCAATGCCATGGCCGACGAGGGGGCGCTACAGACCCAGCAGATTCAAAAAGAGAGTGCACGGCTGAACCACCTGGTGCGCAAAAAACTTGCCGCCCCGGACACCGAACCCGGTCTTGGGCACAAACTAAGCCTGTTAGGGGATGCCCTGGAAAAGCTCAACATAAGGCTTCTGACACTTTCCGGGCAGTTGCAGGAACTGCCCGAAATATTTGACCGCCACAGCCATAAACTGTTCCGCCGGCCTGCCCCGGGCATTTTACCTTCCTGTGAACAGGTGTTGAACGATATTGCAGGCCTGGACACGCCCGACGGTGAGCATATCGGCATGGAATTCATGGCCCGGTTTGATCCGGCAGTCTGCCGGCCGCTCTTTGATCCGGCATCCCTGATGACGGCCTGTGACCGGGCGCTGGAGCGGCAGAACCAGGCCGAAGAGCGGGCCTGTGCCATCCACGAAATAGATGCCGTGCCCATGGCGCGGTTTGAATCCCGGCTGGCCCCGGATCTCATGGACCAGGCCTTTGAACTGCTCACCGGCTTTGTCCGGGAACACGGAGACGTTGCTTTAAGCGCGCTTCTGGAAGCCGCCTGCCACGAACAATACCCCCCTTTGATGCCCGTGGCTTTAGCCATGGCCGTATTCCACTGCCTGGTGGAGCCCTTTTACGCGGATAAATACCAGGTCTGGGCAACCCCACAACGACCGGAGCGCATCTTCAGCCTGGCTCTGCCTGACCGGCGCAACTACCGGGGCCATGAACTGATACTGGAACATATACCACCCAAGCCCCGTTCCACCCACGAAAAAGGATAACCCATGGACCTTGACACCCTTTACCAGGTCAACCGCCTTGTTTATTTAAGCCTGGCCCACAGCCACGGCAGAAAATCCCTGGTGATCCGCCACCAGCAGGAGTTGGGCAATTTGATCCAGAGATACCAGGCCGATGCCGGGTTCCAGCAGGCCGTGGCCCAGGCCCTGAAAGCCATGGATCTTGGCATTCTGGCCCTGGAAGATGATGGATTCCGCCTCTCATCCCTGGGTGCTGAAAGCCTTTTTTCCATGACCGTTACCGACTACGGCAAGCTTTTGGGCAGGGGGGATTTCAGGGCCGCAGACATCCTTTGCGTTCATGCCGCCGTGGCCACGGCCCTTTTTCCCCAGGAGCAGGACCTTGAGCTTCCCGTGGAGGATTTAGGCGCGGTGACCCTGGCGGATATTTTTGAAATCCTGCGCCGGTTTGCCAAATTGTGCCCGGAACCGGACGAAAACAAAGATCATGTTGATGCCCAGGATACGGATACAGACCGCCTTCACCCCCAGATCATCACCCTGGCCCAACGTATCCGGGAGATGCCCGAGGACAACCCCGACATCCGCCAGGCCGGAGGGGCGGGCGGCAATTCCTGGCGGGAACTCATTGAACAGGTGATGCGGCACATGACCGAAACCCGGTATATCCTGGCCTTTGAAGAGCATGACGGGGCCGTGGAGTACCGCCCCACACCCGCCTACCAGGCGGCTGTACGCGAAGGTATGCTATACACCTTCCAGACCTTCAGGGACATTGTAAACCAGGGCAACGAAAAGGCTGAAGCCCGGGAGGACGAAGACCATGTTTAGAATCACCCGGATATTTGCAAGCGATATCAGTGCCGGGGGAAATATTCTGCGGCAGGCAAGTTTTCCCATTGCAGACCACGACAGCACCCCATCTGATCCGGATGTCACATCGGACCACGGGGTGATTTTCGCGGTGAACGGCACCTGCAAAACCACCTTGATCTCCTTTTTGCTCAACACCTTTTGTCCGGATCAAAAGCGGTTTGTCCAACACCTGCAGTCCGGCGGGGACAAGACTCTTTCCCAGTATCTGGTGCCGGGGCGGCCCGCGGTGATCCTCATTGAGATGGCCGTGCCCGGGGAAAAGAATCTCTTTGAAGACAACACCGAAACACGCCTGGTCATCGGCCAGGTGCTTTACCGATACAAAGAAGCGTCAAAACCCCTGGTGCGTTATTATTTCCAGGCCCAGGCCCCGGATTTTTTCCACCGCATGCAGGAGAGTTGGCTACAGCTTTTAGAAAGTCCAAAGCCGTTGAGTGCGGTCCGGGAATTTTTAAATGACCGGGATAACCAGGTGGTGGTCACCGATGTTCAGAAAGATTGGGAAGACCGCCTGGAGAAAATCGGCCTGGATCCATGGCTGGTGGACCGGCAGATTGATTTTGCCAGAAGCGAAGGGGGGATCAAGGATGCGTTCCGGTTCCGGTGTGAAGCAGACTTTCTCTCCTTTTTCTTAGGGTGTGTCACGGATATGAATTATGCAAAACAACTACGTGCCGCCACGCTGACCAACATGGAAAAGATGAGAACCATGCCCTGGAAAAAGAAGCGGCTGGCGGCGGTGTTATCCCTGAAAGCCCGGCTGGAGGATTTTCACCCCATTGCGGCCCTGTACCTTGGGGCCAAAGAGAAACAAAAAAGCTGTACCCGGGAACTTGAGCAGGCCGCGTTCCTGGTCTCCCGGGCATTGCCCAAGGCTGAGACCCGGCAGCAGCAGACCGACAAAAGACTGAAACAGGCCCTGGAGGATGAAAACAAGGTAAAGACCGATATATACAGCACCCGGGCGGACCTGTTGACGGCCCGGGCCTTTGCCCTGGATCTGGCGCAAAAAGAGCGTTTAAAGTACGTAGACAACTTACACCTTGCCATCAAGGCCGGGGAAACGCTGCACCATGCTCTGGATGCCGCAGATATCCTGGCCCGGATCAATCTAATCACCGGCAGGCTTAAAGATAAGGAAGAGGTCCTGGCAGCATCGGGATCAGCGTTGACGCCCCTTCGTGAAAAAGCAGACCGTCATGCCCGGGCCTTTCATGCCTGCATCACACAACGCAGGGAGCAAACCCAAAAGCAAATTAACGCGGCAAAGGCGCAAGCGGCCGCTGCAAAGGAAAAACAAGAGACCTGCCGCCGGGAGCTCAAGGAAACCCAGGGGGAACACACCAGGCTAAACAATAACACGAACCAGCTGCAAGCCCGCCTGGAAATGGCCCTGGAAGCCGGAAATGCCATTGATCCCCATTTTCTTGAAGCCCCTGGGGAGTATCGTGACCGCCTTGAACAGGACCTGAACCGGACCAAAAAAGATCTTTCCCAGACCCGGGAAAAGCGCAATGTTCTCAACGACACCCTTTCCAGAGAAAATCAAAACCGGGAGGCACTTTCCATTCAACAGGTCCGGGATCAAGGTGCCATTGATGACGCCCTGGCGCGCAAAAGCCAGGAGAGAACATGGCAGCAAGCCCTTGTTTCAGATCCTCACATCCGCACCGCAGCCGGTTCCGACAGCTTTGATCCCACCAATGCCGCCCATGTATCCGCGTTGTCCGATGCTGTTTCGCGCAAAACCCGGGAGCTTGGGCTCATGGAACAAGAGGAACGCATCCTGGCCAATGAAATAAAACGCCTGGATGAGGTGCGCACCCTGGCCGTGGATGATCAGACCCGCCGTCTGATCCGGCACTACCGGGATATCGGCATCAACCCCACCCAGATCCGGGCGTTTCCCGAATATCTGGCATCCCTGGAGCTGGGGGCTGAGGCCACGGCCCGGTTTATCCACCGTGATCCGGCCCGGTTCACCGGCATCATGGCTTCAAGTGCCCAGGTGATGGACAACATCCTGGCACTGGAACCACCGGCCTGGCTGCGGCGGCCGGTGGTGATCTCGCTGCCGGTCACCGACATCAACACCATTGATGAAATTGCCCACAAGCGCATTTTTCCGAAAGATCCGTCCATCTACACCCTTTCAGGAACCCGGAACCTGAAACAGGAGCTGTCCGCCCAAAAACAGAAAAAAGAGAATCAGATCCAGGATCTTTTGCTCAACCGCAATGCCATGGAAAAATCCCTGAACCAATTAAAGGCATTCAGGGAAACGTATTCCGATCCTGCTGCGGTGAAACGGCTGGACCTGGACCTGGATCTGGCCAAGGCAGCGCTTGAAAAAACCAGCCGGGAAATATCCGCTGCCCAGGACCGGATAACGGATATCCAGGCCAGAATCACCCGGTGCGATAATCGAATCGGCGAGCTGACCTCGGACCAGGCACGGTTTGAGGAAGCCCTCAAACATGCCCGGCAATGGCTGGCCCAGTACGGTGAATGGCAATCCTGGCAGCAGCAAGTAGCCCAAAATAGACAGACCCTAAAAACGCTTAACCTTAAAATCAAGACCCTTGAATCCCAGGACGGGGACCTGGCTCAGGCAGCCATGGACGCAACCAGCAAAATCCCGGCACTGGAAAAAGACCGGGACCGCCTGGATGAACTGGCCCGGGAGATCCCCCTTCCCCTGGACACGGATGAAAAAGATCCGGATACAGAAGACCAAATCCAGGACATGGCCCCCCAGGACATCAAATCCCTCTATTCCCAGGCCCAGGCCAATCTGCAGCAACGAAGTACAGAGCTTGGGGTGGCAGCCCTTGAGCGGGAGGTGCAGGACCTTGGTCGGGACCTGGCAGACCTGCAGGGACAAATGACCCGGTTTCAGTCCACCCATGCCTTTGACTTTGACCAGACCCGGGAATGGGCCGCCAAAGAGTCCATGGAGCGTCAGGAAAAACGCGATGCCCTGGCCGCTCAAAAGGAAAAGGACACCCGGGAACAATTGCGTGCCGAAAACAAGGCTGAGATGCTGGAAAAAGAGGCCCGGGAAGTGCGTGAAGCACTGAACCTGTTTGAAAAAAAACAGATTAAACCCAGACTGACCCCGGGTAAACTTCAAGAATTTTCTCTGGAAGAGTTGGAGAACACCCTCATCCCGGACCTGAAGACCGCAAAGCTGGACCTGGAAAACCGCCTGGAAAACATGGACCAGCAGATCAACCATGCCCGGGAGGACCTGGATTTGATCAATACCTGGTTCAATACCCTTAAGACTCTTGCGGCCAGGGCAGGGGAGCCATCGGATACAAAACCTTCGGAACTTGACCCTGACTGGCCCGATCTGCTGCATCCCCAACACCGGCTGGCCCACTGCATGGAAATGGAAAATAGGGTAAAGCAGCTCCAAAATGAGATAAAAGAGCAGGGCAGGGAAGCCCAAACCCTGGAAAGGAAAAGGGATGAAAAATACAGGGAGATCAGCGCCCATATCCGGAATTCTGACTTTGAGGGGATTATTCCCGCCCTGGCCGCCGCCCTTAAAGAACACGATGCCGACAGCATGGCAGTATCCTGCAGCGATCTGATCAACAACTGCACCGGCATTGCCGCCACCCTGGAGGGGGATCTGTCCCGGTCAAAAACGTTGATGGACACCCATGTCAGCCAGCTTTTGGAACATGCCAAGGACTGCCACCAGAAACTGACCTCCGCCACCCATGTCTCCATCCCTGAGCACGTATTTACTTACGGCGGAAAACCCATTCTAAGGGCTGCGGCAAGGCTTAATTTCAGCCGGTTTGACCGGGCTTACAAAGAGAGTCTGGAAAACTGGATGGAAGAGTGCATCCAAAAAGGGCTGTGCCCCCAGGTCAACGAGGCTATAGGCAACTGCCTGGGTGCGGACCTGCTCTACCGGCTTTTGGCAGTTGAAGCAAAAAAGAGCTTTAACATCCGGCTGCTCAAGTGTGATGACACCGCCAGAAACTATGAACCTGTGGGCAAGGATCTTGGGTCGGGGGGCGAGGCGCTGACCACGGCAGTACTGCTTTATGCCCTGCTGGTATACATGCGAAGCCGGCGCTTTAAAAGCGGGGCCAGGCCTATGCCCGGATTCCTGATCCTGGACAACCCTTTGGGGGTGTGCAACCGGCCCGATTTTCTGGATGCCCAGCTGAAGGTCGCCAAGGCGTTGGGGGTTCAGTGCATATATTTGACCGGCATCAACGACACAGGCTCCATTGAGCTGTTCGCCCACAGAATTGTCATTCAAAAGGCAGGTGCACAGATTCTCATTGACGGACGCCCCTTTGAAAAACTTGAAACCGTTCAGATTCATGTGGAGGGGTGAAAATTTATTCCATGGTGTTTTCCTAGTTCGGATTCAAAAATAAGAGGCGGCTTATCTGCATAAATTTCAGCGATTGCAACGGGTGCGCCGCCGCTGTCCAGGGTTACCCTACCGATACCGGCGGCATTGATCAGCCGCTGTTTTTTCTCCTTTCGGGATCCGTTCATGGATGGTCATATCCCGTCGTTTGGTAAATATATTTAACGGTGACCAGGGCGCGTACATGATCTGATTGACCCTGTCAATCCAGTGCAGAATCGAACCGGGAAATTCATTTTTAATACCCGAGGAGGTAATCTGCCAGATACCGGGTCTGTTTTCGGCAAACCGCAGTTCAAATATCATAGGCAAACGAGTAATGTGCCAGCATCCGCTGAAATTACGACATAGTGAGACGCAGGTTTTGGCATTTTTAAATTTTTGAGTGCATGCCATCTCTTTTTCAAAGCGCCCCTTATATTGTGCCGGGATTTTCAAGGGATCAAAATCAATGAATTCCCAAAGGCAGGGAGACCAGACCAGAAGATACATGGCCATCCACTCGGCAAAAGTTATCATGTGGTTATGGGCAAAGCTGGAGGAAAAAATATGCTTGCCCCCGCCCCGGCGATACCATTTTTCTCCCACTTTTGTCCGGGGTATGATCTCTTTTCTCATGTAATAGCAGTCCGGATGGGCATAAAGCGCGGCAGAATCCTTAACAGGCGCCTGCCCGTCAAAGGTTTCTTCATAAAGCCCTAAAAGCCTGACCACTCCGTGGATAGCCTGGAGCATGGGGCCTGCAACATCGTCTGCATAGATTTGGTCACCGGTCAGCATCAGCAAAGCCGGCCTGTATTCCATATCATCCAGGGTCTTTCGGATCTCCCTGTCCAGGCCGAGAAAGGCGTCCTCACTGTCATGGTGGGGCTTGCGGCAGGACCCGTGAAAGAATCTGCGTACAGATTTGCGCACAACAAAAGACGGCATTCTCTCACCCGGATAGGTGATGTGCGGAATCAGACCGGTTAACGTTTTCTTACCATCATTGCACTCCGCAACCAGGTTATATTCGATTTTCTGGTCCAGGGGCAGCTTGCCGTTTTCAAGACCAGGTCCGGCAAGGCCGCAGATTTTAACAAGATGACAACTTTTTTTCCAATGGCCTTTCGTTTAATGCTCAGGACCTTTGGCCTGGCACCCTGCTTAAATTCGAATAACTTTAAAAAAAGTCGAAGCAGCGATAGTGCGAAAAGAAGAAATCACCAGCGTTAATAATATCAATTTTAAAGGATCTTCTGCAAAAATTAACCGAACGGCTGTATTGGTTGATCGATAACAATTTTAACCGTTCGGTAAAATTTATTGACTCCTGCAGGATTTAACTGTACGGTTAAGCCTTTCCAAGGAGACTTTAATGAATATTAAGTATCCATATCATGTCAGAATGCCCGGGTATCTTGGCAAAGCAATCAGAGATTCCCGGAAGCAAAAAAAAATGACCCAGAAGGACCTGGCGGATATTACCGGCACCAGTGTAAAATTCATCAGTGATGTGGAAAGGGGAAAGAAAACGGTTCAAATTGATAAGGTCTTTGATTTGCTTGGGGCGTTATCTCTACGGATATACGTTTCTGATAAACCTTTAGTGCAGGAGACAGCCAATGGAGAATCTTTCGATTTTCTGGGGTAAGCGCCTTGTGGGCACGCTTTCTCGGCATACCAAAGGGCGGGTTCAATTTAAGTATGCGCGCCAATGGTTGAAAACCGTTGGTCGGCCAATATCCTTATCCCTGCCGTGCAGGGAAGAAAAATTCCCCCCGGCGCTCAGTACGGCTTTTTTTGAAAACCTGCTTCCGGAAAGTGGCGTCCGGTACATTCTGGCGTTTAACAATCAATTTGATAAAAAAGACACCTTTGCGTTTCTTGATCGCTATGGCCGGGATTGCGCCGGCGCTCTGTCCATCATGGCGCAAGGGCAGGAACCCGATCTTACGCCATGGTGCTATGAGGATGTAACCCAAAAGCTGACCCAGGCCCTGGATCGTTTGGAAACATCTTCAGATCAACGGCAATTGTATTTGGAAATGCAGCCGGCCCGTCTTTCCATTGCCGGGGTCCAGGATAAACTGCCTGTCTATTTTAAAGAAAATAAATTTTATCTGCCCACCAATTCCGGTTCGGCAACAACCCACATTATAAAACCCATGAATCCCATGTTTCCCGGGATACAGAGAAATGAAGCCTTTTGCATGGATCTGGCCCGAATCATCGGAATCCGGGTACCCAACTCCAAATTAATTCAAATGGGTCCCCATGAACTTTATCTGGTGGAAAGGTTTGACAGAAAAATTCTTCCGGAACGGGTGGCCCGGATCCACCAGGAAGATTTCTGCCAGGCCATGGGCCTGCCGGTTGACAGAAAATATCAGATAAAAGGCGGTCCTGGATTCAGGCAATGCAGATCATTGATTGACGAATATCTAAGCCCGAGTGCCCAAATAAGGGCGGAAATGGCGTTTGTTCTAGTGTTCAATGCCTTAATCGGAAATCATGATGCCCACGGCAAAAACTTTTCCATCATTCATGGCAGTGAATTTACAATGGCACCCTATTATGACCTGTTGTCCACCCAGGTTTATGCCACCTTGGAAAAGCACTTTTCAATGTCCATCGGGAAAACATTTCGACAGGACAGATTACATGTCAACGCGTTTAAAGCATTCGCCGAAGACATAAAACTTAGACCGAGCAAACTGGCTGAAATTATGGGTAAAGCTATCCGGCCGGTTGAGTTAATATATAAAGCCGTTCTTGCCAAACACAAAAAGGAATATGGGCCGGCCCCAATTTATAGGGATTTATCCCGGGTGATATCAGGTAATATTGAACAACTTAAAACGATTCAAAAAGCGCTTGTATAACTCGATCATCAAGTTTTTAGGGAATTTGTTCAAATTCAAGGCGGAACCAATTTTTAACCGGAGGAATCTACAACATATTTTGAGTATTAAAAATTTTTTCCAACGCCGAAGTTGGGCAAATTAACAAAAACTTGATCATCGAGTATAAGGTTACCCTATGGTGTTTTTCAATGGTGAAACAAATCCTAAAGAGATAGTGACGGCCCTTGAACGTGTGTTTGCCGGGGCTGTCCGCCGCAAAATTCCCATGGAGGAAATTCTTCCGGCCATTCCGGGCACCATGGATATCTCCAAAGAAACCCGGTTGCTTGAGGCCCTCAAAGAACTTGAAGCCAAAGGGAAGATCCGGTTGCCGTCCAGAAAAGGGCAGGGCTGGCAGAAATTCGGGATTCTGCCTTTGTATGTTACTCTGGTTCACGCAAATCAAGACACTGTTACACGTACGCGAAAGAAAACCCTTGCCCGCATCAGGGAGCAAAGTCCCTGGGAACCCACCCGAATGGCGGCGTTTGCCCATACCCTGACCACGGAAAAACAGTTGACCCTGGCCCAGGCCGTGAACCACTATCTTTTAAACCGGAAAGCAAATACTTGCCTTCTGCCCCATCGTGAAAGGGCATTGCAGATCTTTGGCAATGAAAAAACCCTGGACGGTTATGTTCACACAGGACTTTTTTCAGGCCGGATCACCCTTGAAGATCTGGACTGCTTTTACTGTCCTGAACCCTTGCCCTATGAGATGTTCTCAATAGACCGCAAAAAAACCGGCCATCGGCCCCTCTTGGTGGTGGAAAACAGCGCCACCTACTGGAGCTGCACTACGGCCAACAGGGCCGATCATCCCCTGGGCGGCGGTTTTTTTGCCGCTGTGGTGTTTGGCAAAGGGTTCAAGGCCACAAGGTCCACCCCCATCCAATCCCTGGACAGTTTAGCCAACATTGAAATCCAGACCGGGGCCGGTCAGATATACTATTTTGGCGATCTGGACCCGGCAGGACTTGCCATTCCCCAACGAATTAATGAAAACCGGATTAAAAACGGACGATCCCCCGTCAATCCGGCCAAAGCCCTCTACCGGGCGCTCATCAAAAAAGATATGACAACCGGATATGATAAATCACAGGAAAGGTTCCACGCTCCCCAATGGGCGGTTGAGTGGCTTGGCAGGGACATTGCCGATATATATTTAAATGTGTGCAAATCCCGACGCTGGCCCCAGGAGGGTCTAACGGCGGATGAGATAGCGTCAGCCCTGAAAGATAACCATTAACATTTTAAAAAGGAGACAGTATGTCGGTATTTCTTGTACAGCATGGGCTGAGCCTGCCCAAAACCGAAGACCCTGAACGAGGGTTGTCTGACAGGGGCCGTGAGGAGACCTTCAAAATAGCCGAAGTGGCCGCCGGTTATGGCGTTAAAATCTCCAAAATTTTTCATTCCGGGAAAAAACGTGCGGAACAGACCGCCCGGATAATGGCTGAAACCCTTTGTGCCGATCCCGGCATTGAGCAGATGGCGGATATTTCTGCCATGGATGATGTAAAGGGTCTTGGCAACCTGCTTGATCCCGATTCAAACCATATGGTGGTGGGCCATCTTCCCTATATGGAAAAATTAGTCTCTTACCTGACCACAGGCCGGGAAGAACCCAAAGTTCTAAAATTTCAGAATTCAGGGATTGTCTGTCTTGATCAGGATAAATCGGGATGGTTTATCCGCTGGACCCTGAATCCCAACATTTCTTAAAACAGCCATGGGCTGACCTGGTTTTTCACCGTGGTTCAGCCCAAACAGCCTGCCGACAGATAAGGGCCATGGAAACAATAAAATCTACCATAGGGTTTGTCGGGTCCGAATCAAATGGTAAACTGAGCCATCATCTCATGGAGTTTTTTAGCCAGTCCGGACAACGATTCAGCACTGGTCCGTATCTCATGGCTGCCCGATTCCACGGATTCCGTGGCCTGACTCACATCTGCTATATCCTGTGTGACTTCCTTTGATACAACCGATGCCTGTTTAATGTTGCTGTTGACCTCATCAAGTCCGGTGGCCGCTTCGCTGACGTTATTGGATATCTCTCGAGTTGTGGCGGTCTGCTCTTCAATGGCCGAGGCAACCGTGGCGACAATTTGGTTGATTTCATTGATAACGTTCACAATGGTATTAATGGCCCCCACTGATTCTGTTGCAGTGGCCTTAATCGTGCTGATTTTGCCACTGATGTCCTGGGTGGCATGGGCGGTCTGCTGGGCCAGGGCCTTTATTTCACCGGCAACCACGGCAAATCCCTTGCCTGCCTCGCCCGCCCGGGCAGCTTCAATGGTTGCATTTAAGGCAAGCAGGTTTGTCTGCTCCGAAATTTCTGCAATGGTCTCTGTAACCTTGTTGATATCTTCTGCTGCCCGGTCAAGCTCCTTGACTTTGACGGACACATCTTTGGCTGTCGCAACGGCTTTGGATGTGGTTTCACTGCCTTTTTCCGTATTATGAAAAACCTCCTGGGTGGTGGCTGCCATCTCTTCAATGGCTGTGGCAATCAATTGCAAGTTCATGGTCGCCTGCTCCGTGGCTGCGGCAACACTGTTCATGTTGACACTCATTGTTTCGGCAGATGTGGAGACATTACTTGTTTTCAGCGAAGTTTGGCCGGCGTTTTCCTCAATTTCCCGTGAAACATTTGACAATTGTGTAGAGGACGCTGTCAAGGTACCAACCCCGGCTAGGATATCTGAAAACATTCGCTGCAGATTTTCAGCCATGTCGTTCAGTGCTGATGCCAGAAGACCGACCTCATCGGTCTGATTAATATCAAGCCGTTTGGTTAAATCTTTGCCGGCAATGGTTCGGGCAAAATCAACGCCCTGGATAACAGGGCGGCTGATACTTCTGGAGATAAAAAATATCAGCCCAATACCGATAAGAATGGCTGCAATCCCCATGAAGAGCACGCGATTCCTGACTGCCCTGGCATGGCTTAGCATCTGTTCGTCTGTCAGGACAGCCTGTCTGATCTTTTTTTGTATATCAGCCATCATGCGTTTCATCTGCCCTACGGCGGGTATGGTGCGGGTGGTGAATATTTCCCGGGCCTCGACTCTACTCCGGGTCAATTGGGTCTCGGCATTTATCGCCTGGTGAAACAGGCTGTATACCTCAGCCAGAGATGACCGGGTTTTATTTACCAGCACATTCATGGCCCAGGGCATATCCATGTCGTTAATGGCGGTTTCAATTTCCCAGGCATTCCGGTACAGCATTCCGTGGGCTTCACCCAGTTGTGTCAAGGTAGACTCAATTTCCGGAAATGAAGACATGAGCGCGCTGGTTTCAGGTGCGGATAAAAACTTGCCGAAATTGGACTGGTCGGCATTAAGCGCTATATTCAACTTAAATGGTTTTCCCTGTGCAACATCCTCTACCCGGTCCATAAGTTTTTGATTGCCGGCATCAACGTGAAGGCAGGCACAGATCACCCAATCCCAAAAGGCAAACTTTTTGGCAAAAACCAGCATGGGAGAGGGCTTAAGACCATCAAAAAGGATTTGGTCAAAGCTCACAAAACCTTCCCCGTCATTAAATGGTGTCTGCAGCATGGCCTCAAAGGGCTTCCGGCCGTTTTTATCTTCCGTATTACTAAAATTTTTCCCCGCCAGGGACGGTTTTAAAGGATGCATGACAACGACACCATTGGTATCAAGCACAAAAAAATAATCTTCTTCCAGGGTGCCGAAACGCATATGTTTTAAGCTGTTGAGAACCGCTTGCTTCTGATTCAGGCCGGGCATATCAATCCTGCGTATGGACTGGATCAGATCCATGGCTTTTCCGGATGCGGCCTGTAGCCGGTTCCGGCAGGTGTACATCCCGCCGGCTTCCTCGGCCACGGCCTTGTTGAGTTCCCCCACCCAGTTAATATGGTCTGCCAGGTGGTTTGATAAAACCTGGGCCAGATCCCCGTGATCTTTTTTTAATATCTTTTTTATGGCCATGGCGGACGCGTGCAGCTCCCTGTGGGGTATTTCAATGGCCTTGAATAACGGTGCCAGTTCAGGAATCAGGGCCTGGGCCTTCTTTCGGTCATCGCTGTACAACCACTTGCCAAGGCTGCTTGCATGGTCATCGGTTTCCACATTCAGGATTGTGAGGCTTTCATCGGTAAACAAACGGCTGACATCCCCAACCCAATTGAGGGAATCCACCTCTTTTTGGGCCAGAGTACCGGACAGCCTGTTGCCGGCAATAACGTCCCGGGCGTCCAGGACAATCCCTTCCACGCCAAAATAACTGATGATACTCATTATGCCCAATAGAAAAACAACGGTGCCGATACCGATGCCGATTTTTTTTGTAATCTTAATATTTTTCCAGTTCAATGTGCTCTCCAGAAATAAAAAAGCTTTAAATTTACCTTTTGCAAAAACATCGTATATATATAGATAATAATTGTTAGAATTGTATTTCAATATAACTTAACGAACTGGGGAAACATGAAAGAGAAAACAGCTCAGTTAAAAGATATTTACGCAGCCTTTGAGGCGGATACCCATGACCTGGTAAAGGGCAGTGCCTGCACCCGGGGCTGCAGTTTCTGCTGCAGGGAAGCCGGCAGCATTGACATTACCGCCCTGGAGGGGATGGTCATCCGGAAGGCCATGGACAAAATGCCAAAAAGCAGGCAGAAAACCCTGACCAAGGCATTTAGAAGCGAAATAAAGCAGCGGGAAGCAGGCAAAGCGGTTGCCTGTCCTTTTCTTATGAAAAATAACGCCTGCATGATCTATGAGGACCGGCCCTTTTCCTGCCGCAGAATTTACTCGGCCCATGTCTGTGGCCAGGATGCACCGCCGGCGGTGAGCCGCCAGGTGATGGAACGGGCGGATCAGACCATAGCAGCGCTTCAAAAGCTGGATAACACCGGCTATTCCGGTCATCTTTCCTACATTCTGTATATGCTGTCGGTCCCGGCGTTCCTGAAAACCTACACGGCCGGGGAATTTAAGCCTGAGGAGATTATGGAATTTGGAAAGGCCCACAGGATTGTCATCAACCGAATGATGGTCAGAGGGTAGGGTGTTTAAACATGAAAAGGCTCCTTAGAAAAAACCTTAGGTCATGCAGTTAAAGATAATCGACCATCCCTTTGAATGGGACCGATTTGTGATGCAGCATCCTGACGCCTCCTTTACCCACCTCTTTGGCTGGCGCAGGGTGATCGCGTCCGTATACCAACACAAACCGGTTTACCTAGCTGCCGTGGAAAGGGGCAGAATAGTGGCCCTGATTCCCCTGTTCCGCTTCAGCCGGCCATTTTATCCGCCTGAATGGATCTCCATTCCATTTTTTGACCATGCCGGCGTTCTGGCAAAAAACCAAAAGGCCGGGCAATTTCTCCTGGAAAAGGTCTGGAAAAGGCTTGGCTGCAAAAACAAAGCAAGGTTAAGCATCCGGCAGGATACGAATTTTGATGCATCCGGGGTGATCCTCCAGGGCCGTCATCCGCAAATTTTCACCGAAAAGACCGGGTTGACCATTGCCCTGGCACCGGGTCCCCGCCGGATGATGGCGACCTTTCCCGCCAAACTCAGAAGCCAGATCAATAAAGGGATAAAAAACGGACTGACCTGGGATATTGGCGGCCCCAGGCTTCTACCGGCATTTTATAAGGTATTTACCCGAAACATGAGGGATCTGGGCTCCCCTGTCCACGCGCTCTCCTTTTTTAAAACCATCTTTTCGGTATTCCCGGGCCAGGCATTCATCTGCGTTGTCTACCACAGGGGGATGCCGGCTGCTGCCGGTTTCGTTTTCCGGTTTAAAAACAAGCTGGTCAATCCCTGGGCCTCATCCCTCAGGGAGTTCAGGTCCCTGAACACCAATATGCTGCTGTACTGGCAGATGATCCGGCTGGCCTGCTGCCTGAACCTTGACATTTTTGACATGGGCAGGTCCTCCAAAGGCGCCGCCACCTTTCGGTTCAAACAGCAGTGGGGACCAAAACAGACCCCGCTTTCCTGGTATAGTTGGGCAGGGGACCGCTACAGGGCGCCCGGAGAGACCCTATCCATCAGCCCCTGGCAAAGACTGCCACTGTGGTGCGCCAACCTGGCAGGCCCCCTGGTCAGAAAACACATTTCATTGTAATCACGAAAGAAATAATAATGACCCTTTCCATTCCCATGCCCCTTTTGGTCACCATAGATGATGCGGGCTGGTGGCTGGGACAGGACGGTTCATCAGTGGGCCAGCCCTTCCGCACCGGTATGCCAAGGGCCCACTGCCCAGAGGACTACACGGCCCTGATCGCCCTGGGCCGGGCCCTGAACATGAAAATCCCGGCCGGATTTGTACTCTGCGAGTGGGACCAAACCCGGCTGCTCAGGAGCCTGCCCTCTGCCACCTGGATGGCAGAGCAGTGGAGATCTCCGTTTACAGACCAGAAGACCAAGGAAGAGGCGGCTCAAATTATCCAAACAGGCAGTGAATACCTGGAGGTGGCCGTCCATGGGGTAGGGCATGAATTCTGGGATCAGGGCCGGATGTTTCGCAGCGAATTTCACGACCCTGAGGGCAGAATGCGTCCCCGGGAGCTGGTTAAACAACATCTGGAATATTTTTTCAGGCTCATGGAGGCATTCGGCCTGGCCCAAGCGCCCCGGATTTTTATCCCTCCGGCCCTGCACCACGGATTCGGCAAAGCGGAAAAAGGCTTCCAGGCCATTGCCCGGTCCTTTGGTATCCAGTACATCCCCCTGGTCTTTTCCCGGGCAGACTGCAGTATTGCCCCCCAGTTCAAAGGGCTGGGCTGGGAAGAGGGGGTCCTGCTCATGGAAAGGGGGATCTCTCAAACCAGGTGGAACCAGGTTGCGGCAGCACCTGAGTTCAGCTTCAACTCCCCCATCCTTGCGTTGCACTGGGCCAATATCCTCCACCCCAATCCTGACAGAAACATGGGTGTGATAAACGCCTGGTCCGATTTTATAAAAGAGAGGGCAAGCGAGAACCAGGTGGTTCTTTCCAGGGACATATCAGCCTGCCTGACCCAGTATCTCAATGCCACCCAGTCCCGGATACAAGCCAAGAAAAAAAAGATCGTGGTATTTTTAGACTGGATCGACAAGGTGCCGGCAAAAGCCCTGAACGATACCCTGTTTTTTTCCCTGGACCTGCCCAGGGGTTTAGAACTTCGACTGTCCGGGGCAGAGAAAAAAGAACCACTCAACCAGTATGAAGCCAGGTTCATTAAAACCGGGATGCCCAGGGCAGGAAAAATCGTTTTTGAATACTACCTGCCATCTTAAGGAGCGGGTCTTAAATAACTTGCCCATTTTGCTATATCCGGGAGCGCGGGCGTCTCGCCTGCACTTTTACTGCGGGCGGGACGCCCGCGCTCCCAGGTTAAGTTATTTCAGTCTCATTCCTAAAGGGGAACATATATAGATTATCTATAGATCCCTTTGATCCATATCAATATTATCTTTTTGACAGAAAATTTTCCGTTTTTATAATTATAAAGATGGAAATAAAGCACTATCCCCAAATAGAGATCCAGACCATCCTTGAAAAGGGAACCGCCATTCAGAACGAAGACTTTTTGGTAATCCAGGATAATATCCTCGGGGTCTTTGACGGGGCAACCAGCCTGAATAGACGGACATTCGGCCGGAACCGGACCGGGGGCACCATTGCCTCCCGCACGGCCGGTGCAGTATTTAGAATGAACCATTTCCCCCTGAACCAGTTGGCCTGCCAGGCCAACGATGCGATTATGGCGCAGATGGTTTCCAACGGGGTGGACACCTCAAGAAAAGAAAATCTCTGGTGTACCAGTGCGGCGGTTGTACGCCTCAAGGATCAGTCCCTGGAATGGGTCCAGACCGGGGATGCTGTAATCATTTTTATCTATGAGGACGGCAGCCACAGGGTTCTGGTGGACCGGGAGGACCATGACCATGAGACCCTGACCCTGTGGAAGGAATTGGTCCGCACCCATCTGCCCGGGGCCGGAAAGGCACATAGGTCCCAAAAAGACGGCCGGCAGTCAGACCAAGAGCAGGTCATAGATTTCATGCGCGGAAAACTAGCCCCCCAGATCCGCAAGGTCCGTTCAGGCATGAACATCACCTATGGGGTGCTTAACGGCGAAAAAGCGGCTGAAGCATTCCTGCATCATGGAGAAGAGCCCCTGGACCGGGTGGCCCATGTTCTGATCTTTACCGACGGTCTTTCCATCCCCCAACCTGAACCGGAACCGCACAAAGATTTCACCGACCTTGTCGGGACCTACCTGAACCTGGGCCTGGAAGGGTTAAAACAGATGATCCGCAGCCAGGAAGAAAAAGATCCCCATTGCCTGGCCTTTCCCCGGTTCAAATGCCATGACGATATCGCAGCCATTGCCGTCCGGTTTTAGAAAAAAATAATCCTCTAAGACGTCTGCTGCACTACCTGCTCGTACACCGACTCCATCCGTGAAAAAACCTTTTCCCAAGTATAGGCCTGGGAGATCTTATCCGCCTGGGCCAAATCCGGCTGCCTGCAGGCAGCTGCTTTCCGGATCGCACGGTCCAGGGCCTGGGCCAGATCTCTTTCCAGGGCCGGCCAGTCCCTGTCAAAAGGGGTATCTACGGTTTCCAGCGGCGGCAGTCTGACCAGATCCACCATATCGGACAGATGATCCCCCAGGATCTCACAGGCACCCGGCAGATCCGTGGTCAGCAGCCGGCAGCCCGAGGACAGGGCCTCCATCAGCACCAGGGGCAGGCCTTCAAAAAATGAGGGCAGCACAAAAAGGTGGGATTTGCGCATCAAATCGGCAAGGTCCCTGTGGGAAAGGGGACCGTGAACCTTTACCTTTTTGCCCAATTGGGCTGCAAGCGCCAGGCTTTCGTGAAATTCCTCCCCGCTGCCGGAGCCGGCCAGATGCAGCCTGAAGTCTGCCTGCTGCACTTGTTTCAAGGATCTCAGCAGCCAGGGCACACCTTTGGCCCGGCTCAGCTTTCCGGCATAGACCATCTGAACCGGCCCC